>JBGUEQ010000014.1:0-93194 GCA_041821265.1 Lachnotalea sp. | reverse complement strand
GAAGCAGAAATCATTTGTTGAATCATTTTCTTACGTAGCTTAACAGCTAGTGTTAAGCTACTGTGTGAACAGTAACGAAATATTCCTAAGGAAATGTTTCAGCTTCATGATTGGTATTTATATTATTGTGGTTGTTTTCCGATATAAGCAAGAATACCACCATCAACGTATAGAATATGTCCATTAACGAAGTTTGAAGCCTCCGAAGCCAAGAATACAGCTGGTGCTGCTAAATCTTCTACCTCTCCCCAACGGTTAGCTGGAGTTTTTGCTAAAATGAACTTGTCAAATGGATGTTTGGAACCATCTGCCTGAACTTCTCTAAGTGGAGCTGTCTGAGGAGTTGCAATATATCCAGGTCCAATACCATTACATTGAATGTTAAATTCACCGTATTCTGAACAAATATTCTTTGTAAGCATTTTAAGTCCGCCTTTAGCTGCAGCGTAAGCTGAAACTGTTTCTCTTCCCAATTCGCTCATCATAGAACAGATGTTAATGATTTTTCCATGACCTTTTTTGATCATTGCTGGAATAACAGCTTTTGATACAATAAATGGAGCATTTAAATCTACGTCAATAACCTGTCTAAAATCTGCTGCTGACATTTCAATCATCGGTACGCGTTTGATAATTCCAGCATTGTTAACAAGAATATCGATAACACCAACTTCTGCTTCAATTTTAGCTACCATTTCAACCACTTGATCTTCATTTGTAACGTCACATACATAACCATAAGCTTTAATGCCTTCTTGCGCATATGCAGCAATTCCCTTATCTACTAGTTCTTGTTTAATATCATTAAATACTACTGTTGCACCTGCTTCTGCATAGGAACTTGCGATTGAAAATCCGATTCCATATGATGCACCTGTTATGAGTGCGATTTTACCTTTAAGTGAAAAACTATCTAATATTGCCATTTTAAATCCTCCTATAATCATTGTCCATTTTAAGTTTAAAGTTATTCATGATAATAAAAGTACATAACTTCTTTTCATCATGCAATCTATTGAAAACACAAAGTGTATTCAATTACATTAAATCCTAACGATTCAGTACCTTCATAGTTACTGCTACGCGATGCACATAAAATGCAAGAAACTTGCATTTTAGCGCTATAAAACTCGGGAATTTGCTTTCAAAACGCCTCGCCTTATTGGGTACTGAATAGTTACATTAAATCTTTCATTGCTACTCCATCCATATCATCGAAAGCCTGGTTTTCTCCAACCATTCCCCAAATAAATGTATATGCTCTTGTAGCTGAAGCCGAGTGAATTGACCAACTTGGAGAAATTACAGCTTCTTCATTTCTCATAACAATATGTCTTGTCTCTGTTGGTTCTCCCATATAATGAAATATTAATGCTTCCTCTGGTACTTCAAAGTATAAATACACTTCCATCCTTCTATCATGTGTATGACAAGGCATTGTGTTCCATACACTTCCTGGTTCAAGTGCTGTCATTCCCATAACTAACTGACAACTTTCAACTTGTCCTGGTAAAATATATTTTCTAATTACTCTGTGATTTGCTTCTTCCATAGTTCCAAGTTCAACTGTTACGCAATCCTCTGGCTTAATTAATACCGTTGGATATGCCATATGCGCTGGTGCGCTATTTAAATAGAATTTAGCTGGATTTTTTTCATCAGCACTTGCAAAAACAATATCCTTTGATCCCATGCCGACATACATTCCATCCTTATACTCTAGTTCATAAACGCTTCCGTCAACTGTAACTGTTCCTTTTCCACCAATGTTAATAATACCAAGTTCACGCCTTTGTAAAAAATAATCTGCTCTTATTTCGTCTCCGGCTGTTAAAACTAAAGGTTTTAGTGGCACAGCTGCTCCTGTTATAATACGGTCAATGTGGCTATATACTGTCTTAATATCTCCAGGTACGAATAAATTCTGAATTAAGAATTCCTCTCTTAGTCGCTGTGTAGTGTAATGTTTCACATCTTTAGGTGATGCTGCTGTTCTGATTTCCATTATTCTACTTCCTTTCATCGTTAGATACTTTTAATTTTCTAGTTATTGTTATAAGTATATCATACATAATTAACAAATTCTTTGCACTTATTGGCTAAAACCTTGAAAATAATGAACTAATATACTATAATTAAATGAATTCATGCCTAATATACAAGTAATATATAATTTCTTAAACCTCTTGGATAAGATATCATATATCGGTAGTTTATATACATAAATTAACTTATTTTCTTAAATGTAACACTATCTTGTTTTAAACTAATAAATATGAATGAAATTATTCAATTGCTTACAATGAAAGGAGGATTTATATGAAAGAATTTACATCTTGTAGAAAAGCAATCTCGGAATGTATTCAGACGAAACGCTTTGCAATAGCACATTTGTACAATGAGGAGAAACCTATGGCGATGCATATTCATGATTGCTATGAACTATTTTATTCAGTATCTGGAGGGAAACGCTTTTTAATTGATAACAAGTATTATGATATTAATTCAGGTGATATTTTTATTATTAATCAATATGAAAGCCATTATATCGATCAAATTGACTCTATGGTTCATGAACGAATTATAATATCAATACATCCTGAATATTTAAAACAGTTATCCACGCCTGAAACGAACTTGGACCATTGTTTCTCCTACAGAACGACTGACTCCAGTCACCGACTTGAGTTATCAAAAGAACAACAGCAGCGTTTTATATACTATATTCATAAGATGTCAAGCTTGTCGGGTTTTGGAAGTGATATGTTAGAACAGACTGCATTTACTGAACTATTAGTTATGATTAATAGTCAATTCAATACTCAATGTGATGTAGAAGAAAAAAAAGAACATTATCAATATAATAGTCAAGTGATTGATATATTAGAATATATCAACAAAAATATCAGTAATGAACTTACAATCAAATCATTGGCCGATAACTTTTATTTAAGTGAATCCTACATTTGCAGAATTTTCAAAGCTGAGACTGGAACTACAATTAATAAATATCTTACAGCTCGAAGAATCAGCATTGCAAAATCTCTTCTTAATGTTGGCTTAAGTGTAACAGAAGTATGCGAAAAAAGTGGTTTTCATGATTATAGCAACTTTTTAAAAGCTTTTACAAAGGCAGTTGGTATCTCACCAAAAAAATATTCGCAATATAGTTCAAGCTAGTCTATTACCTTAATGAACAATGAAGATTGTGCCTTTTATGTAATAGTAAAGTTCGTGGAACTTTACTATTACATAAAAAAAGCTGCACACTAATTTCTTAGTGTAACAGCTTCCTATTTAAAATCGATTCATTTTCTAATTATATAATCTCTAATAATACTTCCATAGCAGCATCACCTTTACGTTGACCAATCTTAACGATTCTAGTGTAACCACCTTGAGTAGTACGAGCTGCACACTTAGGAGCAACTTCATCAAATAATTTTGCAACTAAATCAACTTCTTTTGTGTTCTTTTTCTTTCCTGCAGAATCTGCTGGAATCTCTGTAACACTGTAAAGAACTTTAAGCATCTGTCTTCTTGCATGTAGACGTGAAGGCTTATCTTTTTTAATAGTCTTCTCAACTTCATCATATACAGTTACTTTCTTACCATCAACAACTTCTTTTACTCTTTTGCCATCGGCATCTTTACGAGGAACTTTAGCTTTAACAGTAACTTCTTCAAAATTATCTTTTTCTTTGATTGCTGATGCAATGATGCCTTCAGCAATTTTGCGAATTTCTTTTGCTTTTGCTTCAGTAGTAACAATTTTACCATTATTGATAAGATTTGTTACTTGATTTCTCATTAAAGCTTTTCTTTGACTTGAATTTCTTCCAAGTTTTCTATATTTTGCCATTTCTATTCTACCTCCAAATTGTGGAACATTTAGCTACGCTTCATCGGTCTTACTAACTAAATGCTATATATCCATAAGTTGTAACATTGCCGTGACTTTCGTCAAAGATTATCATTCGTCGCTTGGGTTTAACATAAGACCAAGTTCTTTTAATTTAGCAAGAACCTCTTCTAATGATTTTCTTCCAAGATTACGAACTTTCATCATATCTTCGGAAGTTCTGTTTGTTAGTTCTTCAACAGTGTTAATCCCGGCTCTCTTTAAACAGTTGTATGAACGAACAGAAAGTTCTAATTCATCAATGTTCATTTCAAGTACTTTTTCTTTTTCATTGTCTTCTTTTTCAATCATAACTTCTGCAGTTTTTGCATTTTCTGATAAGTCAATAAATAAGTTTAAATGTTCGCTTAATACTTTAGCTGCTAAGCTTAATGCTTCATCTGGAACCAATGTACCATTTGTAAATACATCTAATGTAAGTTTATCATAATCAGTTATCTGACCAACACGAGTGTTTTGAACAGCTAAATTAACACGCTCGACAGGAGTATAAATTGAATCAACTGCAATCATACCAATTGGTAAATCGTCGCTTTTATTCTTGTCAGCACTTATATAACCTCTACCCTTGTTAATAGTAAGTTCCATAAATAATTTACTGTCTGCTCCACCATTTAATGTCGCAATAACTAACTCTGGATTTAGAATTTCTATATCTGAATCTGCTTGAATATCAGCTGCTGTAACAACTCCCTCGCCTTCAAACTCAACATAGGCTACTTTGGACTCGCTAGTTTCACTACTATTTCTAATAGCTAAGCTTTTAATGTTCATTATAATTTCAGTTACATCTTCCTTAACACCAGGTATCGAGCTGAATTCGTGTAAAACACCTTCAATTTTAACATGAGTTACTGCGGCTCCTGGTAACGAAGAAAGCATAATTCTTCTTAATGAATTACCAAGAGTTGTGCCGTAGCCTCTTTCCAATGGTTCTACAACAAATTTTCCATATTTCTTATCATCTGAGATCTCAGCAATCTCAATTTTAGGTTTTTCGAAATCGAACACTACAAAGCCCCTCCTTTTTTGGGTTATATAGTATTGAGGGTGAAAAATACTTAAAAGCACAAGAAACACTTTACGCATGTTTCTCTATTTATAATTGCAATCACAATCTGCAAATTTTGTTGCATTTTGTACATTACTCGTATAAATAATCATTAACCTTAAAGTACATAATACTTTAAGGTTAAGATGTATTTTAACCCTTTTATATAAGTTAAAACAAGATATCTTATTTTGAATATAATTCGACAATAAGCATCTCATCAACTGGTACATCAATTACTTCTCTACTTGGAAGTTCCTTGATTGAAGCTTTAAGATTTTCCTGGTCAACATCGATCCATTCTGGAACTAATCTACCACCAGTTGCTTCTAAGATGTCTTTATATCTTTGAGAACCTTTTGATTTCTCTCTGATTTCAATTATATCTCCAGCTTTCACTAGGTATGAAGGGATATTAACTCGTTGGCCATTTACTAAAATATGTTTATGATCTACGATTTGTCTTGCTTCTTTTCTAGTTCTAGCTAATGCCATTCTGTATATTACGTTATCTAATCTGCATTCAAGTAAAATCATAAGATTCTCACCTGTCATGCCACGCATTTTATCAGCTTTTTCATAGTAGTTATGAAATGGTTTTTCTAAAACACCATATATAAATTTAGCTTTTTGTTTTTCTCTAAGCTGAAGACCATACTCGCTCATCTTCTTATTCGCTCTTCTAAGCTCTCTTCTTGACTTTTTATCTATTCCTAAATACATTGGCTCTAAACCAAGTGATCTACATCTCTTAAGAACAGGAACTCTATTTACTGCCATTTATTTACACCTCCCATTAGACTCTTCTACGTTTTGGTGGACGACATCCATTATGTGGTACTGGAGTTACATCCTTGATGCTAGTTACTTCAAGACCGCAAGCCTGAAGCGCACGAATCGCTGCTTCTCTTCCTGATCCTGGTCCTTTAACCATAACATCAACAGTCTTAAGACCGTGTACTAAGGCTGCTTTCGTAGCAGTTTCCGCTGCCATTTGTGCTGCATAAGGAGTAGATTTCCTTGAACCTCTAAATCCTAGACCACCAGCACTTGCCCATGATAGAGCATTTCCTTCAGTATCAGTTAACGTTACGATAGTATTGTTAAATGATGATTGAATATGTGCCTGTCCGCGTTCAACGTTTTTCTTTACACGCTTTTTTGTCACTTTTTTTGTAACTTTCTTAGCCATTTAAACTAACCTACTTTCTCTTTCTATTTATTTAAATTTATTGTATCCTTAAGATAACTATGCAATTACTAAGTTTGTACTAAATTCACACTTCACCTAACGGCTTGCATTCATTAAGTTCTCAAAGGTAGTTATGCAGTTTCTAAGCTCAATTCTCGCTTCGCTCGATTTCACTAAGTAACTGATAACAAAGTTCGCACTAAACTCGTACTACGCCTAACGGCTTGCATTCGTTAAGTGCTTACTTTTTCTTGTTTGCAACAGTTCTCTTAGGACCTTTTCTTGTTCTTGCATTTGTCTTAGTCTTCTGTCCACGAACTGGAAGTCCTTTTCTATGGCGAATACCTCTATAACATCCAATTTCTTGAAGTCTTTTAATATTTAAAGCGATTTCTCTTCGTAAATCACCTTCTACCATCTGACTTTCGTCGATAACAGCACTAATTCTCTTTACTTCTTCATCTGTTAAGTCTCTAACACGAGTGTCAGGGCTAACTTTTGCTTTTTCAAGTATTATATTTGAACTTACTCTTCCAATTCCATAAACGTAAGTCAAACCAATTTCAACACGTTTCTCTCTTGGTAAATCAACACCGCTAATACGAGCCATGTGAATATTCCTCCATTTTCTTCTGAGTAGTAATCATCTTCGTAGCCCACTGTCTCGCAGCGTCTGAAATGTGTACGTTCTTCTTACTACCATATTAATATTGTTCCTAATTGAGATACATCCCTGCATCCAACTACGATTAGATTTGTCGTAGTCTTTCCGATACTATTATTCTCGGTATTAAAAAGCAATAACCGTGAGTAATCTCACATTTTAATTGCACAAGGAATTATTCTAATAACTCCAAGTGATTACAGATACGAAAGTCCGTAATATATAATATCAGCATGAACAACATAGCCTAGTGGTTCATACTGCAGCCGCACTAAAAAATAAGTTACTCGAAGTAAATATTACTTCTTCTTATGCATAATTACACTATACGTATTATGCATAAAAACATCACAAAATCAAGAACTATATTAGCCTTGTCTTTGTTTGTGTTTAGGATTTTCGCAGATTACTCTAATGCTTCCTTTTCTTTTGATAACTTTGCATTTTTCGCAAATAGGTTTTACTGATGATCTAACCTTCATGGTAAAATCCTCCTTTCCACAGTGCAGCCCTGCATTTACGCGCTTCTAAAGGCGCACTTACACACGGGGCAAATTTAAAAAGTTCGTTTTAGATTATAACATTATAATTTAAAAATATCAAGCTTTTTCTATTTATCTCTCCAAATAATTCTACCTTTTGATAAATCATAAGGTGAGAGTTCAATAGTTACTTTATCTCCTGGTAAGATTCGAATAAAATTCATTCTTAATTTACCACTTATATGAGCTAAAACCTTATGCCCATTTTCAAGTTCAACTTGAAACATTGCATTAGGTAGCTTTTCAATAACGGTTCCTTCTATTTCGATAACATCTGATTTTGACATTTAGTGTAGTCTCCTTTCACGGCATATTTTATATCTAACTGTATCCTAACGATAAGTTAATCCAATTTACTAAGATTCATGAACCTCTCTAACTAAGTTCCAAACCATAAAGCTTAATCACTCTTTTAATATCTTCATCCTGAATTTTGTTGTTTCCAGTTAGCTTATTTTGGAAATCTTCATCGACATGTTTTATGACTTGTATATGCTTTATATTTTTCTTTTTAGGATTCTCTAACAAATGATTTTTTCCATTTACTAAATATAGATATTCATTTTCGTTCCCAATTATTACATATATCGCATTTTTATCATGTCCAGCCTTTGAAGTAGCCAACATTCCAACTTCAAATCTTTCCATATCATTACTCCTGTACTGGTATATTAATGAGCATTCATCATCATTATTCCTAAATTGATAATAACTCAGGTTCACCCTTTGTTATAAGTATCGTATTTTCATAATGAGCTGATAAAGAACCGTCTTCTGATACTACAGTCCAATCGTCATCCAACCATTCAACATCGTAACGTCCTATATTAATCATAGGTTCTATGGCAAGTGTCATTCCTGCTTGGAGTTTTAAGCCTCTTCTTCTCTGCTTGAAATTTGGTATTTGAGGATCTTCATGTAAATTAGAACCAATGCCATGACCAACTAAATCTCTGACTACACCGTAGCCAAAGCTTTCAGCATAAGTACCAATAGCTTCTGAAATCTCATATAGATGATTACCTTCTTTAGCAAATTTAATTCCCTCGAAAAAACTCTGCTTTGTTACTTCAATTAATTTTTTAGCATCATTGCTTATTTCTCCAACTGCATGAGTTCGTGCAGCATCTGAATGATATCCTTTGTAAATTACACCGGCATCTAAGCTAACAATATCACCTTCTAGAATAATTCTATCCTTTGAAGGTATACCGTGAACAACCTCATCATTAACCGAAACACATATAGAGGCAGGATAACCATTATAATTCAGGAAAGAAGGAATGCAATCATAACTTCTAATCAATTCCTCACCTAATTTATCAATATCCAATGTGGATATTCCTGGTTTAATTGCTTTCTCAAGTTCCTTATGAACAGTAGCAAGAATTTTACCTGCTTCTCTCATAAGTTCAATTTCTCTATCAGACTTTATTGTTACAGCCATAGTCTATGCTCCTAAAATTTCTTCAATGGCGCGAAATACATCTGCCATATCTTTAGTACCATCTACATCAACTAATATTTGTTTCGCTGTATAATATTGAATAAGTGGTTGTGTTTGATCATGATACACACCTAATCTCTTTTTCACTGTTTCTGGCTTATCATCGTCTCTAAGTACAAGCTCATGTCCACAATGATCACATATTCCCTCTGTTTTTGTTGGGATATGTACCACATGGTATGTTGCTCCGCACGCAGGGCATGCTCTGCGACCCGACATTCTGTTAACAATATTTACATCTGGGACGTCAATATTAATAGCAAAATCAATCTTCTCGCCAATCTCTGATAATGCAGCATCTAAACTCTCAGCCTGTGGAATTGTTCTTGGAAAACCATCTAAAACATATCCATTTTCACAGTCTGGATTTTTAAATCTGTCTATTACTAAATTTACAGTTAATTCATCTGGAACTAATAGTCCTTGATCCATGTAAGTTTTAGCTTTTTTACCTAATTCAGTTTCATTTTTAATATTAGCTCTAAATATATCGCCTGTTGATATATGTGGTATATTGTACTGATCTGCAATTTGCTTGGCTTGAGTACCTTTTCCTGCTCCTGGGGCTCCCAGCATAATAATTTTCAATGATATTTCCTCCAATCACTTAAATTATTCCCAATTAATGGATAATTTATACTTTAGAAAAATATTGCTTCTATGGATATCTACTTTATAATAATCAAAACAATTATTACTTTTTCTATATTACAATAGTGCACTACAGTCAAAACTGTAGAACACTATTCTATTATCCAGAAAGCTATGTTTCTAGAAATTAGTCATTTAAAAATCCCTTATAATTTCTAACTATCATTTGAGATTCAACTTGTTTCAACGTTTCAAGAATAACACCAACAACAATGATTAGTGATGTTCCACCGAATGAAACTGAAGCACCAAATACACCTGAGAAAAAAATAGGTATCGTGGCTACGATAATAAGACCTACCGCTCCAATAAAAATGACATAATTTAAAATTTTATTTAAGTAATCAGTTGTTGGCTTGCCTGGGCGAATACCTGGTATAAAACCACCTTGCTTTTTCATATTATTAGAAACTTCTATTGGATTAAATGTAATCGATGTATAGAAGTATGCAAAAAATATTACTAAAACAATGTAAACTAAAAGCCCAATGCTATAAACTGGCTCATCTAGATTAAACCAATGTGATGAAGTTAAAGCTTTTAAAATCTTAGCCCCAATTCCAGTACCTTGATTTTTTCCTAATAAGGAAGTTATTACAACTGGAAACTGCATAAGTGAAGATGCAAAAATAATTGGAATAACACCAGCTGTGTTAGCCTTCAACGGAATATGTGTTGATTGTCCTCCAACCATTTTTCTTCCCTGCATTTTTTTAGCATACTGTACAGGAATTCTTCTCTCTCCACCTTGCAAAAATACTACAAATACTACTGTAGCTATTACAACCGCTAAAATAATCACAAGAGCCAATGCTCCTTTTGCAACAGTCTTAGTCGCAACAAATTGTTGGAATAATGATATAAAATCATCTGGCATACGTGAAATAATATTAACTAAAAGTATAATTGATATACCATTACCAACACCTTTTTCAGTAATTCTTTCACCCATCCACATAAGGAAAGCTGAACCTGCTGTAAGCGTTACAATAACCATTGATACATTAACAAAATTATAATCTACTAATAATCCCTGTTTACCAAAACCAACAGCCATTGCGGAAGCTTCCATTAAAGCCAACCCAACTGTTAAGTAGCGAGTGATTTTTTGAATTTTCTTTCTTCCGTCATCACCGTCTTTTTGCAATTCTTCTAACTTAGGAATTGCAATAGTCAATAACTGCATAATGATGGACGAAGTAATGTAAGGTGTAATATTTAATGCAAATACAGACATTTGCAAAAATGATCCACCGGTAACGGCATCAAAAAAATTGAATGCGTCACCGGATTGATTTGCAAACCAGTTTGCAAAGTAAGTCCTGTCTACTCCAGGAATAGGAAGTTGAGAACCTATTCTTACTACAACTAACATTAAAAATGTGTATATAATTCTATTTCTTATATCTTTAATTTTAAATGCGTTTTGGAGTGTTACAAGCATTATTAGATCACCTCAGTTTTTCCACCAAGAGCTTTAATTTTTTCTACAGCACTTGCACTAAATGCATTAGCCTGAACAGTAAGCTTCTTAGTTAATTCTCCGTTTCCAAGAATTTTAACACCATCTCTAGGATTCTTAACGATTCCTTGTTCAAGTAAAGTTTCAACTGAAACTACTGTATCATTGTCGAATACTTCAAGAGCACTAATATTAATACCAATAATTACTTTTGTATTACGATTAGTGAATCCTCTCTTAGGAATTCTTCTGTATAAAGGCATCTGACCACCTTCGAAACCTGGTCTTGTACCGCCTGAACGAGCCTTTTGACCCTTATGTCCTTTACCAGCTGTCTTGCCGTTTCCTGATCCATGTCCACGACCTCTTCTGAAATTATCATTATGTTTTGAACCATCTGCAGGTCTTAAATTTGATAAATCCATTCTGACACCTCCTTCTCTAATATTTAAATCTCTTCAACTTTTACTAAATGTCTAACTCGCTGTATCATACCTCTTGTTGCACTATTGTCTGGATGCTCAACAGTTTTGTGAAGTTTTTTAAGACCTAATGCAACAACGGTAGCTCTCTGCTTAGGAATAGCACCGATTGTAGACTTTACTAAAGTAATTTTTAATTTATCTGCCATTTTAAATACCCTCCTTAGCCTAGAATCTCTTCAACAGTTTTTCCGCGAAGTTTAGCTACCTCTTCTGGAGTTTTTAATTTACTTAAACCTTCGATTGTAGCAAGTACAACATTTTGTTTATTATTTGATCCTAATGATTTTGTACGAATATTTTTGATTCCTGCAAGTTCAAGTACGCTACGTGCTGGACCTCCAGCAATAACTCCTGTACCTTCTGGAGCTCTTTTTAATAGCACTTCTGCACTACCAAATTTTCCGATAAAATCATGTGAAATACTATTGCTTGCATCTAATGTTATGTTGATCAATTTTTTAGCTGCATCTTCTTTTCCTTTACGAATCGCTTCAGGAATTTCAGTTGCTTTACCTAAACCTGCACCAACGTGTCCATTACCATCACCAACTACTACTAATGCTGTAAATCTGAAGTTACGACCACCTTTAACAACTTTAGTAACACGTTTGATTGATACTACTTTTTCTTCTAATTCTAATTGACTAGCATCAATGATTGTACGTTTCATGTGTTCTCCTCCTTGTTAGAATTTTAGACCAGCTTCTCTAGCTGCATCTGCTAATGCTTGAACTTTACCTTGGTATATGAAGCCACCTCTATCGAAGACAACTGTTGTAATACCTTTTTCTAATGCCTTTTTTGCAATAACAGTACCTAAGTATGCTGCTGCATCAACGTTATTAGTCTTTTCTAGTTCAGTATTAACCTCTTTTTCAAGAGTTGAAGCTGCAACTAGCGTATTTCCAACTGTATCGTCAATAATTTGAGCATACATATGATTATTACTTCTAAACACAGCTAAACGTGGTCTTACGGTAGTTCCACTGAAACGATTACGTAGTCTTCTATGTTTTTTCTCGCGAATTATCACTTTTGATTTTTTATTAATCATTTTCACACACTCCTTAATTATTTCTTACCAGTCTTACCAACTTTACGTCTAATAACTTCATCAGCATATTTAATACCTTTTCCTTTGTAAGGTTCAGGTCTTCTTTTATCTCTGATTTCAGCTGCGTATTGGCCAACTTTTTCTTTGTCGATACCTTTAATAGTAATCTTATTTCCTTCTAAAATTGACTCTATTTCTTCTGGATCTTCCATCTCTACTGGATGTGAATAACCTAAAGATAAAGTTAATTTAGTTCCTGCCTTAGCAGCTTTGTAACCAACACCGTTGATTTCAAGGATTTTTACATAACCGTCGGTTACACCGATAACCATATTAGATACAAGCGTTCTTGTTAAACCATGTAATGATTTCATTTTCTTTAAATCACTAGGTCTGGTTACAATAATTTCTTCGCCTTCTTTTTTAATATCCATTTCTGATGGAAGCACTCTTTCAAGTGTTCCTTTAGGACCTTTTACAGTCACTTTATTATTTTCTGCTATAACAACAGTAACTCCTGCTGGTATGGCGATTGGCATTCTTCCTATACGTGACATGCCCGTACCTCCGTTTTCTGTGATTGGATTGGTTGTTTTAAATGCTAATTTGTTTGTGTGCCTCTCTATGTTGAGAGAGAGGTCTACAGTTCCACTCGGCTAATGAACTCCACTACTTTGTGAGAGAATTCACAGTTCCACTCGGCTAATGAACTCCACTACTTTGTGAGAGAATTCACAGTTCCACTTGGCTAATGCTCTGTCGGCGCCTTGCGGCTTGCCACAGCATAAGTCTCGGGAACGGCTTTCACACTAACCTCGCTCTGCGTCCGAGGACTTGAGCTCGCTAAGTGTTCAATGCCTACCAAACAAACGCTAAAACTTCTCCACCTACATTAAGTTTTCTTGCCACTTTATCTGTTACTACACCTTGATTGCTTGAAATTATTGCTATACCAAGACCACCAAGCACTTTTGGAAGTTCTTCCCTGTTTGTATATACACGAAGACCAGGTTTTGAAATTCTCTTAAGTCCTGTAATAATTTTTTCATTTTTATCTTTACCGTATTTTAATGTAACACGGATTGTCTTAAAATCTCCATCATTAACGATGTCAAACTTTTTAATATAACCTTCTTCTAAAAGAATTCCAGCTATTGCTGTTTTCATTTTAGATGCAGGGATATCTACTGTATCATGTTTAGCAGTATTAGCATTACGAATTCTCGTAAGCATGTCTGCGATTGGATCACTCATAGTCATTTTAAGGTTGCCTCCTTCCGTTTTTTACCAGCTTGCTTTTCTAACGCCTGGTATTTGTCCTTTATATGCTAGTTCACGGAAGCAGATTCTGCAGATTCCGTATTTTCTTAAATATGCATGTGGACGTCCACATATTCTACAACGGCTATATTCTCTAGTTGAGAATTTTTGCTCACGTTGTTGTTTTACCTTCATTGAAGTTTTAGCCATGAAGTTTCCCTCCTATCTATTTTGTAAACGGCATATTGAATAATGTCAATAATTCACGAGCTTCTTCGTCTGTATTAGCTGTAGTAACAAATATTACATCCATACCTCTAACTTTATCAACTTTGTCATATTCAATTTCAGGGAAAATTAGCTGTTCTTTAATTCCTAGTGAGTAGTTTCCTCTACCATCAAAAGCATTAGCGTTCACACCTCTAAAATCACGTACACGAGGTAATGCTAAATTTATAAGACGATCAATGAATTCATACATTTTCTCGCCTCGTAATGTAACTTTACATCCGATAGGCATTCCTTCTCTGAGCTTGAAGTTTGCTATAGACTTTTTAGCTCTTGTAAGAACTACTTTTTGTCCAGCAATAATTTCTAAGTCTTTCACCGCTGTGTCTAAAAGTTTAGCGTTATCCTTTGCTTCGCCAACACCCATATTGATAACAACTTTATCAATTTTAGGTACCTGCATTACATTTGTATAACCAAATTTTTTAGTCATAGCATCTACTATTTCATTTTTATATTCTTCTCTAAGTCTGTTCAACGTCTGCGACCTCCTCTCTTAATATTAGTCGATAACTTCGCCTGTTGATTTAGCTACACGAACTTTTTTATCTCCGTCGATTTTAAATCCGACTCTTGTAGCTTTTCCTTTATAAACGTACATAACGTTAGAAATATCAATAGGACTTTCTTTTTCAATGATTCCACCAGCTTGATTAGCTGCGCTTGGTTTGGTATGTTTTGTAATCATATTAACACCTTCAACTAAAACTTTTTTTGTTTTAATATTTACAGCAACAACTTTACCTTCTTTGTCTTTATCTTTACCAGTAATTACTTTAACAGTATCACCTTTTTTGATTTTCATAGTTGACATCTTGGCACCTCCTTATAATACTTCGGGAGCTAATGAGACAATTTTCATGAATTGTTTTTCTCTTAACTCTCTTGCTACTGGTCCAAAAATACGAGTTCCTTTTGGGTTTTTATCATCTTTAATAATTACAGCAGCATTTTCATCGAATTTTATATAAGAACCGTCTTTACGACGAGCGCCTTTTACTGTACGTACAACTACGGCTTTAACAACGTCACCTTTTTTCACAACACCACCTGGTGTTGCATCTTTAACAGTAGCAACGATGATATCGCCAATACTAGCATATCTTCTAGTTGAACCACCTAATACTCTAATGCAAAGTATTTCTTTAGCGCCGGTATTATCCGCTACTCTAAGTCTACTCTCTTGTTGTATCATCTGGGTTACCTCCTTTAAATTATATATAGCAAAATACTATTTTGCCTTTTCAATAATTTCTACAAGTCTCCATCTTTTATCTTTAGATAATGGTCTTGTTTCCATAACTTTAACTGTATCACCAATGTTGCATGAGTTATCCTCATCATGAGCCTTCAATTTAGAAGTTCTCTTCATAATCTTCTTATATAGAGGATGCTTAACATGTTCTTCAACTACTACAACTATAGTCTTATCCATTTTATTACTCGAAACTTTTCCGGTACGAGTTTTTCTCAAATTTCTTTCCACAACAATAATCTCCTTTCATTAAAATAAGGTTTCAATCAGTATATTACTTTGATTGTTCAGTAATGATCGTCTGAATTCTAGCAATATTTTTTCTTACTTCTTTAATTCTGCTTGTATTATCTAACTGATTTGTTGCGTTTTGGAATCTTAAATTGAAAAGTTCCTTTTTAGCAGCTACTAATTCATCACTTAATTCTGCAGCTGATTTTGCTTTCAAATCTTCTACATACTTATTAATTTTCACTGTTATCACCGCCTTCTAAGTCTGCACGAGAAACTACTTTACATTTACATGGTAACTTATGCACCGCAAGACGTAATGCTTCTTTAGCGATATCTTCAGGTATTCCTGAGATTTCAAACATTACACGACCTGGCTTAACAACTGCTACCCAGAATTCTAATGTGCCCTTTCCAGAACCCATTCGTGTTTCCGCTGGTTTTGTAGTTACTGGTTTATCTGGAAAAATCTTAATCCAAACTTTACCACCACGTTTGATATAACGAGTCATAGCAACACGTGCCGCTTCAATTTGATTTGATTTAATCCAACATGGTTCTAAAGCAACAATACCGTATTCACCATTAGAAATTGTATTTCCTCTTAGTGCTTTACCTTTCATGTTTCCACGAAATTGCTTACGATGCTTTACTCTCTTTGGCATTAACATTATATATCGCTCCCTTCCTTATTGGATTTAGTTGGAAGTATCTCGCCTTTGTAGATCCATACTTTTACGCCTAATTTGCCGTATGTTGTATCTGCTTCTGCGAAACCATAATCTATATCTGCTCTTAAAGTCTGTAAAGGAATTGTTCCTTCACTGTAAAACTCTGTACGTGCCATTTCAGCCCCGCCAAGACGTCCCGCAACAGCTGTTTTGATACCTTTAACACCTGATCTCATTGTTCTAGTCATAGATGATTTCATGGCTCTTCTAAAAGAAACACGATTCTCTAATTGTAAAGCTATGTTTTCAGCTACTAATTGAGCATCTTTATCTGGTCTTTTTACTTCTTTAATGTCTACTACTAATTTTTTAGAAGTCAATTTCTGAACTTCTGCTTTGATTTTATCAATCTCAGTTCCACCCTTACCAATTACTACTCCTGGTTTAGCAGTGAAAATAATAACTTTTAATCTATCTGATGCTCTTTCGATTTCAATCTTAGAAACACCAGAACTATATAATTTATTCTTAAGGTATTTTCTGATTTTGTAGTCTTCTATTAAATAATCTGCAAAATCAGCTTCAGCATACCATTTTGAATCCCAATCTTTGATAACGCCGACTCTTAAGCCATGAGGATTAACTTTCTGTCCCATTATTGCCCTCCTTATCTTTCATTAAGCACGATAGTGATATGGCTAACACGCTTTTCGATTCTGTAAGCTCTACCCTGTGCTCTTGGTTTAATTCTTTTCATTGTAGGTCCTTTTTCTGCGTAACATTCTTCAACAAAAAGGTTTTCTACATTCATTCCATTGTTATTTTCAGCATTTGCAATCGCTGACTTCAATAATTTCTCAACAAGACTTGAAGCATATCTTGGATTGTAAGCAACAATACCAAGTGCTGTTTCAACATCTTTGCCTCGAACGGCATCTAAAACGAAACATGCTTTTTGAACAGATACTCTTGCATAAGACAACTTAGCAGATGGTCTTGTATCTTTATTAGCAGCATTTCTCTCTCTTTTGATTTGGGATCTATGTCCTTTTGCCATGGATGAAACCTCCTTTCAAATTACATTTAATTAACGAACACTTGATTTTTTCTCATCTTTGCCATGTCCTCTGTAAGTTCTAGTTGCAACAAACTCTCCAAGCTTGTGTCCAACCATATCTTCTGTAACATATACAGGAACATGTTTTCTTCCGTCATGAACTGCCATTGTATGTCCAACCATTTGTGGAAAAATAGTAGAACGACGTGACCAAGTTTTAATAACTGATTTGTCGCCTGCTGCGTTCATTGCATCTATTTTCTTAAGTAAACTTGCGTCTGCAAATGGTCCTTTTTTAAGTGAGCGAGCCATAGGTTCTAACCTCCTTATGAATTCTACTTTTGGTTATTATTTAGTATTTAAAGCCTTACCGTCTTTTCTTCTTACGATCATTTTGTTAGACTTTTTGTTTTTCTTTCTTGTCTTCAATCCAAGTGCTGGTTTACCCCAAGGAGTAACAGGTCCTGAACGACCAATACCAGCTTTTCCTTCACCACCACCGTGTGGATGGTCATTAGGATTCATAACAGAACCACGAACTGTAGGTCTAAAGCCCATGTGACGTTTACGTCCTGCTTTACCGATATTAATAAGACTGTGTTCAACATTTCCTACAACACCAACGGTTCCTCTGCAAAGAATTGGTACCATTCTCATTTCGCCTGAAGGCAATCTAAGAGTTGCGTATTTTCCTTCTTTTGCCATTAATTGAGCTGATGTTCCGGCTGAACGTACTAACTGTCCACCTTTTCCTAAATACATTTCAATATTATGAACTTGAGTACCTACTGGAATATTTGCTAATGGTAAACAGTTACCTACTTTAATTTCAGCTTCTGGTCCACTCATAACTTTCATTCCGTCTGTTAAGCCTTCTGGAGCTATGATGTAAGTTTTCTCACCATCTGCATAGCAGATTAAAGCGATATTAGCTGTTCTATTTGGATCGTATTCGATACCAATTACTGTTGCAATAATTCCATCTTTTTTTCTCTTGAAGTCGATAATTCTATATTTTCTTTTAGCACCGCCACCGCGATGTCTTACAGTGATCTTACCTTGACTATTACGACCTGCTTTGATGCTTTTTGCAGTTAGTAAAGATTTCTCTGGTGATGTCTTAGTGATTTCAGCGAAATCTGAGCCTGTCATATGTCTTCTGGAAGGTGTATATGGGTTGTATTTTCTGATACCCATGATAGTCACTCCTTTCAATTTACGATTATTTTTTTTCACGCTTAATCAGCGTATAGTTTCGTAGATGATTTTCTAGTTCTTATAGACCTTCGAAAATTTCTATATCTGCACTTTCTGCAGTTAATTGAACGATTGCTTTTTTAGTTTTAGCAGTCTTACCTGATGTTTTACCTCTTCTTTTGGTTTTTCCATCTTGGTTCATTGTATTTACACTCTTTACTTTTGTTCCTGCAAACATTTTTTCTACAGCTTCTTTAATCTGAGTTTTGTTAGCTTCTGTGTGAACTAAGAAAGTATATTTCTTTGTTCCCATGCCTTCCATACTCTTTTCTGTGATAACTGGTTTGAGGATTACATCATAATACTGTACATTTGCCATTATGCATACACCTCCTCGATCGTAGCAACAGCAGCTTTAGTTACGATAACTGTGTTGTATTTAAGAATATCATATACATTAATTGTATTTGTCAAAGCAGTTTGAACTGAAGGGATATTTCTTGCTGAAAGTACAATGTTTTTGTCATTTTCATTCAAAACAACCAAAGCTTTCGATACTTTCAAATTTTCCATTACAGCCAAAAATTTCTTTGTTTTGATTTCATCAAATTTGATTTCATCAACAACAATTAATTTATTTTCATTAACTTTAGAAGTTAATGCTGATTGAAGAGCAATTCTCTTTTCTTTTTTATTCATTTTAAATGAATAATCTCTAGGTGTTGGCGCGAATACTACTCCACCGCCAGTCCACTGTGGAGATCTTGTTGAACCCTGTCTAGCATGACCAGTTCCTTTTTGTCTCCATGGCTTTCTTCCGCCACCAGAAACTTCTGAACGTGTTTTAGCTTTCTGTGTTCCTTGACGTTTATTAGCAAGTTGACTAACAACTGCTTTGTGTACTAAGTTTTCATTTACTTCAATACCAAAAACAGCATCGTTAAGTTCGATAGTTCCAACTTCTTTGCCTTCCATATTGTAAACAGATACATTTGCCATCTGTGTTTTCCTCCTTTCTTGCTAAGCGTTAAATAGCTTTTACTGATTCTTTAATTGTTACTAAACATTTTCTAGGTCCAGGTACTGCACCTTTCACTAAAAGTAAATTGTTTTCTGCATCAACTCTTACAATTTCAAGATTCTGAATAGTGATTCTCTTAGCTCCCATATGTCCTGGCATTTTTTTTCCTTTAAATACCTTACTCGGGCTTGAACATGCACCATTTGAACCTGCATGACGATGGAATTTAGAACCATGGGCCATAGGTCCTCTTGACTGGTTATGTCTCTTAATAGCGCCCTGGAAGCCTTTTCCCTTTGCAATTGCAGTAGCGTCAACTTTATCTCCTGCTGTAAAAGCGTCTGCTTTGATTTCATCTGCTACTGAGTAAGCATCTGCATTTGTAATTCTAAATTCTCTTACAAATCTCTTACTAGTAACGCCTGCTTTTTCAAAGTGACCTTTTTCTGCTTTGTTTACACCATGTCTGTTTCTAATTTCTTTTTTGCCATTCTTGTCAACGTTAGTTATTTTTTCTTTTTTGTCAACAAAACCAACTTGAATTGCACTGTAACCATCATTTTCAACTGTTTTAATCTGTGTTACTACACATGGTCCAGCTTGCAATACAGTTACTGGTGTTAGTATTCCATCTTCGTTGAAGATTTGAGTCATACCAACTTTAGTAGCTAAAATAGCTTTTTTCATTTTCTTACCTCCTGTTTAATCTACAGCGGATTACCTTTCGGCAATCATCCTAGAACAGTCATATAAGTGGAACTTTCGTTGCTTCTATATAAACCCTTCAGGATTACTCGTTCTTATTTTTGTTTCATTTTGATATCAATATAAACACCAGCTGGCATTTCTAATCTAGATAATGCATCAACAGTTTTCTGTGTTGGTGTAACGATATCGATAAGTCTCTTATGAGTTCTTTGTTCAAACTGTTCTCTTGAATCTTTGTATTTGTGAACCGCTCTAAGAATTGTTATAATTTCCTTCTTAGTTGGTAATGGTACCGGTCCACTCACCTGAGATCCATTTTTCTTTACAGTTTCGATGATCTTTTTAGCTGACTGATCGATTAATTGATGATCGTAAGCTTTTAATGTGATTCTCATTACTTGACTTGCCATAAAAAAAGTCGCCTCCTTTTCGCACTTAATAAATAGTACGACAAGCGGTGACTGTACACTCTCCCGTGTGTATCATATGATAACTACACGTTGTTTCCATCTCGCATGGACATTTTAGATTATACAGTGACTTGTCGCCAGTTTCTTAACTTGACATTCGCTCCACGGAAAACCTACTCGAAAGTAGCAACCTCACGCTTCAACGCTATCAATGTCACAACATTAGTTAGTATACATGATACCAAACATTTTTGCAAGGTTTTTTTTAGCTTTATTGTATTTTTTTTAATACATTTTATTTTGTAGTATTTTCCCTTATTTTAACCATTTATTTCCATCTTTTGTTTTTTATGATATAATTTTTAATAAATTAAAATTATTCACTTGTTTATAAAAAGAATTATATAAAATTGAATATAATTGTGATATTGTTCATTTTGAGTGCTTTGATTTTGTAACAGATGATACCTTTATTCCAGCATTTATTGATACTGGGTTAAATAGTCGACTTATTACAATCAATACTGAAATGGTACGTCAAAACTTGCTTAAAAATATAATTAGTGAACGATTCTTAGAATGTAGTTGCCGAAACAAAATTTATAAAAGAGACTTTATTGTAGCAACTAATGTATCCTTTCCAAATCACTGTGTTTTGGAAGAACCTCTTTTTGTATATCCTCTATATTTTTATACCGAACGGTTCTATATTTCAGAAGAACGATTGTATTATTATAGATACAATCCAACCGATACCACGATTGGTACACTAAAGCACTCCAGCAAATGGCTAGATCATATCAAGGTTCATCTTCTTCTTTTTGACGAATTATCGAACAGAAGATTATTAAATAGATTTCATGACGAAATTGAATTGTATTTTCTATGGAACCTATATATAGAAACAATTGGTTTTATTTTCCGACATACGAACAATTTTCCATTAGATTTATACAACTGCTTAAGGGAATGTACATTAAATTGCTTTCCTAATTATCAAAATAATATATATGTTAACACCCCTGAATAAAAAATATTAAAAAGCTCTTTATTTTCACTCTCTACAAACCTGAATCAAAAAGAACTTAATCAGCTTAAGTCAACCTGGATTACATTATAGAAAGCAGGATGGTTCATTATGAACATTACACCCTGCTTTCTTTATGTATTATTCTTCTGGATCAATAAAGCGATCATCAACTTTATAAATTTTTCCTACTGCTTTAAATATTTTAACGAGTACTTCTCCTCGATTTGTTAATTTATACTCTTCTTCATCTTCCTCAATATTTCCAGACTCTAGTTGTTCCCAAAATCTACGATCAAGCATTCCATACTTTTCGATAAAAACATTCTGAAACACCTCATTTAATTCTGCTTCACTATAGCTTCTATCTTCCTGCTCTAAATAAGATAAAACAAAAACGGACAAAGAGCGGTCAAGTGATACCACCACCGTAGACAGCCATACCATATTAATACTAACAAACAAAACAAAAGAAATAATTACATCCTTATAATCAAATATCGCTTTCTTCCAAAAAAACTTAATCAACAATTCAGTAATCAGAAGCACTGCGCCTGTAACAATTAGTATTAATAGTGTTTTATAAAAATATACATCAATAAAATCAAATACTCCAATTTGTATTATCAAAATATATAACAACCAGCCCAGCACAAATGCCACTGTTTGAAATAGCAAAAACTCCAAAATTTTTTTCATTGATATCACTCTTTCTACCTAATACAGGTATTCTCTTTTCAATGTAATCTATCTAATACAATTTTCTTATCTTCTTTTTATATTTTTTCATATATTCATTTATTTATAAGCTACTATAAAATTTGAAAATTCATCTATCTGAAATCCATTTTCTTCAAAATATGTTTTCTGACTATTCTCCCATACATATATCTTATTTGATGATAAAGTAGGTGATTTCTCTTTTGGAGCAAATTCAAACTGACCAAACGAAGCAACCTCAAGCCATATTGCTGGATAATTTGTATATACCACAGTATCTACATAGTTTGGTGCTGGTATCTCAGATGCCAGCATCACTTGTGAATGATACGCTTTATCCGTAATGCATATTGTACCATCCGTTAAACTCATTGCATATTGAACAGCCTCTGTGAGTCCCTTATTAAATTCTTGCGAGATAATTTCATTATAGCTTGTATTATAAGAATATTCAAAACAGCCAAAACTAATCAAATACACTATGATTATTACGTAAATTAGTTTATCCGAGATTACTTTACACAATTGATAAATCCCTATTCCCGCAAAAGCAATTGCTGGGATGTGTAAAATATTCAATTTATTGATGTCGCACTTATCCACTATAATAGAAGCTACGCTCCCTATTACAAATTGAAATACAAGAAATATGAACGGATTATATGTCTTACGAATTAATTTTCTTATCACATCCCATAGAGAGTAGAATAACCCTACAAATACAAATACTAAACCAAATTTATAATGTATCCCAAATCCCGGTACAGTATTCCAAAGGTTTCTATCATCTTGTAAAAACATTACTTTATAATAAGTATAAAGCTTACTTGCAAAACTTCCAGCTGATAATTCCCCGCTTCTAAAGTATGCTACTTTAGGAACTGATAAAATCACTGTTTTGATTTCTGGTATAAAATCGTAATTTACCAACAAGAACAACATAAGCGGCAATGCAAATAAAAAAACTATAAAAACTGATAGGACGCTTATCTTTGATAATTTGATTTTCTTATATATAAACGAATACACCACTTGAAACAAAAGAATAAATGGTAGCAATGTCCAAGTAAATGCATAACAGTACAGTGTCAAACCGTAAAACACTGCTGAAAGCAATAAATATTTCTCTTTTTCAAGTCCTAGTATAAAGAAATACACTCCTAGTAGCAAAAAAGTCGGCGTAGTTGCAGAATCAAGTCCCCATCTTACCATTACAATATGCCAAGGATTAATTGAAAATAAAAACAAAGTAATCAACGCAATTTTATCATTTGTAATTTTCTTCATAAGCAAATAAAGAATGAGGAGAGATATAATCCCAAGAATTGCTTGTGGCAGTCTCATTGTCCACATATTCAGTCCGAAAATTTTAATGAAAGGAATACTAAGCCAACTATAGAGTGCGCTCATTCCACTTCCCCATGAAGTATTATAAACTGGATAATGATAGCCAAAACAATCTATTCCATAATTAGACAAAGAGAATGCGTCATATGCACTAAAAGCTTCGTCTTGTGAAACACCACCTGGACACGTAGCCAAAAACAATATCCGGGCCAGTCCACCTATTGCCATCATGATACAAACTAACATATATTGTCGATTACTAATTATTTTCTTAACTTTATCCATGTCTATCTCCTTATTACTGCACATATAAATTTACACGATTAGCAGTAAATATGTCAAGCTATTTATGCCCCTAACGCAGATGACCTTCAATGAATTTTCCTATCATATAAAAATAGCACCCTTATTTGAAGCTTACAAGGAATGCTATTTATTACAGAAATACTTAGTAAGAAACTATTTATTCTCCCAATTCAACGGTTATGTCTCCTTCAAAACGTTATATTGATTCCCAACGTCCAGACGCACCGCATGGTAAAACCAATCCATTCTCCGCCACCGGCAAACCAACCTCTTGTGATTCTACATGACCATTGTATTTCTTAAGTTCAGTAGCAATCATATAAGTGAGTACGGAAGGAGCTAATCCTGTTGTATAGGAATTAATCAAGAAAAATAAAGGTTGATCCGAAAGCAACTGTGCACAGATTTTCACAAGTGGATGAATTGCTTCTTCAATTTTCCATATTTCACCCTTTGGTCCTCTTCCATACGAAGGTGGATCCATTATAATTGCATCATAATGATTTCCACGCCTAATTTCTCTTTCAACAAATTTAACACAATCATCTACAATCCAGCGAATGGATGCATTCTCAAGTCCTGATGATACAGCATTTTCTTTTGCCCAAGCAACCATTCCTTTTGATGCATCGACATGTGTTACTTCTGCTCCTGCTTTAGCTGCAGCCAATGTGGCTCCACCTGTATAAGCAAATAAGTTCAACACTTTGATGGGTCTTCTTGCATTTTTTATCTTGGCGCCAAACCAATCCCAGTTTGCTGCCTGTTCTGGAAATAGTCCGGTATGTTTAAAGCTAAACGGCTTAAGATTAAAAACAAGCTCTTTGTATCCTATCGTCCACTGCTTAGGCAAATCAAAAAATTCCCATTCACCACCACCCTTTGCACTTCTATGATAATGACCATTCATCTTCTTCCAACTTTTATTTGTCTTTGGTGTATCCCAAATAACCTGAGGGTCTGGACGAACCAATGTATATTTCCCCCATCGTTCCAACTTCTCGCCATTAGATGTGTCTATCACTTCATAATCTTTCCATCCGTCTGCAATCCACATATTTATTACCTTTCATTTTAAAGCAAGTACTACGCAACCGCTTTATTGCTGTATTTTTTCATTTATTATTTCAAGTGCTTTTTGAAGCTGATTATCTTCATCATGAGTGATAACCGCTTGTGTTTTCAGTGAATCGTCTAATTCCACTTCCACATCTGGCTCTATACCAATACCATGAATGTTATATCCGTTAGGAGTATAATACTTTGATATTGTAAGCTTCATAGCTGTACCATCACCAAGTTCGATTAATCTTTGTACAATTCCTTTACCAAATGTTTTGGTTCCCACCAAGGTACCAATGCCATAATCTTTCACTGCACCAGCAAAAATCTCCGAAGCACTTGCACTATTTCCATTTACCAATACTGCTAATGGTTTCGTAAATTGATGTTCTTCATCTGATTTATATTCTTCTTTATTTCCATATTTGTCTTCTGTATAAACGATAAGTCCCTCTGGAAGAATCTGATCTAACACGCTATTAACTACATCTAAATTTCCGCCTGGGTTATCTCTTAAATCTACTATCAAACCAGTAATCCCCTGACTATTCAAATCATTAAATGCATCGATAAACTGCGACTCTGTTACTGTATCAAATTCGCCAATATAGATATAACCAATATTATTTTCTAGTACTTCATAACTAATCGTAGGAATCTCAATTTGTCTTCTTTCAACAGTCAATTCAAGGTTGTCGCTTTCACCTTCTCTTACAATTGTAAGATTGACGGTAGTTCCTTCCTCACCTTTAATCATCGCAACTACTGAAGAAAGTTCCGTTCCCGTTACTTCAGTTCCATCTACCTTATATAAAATATCGCCTGGTAAAATTCCAGCTTCTAGTCCCGGACTATTCTCAAACGGTTTCACCAAGGTAATGATTCCTGTATCTGGATCTTGTGATACGGTTACGCCAATTCCACAATAAACTCCGTTTGTACTTTCCATAAGGCTAGTAAATTCATCAGCTGTATAATAAACGGAATATCGATCTCCTAGACCATCCACCAATCCTTTATACATACCTTCCACTAAGTCCTCTTCGTTTGCATCATCCAAATAATACTGGTCAACAATCTGCTTTATCGTACCAATCTTAGTATCAACCGCTTCGCTTCCAACTCCATCTGTAAACGTTTCATCCGCAGTTTCACTTGTAACACTTGTTGTATTAATATTTAATTCAGAATATTTATTAATAAACATTACAATTGATATTATAAGAGTTGTCGTTATAATACCGCCTATAAATCCTAAAACTAATTTTTTATTATCTTTCACAATGACCTTCCTTTGCTAGTTAAATTTAATTATTAGCCCACATAG
The DNA here is from genome assembly GCA_041821265.1 of Lachnotalea sp. Classification (GTDB taxonomy): domain Bacteria; phylum Bacillota; class Clostridia; order Lachnospirales; family Lachnospiraceae; genus Lachnotalea. Next base: position 66,777 of record JBGUEQ010000014.1, on the reverse strand, counting down.
CTATGTGGATTTACATAACTCCCGTTTAAACGAATTCCAAAATGCAAATGTGCCCCAGTAGATCTTCCCGTAGATCCTACTGCTGCAATTGCATCTCCCTTTGACACGTTTTGTCCTGTCGTGACATACAGCGCGGATGCATGCATATAAATGGTATATAATCCATCTCCATGGTCAATCATAACATAGTTTCCCATTGACGAATTATATGCAGCTCCTACAACAGTTCCTTTGTATGCCGCTACAATTGAGCTTCCTGTTGCTGCTGCGATATCAATTCCATTATGAAATTTATATACGCCTAATATCGGATGTAAACGATTTCCGTATTCACTACTAATTGTTGTACTCGCAGGGCATGGCCATGCAAATGTACCCCCATCATAAGTTGTAGTAACATTCGTAGTTGTTGTTGTGCTTGAGTTTGCAGCTGCTTCAGCTTCTTGTAATTTTTTAATCTCAGCTTTTTTAGCTTTCACCGAGACCTCTAACGCTGATATTACTTCATTTTGAGCTTTAATATCTTCTTCATAATCTGTTTCCAGATCTTGTGCTGATGCAATATTACTTTCATACTTCGCTATCTGTACTGATTTCTCATCAATTAAATCTGAAACCTCAGCTTGTTTTGTCTCTGTTTCCGTTTTTAACGCTTCTAACTCCAATTGCTCTTGTTCTAAAGTCTCTTTTGTTGAGGCTATATAAAGTTTCGTATCATTAAATTTGACAAGCATGTTTCTATCATACTCCGATAGTAGCGTAACATATTCTGCTCTGTTAAGAAACTGAGACATAGATTTAGATTCCAGAATCAATTCAATATATGCAGTATTTCCATTTTCATACATGAATTTAATTCTTTTCTTCATTGCTTCATACTGATTCACTTCATCTTCTTCTGCTTGTTGAAGTTCTTTCGTAGTTTCCTCTATTTCTAGTTCCTTCACATCCATCTGTTTGGACACTTCTTGTATTTTATCAGTAAGTGTATTTAACTGACCATCTAATTTTTTCACATAACTTTCTATGTTATTTTTTTTATCCGAAAGATTACCAATTGCTTTTTGTGTATCCTCTAACCCAGACTTTAAATCGTCAGATTCTGAATTTGCGTTTTCTAATTCTTCTTCTAACTGTTGCTGCTCCTTAGTGGACTCTGCGACACTTGAAGCATATGAAGTTATACTACCGATAAACACCATGACGAAAGCAAGAATAAATGTTACTATTCCAAAATACTTCTTCATAGCAACACCTATACCTTTAAGTGCTTATGTATCGTCAAAAAGCTTCCTAAAAATCCTATTCCAACTCCAATAATTAAAGAGATTGGAATTAAAGTAGAAAATACAGTACCAACTGATAAAAAGGTCAAAACACCTTGTAATATTTTAAATTTTTCACTTACAAACACAATAATATTACTATACATATAGAAAAGTGCAACAAGTGGGAGTGCTGAACCAATTAATCCAATCAGGATTCCCTCTACGATAAAAGGTGCTCTTACAAAAAAATCAGTTGCACCTATTAACTTCATAATTGATATCTCTTCTTTTCGTACTGATATTCCAATTGTAACAGTATTACTAATTAAAAATACTGCTACGCCAAACAAAATAAGAATAATAGCTAAAGAAATATATCCAATCAAAACATTAAAATCAGCTAATGTATTTGCTACTATTTCAGAACGATTCACCTGCCTTATTCCATCTAGTGATTCTAAATATGTAACTAACGCCTTCTGCATTGACACGTCACTTAAGTATATCTCATAACTTGAAGATCCTGTTAATGGATTATCATCTTTAAAACTATCCGCTGCATCTTCATGGCCCTCAAAATAATCTGCTTTAAATGTTTCCCATGCTTCATCTGCTGAAACAAAACTATATTTTGATACTTCAACTCGTTTTCCTATTTCATCACCAATTGTTGCAATTTGTTCATCTGTAATTCCTTCTGTAAAAAATACAGTAATTGAAACTCCTGTTTCTGCTTGTTTTACAATGTTTTGAAAATTCACTACAATCGAAAAGAATAAACCAAACAAAAAAATACACGCCGACATCGTGGCTATGGATGCCAATGAAAACATTTTATTTCTAACAATATTTTTAAAACCTTGTTTTAAGCTATAAGCTATTGAACTAATTCTCATAAGCGTACCCACCTTCTTGTTCATCGCTTACAATAACACCTTTATTCATTGTAATAACACGTTTTTGCATTGTGTCAACAATTTCTCTATTATGTGTAACCACTAGAACTGTAGTACCTCTTTGATTCGCCTCTTCCAACAACTTCATAATATCCCATGAATTTTTAGGATCAAGATTACCTGTAGGCTCATCTGCCAATAATATAGAAGGTTTATTAACCAATGCCCTTGCAAGTGCAACTCTTTGTTGCTCTCCTCCCGATAATTCTTTCGGATTTGACTTATACTTTTCTGCTAGTCCAACCATAGAAAGCATTGCTGGAACTTGTCTTTTTATATTTTTAGTAGGTATCTGTATTACTCTTTGAGCAAATGCTACATTTTCATATACATTTCTATCTTTTAATAATCTAAAATCTTGAAAAACCACACCTATTTCTCTTCTAAACTTAGGAATCTGCCTTCTTTTCATTCTGGCTAAATTCTTGCTATTTACAGTGATTTTTCCACCCGTTGGTTCTAACTCTTTTAGTAAAAGCTTTATTAATGTTGATTTTCCCGAACCACTACTGCCAACCACGAATACAAACTCACCTTGCTCAATATTTAAACTCACTCCATTAATAGCTGGAGTACCCGTGGAATAAATTTTACTAACATTTTCCAATACTATCATTTTAACTCCTCAATTAATAATCCAATGTCTCCATGTATTTCATATATTTCACTACCATTAGTGCTATCTTAAAAGTTATTGCATCTTCAAAGACTCTCAAATCTAGACCAGTGCTTTTTTGTAATTTGTCTAATCTGTATACCAATGTATTTCTATGAATATATAACTGTCTTGAAGTCTCCGATACGTTGAGACTGTTTTCAAAAAACTTGTAAATGGTAGTTAGTGTCTCTTCATCAAAATCATCTGGTGATTTGCCATCAAAAATTTCCTTAATAAACATTTTGCAAAGAGGTATTGGAAGTTGGTAAATCAAACGACCTATTCCAAGTGTGCTATATGCTATAATATCTCTTTCTCCAAAGAATATTCTACCTACATCAAGAGCCATCTTGGCTTCTTTATAAGATCTTGATATATCTTTAATTTCATTAACTATGGTTCCGTACGCTATATGAACATTGCTTCCATTCACTGTAAATAAATCCAAAATATCTTTCGCAGTTTTATTCATATCGTCATAGCCTTCTGTTACTGTCACTTCTTTTACCACGATAACACTTTTTTCATCAACTGCCGTAATAAAGTCTTTCGTTTTTCCACCAAACAATCCACGAACCATTTCAAGACCATTTAAATCTTTTTCATTGCTAATTTCCACAATAAATACAGCTCGCTTTACTTCGGTATCAATGTGTAATTTCTTTGACCTGTTATAAATATCTACTAATAATAGATTATCTAATAGCAAGTTCTTAATAAAGTTGTCCTTATCAAATCGCTCTTTATAAGCTACCAATAAGTTCTGTATTTGGAAAGCTGCAATCTTACCCACCATATACACATCTTCACTTCCCCCATTCGCTAATAATATATACTCTAGCTGATGTTCGTCAAATACCTTAAAAAATTGATATCCTTGCATCACTTGACTATCCGCTGGTGAATCAGCAAATGCAAGAACAACTTCCTCGTACGCTTCTGCTTCATTAAAGGTTGTAGCTAATACATTTCCGTCTGTATCCATTATACATAAATCTACTCTTGTAATTCCTTTTAACCCTTCAATCGTGTTCTGAAGTATTTGATTTGATATCATTGCCTCGACTCCTTTAAATTAATATAATTTTTTATATACAACTTTCACAACTAAAAATTTTAATTATTTTAAATATATATGAACCTAATCTTTATTTTAATGCAAAAGTGCAAAAAAATAAAGAGGAAATACGTGGTTTTTATGCATTTTCTCTTTATTTTTGTCAAAATAGCGTATTTTTGCAATGTACATAGTTCACAATAGTACATTATAACGTTTTTATTTGCTAAATCGATACTCTATAAAACCTTCACCTAAAACTTCTCGAACATCACTCACAATTACAAATGCACAATTATCGATCTTAGTAACAATATCTTTCACCTGCACAATCTCTTTTTTAGACACAACACACAACAATAGTTTCTTCTCCGATGAGGAATACATTCCCGTTGCATCTATTCCTGTAGCGCCTCTATCTAAAGTTGTCATGATAGCATTGGCAACCTCATCTTGCTTGTCCGTTATAATATACGCAAGTTTAGAAAAATGAAGCCCTTCCATAATTCCATCCGACACTTGTGAAACTACATAAATAGAAATTATTGCATATAATGCCTTATTGATTCCAAATATGTATGCTCCTACTAATACCACTGCCGCATCAATGATTTGTAATATTTGCGCAATAGAATAATGTCTATAGTAGTGTTGGATAAATGCTGCCACCATATCTGTTCCACCGGTTGTAGCTCTTGCTAGAAATACCATACCAATACCCACACCACATATCACACCACCAAAAATAGCAGCCAAAATATAATCATCCATCATGATGTCAAATCGTGGTAAAACAAGAAGCCAAACAGATAACGCTCCAGTTGAATATAAGGTTCTAGCTAGAAATTTAAAACCCTTGATTTTTATTCCTATTATAAAAACTGGTACATTTAATATTAAATTTGTAAGCCATAAAGGCATATTGAAAAAGGCTTTTACTATAATTGCTATGCCAGTAAAGCCTCCCGTAACCATAGTTATGGGATCATATATTGAATTAATAGAAATCGCCATAAGGCAGGTTCCCAAAGTCATTAAAAAATAATCCATATAAATAGGTCTGTTACTAGGTATATCCATCTTTCCCTCCATTTGTGCATTTGCTCATATACACAGAATGGTAGATGTACACAAACGTTTACATCTACCAGCATTCTTGAATAATTCATACATGACAGTAAATGCTGAATGCCTCATCACACTCTATCACCTTTTTCAATCTCATATTTTTTTATTTTACTAGAAAGAATCTTCTTATCAATTAATTTACTAAGCCAATTATTCTTCAATGTAATCTCTGCAAATTGAACGTCATCGCCCAAACCAATCCAGACTTTTGCACTGATTTTATTCTTATTTTTATTTACAAACTTTTCCTGAAACGGTGAATCAAGTATCGATATGATCACATCAGGAGATACACTGTTAATTTCATTTACGATAGAATCCCAATCTTGTTCATAACCACTAATGGCATATTTTCCAGCAATATTAAGCCCAAAATAACACTTCGTTAATGATTTCATATATTTATCTATATATTGATCTTTTTCTCCTAATATATAAATTGTTTTCTTACTTTGAATTACATTTTCAAAAAACTGTATTAGAAATTGTCCATCTTCCGCTTCTTGAAGCTTTTGTTTATCTGTTAGACCAGTATATTCTAAAATGAATCTATCACCTACTACAGTTAAATCCATTTGCTCAATGTATTCTTTAAATTCACTATCTTCCACCGCTCGTAACAACGTAGATATTTGTATAATACTAATAGTATTCATGCAATCATTGCCTAAATATTCATCAATCAAGTCATTACTATTTGCAGTTAAATAATTATCAATTTCTATGCCTAATACACTTAATTTATTTTCCATACACTCACCTTGTCAGTTTTAAAATGGAATACGCAATCTCCCATATTACCAAATTATATTTTGTTAAAATATATCCACAATTACAATTCAATCTAGTATAACAAACTTGGTAATTTTTTTCAATTAATATATTTAATTAGTAAACATGTTAGATTTTTACATATTTACTTCTAATTATATAGTTGAATTTTGCAATGTAGTTTTAAGAAATATTTAATAGCTTTATTGGTAGAATTATAGTATATTGAAATTATATTACAAATCAAGAAGGGAGATTATTATGGATATTGCTTCATTGTCTATGGCTCTTAGTCAGAACAAAGTTATGAGCGATGTTGGTGTTGCATTACTTGGTAAGTCACTTGATATGTCCGATGATATATCATCAAATATTTCAGATATGATAAGCAATGTACCTGCACCTTCTATTTCACCAGATGGTGTTGGCGCTAATATTGATATTACGATTTAGATGTGTTCTTTTACTTAGGCTCATCCCGAACTTAAATTGCCTCCTGTTATAGAAACAGGAGGCAATTTGTCTTTACACATTTTAATTTTATTGTTTTTATGAAATTATAAATGGAGCAATTTGTATGGAATTGTCTTCGACGCTATCTATATTTTGCTCTACTTGAGAATTTTGGCTTACATCAGATTGATTTATTTCATAATAAAACATAAAGGTTACACAAGCAATTACACCTACAATAAGCCAAATACTAATTGCTTTTCTAATATCAAACCTGTTCTCGCCTGTTCTTATTGCAATAACGGCTTTCATATGATTCACTCTATTGCAATGTTTCACTAACCAAATATATACCCCTATTGCTAAGGCGGTTGTTACTATTGAAATCATTCCGTAGACTGCGGCTACCATCATCAAATATTGTGGAGTCATCTGGCTTTGTAAAGTGGCCTGATCACTTCCCTGTCCTAGTGCATTCAAAAGTTTACCTGACATAGACATCAATACTACGCTGTTTCCGTTAATAATAAAATGTGCTAGCATCGTAGCAAAAATACTTCCCGTAGCTTCTAAAATCAGTGCAAATATAATTCCTAATACAAATGCATACGAAAATTGGTTGAAATTCATATGCATTAATCCGAATACAATTCCACTAATGATTGCCCCATATAACACACTGCTCTTTCGATATGTATGAAACAATACTCCACGAAAAACAAACTCTTCACTAATTGCCGGAATCACTGCCATTAAAATCAAATTAACTAAAAATGGGTTACCCGTCATTTCACTCGAAAGATTTGTAACTATATTTTCTGAATATAACATTGATAAAGCATTGACAAATGTTATCAGTGGCATGATCAATATCGTTAATAAAATAACCATAAGTATTGTGGCAAAATCTATTCTCTTAAATCGAATTAATTTTATCGGATTTGTTTTAGTAATGATCAAATAAATGGCAACTGGTGTTAATATAAGCAATTGGCTTAGTATTAAACTTTGGTTTGTTGATATATTAATCTTTATCGTTGAAAAACGAAACCCAAGCATCACTCCCATATGAATCAAAACCATGCTACAGAATAATATATCCGCTTTCTTTGTATTACTCATCTTGTATCCTCAATTTCTTCCTTCTATCCAATTATACTATACTAAGCACCTCGCGTTTACAGGTATCAAATCATTATTGTTCTCTTCCTCAAACAGATGCTTCTATCCATCTACTTGCGTAAAAATAGGAAGTTCACTCGAACTTCCTATAGTCATTTTAATTTAGCCATTAATCATAAAGGATACAATTTTATCAATATCCTCTTTCTCATATGCGATAATTTCTAATTCTGCAATTTCGCCATCAGAAAAAATATTTGCCATAGAAACATATTGTGAAAGCTTTGATTTAAGATTTAATCTATCACCCTCACCTGTTACCAACTCTACTCTGCCAGCGCAGCTATCTACAACCTTAAAGAATTTGTCTACATCTTTGATATTTTGAACTTTCATAAATACCTCTCTTTCCTGCCTCTTAATTATTTTAGCAGATATGATATAAGATTTTACCTACCGCCATTATAACTCATATCCTAATATATGAAAAGATATTTTTATTATTTAAGAAAATATTTATATTCATCTCATAAATCATATTTCCTCTGCTTGTTCTATTTCGTTGCAATCGCTTCTACTTCTAAAAGTACATCTTTAGGAAGTCTTGCAACTTCTACACAAGATCTAGCTGGAAATATTCCTGTAAAATATTTTGCATAAATTTCATTAATTTTGCCAAAGTCATTCATATCTTTAATAAATACGGTTGTCTTAACAACATTTTCAATGCAAGTTCCTGCTTCTTGTAATAAATTTACCATATTAACAAAAACCTGAGTTGCCTGTGCTTCTACGCCTTCTGGAATTTCACCTGTTGCTGGCACTACAGGAATAACTCCCGATGTATATACCATTGTGTTTACTTCTATTGCCTGTGAATATGGTCCGATTGCTGCTGGTGCTTTGTCTGTACAAATTGCTTTTTTCATTTTATTAATTCCTTTCATCTTTATATATTTAGCAAAATGAATATATAACATTCATTTTGTTATTACTGTAAATAGTTCATTCTAGGTACATAAATGACATACCATTCATCTGCATATAATTTGGTGTATAAATCGCTTTCACCAAGTTTGATTGCCGCCTGATACTTCTCCATATTCCAAAATCCGCTTTTATCCTGGTTCATATCACCAAGTACAATGACCGGATAATTACCTACCTCTATCCCTTTGGCAAGTTGGCTATTGAATCGATCCATTGTAAGATACTCAAGATCTGGCCATGAGCTGTCAAAGAATGGTTTCATATCTGTCATAACACTGCCTACGTTGAAACTTCCAAGCTGTAGAAGTTCATAATCTTGATAAGGCTCTAACAAATCTAACAATCGATCTAAGAGCTGCGCACGTTGCACCGAAGTCTTCAAACCTGCAAATTCTTTTGCCTTGATTCCTTGTACTAAATATTTATTTTCACTATCATGATACACAAATGTAGTCGCATACTGATATCCTGCTGCCAAAGGATACATAACCGAAAAAACTGAAGTAACCAAGCATACCATAATTCCAACCGGCACAATCCACTTATTCTTCCCTTTGATTTTTTTAAATTCTGTTAAGGTTGTATATTTCTTTTCCTTATATAATAATAACTCTTTTTTTAATTTTATCAATATGCAAACCATCATTGCTAAAGGCAATCCCATGTAAACTCTATAATATGCAGATCCTGTATCTGTTCCAATGGTAAGTACCACTTCAATTATAACCGTAGCAAGACACATATCACTAAAAATAATATTCTTTTTTGCATAATAAAATGTTCCAATGATACCTAATGCGATTGCGCCAAATGCTACAAACACATGAACATCAATTAAGTCTGCCTTTAATCCCAACGATACGCCTAGTATTGATGCTACCCCGATTCCTATTATACTTATGCCTTTTATAACTATAGTTGAAGTTTTCATGAATTGCTTTTGCATTGCTGCAATAACAATTGCTATCAAAATGAGAATTGCTCCATATTGTAACCAATTTCCTGCACCTTGTAGCATACCTCTGTAGAATAAAGAAACAATTCTTACCAACCCGTGAGAAGATTTTTCACCTCCTCCAACTGAAGTAAGCATTAAAATATCATCTGAAAATTTATCATATCCGAGTATTCCAATTGCTGCTATCATGCTGGCTGCTGCACCTATTATACCACCAAGTACCATCCATAAACTTTTGCTAATTGCTTTATTCAAATCTTGATCTGGTATAAAATAATTCCAAAAGACAACGCACACCAATGCCAATTGTAATATATTGGGCAGTCGAACAAACGCATTTGCAGCAAATAAGATACCACTAACAAGAATAAGTTTATTACTATCTTTAATAATCCCTTTCATCAAAACAATTAAGCCAATCGTCTGTAATAGCATACTTATTGCATTCCAGTTTAAACAGTGAACCCACGTAATTCCAAAAAAGCTTCCAACCAATACAGATGCTAATAATGGAATAGGTGGTATGTAATTTTTAAGATAAACATAAATCAAAAGTGCAGTAGCTGTATAGCAAGCCCAACTTGCTACGTTTAGCGCAAGCACTTGGTGACTCGGCATAATATGATAAATAATGCCTCCTATCACCTCCCCGAACAAATAAAACAATTCATTCACTTTAACATTTTTATCAAATATATACTTATATTTTGTAAGATAAGAGCAGGTGTCTTGAACATCAATCCCTTTGGTTATAAACGGAAAAAACCATAGTAAAATCGCCGCAACTAAAATGACGCTTATAACCTTTTCAAGCCTTTTTATTGTATCATTTTTCATTCACTTCTCCTCATTATTCCATAAACGAACGGCAGATTCTTCTGTATAAACCAATCTGTCGGTACTAATATTACTACAGATGCTATAATTTTGATACTTTTTTCTATCATACCATCGGAAAGTTGCAAAATCACAAAAACAGACTGTATGATACCAAATATGATTAAATGAAAAGCTAAAATTCCAATTGTGTGTCTTCCAATCATTTCTAATATTTGATTTATTATCTTTGTATATTCTTCGATAGCCTTCGATATAAGCATCACTAATAACGAGCCTACACTCCCAACTACTAAATAAATAAGTACCGATTTCCCAAAATCTCTTATTGACATATTAACGATTCCATTTATATATGATAAAACTACAAAAACTGCTATTATCCCCAAAATGTAGTGCGGTGCACGATATAACTTTTGTATTATATTTTCTTTTTTCATCATTCTTCCACAGTGAATAAATCCTACACTTACGAAAGCACTATCGATACTCCACGGTAATAGAATGGGGCACATATATTTAAACATAATTCCAATAAATATACTAATACCAAGATATAACCATTCTCTTTTAGCGCTACCATTTGAAACAGTTAATATAAATTTGTATATAACCAAGGTTACAAATAAAGCTGTAAGAAACCAGAGCGGTCCACTAAGTCCTGTCATCAAATCAATCGTGTTAGTCGGTACTGTTACTAATGTATCAGAAGCCTTTGCAAATAGTGTATTTCGTGAATAGACTGCACCTACAATTGAATATAATATTTGTCCTACGGATTGTCTCTTTATGACATTTATCATTGTGAATAAACCTATCAAAACAACTTGAAAGCATGCATATGGAACCAATAAACGTTTTGCTTTGTTCATAATAAAGGAACGAATGGATTCCTCACTATGATTCTTAAAGGTATAACCTGAAAGTACAAAAAATACAGGCATATAAAACATACCGCCCAAAAAAGTCACAAATCCCAAATGTAACTCTGCATGGTTTATTAACACAACTAAAATTCCTATTGCTTTTGCGATATCAATCCAGCCAATTCTGTTCTTCACTTGCAGTTTATTGTTCATTTTATTTCATCCTTTTAACTTCCAGATATCTAACCATTATCTTATCTGCCATAAAATTAGCAAGTCTTTCACCAAGGGGTTCTATATACTTTGTAAATAGTATCGCAAAAAACAACACCATTGGTACCGTCAGTACAAAATCAATCAACATAATTACATTATAATCCAGAATGTCATTTAACTCAACTAAAAACCAAGACGAGAATGTTGCTATAATAGGAAAATGAACCAGATAAATTCCAAAACTATATTTTCCTAAGAAATTTAAACTTCTTGCATTCATTATTTTCTGTAATCGCGAGATATTAAGTAACGCCCAAAATAATAATGCAGTACCAATATCATAGAAAATAATAACTCTTGGTACACCTAGAAAACGATACAGTGTATGCTCCAAATTTACGCCCAATGCAGGATATGTTGCAAGAAATATGCCGAATATAATCGACATAAGTAGAACGAATTTATTCCTGCATAATTTAGCAATCCACACTGCTTGATTCTGCATCACATCACACATCAGCATTCCAATAAAAATACATACGTAATCATTTCTAATGCAAAGAATAATTAATAAGACATATAATACATCTCTATATTTCCACTTACCTGTAATATATAATAATAAATATACGATTAACGAGCCAATAAACTCATACTTAATAATCCACAAAAGATTATTATATTGCTTGGCTTGTGCAAAAAAGCTAGTATAAAATGCTTCTTTCAGCATTCCCAGAAAGCTTGGTTCAAATGTATTATTAAATGTGCCAAACCAACCAAATGAATTGGCAATCGTTGCTGCAACGCTGTTATGATATGCTCCTATTTTCATTAATAAATACGTAATAAACTCTATTACAAATATGGGAACTACCAATCGAAAGTACCTTTTAATTGCTCCATTGACTAAATATTTTTTTTCACCGGTCTGAAAAAATTTAATGCAAATAACATATCCACATAAAAGAAAAAATATTCGAACTGCAACTTTGCCATTATACAGCACATTAAGTGGTGACACTGCGATCAGTACATCTAAATTACCCGGCAAGTGTGCTTGAGATAGTTTTGTACTATATAATGCATTGTAAAAGGCGTAGCCAAAATGGCAAAGAAATACCATAATAGCAGCCAAGCCTCGTAATCCCTCTAAATATGATAGTCTCTTTTCCTTCATCAAGTGTTCTCTAACTCCTTTTTCTCACTAATATGTTTATAGATACTTCTCCCTACATCCACAATTAAGAATAATATAATAAAAGAGTAAATAAACATTGGAATAATTACATTAGAAGTTCCTTTTTCCACCATATACTTGGTCAAAAACATTGTATATGCTGCATATGACACCAGTTCATGCAATACTGGAATATAAAATTTGTCAATTCGAAACATACAATATATCACTGCGATAATATCTGCCATATATCCATATCTTTCATGCATAAAAGGCAAGAAATATACGGTAATCATAGCAAAAAACAAAAACATCGCAATCATAAATTCATTGGTAACTTTATAGTTATCTTTCTTTTTGACAAGTACATACATCACACACATTAAAATTGCTAAAATCATAATTTTACCCGCTGTTGAAAATGGTCCAATAAACGAATCGATTCCGATAATATAATAAATATTAGGCCAATTTAGGCTTAGCGCCCATATGTCAGTACTTCCTTGTGCAATATATATACTAAGTAGGTCAATTAATGATCTTCCCGCAATCCAAGCTGGAATAATCCCAATAATATAAACAATTGGCATTAAAAAGAAATGCTTGATTTGAACCTTATTCTTCACCCACAAAATTATTAATACAGGAAATACAAATAAAGTCTGGAGTTTTAACGTAAATGCAATGCTATAAAATAGCATTGCCATAAATGGCTTGTCTTTCATAAAATAATAAATACATATAAGCATAAACATGGTATATACTACATCGCACTGACACCATAATGCACTATTATTCACTACAGTTGGTAGCATAAAAATAATTCCGTATGTTGCAATTGCTTTTGTTTTACTCTTCGTTCCCTCAAAAATAATTTTGCCTGCAAAATATGCTGCAAATAAGTCTAAGATACCCATTCCCACTTTGTAAGAAATCATAGGGTTAAATGGAAGTCTTGAAATGAAATAAAGAAAATACATAAATGGAGGGGTATAATCATAAAAATCCATCGTAATTGCTTTAAACCCAAATTTGTCAAACATAACAATCCATGGTTCCCAATATTGTGTATAATCTTGTGTTACGACATGAATAACCGACTTCCTTAACATAATTCCAGTAAAGGTTGTTCCAACAATTAGTAAGATTTGCAAAAAGCTGAGGCTATATTTCCCAATCTTGAATTCTCTATCTAACAACGCTCTCATATAATTATCCATTTGCCACCGCCTTATCTATTACCTGCTTGTTATCCTCGCTGGTAATGTAGTAATAGATATCTCGCCCTGCCAATATGATTAAGCCTAATTCAACTAATGCGTAGTACGGAATTGGTCCAGCAAATGCCTTAGAAAGATACTCTAAATACGCCGAAAAAGAAAGTATGATATGAATCAGTGGATAATAAAATCTTTTTACAGTTGTAAACGCATATAAAATAGCAAAAATATCTGCTAAGAAACCATATCTTTCATGCATATGAGGTAAAAAGTACGCCGTAATCATCGCGAAAAAGAATCCTACTAATAGAATAAATTCTTTTGTTAATTTATACTTTTTGTATGCCATAAAAAAAAGTATCAACATTAAAATACCAACGATCAGCCAAATACCCGCCTTTTCATATTCTTCTATGAAAAATGTAGGTCCAAAAATCTGATAAATATTCGACCATTTCAGTGACAACGAATACGCATCCTGTGTTCCTTGTGCAACATAAATATTAATCAATTCTATGAGTGGTCTGCCTGCTATCCAAGCTGGCAATATTCCGAGTGCATACATGACCGCTATCCACGTAAAATGTTTTATTTTCACTCTATTCTTAGCCCATAATATAATAAATAAAGGGAAAATAAATAATGTTTGGAGTTTAAATGCAAATGCAATTCCATAGAAAAGCATAGCGAGATTTGGTTTATCTTTCATAATATATAAAATACTAAGTAAAACAAATGTGGTATAAATTATATCACATTGAGCCCATAATGCACTATTGGCAATCATAGTCGGCATGATCATAAAAACACTATAAACACCAATTGCTCTGGTCTTACTCTTTGTAATATCAAATATTATTCCTGCTGCCACAATTGCTGCTATAAAATCGAAGATACAACTGATTCCTTTGTAAGCTGTCATTGGATTAATTGGCAAAATGCTAATAAAATATAAAACATACATAAATGGAGGTGCATAGTCGTAAAAGTCTGTAGATAAAGACTTAAATCCACCTACTTGTAGCTCTTTAATCCATGGGTCCCAAAAAACAGACCAATCATCCGTTACAATTGATTTGAATATAAATCGGATTAGGATTCCTGCAACTGTCATACCCGAAAGTAAGAGCAAGTCCATAAAACTCAGTGTTATTTTCCCAATTTTAATTTCTTTATCGATCAATTCTCTTAAAAAATTATCCATTCTACTTTCCCTTATCATTTTCCATATTTTTCGCTAAAGCATCTTCTACATAAGTTTCATTTCTTTCTCTATTTAGCTTCTCATCAATTGCAATCTTTTGTGCAAGATGATTCAACTTATCTTCTAATTGGGAATGCTCAATTGTTTGCATAAAAGCCTTAATTAACAGAATAAATATAATAACTAAAAATACGAAATTAACAGGGGCCTGCATACCTATAATATTAGTTGGAATGGTAATTAATACAGGGAATAAACTAATCAGAATAAATATAAATGATAGTATAATCCAAAATATTGCATATTCAATCTGTAATTTAGAGTATCTTATTTTCCTTACTATATATAACGTAGTCATCAATGATGCAAGAATTAATATAATTCTAAATGCAAATGACATATTGATCTCCTTTCACTACAAGTTACTATTCAGCCTCACGGCTTCACCACAATGATTGAATCATAACATTACGAAACATTTTTTCTCTTTCTAAAACTTTGGATAAATAGAATTGAAATAAGCATTCTTAGCATATACAGCATAGAACGACTAAAATTCAAATAACTCTCTCCTTCTAATCTTTCATCCATTTCAACCTGCACCTCCGAAATGGTCGCTCCTTGTTTCATTAGATAAGAAATAGTATCTGGTTCTGGTCCATAATTCATATTAAGTGCAAATTCCTTAATCATGTCTTTATTCAGCATTCTCATTCCTGAAGTAGGATCCTTTATCGCCTTACCTGTTGTGATTTTCATTGCAAGAGAAATAAAATTACTACCTAGCATCCTCAGAGATTTTGGTTTTCTTTTCGTTACAAACCTTGAACCAATTACAATATCGTATCCTTTTTCTATCTCAGCTAATATAGTATCAATATATTCGGTTCTATGTTGACCATCTGCATCGAACTGAATTGCATAATCATATCCTTTCATATAGGCGTATTTTAATCCTGTCTGAAACGCACCTGCTAGTCCCAAATTAATCGGAAGATTAATTATCTCAAAGCCATGTTCAAAGCATACCCCCGCAGTATTATCGCTAGAACCATCATTTACCACTACATAATCATACTGATTATATTCTTTTTTTATTTCTTCTACTACACGTACTATATTCATTTCTTCATTATAAGCTGGAATAATAATAAGTTTCTTCATAAATTCTCCTGTTTCAAAAAACATCGAATGATTATCCATTTTTATTTCTAGGATATATCCCGTATATAATAGCATTTATTTCTATCTTTTGCAAATTTTACCTTACTTTTTAAACTGTAATAATACTTTTATAATTCTGCAAAAATCCGTAAAAAAAGCAAACTTAATCTTGTTTTCTTTGAGTGCCATATGACCTTCTTTTAAGGAACGTAAATAGGCTTTGAATCCATTTGTACTTGTCCCACCATAAGACATTTTTATTAGTATTTCTGGAATATAAGATAATTTCACTTCTTGATCCTTTAATATTCGAACCATATATTCGTAATCTGCGGAACATTTATAATATGGTTTATAAACTCCATATTTATCATAAACTGTTTTCTTCAGATATAGTGTAGGGTGGCCTGGCATCCAGCCAAATCGAATATTTCCTTGACCTTGTTTCCAAGTTCTAATCACCTTTTCTCCCTTTACATAGATTAAATCAGCATGAACACCATCTGTTCCTTCTTCTTCCATTATATGAACCATTTGAGTGATTACGGTAGGTTTTGTAAATTCATCGAAACAACACCCTATGATATCGCCACAAGATAATTTAATTCCTTTATTAATTGCATCAAAAATTCCATTGTCTTTCTCTGACATCCATTTGATTCTTCCACTTGATTCCTGCTCGATATCTCTTAAAAATCCAACTGTCCCATCGCTTGAACTTCCATCCACAATAATATGCTCAATATTATCATAATCTTGTTTCTTCACTAGCTCTATAATTCTCTTTAAATTGTCCAGATCATTATAAGTTGTAGTAATAATAGATACTTTTGGGTTGCTACTCATTCCATTTATCCTCATAAACTTTCTTGTATAAATTCATATATTCTTCAAATCTATCATCTTTGTTATACTTTTTAGATTTTTCCAAACAAGTTGCACTAACTTCTGAATTAGTATTTGTACATACCTGTTCAATTGCACTTTTTAATTGGTTAATATCTCCCTTGGACACAATTTTTCCACATTGCTCATCAACCGACTCCACACTGCCGCCTGTTGCAAATGTAATAACGGGTGTTCCACAAGCCAACGCTTCTATATTTGTTGTTGGGAAGTTATCTTCTAGCGTGGCATTTACGTATACTGCTGCCATCGAATAAAGCTCAGCTAGTTCTTTGATATGATTCGTTCTGGTAATGCCAATTATTTTAGGGTTAATTTTACTTATTTGCTTCTCATTTAGCCCTACCAATATTATCTTGTATTCATCTCCAAGCATATCTGCCAACTGTTCAAAATATCTCAGTCCTTTTCTAGATTCCCACATATTAGCAACACCAAGGATTATTTTCCTATTTTCCTCACCATATTTTAAAGTTAATTCTCCCTTGATTGGCTTGAAATTATCTAAATCAATTCCATTATAAATAACTTCTACAGGATAATCCTTCAAATAAGACTGGTTTACATAATTCTCAAGCCATTTGCTTGGTGTAACAATGGTTAGATGATTAAGTCCAGTAAATAACTCCTTCTTTCTTTTATAATTATGATCAGAATTGTCATGTAGTAAACCATACGGGTAGGCACTTCTAAACTGTTCACAATGATTACAGCCCGTTTTCCACTTATCACATTGCACATAGTCAAAGTATGCACAATGCCCTGTGAAGCTCCAACAGTCATGCAATGTCCAAATTACAGGTTTATCTAGTTTCTTTAAATATTCGAAAAACAACTCAATATTAAGATAAAATCCATGAATATTATGAAGATGAATCATATCCGGATTGTACTTATCAATTTGTTTCATTAACTTCTTCGTACAATGTGTAGAAGCAAATCCATTGGCTCCTGTCACAAACTGATATATCACATGTCCATAAAAATCCAACTTTGAATTTACCTTGATTGAATGTATTGTATCAGGAGCAGTCCCTCTTCCATAGGCAATCAAGCATTCGCTGCCTTTTTCCTCAATTGTATGATATAAATCAAGTGTAATTCTACCCACACTTCCCGTACCACAAACTGTATTTACCTGAAGCACTTTCACTATAAGTTATCTCCTATTCTATCTCTATCAGCTCTATCTCTACGAACTCTATCTCTTTACAACTCTGTGCTTACACAAGCTCACAATCCCACACATCAACACCACTATCCTGGAAAACAGTACGTATTCTCTGCCTTAATTCTTCCTTCGTATAGCCCTTTTTCAGTATGACCTGCAAAAATCCACCACCACCAGCACCACATATCATTTTGCCTGCTATCATATCTTCGCAGCTTAAAAATATCTGATCAATACAAGTATTTGTACATCCAGCATCCAAACGTTTGGAAAGTTCCCAATGTTCATTCAACAGTTTTGTAAATGCTTCAATATTACCTTTTTCCAGCTCAAATTTCATCATAACTGCAACTCTTTGAATTTCATATAATACTTCAATAGAATTTTCATATGATCCAATGTATTTACCAACTACTTCTCTTAGTAAGTTTCTTGCAAGTCGTCTCTGCCCTGTATATATAAGTGCTATTCGTTCTTGTAACTCCATAAGAACTTCTTTCTCAAGAACAATATGCTGTGCATTGATATTTTGAACAATTCCAGGCTTCGTTGTAATTAATTTTATGCCCTTCGTGAGTCCACCTACCTGATCTTGCCATCCACCGCCTGTACTCATAATCTGTTCCATGCATACAACTCTAGCATATAATTCGTTTTCTGATAGTGTCGTTCCAAAAAACTCCGCAAGTCCCTTGATACATGCGCCGGCAAGAATACTGCTCGTTCCAAGTCCAGACCCTCTAGGTATTCCAACTACTTCCGTAGATAGATAGAATCCACTACCCAAATTATTCAACACTCTGCTAAATTCTATTTTTTCATTCCTTGGTATAACAGTTCCTGCAATTAAAGCCGCCTTTTGAAGAGCAAATGCATCAAACGGATCATTGCAATTTTGTAACTCTTCTATTGACGTAAATTCTTTATATGCTCCTGAATCCGTGCTTGCTAATGCAATGCATGGTTTATCTATTTTCTTAATTGATACAACAATTGGATATATTCCATTTAATTTAATAGCGGTGTTAAGCACGGTTCCCCCATGTTCCGAACAGTAGGGTGGCGTATCTGACCAACCGCCGCCCCAGTTAATCCTAACAGGGAGTTCTATTTTAACATAATCCTTCTTAATATCGATATTATCTCGGTACGTTAAATCTTGCGTCATTGCATCACAGGTCGTGTCACATATTGCGTTAAAACAAGCTGACTCCAATTCTTCATTTTCATGCCCTGCTATCATCTTAGATAAATAATAATAGATTCTCATTTTCATACTAAGTTCACTCTTAGCTGCAACCTCTAATAATGATTCTCGTGATTGTTTGGATAAACCTGCCTGTCCAAACACAGCAATTGCAGTTTCTATATTTTGTCTTTGCTCTATGGCATTAAGAAATTGCTTCCTTCTAATCTTCTCATCAAGGTTGCTCTGCCATGTTATAATGCTCTTAACATCTGACAAATTAAAGCTTTCATGTAAACTTAATCTTTTCTGTTTCAAATAATCCTCGGTGTAGTCTTTTCCCTTACATCCCATTTCATATAATTTAAGTGCCCAATCGACTGCTTCTTGCATGGTGGAGCATACGGGATATAATTTAGCTAACCATATAAAATGCGCATCGTCTTCCCACAGGTCTTCTACCTTTAACTTTGCATTATTTTTAAATTCTCTCAACTTTACCGTCATAAAGTCTGTATTTTCTTCTAGCGTTCCCTTGGGATTATCTTCTGTCCCATAAATCCTTACAACATATCTTCCATCTTTTAATTGCAATCCATGCAATGTAATACAATCTGGTATTTCTCTATCTGTAATTGCTACATTAGAAATAACACATTTATCACCAATTACACAATCGCCTATAATCATACTGTCTTCCATATAACATTTAGAAGAAATAGTTGAATTACTACTAATATAAGCATTGTTACAAGCAAACTCACTTTTTCTAATATCATTCGTTAGAACCTTACCATTCCAGTCCAAAAACTCGTAATTTCCAATTTCCTCCACCATGAGCTTTAATAATTCATGCGTCGTCCCAAAATGAATAAATTCTGCTGGTGAAACACATAAAAGTTTTAATTTATATGGTTGTAACACCTCCCAAATTTGATTTCTGCATTCGGTTAATTCCTCACAAAAACTTCCTTCTGGCTTTTCTTCTTGATACTGTTCTTTGGTGGAATGCGTTGCTAACGGAAATAGAAAATCCCCATAAAAGCTAATTCTTGCCTTATCATTTACAAACTGGCAAAATTTATCAGCATCATTTTCTCCATTGGTACTGATTAATGAATAAAGAGATTCCAACAAATTACTGTCTAGCATAATTGCGCCCGTATCTAAGTCTACATTACCCTGTAAATTAACTGCTCCAATTTTCGTAAGTTGTTCCACTGTCAGCTTATGCAGAAAGTTACCAACATTTCCTTCTTCATCACTTAAAAATACACCATGATTTTTGCCAGTTTCCACTTCTTCTTTGATTGAAATAGCTGCTGCGCCTTCAAATTGAAAATCAATTTGTAAGGAATTAAACAAAAGTAATACATCCCCTGATAAAACTAACATCCCATCCTTTATTCTTGCTGGAATACCTGACATTGATATAATAAACTCATCAAATAGCGTAGAACGATTTCCATTTGGCAACTGCCTTGGTACTGGTGAGAATAATTTTCCACATGCCGAATACTGTGGCACTCTCTTGCTGTCCCCACCTGAATGAATGACTAGTATTCTCTTATTCTTAAAGCACTCTTTATGATTGCTATTTTCTCTAATATATTTCATTACATTAAAAGTGGCGCCACCTGAGCCCACTCGTTTCCCATTTGGATCTGGTAATACTGCATAATGTGTGGAGGCAGGTATCAGTCCTTGCTCCAATCGATTCTCTATCTGCATTCGATAAGCATCTGCTTGTTCTTCATTTGATGCTGTTAATATAATATAATCCCATTTTATAAAATATTTTTTAGTCAAAGACTTCTCATAATCGGTCCATGCATCTTTGTAACTTTGACGTAAAAATAAATTTTTTAACTTCTCAGTCTTCATCTTCTCCTCCATGATGCATTTACATACGCATAATCTGGTCGTAAGTAAATTATATTTACTTACGACCTACTTATTCGCCCACACTTGCTCTATTTGTAGCTTATTTTGACATATCCCTTTTCTATTGATATAATACTATTAACTTTGTTTGGACTAATATAAACCAATATTGTTTATCTTTATATCAATTTATTTTATAATCAATACATGTAGGTTAATTGCCTACATGTATATACTTCGAAAGCAGGACATACTATGATAATAATACAACCTTCTGGAGGTTTATGCAATAGAATTAGGGTAATTAATTCCGCATACAAATTAGCCCAAAAACGAGGTGACAAGCTTACTGTTTTATGGCTTAATAATGCAGAATTAAACTGCCCTTTTGAATCTTTATTTCAACCCGTTACTGATATTAAAATAATAAATATTTATTCCAATTTTAGTCTCAAGAAATTATTTTTGCAATTTACTGCGAATCAGCGTTTGGATAACACTATAATTGAGAATAACAAAAAAGATGGTGTTCTTAATGAAACTTTTTACCAATCTCTAGAAAAAAATGTTTATATTTCCACTTGGGAACATTTCTATCCCTCGAGTGATTATCATTTTTTCAAACCCGCTAGTCCGATTCAGGCAAAAATCGACGCAATCACGAAGGAATTTGGGAATAAATGTGTAGGCGTTCATATCAGACGTACCGATCATACTTGGGCAATTGAAAGTAGTAAAACAAACAACTTCGTTACTGCTGTCGAACAGGAATTAGCAGTTAATCAAGATGCGAAATTCTATGTTTCTACCGATGATATAAAAGAGGAGAATCTGTTACGTAAAAAATTTCCTAACAATATTATTTCTAATCGAAACAAAACCTTGTCACGAAACAGTGTGGACGGAATGCATGATGCATTGATTGATTTGATGTGTCTAGCGAATACCACTAAGATTTTCGGAAGCTATTTTAGCTCATTTACAGATATTGCAGCAGATTGGAATCAGATTGAGAAGATTGTAATTCAGTAATTAATGTTTTGAAATGTACATTTTATTATCTTATCCCCCCTCTTTCATGAGGGGGGATTTCTTTTCCATTCATTGTTCTAGAAGAAATTCAACTTAAAAATTAACCCTTTATTAAGTCTTCTATCTCCTCTAACATTGGCATAACACAAAGTGCTCCTCTTCTCGTCGTAATTAGAGATGCACCTGCATTTGCATACGTCAACATTTTGTTAAGAATTTTCTCATTAAGATTGTCAATACCATAATCTAGAATGAAATTAATCGCTACCCCGAAAAATGTATCCCCTGCGCCCGTTGTTTCAATGGTACACTCTTGAAGAAAAGCCTTCTGGTTGACTATCATATCCTTATAAGCAGCAAAGCTTCCGTTCGTCCCTAAAGTAGCTAATACAAGTTTAATGTTTGGGTATGATTGTTTGATTTGTTTTACTCCTTCTAAATAATGATTGGTTCCAGTGATAAATTCAATCTCATTATCCGATATTTTAAGCACATCACATTGGTTAAAACCAAATCTCATTGCCTCCTTGATATCCTCTTCCTGCTTCCATAACGGTAATCGTACATTTGGATCAAATGTAATGACACAACCTTCTTCTTTTGCAATGTTAACAGCTCTTTTCGTAGCCTTTGCTACCTCTTGATCTGTCATAGAAAGCGTTCCAAAATGAAATAACCGTGTCGATGCAATTAACTCTTGTGAAATTTCCTCTTCTCGTAGCATCATATCCGCACCAGGTTTTCTATAAAAGGAAAAATCTCTGTCTCCATTTGCCTCAGTATGAACAAATGCCAATGTGGTAGGTATTTCTTTATCCATCACTAGATTGTCGGTATTAATGTTCACTTGTGTAAGGGTATCTTTTAACATTTTTCCAAATGTATCATTTCCGACTTTTCCAATAAAAGCTCCATTTTTCCCTAA
This sequence comes from Lachnotalea sp., assembly GCA_041821265.1. Taxonomy (GTDB): domain Bacteria; phylum Bacillota; class Clostridia; order Lachnospirales; family Lachnospiraceae; genus Lachnotalea. The sequence goes on along the minus strand of JBGUEQ010000014.1, from coordinate 43,628 downwards.
CTTCATTAACATCGCCAGTACATTACATGGCGCTCCCCCTGGGTTAGCCTCCATCAATAAATTTCCTTGATTGGTCACACCATTTTCTGTAAAGTCAATCAGCAATTCTCCTAATGCTACGACATCAAACCGTTTTTGATTCATTTTAATACCTCGATTTCTTTATTATTCTTTACGCTCCAACAGCTCAATTTCAACACCGTTTGGATCTTTCAAAAGGATATTATAAAAATCCAAATTCTCACAAAAAGCCAATGGACTTGTAATAGTGGCACCTCTTTTAATTAATTGTTTATGGAATTCATTAATTCCTTTTACCTTTAATGCTAAATGTCGATAAATTCCTTTTGTGTCTACATCTAAGTTGACAATGTCGGTATCATAATGATATTGAATCAGTTCCAACATCGTGTTACTGTCTAATTTGAAATACTGTAGGGTGTGATCTCCCATATCCACTAAATTTAATTTTGTAAGATCTAATATGGTTTCATAAAAATAAATACTTTCTTCCATTGATATCACATTTATTGTAAAGTGATCTACACCTATAATCCCCATTTTATTATTTCCTTTCATTCTTTTTGTAATAAAATTTTTTTATTCAAAAACAAAGAGACTTATTAGAGTCTCCTTGCTTTGATTTAGGCTAAGGCACTAGTTGAGCTAATATGCTCACCTCATAACTATGAATGTATTGATTCATTAAGTTACATATTAGTTAATACCTTGGTCCTGTTTTTAGTCATATAATAAAATTGCAATATCATCATTGTCGATATTATCTTTGTTATACCATTTTGAACCTGTATCTACATCTTCTACGGTTTTTCCATTTGCTGCATCTACAGCCAATTGAATCGCTTGATATCCCATTTGATATGGGTCTTGTGTTACTGATCCAAAGAACTGACCATTTTTTACTGCATATTTTTGTGTTGTACCTGCATCAAATCCCACTACAAAAACATCTTTGTATTTACCTGTAGATTTATCTAAATCAGTAGCATCATTGGTTGCGCTTATAATACCATTTACTGCATCTTGGTTTGCTGCAAATAATCCAACCAAATTGTCTGTCATAAAGATTGAGCTAGCTGCTGACTGGATATCGGCTTGACTTGTTGAAGGTGGTACCGTTACAACTATTTTAACCTTTGCTTTGTTTGTTGAAGCAACTGTCCATTTTTCTTGTCCCGAAATATCTACGCAACCTTTTAATCCATCTAGTGTTTCTAATTGAGCAAGCATTTCATTTACGAATCCATCAACACGCTGTGTAATAGAACCCGAAGTTGCATCCTGTGCAAGAACTCCAATTACAGTAGGAGCTTCTTCTGTTCCCTTTAAAATTGCTGCTTGGAAATCTTTATCTGCTGCTAGATTTGAAGCTACATTGCCACCAGCTTTTTCATTGTCTGTAGCTGCTGTTGCGAGCACTGCTCCTGTTGTATCTCCTGGAACTCCTGAATCAAATCCGATTACTGGAATACCAGCTTCTTTTGCTTTTGTTAAAACTTCTTCCAATGAACTTGGATCACAAGCCGCAAGTACAATTGCATCTGGACTCTGATTAATTGCTGCTGCTACTTGTTCCACTTGTTGTGATACATTACTCTCTGCATCAGGACCATTCGTTGTAACTGTTACCCCTAAATCTACTGCTGCATCTTGTGCTCCTTGGAATGCTGCTTGGTAAAATTGATTTTGATAACTTTTTGAAATTACAATAATTTTTTTATTTTCTGTTTCACTACTCGCTACATCTGTTTTAGCCTCTGTAGCTGTATCTGCTTGAGTTTCTGTAGTTGCATCTGTTTTAGTCTCTGTGGTTGCTGTTTCTTTTTGTGAACACCCTGCCATTGTTGATGCTACCATTGCCATACATAATAGTGTGCTTAATACCCTTTTTCTCATTTTGAAAATCCTCCTTTTTGTTTTAACTCTATATTACTCATCTCCTAAGAGATTAATAAACTTATAAATTTAATGCGTAACTATTTTGTACCTTCCTAGTTACTATTATGCTTTCTTAGCATTACTACTACGGATGACATCCATTAATACTGCTAATAACACTACGACTCCTATTAAGACCTGCTGCCATTGAACTGGTAGGCTCATAGATAATAATCCAGTTTTTAGAACACTGATAACAAATACACCTAAAATAGTTCCTGATAATGAACCAATACCACCCGCAAGCGATGTTCCACCAATGACACAAGCAGCAATCGCATACATTTCTTGTCCATTACCTGTTTGTGGTGTAATGCTGCTGTAGGTTGCTGCATAGATAATTCCTGCTAATCCACAAAACGCACCGTTTACGATATATACAAGAATCTTCCAATTTGAAGACTTAATTCCTGAAAGTTCTACTGCTTCTTCATTGCTTCCAATGGCATAGGTGTATCTGCCAAGAACTGTTTTATTTAATAGTACCCACGCAAGGGTGAAGAAGAGAATTAGCCAAATCGCACCCATTGGGAATCCATTATTTTTATATACCGCTTGCTTAAACCAACCATCTTCTGATGTTAGACTTGGATAGGTTTGAGTTTGCACTTTTGCGATAACCGAACAAAATCCTAAGGAAATAAACTGTGTTCCAAGTGTTGCAATAAAGGGTGGTAAGCCTAGCTTTCCAACAAGTATCCCATTGAATAATCCAAATAGGATAGCAGAAGCCATAACAACTAGTAAACAAAGTAATATTGGAAAATTCCAAATATTATAGGCTACCCCACCAATTAACGCTGAACCAACCATAACCGTTCCTGCTGAAAGATCAATTCCACCTGTTATAACTACAAATGTGATTCCTATCGCCATAAATCCAATGTAATAAGATGAATCTAATATACTTACAAAAGTATCCCTTGTGAAAAAATGGTTACCAAAAAAGCTAAAAAAGATATACAAAATAATTAAGGCACTAACAGCAATCACCTTTTGAAGTCCTGGGCCTGTTATGTATGTTTTCATATTATTTACTTTTTGATTCATCTGCTACTACACCTCACTTTTCTGTTTTGTTGCAAATTGCATAATATTATTTTGATTTGCTTCCGTTATATCAAGATCGCCCGTTATTCTACCTTCAGACATTATAATAACTCGGTCACTCATTCTAAGAACTTCCGTTAAATCTGAAGAAATCATTATAATAGACTTGCCTTCACTAATCAGTTCATCCATCAAATGGTATATTTCCGCTCTAGCTCCTACGTCAATTCCCCTTGTTGGTTCGTCAAAAATGAGTATGTCAATATTTTTCATTAGCCATTTTGAAATAACTACTTTTTGCTGATTTCCACCAGATAAATTTTTAACCAGCTGACTTGTTCCAGGGGTTTTAATCTTTAGCTTTTCAATGAATCTAGTTGTTTCTTGTTGACATTCCTTTTTATGAACAAATCCCAAACTGGATAATTTATCATAAGAGGATAAGACTATATTATCAGCAACCGATAACCCAAGAACCAAGCCATAACGTTTTCTATCTTCTGATAAATAGCCAATTCCATTTCTAATTGCATCTTTTGAATGTTCAATTTTACAGGTTTTTCCCTTTACTATAACTTCACCCGAATGCATATGATCCGCTCCACAAATCAGTCGCATTACTTCTGTTCTACCTGCTCCAACCAATCCAGCAAATCCTAGTATTTCTCCCTTTCTTAAGGAAAAGGATACGTCTTTAATTTTATTGGACTTTAAGTGTTTTGCTTCCAAAACTACTGGTGCACCTGATTTTACATTACTCTTTTGTTTTGGTTCTTCGAGTATTTCACGCCCTACCATTAATCGTATGATGTCATCTGTGCTACATTTGTCAATATCCAATGTATCAATGTAAGCTCCATCTCTCATAACTGTTACACGGTCAGATATTCTCATGATTTCTCCAAGTCGGTGAGAGATAAATACAATGGAAACACCTCTATTTTTTAATACTGTAATTTTTTTAAATAAATCTTCCGACTCTGCTTCTGATAGTGCTGCGGTTGGTTCATCGAGAATTAGAACTTTTGTTGACTCAAATGACATTGCTCTTGCAATTTCAACCATCTGAGCTTTACCAACGGATAAGTTTTTCAACAAATCGGTTGACTTTACTTGAATTTCGAAATCTTGTATTAAATTTTGGGCCTTCTCATTAATATTTTTATCGCTACAGAAAAAGCCATTTGATTCTCGACCAATAAAAATATTTTGTGCTACTGTCAAGTCATTCATCATATTGAGTTCTTGATGAACAATAGAAATACCTGCTTGTTGCGCTTCTTTAATATTTTGAAAATGAACTTCATTCCCTAAAAATAAATATTCACCCTCATACTCATTGTAGATACCTGTCATTATTTTTACTAATGTCGATTTACCTGCACCATTTTCTCCAATCAATGCATGTACTTCACCTTTTCTCAAAGAAAATTTACAATGGTCAAGTGCATGAACACCAGGAAATGTTTTATCTATTTCTTTCATATCTAAAATAATTTCACTTATTTGATTCTTCAAGCTTCTCACCTCACTTCTTCTTGCTATGGTCTTATCATACCTAAAGTTGACGTTTTTGAAATGTGCAAAGCGTCACCATTTTAGACCTTATAATTGTCATACCCTATATGACAATTATCATATTGACAAGAAGAGAAAAACATGCGCCTTGGCACAAAGCGCGATTTTATTATATATCGAAGTTTGAAAAACTTTCCTGTAAAGCAAAAAAAGTAACTACACCATTTGGAATAGTCACTTTATATTTAATATCCATTTTTCAAAAAATTATTTATCTTCCTTTGAAGCGATATTAATGCAACTTGTATATTTTTTTCACTTTCCATTGCATTTTCGACACCTTCATTCAACATTGATAACGCTGATTCATATTTGTTAAATCGAATAGGCGCTATTGTTTGACTCATTACTTGGTTAAGAAGTGCTACTGAAATGGAATTGGAATTATTATCTTGGTTTAACAAATGATAAACATCTTCAGAACTTGTCACATTTTTCAGGGCTGATACCCCCTCCGAATATTGAAATATTTCATTCTGTATTTCTTCATCATACGTCATCATCTTCAAGAATTCCCACGCCAGTTGTTTTTCTTTCGTACATTTACTAATCCCCATAAGCAAAATATTTAACTCAGAAATATTACTTCCATCTGGCCCTGCTGGCATAGTAATACAATCCCAATCGAAATTCGTATATTTTTCTAAACACCAAGGATATGACTTATACGTCTTATACTCTGAAAATGACATTGGACAAAATGCCACTTTACCAAGTTCAAAATCATTTTCCATTACTTCATAACCATCATTTAGTGCGTAAAGCGTATAAACATAATTTACCGCATTTACTACCTTATTACTATCTACATAATTCTCAGTACCCTTATCATTAAAAAGTAATGCTCCATTGGAATACGCTGCATCTTGCCAAGTATAATGATAGACACCAAATTGGTCATTCTCTCCATCGCCATCTACATCCTTTGTTACACGCCTGCAAATATCGTGAAAATCTGCCCAGTTCCAATCACTCGCCGGGAACTTAATACCACTTTCTTCAATCAATGTTTTATTCACGCACATCAAAGTGGGCATGCACTCATACGGTAGCGCATATTGAACCTGTTCATATCTACCAAAGTTTAATGGACCTTCATAATAAGCATTTTGCTTAAAGTTTGAGTCTTGCTGAATGAAAGTATCTAGATTTAATAAGGCATCTTTTGAAGCGAATAAGTTAAAATCTTCTGGCGTTAGAAGAAGAACATCTGGCTCATTCCCAGTAAGAAATCTACCAGAGAGCCATTCCGAATAATCTTTTTTTAGGATACCACTAACATATTTAACTTTCACTCCTGGATGACTTGATTCAAACTTAGTAATAGCATCATCTAATATTTTTACTGACTCATTTTCTGGTACGCCCCAGTTACTTCCAGAATAAAATCCCACTGTAATGGTTGTTTCTTTTTGACTATATTTTGTATATAACGTTCCCCAAATTATGCCACAAATTAAAATAAATGCAACGCTTATTTTTTTTCTTTTCATTCTTAATTATCTCCTGGTAAATTTCCGGTCTGTCCTCCCATTTGAATTGCCCAGATTGCCAATTGAGTTCTATCTCTTAAGTTGAGTTTATTTAAGATTGAACTAATATAATTACGGACCGTTCCTTCTGACAATGATAATTCAGCTGAAATTTCTTTATTGGATAATCCATAGCAAACTTTTTTAATGACCTTCCATTCATTATTCACAATACAGTCTACACCTTCTTTACTAACTTGTATTGCTAAATTACTTTTTGCAATCTGAGAAAAAATCTGAACTACTTTGGTAGCAATATCTGGATTAATCATAGCACTTCCACTATTTACTTTATGAATTGCCTCAATCAGTTCATCCATTAAAATCCCCTTAAGAAGATATCCGCTAGCTCCATCTCTAAGCGCACTAAAAACATATTCATCATCATCGAAGGTAGTTAATATTATAATTTTAATATTTGGATAATTTTCTTTAATAATTTTTGTACACTGTACTCCATCCATTTCAGGCATACGAATGTCCATTAAGATTACATCGGGTTGGTTTGATCGAACAGCTCTTATTACTTGTACACCATTTTCTGCTGTTGCTGTTACTTCCATATCCTTTTGGTTCGCTAGTATAATTTGCAAGCTGTGTCTAATCAATTCTTGGTCGTCTGCGATTAAAACTTTTATCATATTATTTTCCCCATCTTATTGGTATTTTTGCAATAATAGTAAATCCTTCTTCACCTTTATAATCTAGGCTACCGTTTAGCATTTCTATACGTTCTTCCATATGTCTTAAGCCAAATCCTTTTTTGATCTCTTTACATCCTATTCCATTATCTTTCATTACTATGGTTATTATATTATACACCTTATTTATTTTCACTTGCATTTTATCAGCTTTACCATGCCTTAATGCATTTGTAATACCCTCTTGAATAATTCTGTATATCGTTTCATTTTCATCTTCATCCAAATTAGATAAATCTACCTTATTTTCAAAAATAATCTCTGCTTTTGAAACCATATTTGTATCTACTAATATTTGTTTAATTGCTTCTTCTAAGCTTAACCGCTCTAGCGCATCCGGTCTCAATGCACTTACCGATCGTCTTACATCTTTCATTCCTTGTCTAGCTACATTTCCAATGATGTTTAATTGCTTTTTCACTTCTTCTGGTGCTAAGTCAATCAGTGTGATACAGGCATCAATCCCTGCTATGATACCAGTTAGTGAATGTCCTAATGTATCATGTATTTCTCTTGCCAAACGGTTTCTTTCTCTACTCTGAACCATCTTTTCCGTCGTTTTTGCAAATTCTTCTAAACGTACATTTGCCTCCTGCAATTTTTCATTTGCAACATCTAATTGACAATTCAGTAATGATATTCGATGATTCTCTACAATTTGCATTCGAATCAACACTACCATATAGAGCATAAAAAGTAAGTTATTGGTGGAAACTAACACACTTTTTAATCCTAAAATCATTCTTCTAATGTTGGTATTATAATACATTAAATAAGTCTGAAAAAACGTCACATCACTTTTACTTGAAAAGAGTCCAATGTTCGAAAATAAATATATCACAAAGAGCATACAAATAGAAACTATTTTAAGCTTGGTATTCTTCCAACATATAATGAGATCAACGATAACTAAAAGAATAATTCCATTATAACTATTACTCAGACATTTCATTATAACGATACATAATAGTAATTGAACAACTCCATATGCAAATAGTGCTAGATTACTCCATTGATCCTTTCCCTTAATTTGCATCATTCCCATCAATATAATAAAAGCAAATAAAGAAAAAGCAACGGACATCCACGGTGTAATCGGTAATAATTCTATACTATCTAAAAAATTACGAGCCCCCATCGTGTCTACTATTTTATCCGTTGTAATTGCTACTACTGTTGCAATTGTCATGATTATAATGAAGTTCAAATTTTTCATGAAAAATCTAATCCAAAATAAGGTGTTATTATCATTCATTCTCTAATCCTCACTATTGCCATTTATCTGTATCGTAACTATCAATGGTATATTTAGTAATTAACTTAACTGGAATATAAATTTCTTTCTTACATTCTTCATTATGTATTAAGGAATACATACTTTCTGCCGCTTTCTTTCCCATATCAGTAGGAAATTGTGCCGCAGTACTTATCATCTGTTTTTTCTTAATCATGTCTTTTCCGTCAGGGCTACCATTTACTCCCATAATATTAACTGGTTTAGAATAGCCTGTCTTTTCAATTGCAGCATAGGTACCAAAGCCCCCCGCATCATTCGTTGCAAACACTGCATCAAATTGAATTCCAGATTGAATCAACTCTTCGATTGCCAAAAGTGCTGATTCAGCCTCTCCTGCATACTCCTTTGTTGCTACAATTTTAAAATTCTTATATCCTGTTATCGCATGTGAAAAGCCATTCATTCTATCAACGCAAGATTTTACACCAGACTGTTGTAACAAAACAATTCTTGATGATGAAACTTGTGTCATTAAGTAATTTGCAATTTGTACTCCTGCGTCAAAATTATCAGAAGTAATGGTACAATCAACCAAATCGCTATTATAAACTTGTGAATCTACTACAATAATCTTGATTCCATTTTCTTTTGCCCTTTTTATAGAAGGTTCTATCCCTTTCCAAGCAACTGGCGTAACAAAGATAGCTTGTACTCCTTCGTCTATCAGTTCATTGATCTGATCATTTTGTTTATCTTGATCCATCCCTGGATCTCTTGTTATCAGTACATCTCCATAAGCTTCAATAACCGAACTTATCTCGTTATTCAACATTTCAAAATAGGTGCTATCCATGGTCATAAAACACGCTCCTATTTTAATTCTTGCTTCTTGATTTCCTGCTGAAGAGTCAATTCCACCAAAGAAAAAGTAGATACCACTAATCAAAAATAATACATTTAATATTGCTACCAGAATCCAAACCCTTGTATTCATCTTTTGCTTTTCCATATAAGGTTTATATCCTTCTCTATCTTTTATATACTTCTATGCTTTATATACATCTATTATTTCTATTTTCTTTTTCATTTTATCACATATTTTCAAAATATCAATCTTGTAGAAATGGAAGTTTGTACTAATTTTTTATTGACCGCCTAATTGTTTGTAGTTTAAAAATACTTTCTCAAGCATAATACTTTATGTATGATGCTATTATAGCCAATCTATTTAGATTTGTAACCCTCTTTGATGTTTTCATATTTATACAATTAATTATCACTGCTACTATTTATATTCTTTGTAACTTCATTAATTTCAGCTAAGTTGTACTTGCCCTTAATTAGTTTGCTACCATTGATTATCCTACTTAAATAGATGCGTTCATCTTATATTTTTAGAAAGCAGCTTTCTTTATTGAAAATAAAATCTCTTTTTGACATAAAAAAAGCTGTCAACTATCGACAACCTTTTTTGTATAATTATTCATACCTATTCTGTACTTCCTAGTTACCACTCATTGATCAGTGGTCTTGGTTTTATCCACCAAGTTTCATAATCTTCCTGATATCTGCTTATCATCGTATTAAAATCAGCTGGGACTTCATATGATGTCCAATTCTGAAATGTTGTAACAAATATATCACAGTCTTTATCTAATGCTGTTTCTGCAAATTTTTTGCCAAGTTTCACTATATCTTTTGGTTTATTTTCTAATTTATCTACCGTTTCTTCTATCCTACGATTAGACTGAAACAAAACTTCATTTTCTTGCAAAACCATGCGATACACCATATAAATTATTTCGGATATTACGTGGATTCTCATATAACCTTCTGGTTTACAATCTTTCCAAAAATAATGGTAATTTAACATGAGCGCACTATAAAACGAAAGTTGTTTCTCTTTCTTCTCCTTCTTTTGAAATACAGGAATCGTATTCACAATTTCTTCTATTTCAGAATCCTTGCTATAAAGGACTTTTGCGCACACAAAAGAATTTCTTGTTGGTTCACTACCTTTTTGGGACGCAGCCTGTAAATATTCTTTTGTCATATATTTGATATCAAAATATCCTCCCTCATAGGTACACATTCCTGTAATTGCTTCGCAAAGTGAACCACTGTCTTTTCTTCTTTCATACTCCCATGGTGTAACAATCACCATTGCATCCAAGTCTGAGTCAGAACGTTCCACTCCTTTGGCTACAGAACCTCCAAATACTATAGCAATTACTTCTTCTCTCTTTTTAAAGTACTCCACTAAAATTTCTAATGAATCTTTATGATGCTGATACATAATTTGCGTCACTCCTTCCCACATAATATAATCTTGTCAACATTTTTATCAATTGTACCATGTTATATCTTCATTCTCAATGGATTTTTTGATTCATATAATGTGAATTATTATGATATTTACATTATAACTTTATTCTTTTTTATATGTATATACAGCTACATAGAAAATGCAACTAATGATTTTCCAACCAGAGAACATAACGAGAATGTTGATAAAAAGAGTAAGGTGACTTTGGAAAGAACCATTTACTGCTTGACATCTTATAAAATATAGGATATATATATATATATATCATTCGACATTTATAAACGAATTGAAGAGAGAAATAATTAATGAATAAAATCAAAAGAATTTTATCTTTATTTATATGTTTATGTCTGTTTCAACCTATGTTAAATGTAAAAGCGGAGGCTATATCAAAACCTACTTTTACCGTTGCATCTACTGAAGATATTCTAATGGAAATATATGTCTAGATGTACATATATTTCTAAGAAAAATAAGCACTATTAACTCCACTAATGGCCTAAACTCTACTTCATTAGTAAGCTCTAGTAATGGTTACACATATGTTACTACGTATTATACCTCTACTGAATGTATAAGAATTCTGACCATACTGGATATTTAGGTTCATACACTGAGGAACATCCTTTTTTAGTTAATTAGAAAGTGAGGAAAATGTCAAATGATATATTTTACTTTAATATTACAGCTTATTTGCTTTATTATTTGGATTGCAGTTTATTTTGTCAAAGGCAATGTATTATTTTTAGTGGCAGCCGCAATAATGCCTTTTAGTGCTTTGTCAACCTATTTCTATTATAAGAAAAAAAGAAAAGCCTTGTCCGATGACACTACAGACAAAACGCAAAATAAATAAAATTAGAAAAGAATACATTTATTCTTATTATTTTTAAGATAAATGTATTCTTTTCGTAGCTATTCAGTACCCACTATTCCGCGAAGTCAAAATTATGCATCTTGCATAATTTTGCGAGTTAATCATGCGCCAAAATGCAATTTTATTGCATTTTGTGTGCATCGCGTTGCGGTAACTATGAAGGTACTGAATAGTTACATCTTTTCTATATGTAAATACGGCTACCTAAAAATGTAAATAAGTTTTTTCTAGCCAGCACTAGATTTTATAAATCTTAACCTCGCAACCTAAAAAAGACAAAAGTAATCACGAAACAACATCGATATAATCTACATTTAATTAACGCCATATATATCTTTTCTGCCAATCCAAGTTTTGGCATATCATAACTGTATATAGCCTCTCTTACTTCTGGCATATTAAAAATCTTTTTTAAATTACGAATCACAGCTTTCAACCCAGCTTTGTAATTCTTCATAATTTCACTCTTAATTGCAAGCACGGTCAAACATAAAAAATCATTTGTAATTTGTGTGGTAAAGTTATAAACATTTTTTTGCACCGATATATTTAGAAGCTGATTCATTGTTTCTGCAATCTTACCCACATAATTCGGATCATGCTTACCTGTCATTGATTTATGATTAATCCAATAATGATATGGATAGAAATCTTCAATCATAAACACACGTTTTGCATCACAGAGCACCGGAAATGTGAGTTGTAAATCTTCTCCTATTGATACTGTGTTTTTACAAAACTTGATATTATCTAATACAATTTGTCTTTTATATAACTTTGTTACTCTAGCCGGCTGAATCGTCCTTCCGAAGAAACTACCGTCATTTAAGAGTGTCGGATATATTTCTTCTTCAATGTCTTTTCGTTCATATACTTTGCCTTTCAGCTTTGAGCTTTCCGTTTTGGTGTTCGTCATTCCATCTTCAAATTCATAGATCAATCCGCATATAGTCAAATCCGAATCGGATTCGGTGGCTTTCTCATACAGTTTGGCAAACATATCAAGGTCTATCCAGTCATCACTATCTACAAATCCAAAAAACTCACCTGTTGCTATACTAACGCCTGCTTTCCATGCTGATGTCAAACCACCGTTTTCTTTGTGAATTACTTTTATTCGAGAATCGGAGATTGCAAACTCATCACATATTTCACCTGACGAATCGGTTGCCCCATCATCTACTAATATAATTTCTATGTCTTTAAGTGTTTGATGTATAATGGTTTCAACGCACCTTGACAAGTACTCTTCTACATTATATACAGGCACTATTATGCTAACTTTGGTATACATCATTTTCTCCTTTCAGATCACTTAGTCTTTATCATAATGTTCCATCACTTTTTCTTTGAGAACTGGCGCACGATATGCTCCTAATAGCTTTTTATATACACTCGGCATGATGATAAATAATTCGTATCCTATTCTAGTCTTCAATGGAAATTTACCGTATTTTTTTACTCTCTTAGTTGTCTGCGATATTTTAGCTTTTAAAATCTTTTGTTCTTTTTTTGAATGAGGCAATAAATCCCTACATTGAAAATATAAATCCACCACACCATCCGCATACGCTCTTAATGCAGTTGGTAGAATTTTTACTAATTGCATTTCTTCTAAGAAATCAAGTCTCTGCTCTACTGACCAAGCCCAATCTAAACGGTTTCGATTGAACTTCTTTCTAGTGATACTTTCTCCACCAACGAAATAGCCATATAAGAACCTATCAACAAACACCGCTTGCTTTGCTTCATAATACAATCTGTGTGTTGTTGCTTCATCCTCATGAATTCTTCCTTTTGGGTAGCAGATTGTATCAAATAGGGTTATGCGATACAGTTTGTTCCAAGCTACTATAAAAAAGGCACCATCCAACGAATACATATTCTCAATCATTTCTACTCCCGTATAAACCGTATTTTCTCCTGGTTTTTTTGACTGAGTCATATGATCACCTTTTACATATTCATATTTACACATTGCAATATCACTCTTGGTATCTTTAATTGCTTGATATAATATCCGTATAAATTCAGCATCTATAAAATCATCCGAATCAACAAACGCAATATACTCACCCTTTGCTACTTTAATGCCCGCATTTCTAGCTCCCGATAAGCCTGCATTTTTTTGATGTATTACTTTAATTCTTTTATCAATATCACGATATTCCTCACAAATCTCAGGACATTTATCTGGTGATTCATCATCCACTAGTATAATTTCTAGATTTGTATAGTTCTGGTTGATAATTGAGTTTATACATCTTCTTATATAATTTTCAACGTTATATATTGGTACAATTACACTAACGAGTTCATTCATAACCATTCATTTTCCTTTCGACTTAGTCTCAACATAATACCGACTTTCTTACGTGTAATTTCTACTAACCATTTACAATCTATTCTTACTCACTTTTCTTTTACTTAGCAAAATAATGAAGTAAATTTAACAACCATTTTCTAATATAAATCATAGCATATACCATATGCTTTTTTTTCCTCTTTAAAAAGTAATTAATTATCTTATAGTCAATTTGAATCGTTCCAATCTCTTTATTTGCTTCTTGTATATAATAATCATACATATACTTATCAACAATTGCTAGCTTATGTGTTTTAGATAACGTCTTATCATATGCCATTCCTTCTATTTCATCTAAAAATTCCAGCATAAGACGTTTTTGAATTACTTGATTTCCATGTTTTATTTTTATATCCAATTCTTCTTCACTTATTTTATTTTTTTTATTTAATTTTTCTTTTTCATTTAATTCTTCTTTATTTCCTTTTATCAATGATACATAATATTCTTTTACCGCTTCGCATAGCCTTACCGCGATCTGGTATTTATCATTACGTTTCTTCGAAGATAGGGTATCTTGCCCCCGTTGTTGTACATAGTAATAAAGAGGCTCTTCGATTACCGCAATTTTCTCTATTGTTTTCATATAATCCAAATTAAATAATAAATCTTCCCCTAAACTTAATGTGCTATCAAATCTTTCTTTCACAAATTCTCTTTTAAACAACTTATTCCAAGGCATATTTAAAAAGCCCGCTTCGTATAAATGTAAGAATTCCTCTGCACTCTGTTTCAGAATAAAAGAACCAGACTTTGATACTTTTACAATATCTCTATTTGAAAATAAATGATGAAATCCACATAGCACCATCTGAGCGCCAGAGTTATCCACCATTTCTACTAACTTTTCGCACATATCAACCGAAATATAGTCATCACTATCCACAAACTGAATGTATTCACCCTTTGCACAGTCTAATCCTGTATTGCGAGCGGGTGAAACTCCCTCATTTTCCTTCATGATAACTTTGACACGACTATCTCTTTGCTCATAAGACTTCCCGATTTCCTCGGAGGAATCCGTTGGGCCGTCAATGACTAAAAGAATCTCAATATCTTGATACGTCTGATGAATCAAACTTTCCAAGCATCTTTTTAATGTCTTTTCACTATTATATACGGGAACAATAATACTTATCATTTAGCTTCTCCTAGCATTATTTTCAATCGTCTTTTTACAAACGGTTTCTCTCTTCTGATAATACAATGTATTTGATTCAACTTTCCCTTTCACAACACTACCAGCTGCGATTACACAATTATCTCCAATATTACTGCCTTTCAGAATAACACAATTCGCACCAATCCACACCTGATTTCCAATTGTTACTATTTCTTTTCTATATTCACTTAGCGAATTCTGATAATCATGGTCATGGTCCACTATCACTACATTATTTGCTATTTGACAACCATTTCCTATGGTTATCTTCTTCATACAAGTAATGCTTACATTGCAATTCAAGAAACATTTATCACCAATTTCAAGGCTACCTTCTTCTGCTCGAATTGTTACATTATTTCGTGTAACCATCTCCTTGCCAATCAACACCTCTGCCTTTGGAGAAATGCGAAGAACAAATCCTTTATCAATAGCTTGAACCCAAGATGTATTCAGTTTTTTTCCATATTTTATTTTCCAAAATACAAGTTTTGGAAGGGTTATTATTGCCCTTCTTGCCAGTTCATTAATCATCGTCTTCACTTTCCTCACAATTAAATTTAATTACTTACCCAGTACTCTCTTAACCCTGTTAAATAACATTTCTCGTTCTGATTTGGTTAATATAATAAAATAATTGGCTATTAATGCAATAAATCCTGCCGGAATACCAACTGAAAATAATGTAGCATAACTATCTATTACAAATAAATATTTAGAAACAACGCCTATTATGATTATCATTCCAATTGATACAAGTCCAAGTCCAATATCACTATAGAAAGAATACCATTTTATTCCCAATGATTTTGCTGCATAGATAGGTGTAAAAGTAAGATTTCTTAATAATCCTATGATTGTACTTACCCCGGCCACCGCATAAATTCCAATATTTGCATTTTCTGTATTTTCAGTATACTTAAGGATCACTATAACTACTATTGTCGTAAGTACACCTGATAAAAGTATAACAATTGAATTTTCCTTTACTTTCTTCGTTATGATAAAAACATGATATAAAACTTGTATACTCATGCTTACATAGAGTGTTCCAACTGTTAAAATTGATAATTGATATAATAATTCAGCGTTCTCTTTTGGTGTCCATATTTGATAGAATTCTCTTCCATATGCAGTAAGAAATGCAATTGGAATGCTAAGCAAAAAAATTATCATTCGGTTGCAACTTTTAATTACTTTAACAAGTTGTTCAGTATCCCCTTTTGCATATGCTATAGTGATTTGTGGATTAAAGATTCCTATCATATTTGCCATGAGGCTCGCTACTACCATTGGTACCGCTTTTGCAAGCCCCAAAACGCCTCCTGCTTCTTTTGATATAAAAATATTAGCAATAAATAAATCTACTTGTTCTAGGAGAACCTGTCCAAGTCGTGTTATGGAATTCCATAAACCAAGTGACACAAGCTCCCATATTTTATTAATATCAAAATATCTTCTACTCACTTTAATATCTGGCAATAATTCGTTCGTAAACCTTCGATTGGCAAAAGCTAAAAATACAGTACAAACTACGGATGCAAAGCCGATGTACCAAAGATATGGACGAAAGAATACATACGCCCCAACTAATATAACCGTTCTTATCAAGTCTGACTGAATCGTCTTAATTGCTACTAAATCAAGTCGGTTGGTTGCATAAGTTGCTACATTAAAGATAGAAGCAATAATACTGATAAAAAAGTTGATTACAACAAATAAAAATAACACTTTCACATCCGTAATCAATCCAGCATCAATATTAATTATCTGATCCAGAAATCTAACCACTAGAACAGACGGAAGAATTAAGACAGCACTAATGATAACATTAGCATAAAATACGGAGGAAAAATACTTATTTGCGTCTTCATAATTTTCCTGATGTATATTAATGGTAATAAATCTACTTGCCATAGTATTTAATGCTGATACAAAAATCTGCGCATAAGATACAAAATTTAGTGACATCAGTACATAACTATAGGATTCTTTTCCAACGTGTACGGTTATATATGGTGTTAACACAAAATTAATCCCCATACTTACTATGAAGGAAATCATTTGTGCCGTCAAATTAATCACTAATCGTTTTTTATTCATTGCATTACTCCTTGTTAATAATGCGTAGCAGTATAGGTTACTACACTACTACGCATTTGTTTAGAAACAACGTGGTTCTAAGAAGTACACGTAAGTTCCATATAGATTGATAAATGTCAGTATTGAAAATACTATTTTATAATACATTTCTGTCGTTACATTTATCTTGAATTTATTATTTTTAAATACAAACATCAGTGGCAAAACAAACGGAATATAATATCTTCCCTGTACACCATTAATGTAGTTTGCACCCACACTGGTAAAAGTCATATATAAGCCTGTCCATACAAGACTTGCCATACAAAATGCCATAACGCCAAGCAGTACTTTCCATTTTGTTTCTAACACATATTCTCTATCTTCCTTTGATTGAAAAAAGGAAGCTCCCACTAACAATACACTAGTAAACGCTGCAAATATCTTTGGAAAACGATCTAAATACGCATATAAAAGCCAAGTCGATGTTCCAAGAAGATAGTCAAACGCAGAATTTTTAAGGCTTCGAAGTAAGACCTTCGTGTATGCAAATGGATGTGAAACCACATATTTAATCTGCTTATCAAAGCTTGCACCTAGAGCTCTTTTATCCCCACTATATGCACCATTACTCTGTAATATGGCAGTTGCACCAGTTGCTTCAATTGGCGATTTCTTAATGGTATATAGTAAGATTGCTATTATAACGATAGCTCCAGCACGAAACAATCCGCTCTTTAACTTACTATCAAACTTTTCTTTTGGTAAGAAACATAATAATAGCATCATTACCATATATATCGTTTTTGACCAAGTGCCAACTACAAAGCATAGAATAATAGCCAGTGCAGTATACCACTTCAGCTTTTTATCTTTATCTAAAATCTCATTGAGCCATAAAATAAAGCCTAGGAAAACCAATGAGGTTATCACCGCATCATAAGAATAAACCGATGCTAGAAATAATGGTGTTGGTAGCAATCCTATGATTGCAATATATATTTTCCCTATCTTAGTCAGTCGAATCGCTAATGCCATAATCAACGTATAAAATAATAGATTACCAAACTTACCCATCATATAAGCCCATGAAAATGGAAGCTTTAGTATTCGAGCTGTTGCAAGCATGATAGACTGTGGCAAATAAGCTCTTACATTATACTGTACAAATCTTTGCTGATTCTTTATATCTGCCGTTGTATAATCATTTCGCTCCTGTGCATAAGCTGCGACCAACGCTTTTTCTTCCAATGTATCAAAAGAAGGCATTACTGGTCCCTTCATTTGAATTGCTGCTTCCGTATATTGAATCGTTTGTCCAAAAGAAGCCCGATAAGCACTATCATAATGAATATATTCATCCCAACTCATCTGATTGGTTCCATCAAATACAATAATAAATCCTCCAAATAGCAAGGCGAAAATAATAAAAGCAATTTCCATATGAGATTTAAATATATTTTTATTCATAAAAAGAAATGCGATTAAAAGCATTCCACCAATTAAAAACAACATTCTGCAATAATTAATGCAAAATTGATTACTAATTGTAATAACCAGACCCGTCGATATAAATTCCTTACTTGTTGACAAATCGATAGAAAGCTTATCCGCTTGTCCATATATATTGGTTACACTTTCACCTAATCGATAATTCAATGTATCAAAAACCTCTTTACTCGAAGTCTCACCATTGATAAGGGTAATACCATATCCCAAATCTGAATCTGTAGGATAAAGCACATCTATTTTTTTAATATAATATTCTTTTCCAACATCAAGGATAAAACTTGTATGATACACGGTACTACATAATACTCCATCCTGCTCAGTTAATGATGGATCAATTGTTTCAACATATTCTTCTTTGTTTGCCTCTGCTAACAACTTCTCATTTGCATTTCTAACTTCTATTTCGTTTAATTTATCTTCGGTTAGTGGAACTAGAACTTCTTTGCTTTCTGTGGTAATATTTTCATTACTCTGGCTTAAATCAAACGAAATCGGCTGATTTGCATCGAAAATAGAGTGCCAATTAAATCCGAAGCACTCTATCATAAAAGCTACTACTACAATTCCTAAAACAATAACGCAATTTCTAATCCAATTGTTTTTCTCTCTATTCATAACCATGCAATCACTTTCTATTTCTTTTACTTTCAAGTGTAAAAAATACGGTAACAAATATCGCTAACATAACTTTTAAGTCAAATACCAGCGGATGCGTCTCATTAATATAAATATAGCTAGACTCTAAATTACCTGATATAAGAGTTCCATCTACAGAAGTACTAGCCGCTTCTACTTCGTTTTGGTTCGCACGCAAAACAGGTGCTGTTGTTTCACTTCCAGTATAGTAGAATTTAATCGTTAAGTCTCCATTACACTCTTTCATGCTTTGGAATGAACAATAAACAAATTGTGGATCATCGATATCTTTTAATAACTGTTCGCCTGTTCCCAAAAGCACTGTACTATCACCATTATAAACTTCATATATGACTTTACCATCATTGGACTCAGCACCTTCTTTAGAAATCCAAACTTGTATTCCCGCCATTGGCTTTTCACCCGTATTACATTTATACTGGACAACGCTATCCTCGGATAAAGAAATGTCAAATTCAGAAGAGCAGTCTACTTCGTTAACTTCTATCTCATAAAATACTCCTTTAGGAAAGACATAACTAAATACGATTCCTAATGCTGAAATAACAATGCAAAGAAGTACAAGTAATTTACCATACTTCTCCAGCATCTCAATCAATTTATTTTTCATATTATTCTACCTAATCTAATTATTTTCACTTAAGCGGTTAATTGCACTAAACACAGCTTTAATGGATGCCCTTGTAATGTTCGAGCTCACACCAACACCATGAATAACCTTCTTTGTATTCCTATCCATCATAAGAATATATGCTGCTGCTTTTGCATGTGAGCCTTCACTTAATGCACGTTCTGAGTAATCCAATACCTTAACATCAATACCTGTTTTCTTCTTTATTGCATTTCTAACTGCATCAATTGGACCATTTCCGTCTGCCTCACTCTGCATTGCTTCTCCATTAAAATGAAAACGAAGCTTTGCATGCGTATCAGTATCGCCAATATCTGAAATTTCACATTTTATAAATTCATAAGGAGTTTTCTTTTCTAAATACTCCTCTGTAAACTTCTCCATAATTTGATTTGGGGCAACTTCACCTTGTTTCTCAGAAAGTTTCTGAATCACATCGGCAAATTCCTTGTGCATTCCCTTTGGTAGTTTATATCCAAAATAGGTATCCATAACAAACGCAACTCCGCCTTTACCTGACTGACTGTTAATGCGAACAATCGGCTCGTATTCTCTCCCTACATCACTTGGATCAATCGGAAGATAGGGAACTTCCCAAAACGTGCTGTCTTTTTCCTTCAGTGCCTTAACGCCCTTATTAATTGCATCTTGATGTGATCCAGAAAATGCAGTAAATACAAGCTTGCCAGCATAAGGGTGTCTCATATGTACCGGTATTTTACAACACCTCTCATATACTTCTATAATCTCATTAATACAATCTAATTCAAGCACTGGATTAATACCTTGTGAAAACATGTTATAGGCAACGGTTAATATATCAACATTACCTGTTCTCTCCCCATTACCAAATAAAGTTCCTTCTACACGATCAGCCCCAGCAAGTAACGCAAGCTCCGTAGCTGCTACGCCAGTTCCTCTATCATTATGAGGATGTACACTTAATATAATATTTTCTCTATCATCAAAATGTTTATGCATCCATTCAATTTGATCCGCATAAACGTTTGGAGTTGTCATTTCTACTGTTGCAGGTAAATTAAAAATCACCTTGTTATCAGCACATGGTTGCCATTCCTTCTGCACTACAGTACAGATATCAAGGGCAAACTCTAATTCTGTTCCAGTAAAACTTTCTGGTGAATATTCTAATATAATTTTACCTTTAAAATCTTTTGCATATTTCTTGACAAGTTTTGTTCCTTGTAAAGCAATCGCCTTAATTTCTTCTCTATCTTTTTCAAAAACCACTTCACGTTGAAGTGTAGATGTTGAATTATAAATATGAACAATTGCAGTTGGAATTCCCTGTATGGCTTCAAAGGTTCTTTCGATTAAATGTTCTCTGCATTGAACTAATACTTGTACAATAACATCTTCTGGAATCAAGTCTCTATCCACTAATTGTCTTAAAAAGTCAAATTCTATTTGAGATGCTGCTGGAAATCCAATTTCTATCTCTTTAAACCCTAGCTTAACAAGAAGATTAAACATTTCGATTTTTTCTTCAACCACCATTGGTTCAATAAGTGCTTGGTTTCCATCGCGCAAATCGACACTGCACCAAGATGGTGCTTGTTCAATTTGTTTATTAGGCCATTCTCTTTCAGTATAAGGAATGACTGGCACTCTTTTATATTTTTTATAGTTAAGCATATTATTCACCTAATCCGCTTTCAACTGCTTCGACTAAAGCTTTTAATGCTTCCTCTTCATCTTCGCCTTCACACACAAATTCTATTTCATCACCACATTTTACACATGCGCCTAAAACGCTAAGTACACTTTTTGCATTTGCTGTATTTCCCCAATAACTGAATGTAATAAGTGATTTGAATTGCATCGCTTCTTTACATAAAATCCCTGCTGGCCTTAAATGTAGACCTGTCGGATTCTTAATTACCACTTTTTGGCTTACCATTATGTCTTACCTCCATATTTTCAATGTGTGATTCTAATTCTTATTATTTGAATTTAAATTTCAATGACTATAACCATTTATTTCAACAAGCTTATAGCATTGTTTTCGTTATTAACGCAGCGAGTTTAGTTGCTTCTTTATCAATAATTGCTTGATCTTTGCCTTCTATCATAACTCTGACTAATGGCTCTGTTCCTGAAGGTCTTATCAACACTCTACCTTCACCTGCAAACATTTCTTCAAGGTTTTGTATTGCATCGGCAATTTCAGAATAATCCATATACTTATCTTTCTTATGCGTTGGAACCTTCGCATTTACTAATGCTTGTGGCATAACTTCCATCACTTTAGCAAGTTCTGACAGTGGTTTTTTTGTTTTAACTACTACCTCTAATAAATGTAGCGCACTTAATAATCCATCTCCGGTTGTGTTTTCATCTAAGAAAATGATATGACCTGATTGCTCACCACCTAGATTCGCACCAATTTCTAACATTCGTTCTAGTACATATCGATCACCAACCGTAGTTTGTTCAATATTAAGACCCATTTTCTCTCCCATTAGCATAAACCCAAGATTGCTCATAATGGTCGCAACAATAGTATTATTATTAAGTCTTCCATTTTCTTTGAAATAATATCCACATATTGCCATCAATTCATCGCCATCTACGAGTTTTCCTTGTTCATCTACTGCTAATAGCCTATCCGCATCCCCATCAAATGCAATTCCCAAAGCTGCCTTTTCATATACTACTCTGGCTTTTAACTCTTCCATATGTGTTGAACCACAATTTGAATTAATATTAGTTCCATCTGGATTTGCATGTATCGCAACTAAATCTGCCCCTAATTCTTTAAAGGTTCTAATTGCAGTATAATAAGAAGCTCCTTCTGCACAATCCACTACAATTTTGAGTCCTGTAAGATCAACATCTACAACTGACTTTGCATATTTAACATAATCCTCTTTTGCATCATCTTTGTACTCTATTCTACCAACTTCAGCTCCTATTGGCATATTAACATTACTCATCTTATTATGAATTAGCTCTTCAATCTCATCTTCTAATGCATCTGAAAGTTTATATCCTTCTGCATTAAAAAATTTTATACCATTAAATTCCATTGGGTTGTGTGACGCTGAAATAACAACGCCTGCATCCACTTTATATTTTCTTGTTAAATAGGCAACTGCGGGAGTAGGAATTACGCCTAGATAAATCGCATTCGCTCCTACAGAACATATTCCTGCCATTAGTGCATTGGCTAACATCTCGCCTGAAATTCTTGTATCACAGCCCACTATAATTGTAGGTTTATGCGCATTTTCTTTTGTCAACACGTAAGCTCCTGCTTGCCCAAGTTTCATAGCAAGATCAATTGTAAGCTCACTATTTGCAATACCCCTTACACCATCTGTCCCAAATAATCTTCCCATTTTCTCCATCCACTCCCTAACTTATTGTTTGTTCACATTGCTATTAGAACTATCGGTACTGTTACGTGTAACTACCACATCCACTGTAACCTCTCCAACAACTTCGGCATCAATTCCGTTAGCCACGGTTATTGTAACTGGTACTGTCTTTGTTCCAACTTCACTTATATCTGATACATCTACACTTGCGGTGATATCAGTTGCCTTTACTTCACTTACAACCTCTGACAATCCCTTTATGGTAACTAACACATTATCACTATTTGCATAATTAACCGTATATTTAGTAGGAGGATTTTGCAATGCAATATTTGCCTTTGTAATTTCAATCGATTGTGTTTTTAGTTTTTCAATAATTGCAGTTACTAAAATGGATGCCTCACTTGAATCAACTAGCCTTACTGTAGTTGGCAAATTATTGGTAATATCAATGCTTTGTTGTACATTTGCAGTTGCATTACTTATATCTACCTTATTCTCAGACATGTCGAGTACATCATCTATCTTTGCAAGATCTTCCTCCTCGCCTGCAATCGTTATCGTATCTGGTGAGCATACCGTTTCTACACATTTGTAATCATTTGCCGGAATTCCCTTTGTTCCAAAATCAAGTTTAATTTCTTTTGTCTTTAGCAAATCTGCTGTAACTGCTATATCTCCTGTTTTATATTCTAAACTAGTCGATTCAATCACATCGCCATCACTGTTATAAAATTTAGGTGTTAGTGTATCAGTAATCGTAGTTGTCATATTATCCACATCAACCGTTACTGCCACCTTGTTTATTTTATTAACTACCGATGCTGCTCCTGTTACTTTTAAAACACTTGGATTACAGGTAATATCTCCTGTAGCAAAACCATTTCCTGGTGTACCCGAAATAATTGTACTAATTGCAAATTGTTTTGTAGCCGAATCATCTATACTAATTTTTAATGTTCTTATCTTTGGAACAATATCTTTAATATCGCTATTATATTTCGTTACCGTTACATCAATTGGAACCGTATCCGCAACTATCATCTCTTTCATATCTGCAACCGCGACAAAATCGGATGATTTTAATGCTTCTAATTGTTTTCTTCTACCACTTACACTTACACTGATTGTATCACTATTATCAATGATATCATACACTTTACCTTGATCTTTTATAACCGACTCATTCTCAACCGTTACATGAATATTACTAAATGATTGCGTCTCAACAGGATTTATAATATTAACAACAATAAGCCATAAAATAATTGAAAATACAGCAGAAATGATTTTAAGACCCAAATTATGAGTTAACTTTTTTTTCATCTTTTAACCTGCCTTTCGCTCTTCTAAATCTTCCACCTTCTATGATTTTATCTTGAATCTCAGATAATTTTTTTCTCAAATACTCATTATCTACATTACGAGTTAATTCGCCTTCTACTGCTATGGATACTTTACCAGTTTCTTCTGAAACTATAATAGTAACCGAATCAGAAACTTCACTAATTCCTACACCTGCTCTATGCCTTGTTCCCAAATCTTTACTAAGTCCCATATTATCTGATAGCGGTAAATAGCATGTGGCAGCTGACACTCTATTACCACGTATAATAATCGCACCATCATGTAACGGCGTATTATGTTCAAATATATTAATTAACAATTGACTTGATATTAATGAATCAACTTCAATGCCTGTATTTTCGTACTCCAAAAGACTAATATTTCGTTCAATTACGATTAATGCTCCTGTTCTAACGCTTCCCATTTCAAATACCGCTCTAGCAATTTCATTTGCTGTCTTATCGCTAAATCTTTCATCTCCATTACGCTGTCCATCCATTGGAAATAATGTAGTCAAAATATTTTTCCTACCAAGCTGTTCCAATGCTTTTCTTAGTTCTGGTTGAAAAATAATAATCACGGCAATAATACCAACATTAATCGTCTTACTTGCTATCCAAAGAATAGTATTCATTTCAAAAACAGATGCAAACAAGATGAATACTAATAAAAATATAATACCTTTAAAAAGCATCCACGCTCTGGTATTTTTAACCCATAGCATAATCTCATACAGAAGAAAGGCTATTATAAATATTTCTACTAAATCGGTAATTCTTATATTAGGAAGGGATAAGCCAAACAAATAGCTCTCAAAAAATGTTTCTATATTACTCATCTCACCGCATCCTTTCTACTTTATTTTTTCTATCTTTTTGCTATTTTAAATTTTTCAACTCATTTTCTATATCTATTTCTTCTGTCATAGACAGTTCCGTTTTTTTTGCTATTTTCTTTTGTGGATTTATTCTCTTAATCATTTTATCTCTGGATGTAATACTCATTTTCGGAATCGCTTTCACATAGTAGTAATATTCATCATCTTCAAACTGAACATGCTCCGCTCGTGTATAATCAATATTAAATGCCATAAACTGTACGCAAAAGGCTATCGCGATTGATAATATCATTCCAATTATCAGTTCAAAAAAACTGTAGGATATATCTAGCATATAATCGCAAACAAGCATAATTAATACATTAGTAAGTGCACCAAGCACTATTGCGATACTCCAAGAATAATCAACCGAAAGCCTTCTAATAAAGTATACAACTACAATTGTTGCCATAAATGCAACAATACAAACTAGCATATCATTATTTTTCAGAACATTATCAATCAGATATGTATAGGTCTGCAACATATTACTAGCCTCTGAATTATTGATAATGGAAGAATTTTGTTTCACGCAATACATTAAATAGTATAATATTATTCCAAACGATACTGGAACTGCGGATATTGGTGTTCCTAACAAACCCGCAATAATTGGCATTACATATGGGATGTTTAGTATAAAAGCTATTGGTGTTAGCAAAACTAAATAACTTTCTTTTGGTGAAAATCTATAATATAACAAAAAAATAAGTAGTATTAGTACCAATGCTACTAGCGCTACTGGTAATGATACTGCGTAAAAATGTGCAACCATTAATATTGCTGCAAATACCAACACCGCGTTTAGAGGTAAGAACGAGCATCCAATAGCAAAAAATGCAACAAGTGCAGGATTATTTAATTTGGTCATAAAACCTACAGTTGAATTTATTATGGAAAACGTTATAAATGCCATTATACATTTCATAAACGGTTTCATGTATATTTCATATTTTCCATAAAATTTCTTAAGCTTTTCTCTAAATTCCAGTAAAATGGTCATTATTTATTTTACCTCCTAAGCTTTTTCTAGCATCATTTGTATTGCCTTCTTTTTCATATAACTTGCTAAGTCTTTTAAGCTGACCATAATATTTTCTAACACCACGTTTAGCATTCCTATA
Organism: Lachnotalea sp.; assembly: GCA_041821265.1. GTDB lineage: Bacteria > Bacillota > Clostridia > Lachnospirales > Lachnospiraceae > Lachnotalea. Next base: position 17,270 of record JBGUEQ010000014.1, on the reverse strand, counting down.
TTTTATCATATAAACGAAATATGCGATCCCCATATACACCAACATAAAAATTGTATAATATTTAAAAATAGATTTACCAAGTAACATCAAATCCATTTTATGAATATTTTGCATGAAGTATTCTGCAAAATAACAAACCCACATTCCAACTATTAGGCAAAATGCCATAGTTGTACTAATTGCAGTTTTCAATAAATTACTTGTCACATAATCTATTCTAAAGAATTTAGAAATTGGTATTTCCTGTTTTCCCTCTTTATTCTCATATGCAGCCATTTTTGTCATGAGTATGATTCTCTCTTCGTTTAACATGTGTCACCTCTTACATTATCCAATAAGCATCAGCTAGATTATATCATATATAGCATCTTATGGAAAGTTTTTTATTGTTGCAAAAATCCCTACAATCAACTACTAATTGCAGGGACATTCCTTCATTACTTATCCAAATAACGCATTCTTTCTTTTTCTCTTATTGGTTTTTTTACTTTTTCCACAATTACTCTAGGTTTAGAAATAGCATCATTCATACTATTAGTTAACGTATCCTTACAACTTTTACAGTAGCGCCCTGTTCTTATCATTGTTCCGCATTTTTCACATTCTATGCCAACAGGTGAATCTTCCGTAAATGAAAGTCTTTCTTCTCTTATCCACTGTTTGATTTGTTGAATACTGACTTCATTCTCTTCTGCTATCGATGTTATTAGTGCATTAGGATTATTCCTTAAAAAGGTCTTTACTTTCTGAAATTCGTCTTCTAACGCCAAAGCACATGCTGGGCATATTGATTGTCCACCTAAATAATTAAATAATTTTTTACATCTTTTACAATTTCTTACATCCATTTGCTGTCCCTCCTATAGACCTTCACCTATACCAACCGTTATAACATACACTTCATTCACTCCAGCATAATTAAGGACTTCCGTAACACTATCAACTGTTATTCCTGTGGTATAAATGTCATCAATCAATATAACTTTATTTAATTTTACATCATTTACGCCTATTTTAAAAGCATTTTTGAGATTGTTTTTTCTTTGCTTATCATTTAAGGACTTTTGTGGCAATGTCTTTTTTGATCTCATTACATAATTATTGTAACATGGAATTACTAATAATTTTGATAATTCTTTAGCTAAAATTTCTGCTTGATTAAATCCTCTGCTTCTTAGTTTCGATTTATGTAGTGGAATTGGAATAATTGCATCAACATTCCAGCCTTTCATTTGTCGACCATGATGCATCATAATCTCATTCGCATAAATTTTTGCATATTCTTGTTTATTATTATATTTAAATCGATATAAGGATTTTTTAATATTTTTATCATATATCCACAACGATAATCCTCTTATAAATATATGCTCCTGCTTATTACAGTCGTAGCAGTATTCCTGCTCTTCACATAAAAGCATTTTTCCACATTTTTTACATGCTGGTTCCTGAATATAACGAATTTCTTTTCTGCATTCTTTACATACCTGATTATTATTGACTTTTAAAATTTTCTCACATATTGGGCATCTCGGTGGAAACAATACATCCAATATATTTTCTTTTACTCTGATCAAGCTTTTCCTATAATTAAATTGCACAAGAAGCCTTTCTCCCCAAATCTCTCCAATGCACTTTCTTGTTGTTGCTCTTGAAATAACTCTTTCATCTTAACATCATCATATTTTATAAATCACTATGCCATAACCTTATCTTCTATATCTAAAATTCGATCTGTTAATCCTGAAAATCTCTTTTGTTCACTTTCATTTTCTATCATAGTTTGAAATGTATCATTACTTCCAACAACTGTCACGCATTTCTTCGCTCTTGTTACAGCAGTATAGAGCAAATTACGATTCATGAGCATTCTTGGTCCAGTCAACAGGGGTATTACTACTGCTGGATATTCACTCCCCTGTGATTTATGGATTGTAATTGCATAAGCAAGTTCTAATTCTTCTAATTGCTTAAAAGAATAAGTAACACTTCTTGTTTCATCAAATTCTACTCTGATTTCTTCAGTATGATTATTTATTTCTCTAATGACTCCCATATCACCATTAAACACTCCCATACCTTTATTGACTGCAATGCCATATCGATTTCTTATTTCCCATTCGATCTGATAATTATTTTTAATTTGCATTATCTTATCACCTTCTCGAAACAGACCTAATCCATATTCCTTTTCTTGCTTTCCAGAATTGGGTGGATTTAAATATTCCTGCAATATTCCATTTAGCCGTTCAACGCCAAGGTTACCTTTTCTCATCGGAGTAAGAACTTGGATATCATAAGATGTTGCCCCAACATAAGGTGGAAGTTTACTTTTAATAAGCGTAATCATTACACTTATTATTGTATTTGCATCATCTCTTTTTAAGAAGAAAAAATCCTTGCTCTTATTATCCGCAATCACTCTTTCTCCTTTATTGATTTTATGAGCATTTACTACAATATCACTTTGCTCTGCTTGTCTAAAAATTTTATTCAGCATTACAACATTGTATTTATTTGAGTTGATAATATCTTTTAAGACACTTCCTGGACCTACTGATGGCAGTTGGTCTATATCACCTACAAGAATCAAACGAGTCCCCACCGTTATAGCTTTTAATAGCACATTCATCAAATAAATATCAACCATACTCATTTCATCTATTATAACCACATCTGCTTCCAATGGATTTTCTTCATTACGCTCAAAACCACCTGCGGTATCATTATCTGGTGCGCCCGATACCTCCAAAAGTCTGTGAATCGTTTGTGCTTCATACCCTGTTGCTTCTGTCATTCTCTTTGCTGCTCGTCCGGTTGGTGCTGCTAATAATATATTCAAACCTTCCAAATCAAAATATTTAATGATAGCATTAATCGTCGTTGTTTTTCCTGTTCCAGGCCCCCCTGTAATAACAAGCAACCCATTTCTCACGGCTTCCACAATTGCTTTTTGTTGTAATTCATCTAGCTCCACATCCGTGCTTGATTCTATTTTTTTAAGCTTCTGATTAATTTCCATTTCGGATATATCACACTGTATATTTAAATCATGAAGCATCTTGGCCGTATTCAATTCCATATAATAATATCTTGCTGCATATACATTCTTAATTTTGTCTTTTTCTTTTATAATAAGTTTTTTATCCATCATCATATCTAAAATGTGTTTTTGTATATGAATCTGTTCAACCTTGAGAAGCTCTTCTGTTTTATTTAATAATATTTTTTCAGGCAAATAAGTATGTCCATCACTTAATGATTGTATCAATACATATAATATTCCACTTTTGATTCTGAAATCAGAATCTGTGTGAATTCCAACTTTACTTGCTATATCATCTGCTATTTTAAATCCGATGCCAGTAATATCATCTGCAAGTCTATATGGATTTTCTTTTACAATATTGTAAATGTTTTGCCCATATTCATTAAATATTTTAACCGCTAATGTCGTTGAAATTCCATATTGTTGTAAAAATATCATTGCTTTTCTAAGATCTCTTTTATCTTCAATTTGTTCTGAAATTTCTTGTGCTTTACGCTCACTAATTCCCTTTACTTCAACTAGTCGTTCTGGTTCTTCTTCTATAATTCTAAAGGTATCCGCCTTAAATCGCCTCACAATTCGAGCTGCTAATGCAACCCCAATTCCCTTGATAGCACCGGAACCTAAATATCGTTCAATTGCAATTTCATCCTGTGGTATTTTTATCTCATATTTCTGAATCTGAAATTGTTTTCCATATAACGTATGTTCTGTATAGGTGCCTTCTGCTTCAATCAGCTCACCTTCCCCAATATAATGAAATGAGCCAACACATGTTATTTCTTCTCCATCATCCACAAGATTAAGCACGGTATAACCGTTGTCATCATTTCTATATATGATGTGTTCAACATAGCCTTCTATTGCTTCCACATAATCACCTCCTCATTCGAATAAAATAACTTATCTAGCTTTGCATCAACATATGTAGCTTTATTATTCAAACATATTTGTTTGACTCATTATTCGTGTAAATCAAAGCGGATATATTCATGGGGTAAATTTGTTTTGTCCCATGAATATATCCGTATAATTTATAAAAGTAACGAGTCAATTACCCATTATTTGCTCCATGTAATCTATCCTACAAATTATAATTTCTTTTCATTTGATCATAAAGCGTCTGTGCAATTCCTAAATCACCTTTTTCAGTTGTAATCGATGCATATTGCTGTGTAAGCGTATCCTGAAAATAATCCAAAGTGCTAGCTCCACTTGTTGATTCATCTTCATCTTCAGGAACCATCTTTTTCATTGCTTTATACATTTGTTCCACAAAGTATGATTCAAATTGCTTACATACACTCATTAATTTTTCATCCGATGAATTTGTATAATCTTCGCTCAGAGTATCCTCAACTTTATTGGCTGAAGCTGAACTATTCAAGTAATCCGAACTGTAAACAGAAGAAATTCCATCCATAATCTATAACTCCTTTCAAGCGAGTCTTATCTTAAGTTATTTGCCTGTTGCATCATATCATCTGCCGCTTGAATCGCTTTAGAGTTCATTTCATAAGCTCTCTGTGCAACAATCAAGTTAACCATTTCATCTGCAACCTGTACATTAGAAGCTTCTAAATAACCTTGCATTATTGAGCTCCTTACTACATTTGCATTATTTGCTTCATTAATAACTGCTCCCGAAGCAGGTGTTTCGGCATATAAACTAGCTGATTCTTTATCTAATCCCGCTGGATTATTAAACTGGTACATTCCAATTGTTATTCCTAACGCAGTAGTTGTTCCATCCGCTCTTTCATAAATTAACTGTCCGGCAGAATCAACTGTAATATTTGATGAATTATATGTAGCCGGAATGGTAATCTGATTACCATTTGAATCAAGTACTGGATATCCTTCACTTGTTGAAAGTGTTATTCCATTTGTACTCACTCCAAATTGTAATGCACCATTACGGGTATAATAAGTATTCCCATCTTCGCCCACAACACCAAAGAACCCATCTCCATCTATTGCAAAATTAGTATAAACTCCTGTCTCGGTTAAAGCGCCTTGTGTATAATGAGAAGTTATAGATGAATTTCTAACACCCAACCCAACTTGTGCTCCTACTGGCTTATTAGCCCCATTCGCTGAAGTGGTTCTAGTCTGTATTGTCTGATAAAGTAGTGATTTAAATTCTGCTGTTTCGTTTTTATAACCAGTTGTATTTACATTTGCTAAATTATTAGCAATTGTATCAACTGCCGTTTGCTGTGCTGCCATTCCACTAGCAGCTGTCCATAACGTTCTTACCATTTTCTAGACACCTCTCTCTTCATCCTAAATAAATCGTTACTACAGTTTACCAACCGTATTAACTGCTTTGTCTAATGTACCATCAATTGTTGTAATAACCTTTTGATTTGTCTCATAGGCCCTCGTAATTGCTATCATATCAACCATTTCTGAAATAATATTTACGTTTGATGCTTCAACATAGCCTTGTTGTACTCTTGCTGTAGATGCTTGAACAGTTCCACCACCTACAAGATTATACAAATTTTCACCATATTTTTCTAAATAATTATAATCCGTAAAATCCGTCACAGCAATTTTATTTACTAATGCTCCATCTTGATATATATTTCCTAATGAATCAATATTAACAGTAGTATTGGTATTGATTGTAATTGGTGTATTACCATTACCTAATACAAAATCTCCATCCTTTGTAACTAAATATCCCCTTGTATCAACAGCAAAAGATCCATCTCTCGTATATTTTGTAGAGGTCTCACCTGCTTTATTTGTAAAAGAAATACTAAAAAATCCGTCACCGTCTAGCGCTAAATCGTATGTGTTTCCAGTATTTTTAAAGGATCCTTGGGCATAGTCAGTATATGTTTCACCAATTTGTGCACCCATGCTCATTGTACCTAGGGTTTTATTAGCATAGTACTCTGATGCATCTTTGATTTTGACTGCATATACATCAGCAAACGACTGTGCCGTGGCTCCTTCAGATTTATATCCGTTAGTAGCTGAATTAGCCATATTATTTGTAATAACATCCATTCTATTTTGCTCATTAAGCATGCCTGTGTAGGCTGTGTACAAACCTTTTACCATCTGTTGCCTCCTTATCTATTAATCTCTTTTTCCACTTAGAAATTCAACATATTTACCAGTTCCAATTGCAACAGCTGTCATTGGATCTTCGGCTGTCATAGTATTAATTCCTGTTTTTTCTTCTATTAACTCTTCAAGGCCTCTAAGAAGACTACCTCCGCCTGTCAAAACAATTCCTCTGTCAGCTACATCCGCTGCCAATTCAGGTGGTGTTCTCTCCAGCACGCTGTGAACGGCTTCAACTATCTGAGCAGTAGTTTCTTTCAACGCTTCTTCTGTCTCTTCTGAAGTAACTGTAACAGTCTTTGGAAGACCTGTTACAAGATTACGGCCTCTTACATCCATCGAATCTACTTCCGCTCTTCTATAAGCAGAACCAATTTTTATTTTAATGTCTTCTGCTGTTCTTTCACCAATTAAGAGGTTATGCTTTTTACGCATATAACGAACAATTGCTTCGTCAAAATCATCTCCCGCAATTTTAATTGATGTACTTACTACTGTGCCTCCAAGTGAAATTACTGCTATATCTGATGTTCCACCGCCAATATCAACAATCATATTGCCACATGGTCTAGAAATGTCAATTCCAGCACCGATTGCTGCTGCAATTGGTTCCTCTATAATAGAAACCTCTCTTGCTCCAGCTGAATAAGTAGCATCCTCAACAGCTTTCTTCTCAACTTCTGTCACTCCACTTGGTACACAAACACTGATTCTTGGTTTTCTAAAAGTTTTCTTTCCCATTGCCTTTTGAATAAAATATTTAAGCATTTTCTCTGTAACTGTATAATCTGAAATTACACCCTGTCTTAGTGGTCTAACCGCAACGATATTACCTGGTGTTCTTCCAAGCATTAATCTTGCCTCTTCCCCTATGGCTTTAATTTTATTTGTATCTCTGTCAAAAGCTACTACTGAAGGCTCCTTTAATACCACGCCTTTTCCTTTTATATATACAAGTATACTTGCTGTTCCTAAATCAATTCCGATATCAGTACTTAACATAATTTTCCCCTTTCGAATAAGTTATATCTATATCAAAATAAAATTACTTATTTTGTTTGCTAAATATAATTTAAGCCACGCTAAAATTTTCATAAAAATCTAATATTGATTACAATCATATTATCAATACTATAGTATTTCACATACTTAATTACATTATAAACAATATTTTTGTTTTTTTAAAGTCTTTTCTTTTATTTTTCATTATTTTTCTATTGTAGCTTAAATATATGAATGTTTCTACTCTAAATTATGTCAATTTTATTAAGGATTCATGATAAATATCGATTTTCACATCATTTTAATTATTTCATCAAGAAACGAACACATTTCCTGTATATACTATATCTATATTAGCAAATAGCTAATATGATTTTACATAACTCATGCACTGCAGTTGCCGGTAAATTACTGCAGTGCACTCCCTCAAATTTCAAACACGCCTAGCGTGTTTTTTTATATAATAGGAAAGTTCTACGAACTTCCCTATTATATAAAAATGCACTACGTGCCAAAATGCGCACCTCGTGGATAGGAAGTTTATTGCTACGCAATCCACTCGGGCGCGAAAGTGTCTGCAAGCAGACACTTTTTTATTAGGAAAGTAATACGAACTTCCCTATTGAATTAAAAGCACCTATTGTAGCAAAGTAAACACGCCCGAAAAAGGCATGTCCACTTTAATAGAATAGGTTACTATTGTAAATACTTCTTAATATATTGACCTGTATAGGACTTTGGGTTTTGTGTAATTTCTTCTGGTGTTCCAACCGCTACAATTGATCCACCCGCATCTCCACCCTCTGGTCCAATATCAATAATATAATCAGCTGTTTTAATTACATCTAAATTATGCTCAATCACTACAACTGTATTTCCACCCACGGAAAATCTTCTTAATATTTCAATCAATTTATGAACATCTGCAAAATGAAGTCCTGTAGTAGGTTCGTCTAAAATATATATCGTCTTCCCTGTATTTCGCTTGCTTAATTCTGTTGCAAGCTTGATTCTCTGCGCTTCACCACCTGATAATGTAGTGGAAGGTTGTCCAAGTCTAATATAAGAAAGACCAACATCATTAAGAGTCTCCATTTTTCTCTTAATTGATGGAACATTTTCGAAAAATTTAAGTGCTTCTTCCACCGTCATATCAAGTACATCATATATGTTCTTACCTTTATATTTTACCTCAAGCGTCTCTCTATTATACCTTTTTCCTTGGCAAACTTCACAAGGCACATATACATCTGGCAAAAAATGCATTTCTATTTTAAGAATACCATCTCCTGCACATGCTTCACAACGGCCTCCTTTTACATTAAAACTAAATCGACCCTTTTGATAACCTCGTGCTTTCGCATCCGATGTAGACGCAAATAAATCTCTAATTTGATCAAAAACACCTGTGTAAGTAGCCGGATTAGAACGAGGAGTTCTTCCTATTGGTGACTGATCAATATCTATCACTTTGTCCAGTTGTTCTATGCCCTCTATTTTCTTGTGTTTACCTGGAATTGTTCTTGCACGATTAAGCTTTCTTGCTAAGTCTTTATACAAAATTTCATTCACTAACGAACTTTTACCTGAGCCCGAAACACCTGTAACACAAGTCATGATACCAAGTGGAATATTCACATCAATATTCTTCAAATTATTTTCTTTGGCACCTATTATTTTCAAATATCCTGTTGGCTGTCGTCTTTCATCTGGAACTGGAATCTTAAGTCTACCGCTCAAGTAAGCACCTGTAATTGATTTCTTGTTCTTCATTATTTCTTGTGCTGTTCCCTGCGCAACAAGTTCTCCTCCATGTTCACCTGCGCCTGGTCCTATATCTACAATATAGTCGGCTGCAAGCATAGTATCCTCATCATGCTCAACTATCAACAGACTATTTCCTAATTCCTTCAAATGTAATAAAGTTTTAAGTAGTTTGTCATTATCTCTTTGATGAAGTCCTATACTAGGCTCATCTAGAATATATACAACTCCAACTAAACCTGAGCCAATTTGTGTCGCTAATCGAATTCTTTGTGCCTCACCACCTGATAGTGTCGCTGTTGCTCTTGCAAGCGTTAGATAATCGAGCCCTACATCTACTAAAAATCCAATTCGCGCTCTCACTTCTTTTAATACTTGATGACCAATTAATTCTTGTGTCTTAGTAAGTTCCATATGCATCAAAAATTCTTTTAAATCTTTTATGGACATGGCCGTAATTTCATATATATTCTTATCACATATAGTTACCGCTAATGATTCTTTTTTTAATCTACGACCATTGCATTCTTTACAAGGGGTAATACGCATAAAGCTTTCATACTCTTGTTTAATCGTGTCTGACGACGTTTCTCTATATCTTCTCTCCACATTCTTAATAAGCCCCTCAAAGGCTACATCGTAAACGCCTTCCCCTCGTTGGCCTCTATAAAACACTTTTACTTCCTTTCCTTTTGTTCCATTTATCAAAATATCTTGTATCTTTTCTGGCAAATTTTCAAAAGGAGTATCTAAATTGAATTTATATTCTTCTGCTAACGCGTCTAAAATTGCTCTTGTATAACTTGACTTATCTGTACATGACTGCCATCCTATTACAATAATAGCACCATCTGCTACACTAATACTTTTGTCCGGAATGATAAGATCAATATCAAACTCCATCTTATAACCAAGTCCGAAGCAAACTGGGCACGCTCCAAAAGGATTGTTAAAAGAAAAACTTCTTGGTTCAATCTCATCTATACTTATCCCACAATCTGGGCAAGAAAAACTTTGACTGAAATTAATTGGTTCCCCACCGATAACATCAACCGACATGAGCCCTTCCGCAAGTTCTAGTACATTTTCTATGGAATCAGCAAGTCTTTTTTCAATTCCCGGCTTCACCACAAGTCTATCAATAATAATCTCTATATTATGTTTTTTGTTCTTATCAAGACTAATGTCTTCCGTTAATTCATAAAAATTTCCATCTACTCTGACTCTTACGTAACCACTTTTCTTGGCTTGGTCAAATAGTTTTGTATGTTCTCCCTTTCTTCCGCGCACAACGGGAGCTAGTAATTGAATCTTGGTTTGCTGTGGGAGAAGCATTATTTGATCCACCATTTGATCTACTGTTTGTTTTTTAATTTCTTTTCCACATTTAGGGCAATGTGGGATTCCTATTCTTGCATATAATAATCTCAAGTAGTCATATATCTCTGTTACCGTTCCAACCGTCGAACGTGGATTTCTGTTAGTCGATTTCTGATCAATTGATATTGCTGGTGATAACCCTTCAATACTTTCTACATTCGGTTTCTCCATTTGGCCTAAAAACTGTCTTGCATAGGAGGATAAGGATTCCATGTATCTTCTCTGTCCTTCGGCATAGATTGTATCAAATGCAAGTGATGACTTTCCCGAACCACTAAGACCCGTTAATACTACAAGCTCATTACGGGGAATATCTACATCTATATTTTTAAGGTTATGTTCATTTGCCCCTCTTATTTTTATATATTGCTTACTATTTTTTGCCATTTTTTTCCTCTCTATGGTCCACATCTTTAAGTACTTCTTATTTCATTTATTTCTATTATTTTTATGCAGATAACTAATATTTAAAAATATTATAGTAACTACATCTTGTCCATATCTAAAAGAACCTTTTTCAACTCTGTCATCTTATCTCTAAGTTCAGCTGCTGCTTCAAAGTTAAGCTCCGTTGCTGCCTGTTTCATTTGTTTTGCAATCTTTACAATCAGTTTCTCAAGCTCATTTTTGCTCATTGATTCTGGATCCTTCATAAGCTTCATTTCCTGTTTTGCAACCGCCTTAGATATGCTAATCAAATCTCTAACTGCTTTTTGAATGGTTTTAGGTGTAATGCCATGCTCTTTGTTATAATTCTCTTGTATAATTCTTCTTCTATTCGTCTCACTAATAGCAATATTCATAGAATCCGTCATCTTGTCTGCATACATAATAACATGACCATCGGAATTTCTTGACGCCCTTCCCACTGTCTGTATTAGTGAAGTAGCCGATCTCAAAAATCCTTCTTTATCGGCATCTAAAATCGCAACTAATGTTATTTCTGGAATATCAAGTCCTTCTCTTAACAGATTTATTCCAACCAATACATCAAAAACATCTAATCTCATATCTCTAATAATCTCAGAGCGTTCTAATGTATCTATATCAGAATGAAGATATTTAATTCTGATTCCTACATCTCTCATATAGTCCGTTAAGTCTTCTGCCATCTTCTTGGTTAATGTCGTAATTAAAATTTTATTTTTCTTACTAGTTTCCTTGTGCACTTCACTTATCAAATCATCAATTTGGCCTTCAATAGGCCTTACCTCTATCATAGGATCTAATAAACCTGTTGGTCTAATAATTTGCTCTGTCCTGAGAAGTTCATGCTCTCCCTCATATACAGACGGGGTTGCAGAGACAAACATCAACTGGTTTATTTTTTTCTCAAATTCTCCAAAATTAAGTGGTCTATTATCCTTGGCCGATGGCAATCGAAAACCAAAATCTACAAGCGTTGATTTTCTTGATTGATCTCCAGCATACATTCCCCTAACTTGTGGAATAGTAATATGTGATTCATCTACAATAATCAAAAAATCATCTGGAAAATAATCAATCAAAGTATGAGGCGGCTGACCCGGCTCAAGTCCTGACATTTGTCTTGAATAGTTCTCAATACCTGAACAAAATCCCGTTTCTTTCAACATCTCTATATCAAAATTAGTACGTTCAGATATTCTCTGCGCTTCTAATAATTTATCTTCACTTTTAAAATATTTAATTCTGTCTTCAAGCTCTTCTTCAATTTCGACAGTGGCCTGTTTAATCTTCTCATATGGTACAACATAATGTGATGCCGGGAATATACCAATATGTTCTAATGTGTTCTTTATCTCTCCCGTCAATACATCAACTTCTGTAATTCGATCTACTTCATCTCCAAAAAATTCAATCCTTACTGCTACATCAGTATACGCAGCTGGTATCACTTCTATTACATCACCACGAACTCTAAACGTTCCTCGTTTAAAATCCATGTCATTTCTTGTATACTGAATATCTATCAGCCTATGAATCACTTCATCCCTATCCTTACTCATACCAGGCCTTAATGAAATCATCATCTTCTCATAATCAACTGGTGATCCTAGACCATATATACATGAAACACTTGAAATTATAATAACATCTTTTCTATTTACTAAGGATGCAGTAGCAGATAATCTTAATTTATCTATCTCTTCGTTAATAGCGGAGTCTTTTGCAATATAAGTATCTGTTGATGGCACGTAAGCTTCTGGCTGATAATAATCATAATAACTAACAAAATATTCCACTGCATTTTCCGGAAAAAACTCTTTGAATTCTCCATATAACTGACCAGCTAACGTCTTATTATGTGCAATAATCAGTGTCGGCTTATCTAATTCTTTTATTACATTAGCCATAGTAAAGGTCTTACCTGAGCCAGTAACACCTAGCAAGGTTTGAAATTGGTTACCTTCTTTAAAACCTTTCACCAATTGAGAAATAGCTTGCGGCTGATCTCCCGTAGGTTCATATTCCGATACTAAATTAAATTTACCCATAGAACTCCTCCTACCACGTTATTCACAACCTATATTATACCACTACACTTTATCATTTGCAAACATTTGTTCTTTTTGTTTAAAATGAGCAGTTGCATTCGTTACTGTTCACACAGTAGCTTAACACTAGCTGTTAAGCTACGTAAGAAAATGATTCGACAAATGATTTCTGCTTCGCGTAGCGAATTTGCATGCAGAAATCATATGTTACTGTGAACGGAGTGAACAGTAACTTGCATTCAAATAATAAATGCAGCGAATTCATTAAAACAAAAGAATCCGCTGCTTCTAAGGAGATTTACTTGATAAGATTAAATACTAAATTTATTTACTTCTTTCATCATTTCATTTGTCGTACTATTTAATACTTGCGCAGATGCTGCTATTTCCTCTGTAGATGCATTCATTTCCTCAGATGACGCTGCAATTTCCTCTGCTGATGCCGAAACTTCTATTGATATTGATGATAATTCATCAATCCTTAATAAAATTGAATTTTTATCGTTTTCAATTATTTCTGCACTATTTTTTACAGTTTCAATCTTAGGAATAACTTCTTCTACTGATAAAATAATATTATTAAAAGATGATATTGAATTATTAATTATATTAACCTGATTTACTAATTCCTTATCCATACTAGCCGAATCTTCTACAATAATCTCTGTATCATTTGATATTGAGCTAATTAATTTACTAATATTTTCTGAAGAATCCCTGGATTGTTCTGCAAGTTTTCTTATTTCATCTGCTACTACAGAAAATCCTTTTCCAGCTTCACCAGCTCTGGCAGCTTCAATAGCAGCATTTAAAGCCAACAAGTTTGTTTGTTCCGCTACGCTGTTGATTAAGCTTGTTATCTCATTTATTTGATTAATATCTTTGCCCAATGTAACAATTTTATTCGCGAATTCCTTAAACAAATTACTTATATTTGTAACAGATTGATTCAGCTCATTCATTTCACTACTACTATTATTTGCCATAGTACTAATTTCTCTAGAATTCGAATCTACCCCTTGTATATCCATAACCATTCCCGATAACTTATTACTAAATTCATTAAGTAACTCGGTTATGCCAATTAAATCTTTAGATTGATTGGATGTTCCTGCTGCAATATCTGATATAGCATCTGTAACACCTTCAGAAACACTAGCTATTTCTTCTGAAACAGAGGATAAATTATCTGACTGTGCATTAATGCTTGAAGAATTTTCTTTTATTTTTCTAACCATAATGCCTAAAGACTCCTGCATCATTTTCATCGAATTGGTCATAACGCCAACCTCATCTTTTAACTTCAAATATTTAGGTTTAACCTCTTTACTTAAATTACCTCCAGCTAATAATTCCAAGTGATTTGATGTTGATTTTATTCCTTTTGCTATCGAATTTGATATAAAATATATAATAAGAAATCCAATTAAGATAGCAAGCACAGAAGATACTACCACTGTAACTTTTAAACCAACTAATTCTGACAAAATTTCATTTCTCAATACAATAACCCCAACTGACCAATCACTTCCTGGAACTGGTGCATAACCCACAAATTTTTTTCCACCACTATTTTGATATTCACCTATCCCACTTTCACCAGCTATCATTTTTGTCTCAATATCTGCAATTGCTTGCTGTGTTGGATCTGTCTTGGCATCTACGATTGGATTACTCATGGAAGTTACCCTATCAGGATCTGTACTGGCAATATTGGTTCCATCCTTATTTATCATGAAAGCATAGCCTGTTTCTCCAACTGTAACTTGGTTAGTTAATTCACTCAAATAATTTCCGTCTTGTGTTTCTATTAGAACACCATTAATTTTATTGTTATAATAGATAGGCACTGCATAAACAACTACTATACTACCATCTGTTTTACTAATAATCGGGTCAGATACAACGCTCTCACCTTCCATTGCCTTCTGAAAGAATACTCTCTCACTTATATCCGCACTGTTACCATCTGTATTTTGTGCAATTCCGTCGGTATCAACAATCCCCATTTTAAGACATCCCAGTCTGCTTACTTCCGATAAAAGAATTGCTTTTTTAGATTCCCACGTAATACTTGGATTGGCTATATCATCCCTTGCCGAAATAGTTTCTAATGAAGCAAAATTCGTATTCATGCTAGCTCTTACATAGAGTGCCGTTTGTTCCGCAATTTTAGGTAATGTTTTTGATAAATTTGACTTTAATGAATCAAACGAATTTACATAAGATAAAATCCCTAAACTTACGCAAATCACAACAATAACCAATCCTATCCATACTACTAATTTTGTTTTAATACTTTTCATAAATGCCCTTCTTTCATTAATAAAAAATTACATGTTAGTTAAATTATAGTCATTGCTAGTTCTATCGCATACGACTTATTTATACATATATTGCCATATTTCGACTTTAATCGTACATTTTTATATTGGGAATGTCAATTCAAGTATTGATAGATTTTATTGATAGATTTTTATATTCATTTAATATATTTTATTATTACTTTATCTCTTTTATTTTAAAAATAGCATTTAATAATTTATTGATTTGTATTCTAATTTAGAATTATATCAACAAACATTAAATGCTATTTATTATTAAAAACATTAAAAATATTTTAAGATTCTATTCTTTTACTTACCGCTTTATTATCTCAAATTTATCATATACTTCCCATGTATCTGAATCATAGGTTGTTACTTTAAAACTTGTTGGTGTTACATCCACTCTAGACGCCTGTGGATGACCATCAGCTCCTGATATTACTGCATTTGGATTATCTATTGGCTCATGAAACAAATTGCCGCTACTCGAGCCTAGAGTGAAATAAACAATTCCCTCTGGATTAGTAACAGAATCCCCTGAAACTGTTTGAGATATTGATGTACCACTCATTACTTGGGATCTAACATATAATTGATCATGTCCATTAAATACAACATCAACTCCTGCATCTTCCAAGAATGGTATCATTTCTTGAACAGCAGTAGCATCTGCTTGATTTTTTTCTACGCTACTAAAAGGTGGAAAATGGAAAACAGCTACTCTCCAAGTTGCATCTGGGTATTGTGCCGTTGCTTCTTCTATAAATTTTTTATGATAATCATCAAAATCAGCTCCATTATTGGCGTTTATCATAAGAAATAACACTCCATTGTAGCTAAAATAATAATCATCATTTGTTACATCCGCATCTGGTTTTATTGCATTCATATTAGGTGAATTAAAATGTTCTTTAAAATAACTTCCTCCCACATCATGATTACCAATCGTTGGTGCAAAAGCTAATGAATATAATCCTACGTGGTTCAAAAGTGATGCGTAATCATCATTACTATCATTGATTCCTACCTGATCTCCTGTACTTAACAAAAATGCTACACTAGGTATTTGTCCACTAATATTTGCAATTGTTTTCTCAAAAACTCCAACCTGGTCAAACCCTTCATCATCGGTTCCTATACCCATTTCTGGATCTCCTATAGCTACAAAGCTAAAACTTGTATCAAATCCTGATGTAGTATATGTATAAATTGGTGACCACCCATCCGCATTACCTACAACATATTTATAAGTTGTATTTGCTTTCAAATCAGATACAGTAGCCTTATTAACATAATATCCATCTTCTGTCTTAGATTCTTTTGTTTTTGCTGACGTTGAATTTGAAGTATAGAATGTGTTTACTTCCACGGAAGATTCTTCTTGCATTAATACCATTCCATCATTTGCACTTTGTGAATACCAAACAAAGTTCCTACTTGATTCAATTTCCCCAACATCTACGGAAAGATATTTTATTCCTGTAGTTTCTATAGACTCGTTTGTTACATTAGGTACTGTAATAATTTCTCCCTCACCCACTGCCAGTGTTGCTACAGTCTCGTCCGTGGTCGCCTGCTCTCCAACATCTTCGACAGGTGCTTGTTCCACTTCAGGCGCTTGTTCATCTAATTGTGATGTGTCCTCTTCTACTTGTTCTGTATCTTGCACTTCAGTCTGCTCGGTAGACTGTACCTCATCATCAGTAATTGTATCATCAGCTTGTTTAGAACATCCCGCTGCAAATACAAGCGTTACACTTACAAATATTGCTAACCATTGTTTTCTCTTCATAATATTGTTCTCCTATTTCCTAATTCTGTTTCTTAATACTATTTTATATACTAGTCCTATAGTAAGTATACATCAATCTATACATAATTACAAAAATATGTAATCATGTACATTAACTAATACTATATAATATACTTTTAATTATAGCAATATGCTTAATATATTATTAAGAAATAAGAAAGAAGATTGATTCTTATTTTATAACTATTCAGTACCATCATAGTTAACGCTACGCGATGCACACGAATTTTATTTGAATGTATACAGTATGGCATATTGTATTTTCATTTAATAAGAAAATTCAATATAGAAGTTCATAGAACTTTCTTCTAAACAAAGCGTCTGCTTGCAGACACTCTCGCGCCCACACGGGTTGCATAGCAACACACTTCCTCTCC
>JBGUEQ010000013.1:0-93292 GCA_041821265.1 Lachnotalea sp. | reverse complement strand
GAAAAACTTTATATTAGAAAAAATGTAAAGGAAAACACGTACCTAGGCTAGCCATCGCGCCAGCGATTTGGTACAATGATTTCCCTCAGCAATAAAATAACACATAACAGGACATGTGATTTTTCCAATCGTATGCATAAGCATAGCAGGAATTGAGTTTGTCTCAACAAAAGCCCATGCAGAATGATCTATTATCATGAAAATAATACACTTTCTATAACTGCTATATATTTTAACTAAACTTTATTATTCAAGTAGATTGGTATAGATACGTTTATCTACAATAGTCCAACTAATATTCTTCATGAAATTCTGAATATATTCATCTTTTTTATTTGCGTATTCAAGAAAATATGCATGTTCATACATATCTAACACTAGTACTGGTGTAGAAAGAACAATATTTCCAATATCATGAGCATCTAAGCTTATATTTCTGAAACGATAAGAACGCCAATCGTAAGCCAACACTACCCATCCTCGACTTGCCTTTGCGGTTGCAATAAACTGCTTTTCCCAATTCTCATAACTGCCAAAATCTTGGGTGATATATTTGATAAACATATCGCCTGGCTGAATATCGTTTTCACCAATATTTTGAAAATATAGTTCGTGAAGAATAACTCCATTTAGCGCATAAGTTTCTCCTCTTTTAATTCCTCTGAACTTGCTATAGGTTGAGTTGGCTTGTGCTAAGTCATCTTCTTGCTTAAGCAGTAAGTCTATTTCATTCATTTTATTTATGTATCCTTCATACAAGTTCATATGTACATTAAATTGTTCTTCATTAATAACCGTAATATTGGGTGAATATGGAAAATCTATCTTGGTAAATATCATTGTCATACCTTCTATACTTATTCATTTAATTATATGCTTTAATTGTAAATAAATGATTCAATATATTTTTTTAAGTCTTATATGACATTGCATTTTGAGTAATTTAATGTGACGATTCAGAACTCACTAAAGCGAGGTGTTTTGCAACTGTTATTAGCGTAAATCTCGCACAAAACCATCTATTATTACCCTGTAAATAAAGTGTCTGCTCGCAGACACTTTAGCGCCCGAGTAAATTGTGTAGCAATAAACTTCCTCTCCACGAGGTTCGCATTTTGGCACGTAGTGCCTTTTATTTAATAGGGACGTTCGTAGAACTTTCCTATTAAATAAAAAGTAAAATTATAATATATTTAACTAATTACATACATATACTGTAGTAAAACATTTGAAAAGGAATAAAATGGATATATACATTGTGCAACCAGATGACAATATACATTCTATTAGTACGAAGTTTGGTATTTCCGCTAAAAAACTAATTCAGGATAATGGTTTAGACCATCCCAACGAATTAGTCTCTGGCCAAACACTTGTAATCGCTTATCCCGAACAAGTGTATATTGCACAAGAAGGTGATACTTTAGTAAGTATTGCTGATTTATATGATGTGTCACAAATACAATTACTTAGAAATAATCCATTTCTTTCAAATCGAAATATTTTTCCCGGCGACGTTATCAACATAAGTTTTAAAACAACCGGAAAACTTGATACAAATGGTTTTGTTTATCCTTATATTGATATTGAAACCCTAAAAAAAACATTACCTTTTTTGACCTATATTACAATTTATAATTGTAGAGCTACAGAAAGGGGCGAGACATTATCGTTTTATGATGATTTGGAAATCGTTGAATTATCTAAGAAATATGGTACTATTCCACTTTTATTAATTTCCACATTGTCCCCTTTAGGCGAACCAGATATAGAAACTACTTATAGTCTTTTATTAAATCCTAATTATCAAGAAAACCTTTATCAAAATATTCTTAATACAGTTAAAACAAAGGGTTATCTTGGAATAAACATAGTCATCAACTATATAAATTCAACGAATCAGCGCTTATATAAAGATATTATTACTAACATTTCAGATCGTATAAAAGAAGATGGATATATCGTATTTGTAACAATAAACACAAGTATGAAATATCATAATAACAAAATATATTTTGAAAATATTGATTATAATGATATTAGCCAATATATACATAATTTGACTTTTCTTCAATTTATTTGGGGCACTAATTACGGTCCTCCATTACCCGTTAATTCAATAAATGATATGTATGCTTTTATTAATCATGTAATTAGTGAAGTTCCTTCTCATAAAGTTTCAATAGGAATTTCATTGATTAGTTATGATTGGATTCTTCCCTATGTACCCGGAACCTCATATGCAAATTCGTTAAGTATAAATTCTGCTCTTGAATTAGCGCATGATGTTGGCGCAACCATACTTTTTGATAGTGTTTCACAAACACCGTTTTTTACTTATCGGCAATATAATTTTGAGAAGTCCTCTCGACATATTGTATGGTCTATTGATGCTAGAAGCATTTTGGCCATTACCAATTTAGTATCCGACCTAGAACTAAACGGCATAGGTTTGTGGAATGTTATGATGTTTCTACCACAGTTATGGCTAGTAATAAACTCGCAATATGAAATAGTGAAGCTGATATCCGACGAACTATAAAGATTGTCATAATTTACAAATATAAATTGTCATCACCAAAATCAGAGGAATAAAATATTAGATGTTATAGAATAATACGGTAGATGTTTAAAAGAACGATGAAAATCATTGATTAAAGCGTTCTTTTAAACTAGCAATATAATTTTACTTTCATGCAATTTAAATCAAATCTTTATCTGTCTACTACTTTTTTATCCGTTTTTATTATTTCTCTTTTATCCTTACCATCTAAAATTAATCGAAATACAATGAATTCCACATCCGTTTCAGTATTATTCTCAAATGTATGGATTGAATTTTTTACTTGAACAATTTCATTTTTATAAATAAATTGTACTTGCTCTTTCTCTTGTTCTAGCCACTTGCAAGTTAAGACTCCATTTGTAACAACAATTACTTCTTCAATATTAGTGTGATAATGCCATTCCTGTATTGCATTTGGATAAATTTTATTTAAATGAATCTCATATTCAGGAAAAATAAAATAATTCACTTCTGTTTTATTATCTTTTACTACATGGATAGAATCTGATTCTAAATATGTCTTTAACACTTCTCGATTCTTTGACATTTTGCATTCTCCTATCTATTTCATCTTAATTCATAATAAATTATTTATTAGTTACTATTCAGAACTCGCTAACGCAAATCCCGAGTTTTATAGCGCCAAAATACAAGTTTCTTGCATTTTATGTACATCGCGTAGCGGTAACTATCGCTCCTAATGATAAATAAAAATCTATACTTGGTTGATTCCAGTCTAAGCACCACCACTCAAGGCGTCCACAACCTCGCTCTACTGCAATATTCGCTAATTTATTAAAAATTGATTTACCATACCCCTTACCTCGATACTTTGGTAAAATAAATAAATCTTCTAGATAAATTCCAGCTCGACCAAAAAATGTGGAAAAATTATGAAAGAATACTATTTATATTATACTAAAAGTATCCACATTTTCCAATTAAAATTACATTCAATCTTCTATTTTTACAGATATATCATGATACTACCGCATATACTAGAATAAAATATAACTAGGTGGTCAATATGGATATTTACGTAGTACAACCAAATGATAACATATATTCTATCGCTGAGAAATTTGGTGTATCCGCACAGAAAATAATAATAGATAATGAGCTAAGCACCCCTACAAATCTAGTAACAGGGCAAGCCCTTGTAATTACATATCCTAAGCAAACACATGTTGTTCAACCCGCGGATACAATAGATAGTATTGCAGCCACTTATAATGTGTCACAAATGCAAATACTTCGAAACAATCCCTTTCTTGCTAATTATAAACTCAATCCTGGCGAAACAATAATCATCAGTTATAATACCACTGGTCAAATAACCACAAACGGGTTTGTATATCCTTATATTAGTCTAGATACACTAAAAAAAACCTTGCCTAATTTGACTTATATTACTATTTATAATTACAGAATCATTAAGGAAGGTGAAATCATATCTTATTTCGATGATACTGATGTAATTCAAATATCAAAAGACTATGATACCATTCCTCTTTTAATGATTTCTACACTTTCCCTTCAAGGCGAACCTGATATGGATACTGCTTATAGTATATTATCCAATGATACCTATCAATATAATACTATTGCAAACATTTTAAATGTAGTTAAAACAAAAGGTTATGCTGGTATTAACATAGTTTTTAATTACATAAAGATAAATGTTAAAGATAATTACCAAAACTTCATTACAAAACTTGAAAATGAAATTTTAGCTAAGGGTTATTTATTATTCGTAACCATTAATCCCCATATAAAATCGGATAATAACATAATAGTGTTTGAAGAAATAGATTATAGCTTTATTAGTGAAAACGTAACCAATATGTCATTTATTCAATTCATTTGGGGAATCAATTATGGACCACCACTCCCTGTTAATTCTATTAAAAATATACATACATTTATGCATTATGTAATTGCTACTGTTTCTCCTGATAAAGTTACCATTGGTAAATCATTAGTAAGTTATGATTGGGCACTACCTTATGTTCCTGGAAAATCAACTGCTAATGCACTCAGTATAAATTCTGCTCTCAATTTGGCCAGAGACACTGGCGCTGTCATACAATTTGATGATGTTTCACAAACACCATTTTTTATTTATAAGCTAAAAACTAATGCTACAGAAGTTCAGCATATCGTATGGACAATTGATGCAAGAAGTGTATCTGCTTTAATTGACTTAATCGCTGAATTTGAACTGAATGGATGTATTTTTTGGAATCTTATGTTATATTTTCCTCAACTATGGCTCGTAATAAATACACAATATGAAGTAGAAAAAATTATACAAGAAAAACCAACTGATATATCTAATTAAATTTTAATGATATACTAAAATTTGATATTGATGCCCATCTGTAATGACCTACAAGGGTATAATTTTGTATTTCATTAACTTCTCTGGCACCCTTGCTATCATGATGTATAATAAATGGAATTCCATCTGCATTACGTTTATCAGAACATATCGCTATATGACTTTTAAACACTACAATATCCCCTGCCTGCCAATCTTGGGGATTTGTAAAATCCATAGATAGATTAATTGCATTTCTATCAAAGAATATTTTTAGATTTTTCACCCGACGAAAATCAATATTAGAATCTGGTGATTCAATCGTTGTATATGCCGCTGTGTTTATAGCTACGTCTGCATCCAATAAATCTTTCAGATTATATCCTGCTGTTTGAAAAGCATTCCAAATAACATCCGTACAAACGCCATAACCATCATCTGGATATCCACCAGGATAATAATTACTTTTATATTTTGGCTCGGTTTCAATGTAAGTTCTTGCTCCAAGCATAATATCTGTATAATCATCAATTCCATCACTATCTTTATCTGTTTCACTCTTGATTTCCTCTATCCCTAACTGTTCTGCTGTATAAACTTTTTGTGAATGTGATTTTTTTACAGTTACTATAGCAAAGACCAATAAAATGGCTGTTAATATTAAACTTATTAAAATAAATTGCTTCATTTTAAATTCTATACGTTTCATTTCATCCTCCTCATACGTTTCTCGTATGTTTTATTGACATTATATTTACCTAATGATACACTCAAATATGAATCTACAACAAGTATAATGATTTATTTATTTTATCACATACACAAGGAGACCTATATGTTACCAATGAAGGCAATTCTAGTTGTAAGCTTTGGCACTAGCTATTTAGATGCCCTAGACAAAAATATTAAAGCAATTGAAGAAACAATTCAAACTGCATATCCAAATTACAAATTATATCGTGCATTCACAAGTAAAATGATTATCAAAAAACTTAAATTAGTTCATGATATTAAAATAGATACCGTACCACAAGCAATTGAACGAATGCTAAAAGATGGCATTACTGACTTGATTGTACAACCCACTCACATTATCAATGGTATTGAAAATGATAGTATGATCGAAGAGATTAAACTACAAAAAGATAAATTTAATTACATTTCATTTGGAATGCCTCTACTTTCGACTACAAATGATTATTTGAAAGTGGTTGATATTATTGCAAAATATTATAAACCAGCTAATAACGATATTCTTATTCTAATGGGTCATGGAACCACTCATTATGCCAATTCGGTATATCCGGCGCTAGATTACACCTTCAAACAACAGGGTTATTCGAATATTTTTGTAGGAACAGTGGAAGGATACCCCGATATTAAAGATGTAATCTCACTTGTAGATAAACAAAATGCCTCTAATGTCACTCTTCTTCCACTTATGTTAGTAGCTGGTGACCATGCACAAAATGACATGGCAAGCGACGACGAGGATTCTTGGAAATCCCAAGTCAAACAACAAGGCTATGAGGTTCATGCAATCGTTAAAGGGCTTGGTGAAATTGAGGAAATTAGAAATCTTTATTTAGAACACATAGCAGAAGCTTTGAGATAATTTACTCAGAGCTTCTTCTATGTGTTTGGCTATTACTACACAACCCGTGCGGGTGCCAGAATGTCTGTAAACAAACACTCTGTTCTAAATCATCTACTTTGTTACTTAATAATGAGCATCATGCTAATTTGTAAAATAACTATCTAGACCATTTGCTATGCCTATGGCTAACTTATTCTGATAATCCTCAGTTGCCATCAACGCATCTTCTGTCGGATTCGTCATAAATCCCATCTCTACTATGGTAACGGGAACATTACACCAATTAATTCCACTCATGGTATCGGTTTCGCTTACCCCTTTACTAGCAGCACCTGTTGTTGCAACCATCTGTGTTAATACAGCATTTGATAACTTTTTACTCTGACTGTAATATGCACTTACATATGGATTTGATGCGGTTTGACACATGGTAAGTATTCCATTTGCACTACTATTCTCAGCTCCATTTGCATGAACTCGAACAAACGCTTCTGCACCAGCATCATTTGCAATCGCTGCTCTTTTTGCATTACTAATATTTACATCGTTGGTTTCTCTTATCATAACCACTTGATATCCACGATCTATCAATTCTTGTTTTAATTTAAGTGATACAGCAAGTGTCAGTTGATATTCTGCTAATCCACTTACACTCCCACTTGTTCCAGAAGCCACCTTCGCTTTTGTCTTTGTTGCACCCGGCCCAATTGGCTCTTGTTCACTATTTCCCTTTGCTTGATGACCGGCATCTATGGCAACAATATGTCCGCTTCCATTCCCATATGCTGCAAAATCATTTGATAAATCTGGTTCCTCTGTTGATAGAAACTCGCTAGAAATATAGCATTCCTGATCTTGATATAATACTTTACTCCAATCTGACGAGGTTCCAGTTCGCTCAACCGACTTATTCTTGCCGAGCGTTCCAAGACTTTCACTATCCGTTGATGGTGCAGTCCTAATATTAACATTGGAAGTAGCATATACGGTTTCATCTACATCTGTAAAAACAATTTCCTCTTGCGTATTGGAAGCATCCGCTTCTTGTGACTCTACAATTGTTTGTGAAGCATCTACTGATTGCGAATCTTCTACTATTTGTGAATCATCTACTATTTGTGAATCATCCACTGTTTGCGAGTCTTCTACTATTTGTGAATCATCCACTGTTTGTGAGTCTTCGCCCTCATTTACATTTGCTGTTTCGCTTGAGCTACTGTCGCTTGAGCTACTGTCGCTTGAATCATCACCTTGAGTATCCGCCATAACACTATCTTGAGTTGCATTATTATCTGTAGTGTCTGATGATGTACTTGCACAACTAATTAGTACTAGTGTTAAACATATGATTAGTAGCATTGTTATTATTCTTTTCATATTATTTTAGATAAGATATGTACTATAATCGCAACTATTCAGTACCTTTATAGCTCCTTATAATTATCCTATTTACTCCTTCCATTGCATTTATAATAATAGTTTTAGTGATACTTTATTAAATGTTATTTGTAACTATTCAGAACCTTCATATTTACGTTTCCTTTTGACTTCATATTACTTGCATTTAGCGTTCCTCATCCATCATATACAACAGCGCATTACAGATTGCCGCTGCCACATTACTTCCGCCTTTACGTCCTCGTGCAACAATATGTGGAACATTTGAACTTATAATTAACTCTTTGGATTGTACTACATTCACAAAACCAACTGGCACTCCAATAATGAGGACTGGATTGATTTTTCCTTCGTTGATTAATTCATATAGTCTAACCAAAGCGGTAGGTGCATTACCAATTGCAAATATCAACTCTTTGTCAATAAGTGCTGCTTTGTCCATACTAGCCGTTGCTCTCGTTGTTCCATTTACCTTAGCAGTTTCAGCTACATCTTCATCTGACATAAAGCAAAATACTTCTCCTCCGAATTTTGCTAGAGATTTTTTATTAATACCCGACTTACCCATCTGCGTGTCTGTAACAATACAGGCGCCTCGTTTGATAGCTTTCAACGTGTCCTTAACCACATTGTCTGAGAATGTCAAAGTATCAGCATAGTCAAAATCAGCTGAGGTATGTATAACACGTTTAATAATCGGTGCTTTTTCATCTTCTGCTATCTTACCATCTAATTCTTGTGTTATTATTTCAAAACTTCTTTTCTCTATCTCTTTCGGAAGCACATTTTCTAATTCTATTTTCATCTGTTATAATCCTTCCTCTAAAATTTTATATATTGCCGTCATATCTAGACTTTCTCTTAATCCATCCGCTAATTTATCATATTGCTTTTCTTTATACTCATTAAAATTTATCGATTTGATATCTTCTTCTTTCAATCCCAATTTAAACCCAAGGGAAGCAATCAATTTTCTAGTCACTTCTTCCTCATCAAATATGCCATGCACATAAGAACCATAAACATTATTCAAGTATGCGCCATCCCATTTATACTTGTCAAAGTGATCATGTTTGTTTGTATTCGTTTCCTTAATTCGTGCAAGTGGCTTCACACTATCATTTAAAATAGTTGTAACTCCCATATGAATCTCATAGCCCTTGAGTTCAACTTCCGATAATCTATTAAGTTCTGAGTCAATCGTTTCAAAATTGCCAACCACTCTGGTTCTTGTCTTATTTTCTTCAAATACCGTCTTAATTGGGAGCAATCCCATTCCTTTGATGTCACCGCCAGCTTCCACTGCATATGGATCACTTAATTCTTCTCCTAGCATCTGATAACCACCACATACCCCAAATATAATTGTGTGTGTTGCCGCTGCTTTCAATATAGAGGCTTCAAGGCCATTTTGCCTCATCCATAGCAAATCACCCATTGTATTCTTCGTACCAGGAATGATAATCATAGATGGATTTTGAATTCCTTGAACCGATTCAACAAATCGAACCGACACCCCTTCCATACGCTCTAATGTATTAAAGTCAGTAAAATTAGAAATTCTTGGAAGTTTAATCACAACAATATCAATCAGTGCAGCCGTTTTCGTCTGCGTAAATCGCTCTGTCAAACTATCTTCATCCTCAATATCCACGTACAGATAGGGTGCAACACCAACTACCGGAATACTCGTCTTATCTTCAAGCATTCGAAGTCCCGGTTCCAATATGTCTCTATCTCCTCGAAATTTATTGATAATTGTGCCCTTTACCATTGCCTTTTCATCGTCTTCTAAAAGGATTACAGTTCCAACAAGCTGAGCAAATACACCACCTCTGTCAATATCTCCGACAATAAGTACGGGTGCGTTGGCCATCTTTGCCATTCCCATATTTACGATATCTTCACTCTTTAGGTTGATTTCTGCTGGGCTTCCGGCACCTTCAATCACAATGATATCATATTCTTCGCTTAATGCTTCATATGCTTTCATAATATCTGGCACTAATTGCTTTTTATATTTAAAATAATCGATTGCCTTCATGTTACCAATTACTTCACCATTCACAATTACTTGAGAGCCCGTGTCATTGGTAGGCTTTAATAAAATAGGATTCATAAGTACACTAGGCGCTATTTTAGCAGCTTCCGCTTGCATCACCTGTGCTCGTCCCATTTCTAGCCCGTCACTAGTAATAAATGAATTAAGAGCCATATTTTGAGATTTAAAAGGTGCCACTTTATAGCCATCTTGTTTGAATATTCTGCAAAGTCCAGCTACAATTAGACTTTTCCCTGCATTTGACATGGTTCCTTGTATCATGATTGACTTTGCCATATATATCTCCTAATCTATATCTTACTTTTTCATCCTAATCTATTATTGAATTCTTCAATACATCAATTAACTTCACATTTTCCTCATGCGTTCTTACTGCAATTCTATAATATCCTTCTTCTAATCCACGATAATTACTACAATCTCGAATTAACATTTTATTCTCCAAACACATTTCATATAAATTCTTTGGTCCTTTGAAAAAAATATAATTTGCTTTGGATCCATATAGGTTATAGCCTAATTGTTTTAATTCATTCATTAAATAATTGCGTTCCTTAGTAATTAATTCTTTTGTTTTAATTACATATTCTGTTTCTTCTAATGCTGCAATTCCGGCTTCTTGTGCCAATACAGACACATTCCACGGTTGCATTGATTTTTCAATAAATTCATGAATTAATTTATTATTAACAGCTCCAAATCCAAGACGAACTCCTGGCATGGCATATAGTTTCGTAAATGCATTAATTACAATTAAATTATCAAAATCAGCGGTTTCTTTCATAACACTATAGGCTTCATTTTGATCAAGAAAACTATTAAAACATTCATCTATCACAATTACAATATTATTATCCTTACATTTGTTTATCATTTTCATCAGTAAAGATTTTTTAATTACCTCACCTGTTGGATTATTCGGATTACACAAAAATACCATATCAACATCTGATGTAAAGGCATCTATGATTAATTCATCGACCTTAAAATTATTTGATTCTTCAAGATCATAATAAATAATTTCCGAACCAATTGCTCGTAATGCCTGCTCATACTCTGCAAAAGTAGGTGATAAAACAAGCGATTTGCGAGGTTTTAACGCTATTGTTACTGCAAAAATAAGATCAGCCGCCCCATTTCCGCAAATAAGATAATCTTTATTCACTTCATACTTTTGAGCTAGCTTTTCTCTTAATGCATCACAGCTAGTATCTGGATAGTGAACTGCTTTATCAATACTGTCAGCTATAGCAATTTTTACGCCTCTAGGTAAACCTAATGGATTAATATTAGCTGAAAAGTCTATCATATTTTTATTTATATATATATCTCCGCCGTGTATATTCTTCATGATAACTCCTTTATAAATATGTAAATACTCCTTTTATTATAGTAAATATTATAAGACCTAAAATAGCCGTTGTATACATCAGTTTATTTATTTTTCTAATATCTTCTGGCTCAATGTTTCTATTATTATCTCCAATTGTCTTCTTCTCAAACAACTTTCCAAAGTAATATGCATCCCCTGCAAGCATCACATTGAGCGCTCCTGCACAAGCTGCCTCTGTTTGTGCAGAATTCGGACTTGCATGATTATATCGATCTCTGATAAAAATTTTCCAAGAATTTTTTGAATCTAAGCCACAAATGGCTGAACCAATCACCATAAGTATACCACTAATTCGGGCCGGTATGAAGTTTAAAATATCATCTAGTTTCGCACTCGCTCTTCCAAAAAATAAGTATTCTTCATTTTTATAACCTACCATAGAATCCAATGTATTGACCGCTTTATAACCAAATCCAAGTATCGGTCCACCAATCATCATAAAGATAAGTGGAGCAATTACTCCATCTGACGTATTTTCCGCCACCGTTTCAACGGTTGCTTTGACAATACCCTCCTTAGATAATGTAGCTGTATCTCTCCCAACTATCATGGAGACAGCAAATCTTGCTTTTTCTACATCACAACTTTCAAATCCATCATATACTTTCATACTTTCATCCTTAAGGGATTTTGTGGAAAGTATCTGGTAACACATGATAGTTTCTATTACAAATCCCACATAAAAATTGAATTGATAACTAAAATATAACAAAAGAAAGGAAATTATCATAGAAATGGAAACAACCACTATGGTTAATATCGCACCACCAATTAACTCTCCCTTTTTACTTTTCGGAAAAATCGCTCTGATTCCCTTGTTCAAAAAGCTAATTAAATTTCCAATTGCACAAATTGGATGCCACATACCATGTGGATCTCCGATAATTAAATCTATTATAAAACCAAATACTACTGGTAACATTTGCTTCCTCCATTAATTTCTAACAGATACCCCTTGCAATTTTTCACGTGCCACTCAAAATAATCCTTTTTCTCTGGAGAAAATCGATCCATAATGGCCATTATTGTTCCACCATGCGTAACTACCGCAATGTCTTGATAACCTTTCTTCATTGCATCTTTTATGATAACTTCAAATGCATCTATTGCTCTATTATATGCATCTTCAAAAGATTCCCCATTTGGAAAACCACATTTTCCCATAGTGTCTATCCAGTTCTGATAATCGACGTTTCCATCTAGTTCTTGGTAATTCTTATTTTCAAAATCACCAAAATCCGTTTCTCTTAGTCCTGGAATAATTGATTTAGTTATATCTGTATATACAATATCTGCTGTTTCCATACATCGCTTCGCAGGACTTATATACACCTTGTCAACCTTTGGCATTATCTTGGCACTCGCAAGGCAAATCCCCTCTTCACATAAACATTCCTCAGTACTACCAATGTATCTTCCTTCTAAATTCCCTTGTGTCATGGAATGTCTTAACAAATATACTTTCATCCTAGCACTCTACTTTCTACTTTTCAACTCAAACCGTTTCTTCTTTTGCATCTTCGTCATATATTTTCGTAGCAATTCCACACTGCACGCGATATACTTGTGCTGCATTCTTTGCAATTTGACAACATATTCTTCCTACTTTTTCTCGGTATTCTCGTTCAAATTTATCAATCGGTACTAGTCCACAACCAATTTCTGTTGAGATAATAATACAATTCCTATTTTCTTGAATTAATTTATCAATAATACCTTTCAAATCCATATCATCCTTCATTAATCGTCTTATGAATTGATGAAAATGATTGATTCCTTTTGCATGATATATCAAATCTATTTCACAGTTTGCGCCATCTATTAAATCTGTATCTAACATCCTCAAATGATCTGTTACAAAATCAACTTTTCCTTGATATGCACCACCTATTACAAAAACCATGAATGCCTCCTCTATTGAAATATGTATATCTGACCAACTAGTGCTCCAATCGCCATGGCCAGCTCACATAATTGAAGGAACCAACCAGCTAAATCCCCTGTTATTCCACCAAACTCTTTATAAGCTGCATAACGATAAATCTGAAAAAGAATAACGGCTCCAAGCAATGCACTTAAACCAATAATTCCACCTAGCACTATCATAACTCCACTTGCTAGGATTATTAAAATAATCATAGTGATACGAACCACATTCTTTTGGGAGGCATCCGAAAACATATGCGCCAAACCACTGTCTTTTGCACAGGAAAAAGTTACAATTGCCAAACCGCTCAACGCTCTCGATAACACAAATCCTGCTGCCAATGGCAGAATACTTGCTTGACTTAATTCACTCCATACGCCTGCTGCTATAACAAAATATATAATACAACTAATCAAAGCAAATGCTCCAATATGTGAATCTTTCAGTATTTCAAGCTTTTCCTCTTTTGACTTATAAGAACTGAGTGCATCCTGTGTATCAATAAATCCATCCAGATGTATCCCACCAGTAATTAGAATTGGAATTACAATGTAGCCTGCTATTCTTAATGTTAAACCAAATTCTAAATTACCACAAAGAAACGACCAGAAATAGATAGCTGCTCCTATTACAATTCCAATCAACGGAAAAAAACACATTGTATAGCGCATATTTTTCTTATTCCAGTCTGTTTTAGGCATTGGAATTTTGGAATACATAGAAAATGCTATTTTAAAACTATTCCATAACATAATATCTTCCTCCTTGTGAAATATTTACACGCTCCTATTTGTACCTTCGAATATTACCTTTATAATTTCCCTTTATAAAAAACAGGTATAGAATATACCACTTCACATACGACGTTGGCAAGCCTTCCAATTTCTTTATTTACGCTTGCTAATAATTGGATATAAGTTGTCATTTCAATGTCTTGCTCCATATCCTCATTAAATATTTCATTTGAAATGATAATGAGATTGTCGGATTTTGTGCTTAACACTTGAATACCATCCATCATCTCTTTCAACGCATTCTCTTTTGCTCCCTGGTCCATATATAACTCATTTGCAGCTAAATTTGACATGCACTCTAATAAAACAGTGGAATGTATTGGCTTTGTTATGTCCTTTAAAGCATAAGAACATTCAATAGTCTCAAAGCCTTTGCCTTTTCTCATCTCTTTATGTCTTTCTATTTTCAACAACGTTTCTTTCCCATAGGGGTGCATCGTTGCAATATAAGTCATTTCATCCTTCTGGTTTAACTTCATTGCCAGATTTTCTGCATATTCTGATTTTCCGCTTCCACTACCACCCGTTATTAGTATTATCATACTCTCTCCATCTTTGAAATTTCCTCATGTTCAAGTTGATTGCAACAAAATATTTTAATTTAATGGTTGATATGCATCAACATGAATTTGTTCAAATGTACTCATTTGATTATAAACTGCCACTGCCATATCAAGAATTGGGTAAATTGCAACTGCACCTGTACCTTCTCCCAGACACATATCACAAGTAATAAATTGTTCTAAACCGAGTTCTTCGAGTATCATGACTGCTGCTGGCTCTTTTGATACATGAGACGCAATGATGTAATCTTTCACGCACGGATTCATTTTGATTGCAATCAATGCTGCAACACCTGAGATAAAGCCATCAATGATAATCGGGATATGATTTAGTGCTCCACCAACAAACACTCCCACCAATCCACCTATATCGAATCCACCCACTTTACTTAGTACATCTATCATATTGTTCTTATCTGGGTTATGTAGTAAAATTGCTTCTTTAATTACATTTATTTTTCGACTAAGTCCTGCACTCGTTAGACCTGCACCTTTTCCAGTTACCGCTTCCACACTCTTTCCTAATAAAATAGAGGTAATTGCACTACTAGTCGTTGTATTACCAATCCCCATTTCACCAGTTGCAATCATTTGATATCCTTGCGCTTTCAGCTGTGTCACCATATCAATTCCAATCTGAATTGACTGTAATGCTTCTTCTTTTGTCATGGCTGGTTCCTTGGCAAAATTCTTTGTTCCATAGGCAATTTTTTTATTGATAATATTTGTGTCTGTAGCAATTCCAATGTCCACGGGAAAAAGATCTGTCTTTGTGTATTCGGACATAATACTCACGCTTGCCATCTTTTGCAAAAAATTTTCAGCTACTATTGCCGTAACTTCCTGTCCTGTCTGGGTCACCCCTTCAGCAACAACACCATTATCTGCACACATAATAACAAGTGCTTTTTTCTCAATACTAATTTGATTGCTTCCAACAATTCCAGCAATTTTAATCACTGCGTCTTCCAATTTACCAAGACTATGAAGCGGTTTTGCTATACTGTCCCAGCGAAGTTTACTCTCTCGCATTGCATTTGTATCGACTGGATTAATCTGATTCAACGTTTCCTCTAATGTCATAACGAACTCCTCTATTACTATTCACCGTCCTGTCAGCATAAACATTTCGCGAATATATAACCTCTATGTTAAGCTGCTGTGTGAACAGTAACACCTCTATTTACATTTACATAAAAATTGATAAATAAACCTTGGATTCGAGTAATAATAAAGATGTGGAAATCCCATACATTTATGCTCGCCTCCATGAATACAGTTCCACTCTTTATTTCTTAATGGTTTCTTTGCCAGATAGGACTCCCCACAGTTTGTACTATCCCAGTAATGAAATTCATGTCCTTTTATTCTTTGCTCCAAAGAAGTAACCTCGGATTCATCCTTTGGTGTTAATTCGATATAACCAAATCGTCCTAGTTTATCCGTTTTAAATACGTGACCTTTCACGGCTCCTACCATTTGATAGGCTAATCCATTTATGTCTTCCATTGTATCATGTAAATACATAAACCCGCCACATTCTGCTAAAATTGGTTTATCATTTTTTACATATTCCTTCATGTCGCAAAGCATGCTTTTATTTTCACTTAATTTTGCAGCATATAATTCTGGATAGCCTCCACCAAGTAATAAAACGTCAATATTTGGGGGTAAACGTTTTTCATGAATAGGCGAAAACTCTACGATTTTGGCTCCCATCTTCTTCATTAATTCTATATTATCTTCATAGTAAAAGCAAAACGCTTCATCTCTCGCAATTGCAATGGTTACATTTTTGTTTAACTTTGGTAGGATACACTCTTCTTGATTCAAAGGATTGGCCGCATTGGCGATATTAATTATTTCATCAATATCTAGTGTTTTCTCTAAAATCTTTGCCAAACTATCTATTTTATTCTCGATTTCTGTTATCTCATCAGGAATCACTAATCCAAGATGTCGGCTTTCTATTACTAAATCGTCAGATTTTGGAACATATCCTAGTACTTTTATATTTAACTCTTTTTCAATTACTTTTTTCAGTTCGGGATAAATCATTTCAGAAGCCTGATTTAAAATGATACCTTGCACATTACTATCATCTCTAAATTCTATAAATCCTTTGATGACAGCTGCAATTGAAAGACTCATTCCCTTCGCATTTATCACCAAAATCACAGGTGCTTCTAATGTTTTAGCTAAATCATAGGCACTTGCTTTATCTGATACTCCTCCAAGACCATCATAATAGCCCATGACTCCCTCTATAATCGAAATATCAAAATTTGTGGCTACGTTCGTAAATAAATATCTTGTTGTTTGAGCATCTGTAAAATAAGTATCTAAATTTCTAGATGGAGTTTTCAACACTTTTTGGTGAAACATTGGGTCAATATAATCAGGTCCGCACTTGAATGCTGTTACGTTTTTACTTCGATTCTTTAACGCTTTTAACAGCCCACAAGTAATTAATGTCTTTCCGCTTCCACTTGACGTGGCAGAAATTACAATTCTTGGAAAATCCATCTTACTTTCCTCCCATAGCAATAGAAATAATAAACACGGGATTTTGTCCCAGCATCATATGATACCTTCCAACTGCTTTTGATTTTGATGATTGTAATTGTGTAATTTCATAATCGACTAGTTCCAAATCTTTTATTAAACTCATCACTTCTGCAACTGTTTCTAAAGTAATTGCATTAATTACTATCTTGATGTTCGGATTTTTATTTCTTAAAAGCTCCACAATGTCTACTAAATTCCCACTACTTCCACCAATAAAAGCATGTGTTGGTATCGGTAACGATTCTAGCGCATCTGGTGCAATGCCTTCTATTACTTTAATATTGGATACTTGAAATTTTTTCTTATTTTCTTCAATTAATAAAGCACCCTCGGGCTTTTTCTCAATCGCATACACAAAGCCATCGTAGGCTCTCATTGCCGCTTGTATCGAAACCGATCCCGTACCTGCACCAATATCATATACAATGGAATCTTTGCTTAATTCTAATTTAGAAATGGATACGGTTCTAATTTCTTCCTTTGTCATAGGAACACTTCCACGTATAAATTCTTCATCTGCAATTCTATCTATATCTTTTGTTGCAGCAGGATTTTCTATATAGACAACGCATAGTGCTTCATACTCCTTTTGTAAAATATCGAATGGAGTGCCAATCGTTATCTTCTCATTATCGTAACCTAAATTTTCTCCAACCCATATTGTTACCTGCTCGATCTGATAATAAATCAAATCTGTCATTAATTTTTTAATGCTATCTTTTCCACCCATCAAACTAAATACTTTTTCATTTCTTCTAATTGCATCAATTGTATTAGCCTCTTTGCCGTGATTGCTTAATAGCTTAATGTCCTCCCACGACTTTCCAATTCTAGCACATAGATAAGAAAGGGATGAAATCCCGCATATTAATTCGATCTTATAATCATTAAAATATTCTGTCATTCCTTTTGCCGCACTATAAAATCCAACATCGCCTGACAAAACAATAGCTGCTTTTTGATATTCCTTATGACTATCCAAATACTCATAAATCTCTTCTTTTTTATATAGTTTAACTGCAACCTTACGAAAAGTTGCAACACTTTTTAGCATACGCTTCGCACCAAATATAATGTCCGCCTGATCAATCGCATAGATAGCCGCCTGGGTCATCTCCTCTTGATTTCCCGTACCTATTCCTACCACAAATAGCTGTCTTTGTTTCCTTGACAGATTCATTTTCTCATTTATTATATCAACTACTTTGGCATAGGAATAGCCTTGCGTTTCTTTTGGTCTGCCAATTACAATTGTGGTTACATTTGCTTTCTTAGCTGCAATAATTTTCTCTAAGAAACCGCCGTTTTTACCGGCTTCTTTTGTCACCAAGTATTTGGCATTCGTCTGCTTTAACATGGCAAAATTTAATTCTTCACTAAAAGGCCCCTGCATACAAATTAAATTTTTGCCTTCAAACCCTAGCTCAATTACGTTCAAAACAGCATCTTTACTGGAAAGAACACGTGCATAAATTCTATCCTTATATTGCGTTATCTTTGTATATTCCTTTAGTTCCTTACTTCCAGTTGTTACCAATACATTGCCGGTTGTATTATTTAAATAGTTGCAAGCTTCCTCTACCGATTCAACAAATAGAATGGAATTGTCTTCATTGATTTGAGAAATTTGTGTTGTTTCCTCTCGTAAAAGACGAATATATTGCGTTTGCGTGTTTTCACAAGAAGCTTTGATATTCTCTGATACCACCGTTGCATACGGATGCGTGGCGTCCACCACAATAAGAGCTGCTTTCTCACAAATAAGCTGCTCTATTTCCTCTTTATTTAATCGCTTACCCAAAACCTCAATATTATTAGATTTTGGTATCAGATTTTCACCATATTCCGTTGCAGTACAGACGTATGCTTTTACATTTTGTTCATCTAAATATTCTGCAAGTTGACGACCTTCCGTCGTTCCTGCAAAAATAATTATATTACACATTTCTATATCCTCTTGGTGTGACCATCTTGCCATTTATTATTTGAGTTTGTGAATTACCAATAAAAACCGTAGTAAACATATCTACCTTACTGTTTCTAAGTTCTTCTAACGTGAGCACGGTTGCACACTCACCATCTCGCCCAATGTTTTGAACGTATCCGCATACGGTTTGCATGGTTGCGTATTTAAGTACAATATCACATGCTTTTTCTAGGTAATCAAAACGTTTCTTACTCGATGGATTATATAAACAGATTACAAAATCCGCTTGCGCTGCACATTCTAATCTCTTTTCAATCTTCTCCATCGGCGTCAATAAATCACTTAAACTAATCACTGCGAAATCGTGAATCAAAGGTGCACCAAGTAAACTAGCACCTGACAATGCGGCGGTAACACCACTAATCATTTCCACTTCAACTGCTGGATATCTAGCTCCTATTTCTAAAATCAACCCAGACATTCCATAAACTCCAGCATCTCCACTGCAAATCATAGCTGTTGTATTTCCCTGTGATGCCTTTTCAAACGCAAGTTCGCATCGTTTCACTTCTTGCTTCATTGGTGTTGTCAAAAATATTTTCTCTGAGAAATGTTCTTTGACAAGATCAACATAAACCGTATAACCCACTATAATATCACTGCTTTCTAGCGCTTTGAAAGCTTTGATTGTCATTTGTTCATAATCTCCTGGTCCAATACCCACTACATATAATTTATTCAAAATTAATTCCTCTCATTTCTTTTGCAATTGCAATCGTCATTCCATCGAAGGATTGTTTTTCCAAAATTAAGATGCCGTTATTACTTCCCATAATGGCAGATCGTTCGCATACATTTCCAACTCCAGTAATACTTTTTACAAATTCAGATTCTTTAAAGCTTCCAGGCAATTTCTTTAGTTGATTCGCTGAATAGGTAATAAAATCCAAGTGACATTGTTGTGCAAAGGCCAATATACATGGTTCTTCGGCTTTCAAATCAATACTTGCAAGATTTTTAATGGCATGTATTGATATTTGATTATCCTTTAATGTATCCCTTATATATTTCTCGAATTTCTCAACGTCCGTCCCCTTCTTGCATCCAACACCGATTGAAACAATTCTTGGTATTAAACAAAGCGTGTGTAAAAATGGTCTCTCATCTTCAGAAATTGAAATGCAAATACCAATATCTGTATCTATAGGATCAAATTCCATATCTATAAGAGCTTCTGGCAAACATCCATTTAATGAGATTTGACTCACTATTCCAATTTGCTTACCCTCTAAAATACTTGCCGATATTTCTTTTGCCATTTTCATATCTGCAATATGTAGATTTTGTTTATTGGCAAATACATCAACTGCAAATTTATGATTAATATCGGTTGCAGTCGTAATGACTGGGGTCGCTTTTAACAAATCACTTAGTATCCATGTCAATTCATTTCCTCTACCAATATGCCCTGATAAAAGTGAAATAACAAATTGTGCTTTTTCATCAATCACGATAACCAATGGATCCTTGGTTTTATCCTCTATAAATGGAGCAATCGTTCGTACTGCAATTCCACAGGCTCCTATAAATATAATTCCATCAACAACTTTAAAAATATTCTTGCACCACTCATTTAATGAAATTGTTACTTCCAAAATCGAAACACTTTCATCCTGTCTCCCTTTATAATATGAGGTACAGCGGTGTTTTTCCTCAAGTAGTTCTTCTATTTTGGCATTCAGTATACTTCCTGCCTTTGTAAATGAAATTATAGCTAAATTCATGCCATCACCATTTCCTAGTCTGCTTTACGAAATTCTGTTTCAAAGCTTGGATTATATAAGTCCGAACGTCTATATTCTGCGTCAATGACATCACCTACTATAATCAATGCCGTTTTAGTTATATTATTATCCCTTGCTGTTCTAGCAAGTGTCTTAACTGTACACACAAATTTCTCTTCATCTGGCCAAGTTGCTTTATAAACAATTGCTGCCGGCGTCTCTTCTTTATATCCACCCAAAATTAATTGTTTTGTCAATTCTTCTAACATTCCTGTACTTAAGAAAATTACCATGGTAGCCTGATGAGCTGCTAATAACTCAATACTTTCCTTCTCTGGTACACTAGTGCGACCTGCCATCCTTGTTATAATGGTCGTTTGCGATACATCTGGCAATGTGTATTCCAGATTAAGTGCTGACGCCGCACCACAAAACGAACTAACCCCAGGGCAATAATCATATTCGATATCACACTGATCTAATATATCCATTTGTTCTCTTATTGCTCCATAAATACAAGGATCTCCTGTATGAAGTCTTACCGTAGTAAATCCAGCTTTCTCTGCTTTCTTCATTACGTCTATCACTTGTTCCAATGTCATAGTTGCACTATTATAAACCGCACAAGCTTCATTTTTATCGTCTAATAATTCTTTGTTTACCAAAGAGCCTGCATAAATAATAACGTCTGCTTCACGAATTAATCTTTGCCCTCTTACTGTTATTAAATCTACTGCACCTGATCCTGCGCCTACGAAATGTACCATTTCATCCTCCTGTCACAAATTTTATAGTTTTTTATCCTTTACAATAATTAATGAATAATATCCTGCATTTTCATTTATATGATCAGTTCCTACATATACTTTTTCATTTTCCATTCCACAGTTTTCAACCATAACCGCTTGCAAATTATTATCTTTGAGTATTTGTTTTACCGTCGCAATTTTCTTACCAGCTTTCATCAAAACCTTAGTTCCAGATAATTTCAGTGCTTCTTCAATCCCATAAGATGCCGGAATAATATGAAGAGGTTCTGACTTTTCTACCAAACTATCATTTACTAATGCCGCTGCCGCGCAAAAAGATGGTATTCCACTGACAATTACTGCCTTCGCTCCTGTTTCTAATATTCTCTTATGTATATACACATAGGTGGAATATACCGTTGGATCACCAAGCGTAAGAAAAGCTACCTGTTTACCCTGATTCATATATTCTAGTACTTGATTTGCCGCATCCTGATGCGATCTTTCTAATAGATTTTCATTTTTTGTCATTGGCATGGAAACTGCTACTACTTCTTTCACTGACAAATCCACTGCGTTTGATGCAATCTTATATGCTACACTGTCTTGTGCTTGTTCACCTGGCACAATAATTATATCACTTTCCGTTATTATTCTTACCGCTTTTAAAGTAAGAAGTTCTGGATCTCCTGGTCCAACTCCTACTCCATATAATATTCCCGCCATCGCTATTCCTTTCTCTTAAAACACATTCCTAATTCGTCTGCTTGCTTTGTTTTTCCAAGCAAACCAAACTCATTGGAAAATGTAACTATTTCTATATTAATCTTATCATAGGCTCGTTTACTCATATAAAACTGCATTTTATCTACCAATATTTGCATCGTCAAATCCAGTATTCTTTCTTCCATTAATGTAGCAATCGCCTCATCTGTAGTAATGCAATTTAGCACCTGTCTTGCACCTTCTAACGAAATGCCACCTAAAATAGCTGCTGCTACCAGAATATCCATTCTAGCGTCCGCATTTCTGGAGTGCGTGTTCATAATACCACCTGCCGTTTTTACAAGCTTTCCAATATGACCTATAAATAAAACACTTTTAAATTCAAGCTCCACAGCATAATCGATTGTTTCTCCTATAAAATTACTACATTTCAAACTGTCGTTTATATCTATATTTAATTCATTGATACTGAAATTTTCTCCGTAATTACCTAGCGTCACTAAAAGATTTTCCTTGCCTGACGCTTTTAACATCTTCATTTCTACTTTGATACTGTCAATCAATGCTGCTTCACTCATTGGTTCAACAATTCCACTTGTGCCAAGTACTGAAATTCCATCCTTAATACCTAGTCTTGGGTTAAACGTTTTCTTTGCTATCTCAATTCCCTCGGGTATACTTATTTCCACTCGCATTCCTTTTTGATAGTCAAACTCATTACATATATTGATTACTTCATCATATATCATCTGCCTTGGAACTCGATTAATTGCCGCACTGTTCACTGGTTGTTCTAATCCTGGCTTTGTTACTCTACCTACACCTATTCCACCGTCTATCTCTATGTCCTTGCCATCTGTTTTACTAATTTTTGCATACACTAGAATACCATTGGTCACATCAGGGTCATCACCACTGTCCTTTTTAATTGCACAGCTTACAAAATTACTTCCGCTTGCAATATCTAGCACCTCTAACTCAAGTGAAATCCCTTTTGGCGTCAGAATTGATATTTTACTTATATCGCACTTTCTAAAAAGCATGATAGCAGCTGCTTTAGAAGCAGCTGCTGCACAAGAACCTGTCGTATATCCATATCGCAACTTTTTATTATTCTTAAATGTATAGCCATTCTCCATACGATCACTGCTTTGTGCTTTCATCTAATAACTCCCCTGGTCCAAACCCTAATGGCAGCATTTCTTCCAATGTAAACTCCTTATACTCCTCTTCGGATTTAGCAAGAATAATCTTGAATTTCTTAGGATCACAAAATTCCATCATAACTTGTCTACATACACCACATGGCGCACAGTAGGAAACCACTTTTCCCTTTTTCCCCCCCACAATTACGATTGAGTCAAATGTGGTTACACCTTCACTTATCGCTTTAAAAAAAGCGGTTCGCTCTGCACAGTTCGTTGGTGTGTAAGAGGCATTTTCAATATTACAACCTCCATAAACCGTTCCATTGGAAGCAAGAAGTGCTGCCCCTACACTAAAATTTGAATAAGGTGAATAAGATTTCTCCCTTGCAAGAAAAGCTTCTCTAATAAGATCCTTTTTATTCATTTGTATCTCCCTTGCTAAGCAATTGTTTTACTCATATTAATAATCGAAGCAGTTACTAATTGCTTAAATAATGGAGCAACTCTATCTGCAACTTCTTGAACTTCTTTATGATCTAATGGTGCATCTGACATCCCACACGCAAGATTAGAAATACATGAAATCCCACATATTTTCATCTTCATATGATTTGCCGCAACTGCCTCACACGCGGTACTCATACCAACGGCATCACCACCAAGTGTACGACACATCCGAATCTCTGCTGGGCTCTCATAATTTGGTCCCGTAAGCTGAATATAAACACCTTCTTGTAACGGTATATCAAGCTCTTTTGCACTGGACTTGATAATATCTCTTAATTCTGAATCATACACAGCGCTCATGTCTGGAAAACGAGTTCCAAGCTCGTCCATATTTTCACCCATTAATGGAGATGGTATAAAGGTAGAGATATGGTCGTTGATCAACATAAAGTCACCAGCACTAAACTCATAGTTAACACCACCAGCTGCATTCGTTAAGAATAATATTTCTGCTCCCATTAATTTCATCAGTCTTGTTGGTAACACAACGTCGGACATTGGATATCCTTCATAATAATGAACACGTCCTTGCATAATTACTACTGGAACATCTTCTACATAACCAAAGATAAATCTTCCTTTATGTCCTGGAACTGTCGATACTGGAAATCCTTCAATATCGTGATAATCAAGTGTAGCTTCTATTTTAATAGATTCCGCATAATCACCTAGTCCCGATCCTAATACAAGCGCTACCTTTGGTTTGAAATCTATTTTCTTTTTTATACTTTCATAACATTTTTGTAATTTTAAATATTCTGCGTTCATAATCTTCCTCCATATATAATAATTTTATTAGTCTCAAAAGCTAAACGTTCTTACAAAACAAAGTGTCTGCTTGCAGACGCTGTCTCGCCCGAGTGAATTGCGTAGCAATAAACTTCTTCTCCACAAGATACGCATCTTCTTGTCACGTAGTGCCTTTTATTTAATACGGTGGTTCGTAGGAACTTCCCTATTAAATATAAAAAGACTGTCACCATAAATTGACAGTCTTATTATATCACATAGAAATCTACTTTTCTATTACAAATCCACTCTACCTTTTACACTATTATTAATAACGTAGTATGCTGAATACTCTTCTGGCTTAATATATAACTCGATGCTTTTAATACCGCTCGCTGATTTTTTATGAGTTTTGGCCCAAGCATCTTTTACTTTCTTAACCAATACATCCTCACTCACCTCAATTGACTGA
The DNA here is from genome assembly GCA_041821265.1 of Lachnotalea sp. GTDB lineage: Bacteria > Bacillota > Clostridia > Lachnospirales > Lachnospiraceae > Lachnotalea. The sequence goes on along the minus strand of JBGUEQ010000013.1, from coordinate 68,062 downwards.
TATTGCAAAACTAAGGAAGTTTTAACATTTGCTTCTTCTGTCATGGATGGTTTGGTTGGCGTTTTTTTATCTGACGTTTTTTTTGCGGTCGTAATTATTTCACTAATTGGCTTTTTCTTAGTTGTTTTCTTCGCAGGTTCTTTTTTTACCTCACTATTTTTGTCGGGTAACTTTTTATCTTCGGTTTCTTTTACAATATCTTCCTTCTCAACCACTTCTTCGATTGGTTGTTTTGTAGAAGATGAATTGTTTATCACTAATTCATCTTCTACCGTTTTATCTGCTGTAATTTGTTCTAACTTTGCTGGTTTAGATGTTACTATTTGTTTCTTATCAACTGATGTTGCTGCCATAATATCTCCTCCTTCTCTTCTTTTACAAAACATAATAACTCCAAACTTATATTTTTGCAACCTTTAAATTATTCCCTGATATTATCTATCAATATTCAGTTTTTTTCTTTATTATCAAACATATTTCTTTATTATTTGTATTTTATTGTATTATTTAATGCTATTTTGTTATATCATAGCTTTCCTCCTAAATAAAACAAGTCGATTAAGGGTCAAATTGGATACTCATAATCCGCTTTGTATCCTATTAGCAACTACGTTGCTGTTTCAGTAGGAGCTTGAACTCCTACTGAAATAAATATGTCACCACCAAAGTTCAACTTTTGCTCCACCTAGTTCTTTTGACCTACCAAGTACTATATTACCCTCATGTAACTTCATTATATTTTTAGCAATATAAAGTCCCATACCGTGGTGGAATTTCGAATTTCTACTCTTATCACTTCTATAAAATTGCTCTGTTGCCATTTCAAGTGCTTCCCCTATAAATCCCTCTCCTGAATCTTCTATAACAATCCTAGTATTGTCTTGATTTGAAATCACTTTTACTATTATCTTACTATTATCTTTTGAATAATCAATTGCATTTTCTAATACATTTACAATAGCTCTTTTTAATAAAACTTTATCTGCATTTATCTTAATTAGCTTATTTTCCTGAATAATATGAATCTTCTTATGTCTTGCAATATGATCTAGATTAGATAGTATTTCTCCAAAAAAATCTTCTGTGTTAATCTCTTCTCTATTCAATTGCATCTCTCTATTCGTAGCATTTATCTCAAGTAGTTTTTGAATATAGAGCTGCATGTCCACAATATTATTCAAAGAACTTTGTACAAACACCTTTTGTTCTTTATCTAAATTAGTTTCATCTAATAATTCGATATTTCCCTTTACAATAGTAAGTGGAGTTTTCAAATCATGTCCAAGCGCTGCTATTTGTTCTCGCCGCGCACTTTCTAGTTTCCACTGTTTATCAAGTGAATCTTTTAAGCTGTCTTTTAATTTCAACAAAGAATGAAGTACATTATTAATTTCAATTATTTTAGAGGGCTTTATATCAAAATCAAGATTTTCATCTTTTATATATCCCGTTACATCATTTAAATTATCCATTTCATTGGATAGTATTTTGCCAAACTTATGTGATAATCTTTGCACATTAATAATAAATATAATAACAAATATAATACCTGTTACTATTTCTGGATTTGGCAGAAAATCTTGAAGGAAAACATTAGAATAAAAAGTTTGTAACTTATAAAGTATAATACATAGTTGTGTTCCTCTTTGAAATACTTCATAATGCATCCCAACAATCATATAGGTTTGATTTTGAATTCCCGCCCAAACTTTGCTACTATCTGTATTTTCAATCGTTCCTTCTATAAATGTTCCATCTTTTTCATAAATTGCATATTCACAGTTTTGGGGTATGATTTTTGAAATATTATTAGATGTTTCAATTTCCAACTTGTGATCATTAATATAATTCTCATAGTAATCAGCAGGATAAATCATTCCTTTGCTCATTAACACACTGAATATCATAAGACACATTAACATTATCATAATGGTTTCTGCACAAAATAAAACTATATATTTAGTAAATAAATGACTCGCCTTAACCTGACTTTTTAATCTGCCCATTTATAGCCCATCCCCCATACTGTTTCAATGGGATTCATATTATATTCTGCTAATTTTTTTCTTATATTCTTGATATGTTCTACCACTGCCGTACTATCACTTTCTCCATCAAAACCAAATATTTCTTCATAAATTTTATCTTTCGAGAAAACCAATCCATGATTTAATGCTAAAAATTCACTAATTTCATATTCACTTTTGGTTAACGCTATATTGTTCTTTTCAATCCATAATTCTTTGACTGAAAGTTGAAATATTATCCCGGAAATATGAAACATATTTTTCTTTTGTCTATGCTCACGTCTTAAATGTGCCTCAACTCTTGCACGTAATTCACCAATTCCAAACGGCTTCATTATGTAATCATCTGCCCCCAGACTAAGACCTTTCATCACGTCGTTTTCCATTGTTTTCGCTGTCAAGAAAATAATAGGACAATCTACCCTTTCCCTAATCTTCTTACATAGTGTGAATCCATCTATTTCGGGCATACTAATATCTAGTAAAATCAAATCATAGTTCAAATGATTCATTTCTTGAACACTTGATGGATGTTCACATATTGTCACTTGATGTCCTTCTTTTTCTAATGCCCTCTTTATAATAAGTAATATTGCATTTTCATCATCCACTGCCAAAATTCTAGCCATAATTTGATACCAAGTCTCAAGCAAAATGCTGGTATGTTCGTTTGAGACGCAAACACAACGTATAAAAGTTCTGTGTTTGTATTTATCCTTTCATTAAAATTCTTTCACGCTTCTACTGTAATTTATATATTTATTGTAACTATTCAGTACCTCCATAGTTCTAGCTACACCGAAGTACATAAAATGCAAGAAACTTGCATTTTATCGCTATAAAACTCGGGATTTTGCTTTGCAAAACACCTCGCGTTAGTGGGGTTCTGAATAGTTACCTCAATTTATTCTACCTTCAAATCGATTAAATAAGCCTAATGCAATAATAAAACTAATGATTGTAAATATTGCAATCATCCAAAATTCCGATTGCATATTTGTAAATAAAAACTCTTTATTTGAATAATATAACATACTATAATCACATAATCTAGCACTCCAGGAACACGGAATCACTTTCCATATACCATCACCTAGTCCTGTCAACATAAGTGCTGCTATTAGTGTTTCTAAAATACCTACAGCAATTGTAATTCCTTGTCCATACCATATAGATAAGATACAATGAAAAATATACTCAAAAATTTGTCCAACTATTAAAACCAACCAAATCTCTACATAAAATGATAACTTAAATGGATTTTGTCCTAAAATATATGTAAATCCTATATAGAATTCAGTCATTGCAATTGTTACGGCTATTATCCCGTTAATTAGCAAACAGCTTAGTTTACTAATAAACAGGATGGTTTTTCCAAATTCACAAGACAATAATTCTTTAAAATTACCTGCCTGTGCTTCTGATTCCATAGACATAGATACCATAAGTGCTCCAACAAATGGAAAACTGATTGCTATCATTTCAATAAATGCTTGTATTTTACCTATATTGCTATATCCTGTCAATGCATAATAAACAAGTATTAATGTAGCTATTATTACTGGAATTGCTATATGAAGCGTGTAAAACATAGTATGTCTCATTTTCATAAAATCTGATTTAAGAAGTCTAAAAAAATGTTTCATGTTATACTGCCTCCCTTTTACCAAACCATTTGCCCGTAATAAACGTAATAATTAGAAATAAAACAAGTGAAATAATGATTCCTGGTGCTACAACATGCCCGGATAATAGTTCTTCCTTAAATGTCATACTACCTGCCTTTGCTTCTAAGCCATTCGGCAAAACATTTAGTATGGGACACATTAATCTTGCTGCATAAGAATAAGGAATGAATATCCAAAATTTAGTCAAGGAAAAAAAAATTGCACCTATGATATTACCTCCTGTATTGACTATTATGCTTGGAAACATACCAATTTTTTCTGCTAAAAATAAACTTAATGGAATCTGCCAAATACTAACAATACTTATGATAAGACTTGCAAATAATATATTCAAAATTGATACATTAACGATTGCTTTAATTCCTAGCAATTCTAATAATTTGACTCCAATTATAGATGTCACAAACATGATCAGGTTAGAAAATACCAATTGTTCTATCATTACAAAAACTTTAGCAAACCACATTTTTTGTCTCGACAATGGTAAGGATAAAATTGCTCTATATTTCATTTTACTATCTATTTTAGAAAACATACAGCAAGATAAAGCTAACATAACTGGCATAATTGTGACATACCACCAATTATAGTAATCTATTGCAAAGTAGTTTCCTGTAAGTAGCATTGACAGTATCATTATGGAGCAAGGTACTGCCCATGATAATTTATTTAATGCTGTGTGTTTACATTTTAATCTCTCTGCGCTTATATAATGATTCATTTTTATTCACCCTCCCTACGATATTTACCTGCAACATTCATAAAGAGTTCTTCTAGATTTTCCTCTTGATTAAATTTACTTTGATATCCCAGAACTCCACCAGCCATAATACCAATATAATCTGCCATCTGACTCACTTCACTAAGTATATGGCTTGATACAATAACGGTTATCCCTTTACTTGGAAATGAACATATTAGTTCACGAAGTTCTTGTATTCCAAATGGATCTAATCCATTCGTAGGTTCATCAAGGATAAGTAGTTTGGGGCTATTAATAAGAGCAATTGCAATTCCTAGTCTTTGTTTCATTCCCATTGAGAACTGGCCTGCTTTCTTTTTTCCTGTATTTTCTAAATCCACTATTCTAAGTACTTCCTTAATTCTTGCCTCATCAATACCGAGTGCCATTGTTCTAACCTGTAGATTCTCTACTGCACTCAAATTTGGATATAAGGGAGCCTCCTCTATTAATACTCCAATATCATGCAAATCAGATCTCTTCCACTTGTTTCCATCAAACAATATTTTCCCAGATGTTGGGCGAAGCATTCCTGATAGCATTTTAAGTGTTGTAGACTTTCCGGCACCGTTTGCTCCCAATAAAGCATAAACACAATTCTTAGGAATCTGTAACGATACATTTTTTACAGCTTCCTGATTATCAAATGTTTTACATAATTGTTTTGTTTCTAAAATTAAATGATCCATTATTATATTACCTCCGTTTTGTAATATAATAATGGATTATTATAAGAATTCTATAAGGATTTAATTATGTAATTTAATATAACTATTCAGTACCTTCATAATTACCGCTACTCGATGCACACAAACTGCATGATAATTGCATTTGGTGCTACAAAACTCGGGTTTTATTTAGCAAAACGCCTCGCGTTTATGGGTACTGAATAGGTTACAATTCAATTCATCAAAAATAACGCCTCTCCTGCATATACAGAAGTAAGGCGTCATCCTTAAAAATTTGTCAAATTATAATACAAACAAGTCCACCGTTACTATCATTCACAATTTTTTGCATTGTTTCCTGCAATTTAAGTTGGCTATCATCTGACATCTGTGCAATTTTACTATTAATACCATCTTCCACTAATTGTTCAATCGACTTTCCAAATATATTAGCTTTCCAAATTCCTTCATTATTGTTATTTGAAGTTTTAATGAATTTTATCAAATCTTCTGCTTGTTCTTCACTTCCAACAATTGGTGCTATTTCTGTTTCGATATTTGCGCGAATCATATGAATTGATGGACTCTCTGCTTTGATTTTTACACCAAACTTATTACCATGCTTAATTAAAACTGGCTCATCTAATACAATTTCACTTTGCTCTGGTGTCACAACACCATAACCACGCTGGCGCACAGAATTAACCGCACTCAATACTTTCACATATTCTTTCTTCATCTTCGAAAGCTCTTTGAGCATGCCAATCATCTGATATTCACCATCAATGTTGGTTCCTGTCATTTCACTTATAATTTCATAATAATACTTTTCAAATATTTCAATAATTACTTTAATGCATCCTGTCGCCATTGAAATCGAGTCAACTTTTAGCCTTTTTATGTATTCACTATCTATTTGCATATTCTCGTTGCCAGCATCTTTAATCATTTTAACAGACTTAATAATATCTTTGATTTTACTAACCAAATCAGACTTGATTTTATTGTCCATTGGTAACATTTCAACCCATTTGGGAATATAAAATTCAATTTCTGAAATTGGAAATTCGTATAAAATTTGCTCTAGTATTTTATTAATGTCTTCTTTTCTTAATTGCTCACAATTCACTGGCATAGCGGTTACTTTATACTTTTCTTCAATGTTTTTTGCTAAGGTTACAGCCTCTTCACTAAATGGTTTTTGACTATTAACAAGTACCACAAATGGTTTACCTAATTTCTTTAGCTCTTGTATTGTCTTTTCCTCTGGTTTGGCATAGTTTTCTCTTGGAAGTTCACTAAAGGAGCCATCACATGTAATCACAATTCCAATCGTAGAATGGTCATTAATAACCTTCTTTGTTCCCAGTTCTGCTGCCTGTGTAAACGGTATTTCATAATCAAACCACGGTGTTTTAACAAGGCGCTCTTCGTTATCTTCAATATGACCTGTTGCACCCTCCACCATATACCCAACACAGTCTATTAATCTTACATCAACCGCAACATCATCTGCTAAAGAAATACGAGCAGCTTCTTTTGGAATAAATTTGGGTTCTGTTGTCATAATTGTTTTTCCCGTTGCCGATTGTGGCAACTCATCTTGTGTCCTTTGTCTAACATGTTCGTTTTCAATATTTGGAAGAACCATTAAGTCCATAAATCTTTTAATAAACGTTGATTTTCCTGTCCTTACTGGTCCCACCACTCCTATGTATATTTCTCCACCGGTGCGCATTTGTATGTCTTTGTATAGATTGAATTCTTTATTTGATTCCATGTATCAAAATACCCCCTTGTAATAATATATCGTGATGTGCTGATATAGTATATGCACCATAAGACAGGGATTATGCTAAGAGGGTAAAATTTATTAATACATTCTATTCTTCAGAAGCCTTAAAATTATAAATTGGTATGATTGTGCTTATTATATCTACTGTATCTCCTATATTTCTTATAATATCCTCCATGTTCTTATATGCCATTGGACATTCATCCAAAGTTTTTGCATTAACAGAAGTTGTATAAACCTTCGTCATCTGTTTTTTAAACTCAGATACTGTAAATGAATTTTTAGCATCTCTTCTTGACATAAGACGTCCTGCTCCGTGTGGTGCAGATTGATTCCAGTCTTCATTTCCTTTTCCAATACATATCAATGAGCCGTCTCGCATATTAATGGGTATTAATATTTTTTCACCTTTTTTTGCCGATACCGCTCCTTTCCTTAAAATCATAGCATCGGTATCAATATAGTTGTGTATTGTCGTAAACTCTTCCTTTACTTTCAACTTCATTCCACGAATCAGTTCATCCATCATTGCTTTTCGATTTAACATAGCAAATCTTTGTACAATCTTCATATCATGAATATAATCCTCCATAAGTTTCCCCTCTACATATGCCAATTCTTTGGGGATTTCAGTTTTCACCATTTCTTTTCGTTCTTTTACCGCACTTGAAATCTCTGTCTCACGACCAGATTCTTTATAATTTTCTATTAATAACTCTATCTCTTTATTTGTATTGCCGTTAAGTGATTGATATGCCTGTTCTTGATAAAAACCTGCAACCTCCAAACCCAAATGACGACTTCCAGAATGAACTACTATAAATATTTGTTTCTTTTCATCTTTATTTGCCTCAATAAAGTGATTTCCACCACCTAGCGTCCCTATGCTTTTCTTTGCTCGTTCCACATTGATATTCGCCTCTCTTAAACAACGCAACTCATTCAAATCAATTTCTGTACTAAATTTATGTGCTCTTTCACGAATGTTATACCCGGAAGGAATTTTCTCTCTTATTAGCTTATCTAATTTTTCTAACTCAATATGCTTATTTTCTATTTGGATTGTTTCCATACCACATCCGATATCTACACCCACTAAATTAGGAACGATTTTATCAGTTATTGTCATTGTTGTTCCAATGGTACAACCAGCTCCTGCATGTACATCTGGCATAATTCGAATCTTTGCATTATGCACAAATTCCTGATCACAAAGCTCTTTCACTTGTAAAAATGCCATTTCTTCTATTTCATCAGCAAATACCTTCGCCGTATTAAATTTCCCCTCTACTATTTTCATATTAATATTTCTCCTCTTTCCTTATTTTCTCTATTTGCTTTTTCTTTTGATTGATATGTTTTTCTCTTACTCGCGGATAATACTTATCACATTTTTGACAATAACCTTTGTGATTTGCCTCTCTTCCTTTTTTACATATACCATGTGACTCATAATAAATGCACACGGTTTCTCTATCTCTTGCCATATTTCATTCTCCTATCGAAACTATTCAGTATCATCATAGTTACCACTACGCAATGCAAACAAAAAGAGCCCATCAAAAGCATTCTGCGTATCACACAAAAGCTTATAATCAGCTCAATATTTTTGTAATATGTTACTATCACGTTACTCTTGCTGACAGCTGATTTCCTCATACTGTCAGTAACAAAACATTTATAATCACATCATCTATAGCACTCTGCCATAGAAAGAACTGAAATTATAAATACTCCAATTATTATACCAACTGTATGAACTACTATTAAATTTTAGAAATAACCCTACTAGCTTAACAATATGATTGATACTTATCTTGTTTAAATCATATTCCTTATTCTTACCCGTTTGTGTATTCTTTGCTATCATTATAATTTCCTCCTTTCTAAATTTTATTATATAGTAATTATTCAGTATCAATTTAGTTAACGCTACAAGACTCAGTATTTTGTTTTACAAAATGCCACGTGTCTATAGGTGCTGCGTAGTTACCTAAATAGTTACATTGTATTTACAATTGAACTATATCATAACAGCTTTTTTTATGCAATAATATTCTTGATTTGGCTACATCCAAATGATATCCATTATCGACTTCATATTCGACCTCATTTAACATTTAAATACATTTAGCAATCAGAATTCTAGATTACAGTGCTAATAATTTCGATATATTTTCGCCTAGCACCGCATTAGCAACCGCTGTTGTATTTGCTACCTTTAAAACAGAATCTATAGATAACTCAAGATCACCAAACGGGCGATCTACACCAAAAATACATTTTTCTGGCAGTTCGTTAATTACTGCTCCCAACACAAAAGTGGAGTAAAATGCTGAGGTATCAAGATAAAGATTCGGCGTGTTCTTAACAATATCTATTGTTTCAAGCCAATTGCAGCCACCTAAGTGTCCCAAAACAACTGGAATATCAGGATATTGCTTTGCATATTGAGAAATTTCCCAAATATCATTTAATATGAGAGGAAAAAATGCATGTATCCAAACTGGTAATTTTCCATACACACTCGATGCCTTAAAAATATTATCCAACAGATATATTTTTCCACTACCAGGTGTAAATTCTCCCATTCCTGCTAAATTATTTTTATAAATATTAGCTTCAACATACTGCATGGTAGCATCATAGTCTAGCCCTATAGGAACCGATCCGAATCCAATATAGCGAGTTGGAAATTGATTGATTGCATTTACAAGCTCTTTTATTGAGTTTTCCCTTACTTCAATCATAGAACCTGTTTTACCCGCTAGCAAATCATTGAGATAAGAAATTGAAGATTGAACCTGTTTAAAATTTTCAGCCATCTCTGGATGAAATGATGTAGAAAATAATACCGTTTTGTCTACACCTGCCTTATCCATAATTTTTATATGCTCTGCAACTGGTAGTGTAACATGTGAATGTCCATCAATTATCATTATAATCATTCCTTATCTTTCAAGTATTAAGAGTTGCTATTTCTCTTATCTTTTATTATAATTAAAATACAAAAAAAGAAAAGTATGCACTTTTTTGCAATATACTAACAAAAAGGAAAGTAATAATATGTCAGAAAAAATATGTATCATCACTAACAAAGAACCCTTTGAATACACATTATCTATTGTTAGTGGAAAATGGAAATTAAAAATAATCTATCTTCTTACTTGTCTGGGTACAGTAAGATATGGGGTACTTAAAAAAAGCATCGACGGAATTACTCATAAAATGCTAAGCTCTCAATTAAAAGAATTAGCAGATGAAGGAATTATACTTAGAACGGAATATCCTCAAGTACCACCCAAGGTAGAATATTCTCTCACTCTAAAGGGTGAAAGTCTTTCACCTCTCGTTAGTGCTATGTGTGATTGGGGTAAAGAGCACCGTCCCATTCACACATCACTAACTTAAAGAATACGACTCTATTAATGAATCAATCTATCTAGGCAGCGTAAGAATGAACTTGCTACCTTTATTTAATTTTGACTCAACCGTAATGCTCCCGTTCATTTTAGTCATATTCTCTTTCGCCACATATAATCCGATTCCATCTCCAGATGCATTGGTTGTGGAATCTCCCTTATAATAGGCATCAAAGATTTTTAACTGCTCTTTCTCACTAATTCCTGAACCTGTATCTTCTATTGTTAAAACTAAATTTTCTAACGTTACATGATAATATAACAATACTGACCCATTTTTTTTCGTGAATTTATATGCATTGGTTAAAATATTATATATCACTTGACTCAATTTATATTTATCTGTACTTATCATCGTCTTTTGTGATTCTTTCAATTTCAAATCTATTTGCTTTTTTTGAAATTGCATTTGAAGCCCATTTACAATCTGTTTTAAAAACTGATTAAATTCAAACTCCTCTACTTGTAACACATCGTCTTGCGTATCTGCATCTATCATACCACTCATATTAGTGATAATAGACGTAATATTCTCAATTTGGTTTTCACAAGTTCTAATTTCTTGCGTTGACATGTCAATAACTCCATCCTCTATTCCTTCCAAATGCGTTCTTAAAATGGTAAGTGGGGTTCTAGTCTGATGGACTAACTCATCGATTAATGCTTTTCGACTTTTTTGTTTCAGTTTCAATCGATCTCTTGCTGATTCTAAACTTTGCTGTATGACTCTTATTTCTTTTACTTTAGAATATAAATTTGTTGCAGTATTACCAACATCAATATTTTGTGCCATATTTGCGGTATTGATTAAGTCTTTGCTGATTTTTCTACTAATAAGAAACCCAATAATAACTGCAAAAGCAAGTACAATGGCAATGGAATACAAACTATTTTTAATCAGTGATGACCGAAACATCAAAGCAACATTTGAATTTTCGGCTGAACTATATTTCATTATATTAATCTGCCCTATCACTTGAGTTCCGTCTAAAATCTCTGCATGATCCACTTCTTCTAGTTGATTATCTTGAGTTTTACTCATCAAGCCCCTCATCATACCCTTGCCATTCATCATACCATTTGATGTTTGATTGTTCACACTAACGTCAACAATCAAATCACCTTGATTATTGTACACTTTAATTCGTGTAATTGGATCCACTAGATGAGTTTCTAATTCAATTGCCATTTGACTGGCCGAGAAATCACTTTCTTTTAATGCACTCGTGGTATAATCAACGATTTGATTGAAATGTGTCTCATAATTATCTTTGATATAATTCTTAAAATAGTCATTTGTCAATGAACTAAGTACAAAGGAATTGATGCACACTGAAATAATAGCGATAAACATAAGACCAAGAAGCCATTGTCTTTTTATCGTCATAATTCCTCACCTCCAAATATGTACCCTGCACCATATTTCGTTGTCAGTATTTCTGGTGTCTTCGGATTTTTTTCTATTTTTTGCCGAATTCTCTTGATATAACTATCTATATTTCTATCATAACCTGCGTAATCATCTCCATATGCAAGGTTTATGATTTGTTCTCGCGTTAATACTTGCCCTTTATTTTTAAACAAAACAAATAGCAGCTTATACTCAGCTGCGGTAATTGGAATTTCCTCGGTACCCTTAAACAGCTTCATACTCTTTGCATGTAAGCTTAAATCTCCGACTTGATAAATAATTTCATCGGATTCATGATACACTCTTTTTAGGAAAACTTGAATACGTTTCATCAGTTCCCTTGGACTAAATGGTTTAATTACATAATCATCCGCCCCATTTTCAAATCCCTTTAACCTATCAACTTCTTCTTGTTTGGCTGTTAACATAATAATTGGAATTTCTGAAATTTTTCTAATCTCTTTTAAGACTTCAAATCCACTAATGCCTGGCATCATAATATCTAGTAGAATCAGATGAAATTCTTCTTTACTAAAACAATCTAGTGCCTCAAAACCATTACTAGTGACCACGACTTGATATCCATCCTTAACTAAATATTTCGAAACGATATCACTAATTTCCGTTTGGTCTTCTACCACTAATATTTTGTAAGTCATAATTCCCTCCATTCATCCCATATTGCACACCTAATCAATAGATGTAAAACTTTCTTTATTTATCTTAATTCATGTAATTTCTCATGTATCGGTAGGTAGATACGCGAAAATATCTGATTGCAGACATGTTCGCGTTTGAGTCGATTGTGTGAAAATATACGTCCAACCCACGCGATGTATTTTATAGCACGAAATAGCTTTTATTTATACATCACATCTACCTCATTCCTGATACATAAGTTTATTGTAACTATTTAATATCTTCTTAGTTGCAGTTTATTCTATTATATTTTTACGTTTTAAATATTCTTCTTCTGTGATTTCGCCTTGTACATATTTCATTTTTAATACTTCCTGACTTGTAGCTTGATTGGTTATCACTTTCTTCTTATTATGAACTAAAATATAAATAAGTAAAGCTATTGTTAACAAAATACCAATACCAATTATGATACTCCAACCATTATTCATATAACCATAGCCAATACATCCTCTTGCACTACTGTAATCACTACTGTAACCACTACCATAAAATCCTCTGCCATACATCATAATAATTCCTCCTAGTTATTTATTGTCATTTTCATTTTTTTGAAAGTCACTTCATCAATTTCACCATTCACATAGCGCTCTATTAAAATGTCTTCCGCTTTAGTTAAATTGTTACATCTCACTTTAATTGGTTGATTGTAATAAATAAAATAATAGATTCCCAACACTAGGAACACCCATGTAAATATCATCATTTCGTCCTCCATTCTTATTCTTTGTTATACAATTGATTGCGAACATATATTCCTTTATACTTCGCTTCATTTGATATTTATAGTATATTTCAGAAATATGGCACAAATATGATTTATTTAAATACAATAATAAAATTGCGTAACAGTTCAGCCATACCATTTCTAATACCTTATGATAATAAATAAAAATCGACTAGTAAAATAAATTAACCAAAGGGCTAATCTTTACTAGTCGATTTTCTATTCTCTAGGATAACCTAAATATAATTGTAGCAATATTAAAATAAATGCAGATAGAACAGGTGTCAACCAATGTTGTAATCAATGGTGCTGTCATAATCGCTGGATCTAAATTAACTTTTTTAGTCAGAAGTGATAATACACAACCAATCATTTTTGCTAATATTTTTCTTTGAGTTTTTCAATAATATCAGAAGCTTTTGTTAAATAATCAGCTTGGAATTTTTCAAACTCACCCTTATCAACTAATTCAACAATCAATGGATCAATTGGTATTCTTCCTAAAATATCAATTCCTATCTCTTTTGAAATAGCTCCTAATTTACTTTCACCAAATAACTGAATCTCTTTCCCACAATCAGGACATTTTACAAAACTCATATTCTCAACCAAACCTAAAACTGGAATATTCATTTGTTTTGCCATATTTACAGCTTTTTTCACAATTAAGGAAACAAGATCTTGTGGCGAAGTTACAATAATTACTCCCTCCAATGGAATGGATTGAAATACAGTCAATGGAACATCGCCCGTACCAGGTGGCATGTCGATAAATAGATAATCTACATCTTCCCATACAACATCAGTCCAAAATTGTTTTACTGTGTTTGCTAAAATTGGTCCCCTCCAAATTACAGGTGCATCTTCTTGTTCCAATAATAAATTAACGGACATCAATTTAATATTATCTGCTGTTTTTTCAGGTATAACGCCAAATTCACTTCCCTGTGCTTTTTTTGTTACGCCAAACATTTTGGGAATAGATGGGCCAGTAATATCTGCATCTAATATTCCTACTTTATAACCTTTACGATTCATTAACACTGCTAGCATTGCAGTAACAAATGATTTTCCAACTCCGCCTTTACCACTTGCAACACCAATTACATGTTTGACTGAACTATATGGATTCAAGTCCTCCATTAAACTCTTTTTGTTTTGTTCACAACCTTCGCATGACTCTTTTGTACATTCGTCGTCTGAACAACCTTTAGCTTGCTCTATCATATTTGTATCTCCTTTCATTTATCATTTTAAATATATTGAATTTGGGAAAAATCAATATCTCCCTTTTCATTAATTAAATTTTCATTAGCATGCACATATTCTATTTTACCAATAAACATTTCGTGCGATCCCGTTACTATGGAATCAACAACCGTACACTCAATATTCACCGGGCAATCGGTAAGTATAGAGGCAGGAATTATTTTACCTTCGGCCAACTTAACATTCATGTCTTTTAATTTATCACAATCTCTTTTGCTATATTTTCCTAAATAATCAAATGTTTCTTGGTAATCTTTTGTTACAATATTTACAACAAAACATCCCGACTCTTTTATCAGTTGATAGGAATATCTGGTAGGAACAATTCCGACCATAACCATAGGTGGATCATAACTGCAGTTACCGCAATAAGCAACCGCCAATACATTATCTTCCCCATTTGTTCCACGACATGAAACTAATATTTTTGGTAATGGCTGTAACGCACCTTTTTTGTTTGCTTCCTTTTTTTGCATACTTATCTCCTTTATTTATAGTGTGTGCTCATTGGAACATAAAAGCATTCCTACTAATCATTTCTATTATATTTTACGTTCAATAAGAATCAATATATAAGACATAATATTTTGGTCTTATGCTCACAATTAACAGTTTAACTCTATTTAGCGCATATGTCAATATTGTATCTCTTTCTCATTGAAACAAAAGTTACACTTCTGTCTTTGGATTTATATCAATATTAAATAAATTTCCTATAAATTCAAAAAAGTATTGCAACTATCTCCCATAGTGGAAAATAAAATCACAATACTTTGCATTATTTTAATTTTTATTTATAACTAAAAATCCATTCCTCTATTTCTCCAGCAATTCTTTTGACAAAATTTACCCTTGCAATTATCCTTACATTCTACTTTAACCGATTTACAATCTGGGCACTCATATTGTCCTTTTTTAATTGATTCCAAGTTCTCATAGCTTTCATTCCACTCTTTTCCGCAATCCAAACATTTTATTGGGCAAATATTACGAGTAAAATTACCACCTTCAATATGAATTGTTTTCCCATTGATTAAACTATCTGCCAACTTCTCGCGTGCAGAAAGTAAAATACGTTGAAAAGTAGGTCTTGAAATCTCCATTTTCTCCGCGCACTCACCTTGCTCTAAACCTTCAAGATCCTTAAGACGTATTGCCTCAACTTCCTCTAGCTTTAAAACATTTTCTGCAAATTCTGCAACGTCTGTTTCCGATGGAACAAAATAAGGTATCGCCGGTATATGTTCAATTTTTCTCCATTTGGTAGGTCTAGCCATTTTTTCTCCTTCAAATACAATTCATTTATGTCACCATATTAAAGCAATCATTACCACTCAACCGAAAGCTTTTTGTAAGTATTTCTAAATTTCAGTATCCCTTACTACTAATAATATCTGTTTTATCTTAAATGTCAATATTTTTTATTCATAATTATATATGAGTATTTTTTATTCATAATTATATATGATCAATTAAAAATGTTCTACGAATTATCTAATCAACATATTCTGGCATTACCGAATACTGTATTGAGGTTTGCCCCAATATCTTTTCACATGCCTCACTTAATCCAACTATTTTCACTCTGACATGTCTTTCGCTATACTTTTGAATGATTTTATCAAACGCAACACCTGCCGATAAATCCCAAAATTTCAAATGTTTCAAATCCAATTCAATCATTTGATCCTGAATAGTAAAATCAAACTGTTCTAAAAATTGCGTTGTAGAAGCAAAAAATAATTGTCCATAACATCGATATACAATACCATTTTCCATTTCTAGTTTTTCTACTTGTGTTTGTGATATTTTATTTACGAAAAATAATGCACTCAAGATAATTCCAGTTACTACTCCATATGCTAGATTGTCGGTTGCTAGTACAATTGCTACGGTTGCAAGCATAACCAGTGTGTCCCCCTTTGGAACTTTCGTCATTCTTGCAATGGAAGACCAATCAAAGGTAGCAATGGATACAATAATCATAACAGCTACCAACGCAGCTATCGGAATTTGAATCACACTTTTATTTAATACCACAATAAGAATCATTAAAAATATACCCGCTACTAGAGTGGATAATCTACCACGTCCACCAGATTTATGATTTATTACAGATTGACCAATCATTCCACAACCTGCCATACCACCAAACAAACCAGCTACTATATTTGCCAGACCTTGACCGACACATTCTCTATTTTTATTACTTGATGTATTTGTTAATTCATCTACTAATTGTGAGGTAAGCATCGACTCAACCAATCCTACAATTGCTAGAGATATTGAGAATGGAAAAATTATCTTCAAGGTCTCAATATTAAATGCTATATTAGGAAGTGCAAAACTTGGTAATGTTCCAACTATATTCCCCATATCACCAATTCTTACTACATCCAATTTCAATACAATCGTAAATACAGTTAAGAACAGAATGGTTACTAATGGTGCCGGTATTGTCTTATTAATCTTTGGAAAGAAATAAATAATTAACATTCCAACGGCTACTAATACATACATTATAATATCAGCATCTTTAAAATAAGAAAGTTGGGCCTTGAAAATCAAAATACCCAACGCATTCACAAATCCCGTCATCACGGGTTTCGGAATAAATCTTAACAAGTTTCCAATTTTCAGAAATCCCATAACGATTTGCAATAAACCTGCTAATAATGTTGCCGCTAGCATATACTGCACACCATACTGATGAACAAGTCCTGCCAATACCAATGCCATCGCACCGGTAGCAGCTGAGATGAGCCCAGGACGTCCTCCTGCAAACGCCGTTACAATTGCAATACAAAATGATGCATATAATCCAACCATAGGATCTAATCCAGCTAAAATAGAAAAACCAATTGCTTCTGGAATAAGAGCAATTGCAACTACCATACCAGACAATATATCCTTGTTTATATTTCCAAACCATTCTTTTTTAATTTTTTCCATAACATCTCCTTCTTTATATCGCCTTATAAAATTTACTTTTCGCTTTGCCTCATATATCAGATTTTCTTAGAAATCATTCAACCAAACCTTCCTATCAAATCATTTCATATTATATCAATATATTGTGGTAAAGATAGTGCAATCCGTACGCATATAGTACATTAATATAATATGATTTCCAAGCTTTGTCAATGCTTTCTAGCCAATGTTATATATTTCTATGTCTTTTTCCATATTAAAAAGTAGTTAATTTCGTTACTATTTACTATATTAGTATATAATACGCGATTATCCAAATTTTGATAACAACGAATCTCTTACTTGTGATATTACATTACAGCAGCCTTCAATGGATACCCTCGTTATAGCGACTCCATGGAAAGAAAAAAAGACGGCCTTTTATTACAATCAAAAAATTAATGGTACGAGAGCAAGTGGAACTGTCATGTATCAAGGCAATACCTATCTCTTCAATCCTGAAACTGACTTTGGTACACTTGATTGGGGGCGCGGTGTATGGACTTATAATAACCGATGGTTTTGGAGTTCTGGTAACGGAATTGTAAATGATAAAACCTTTGGATTTAATACTGGATATGGTTTTGGCGATACAACGGCGGCATCTGAAAATATTTTGTTTTACGATGGCAAAGGTCATAAATTAGATGATATTGAATTTCACATACCTAGTGCTGATTATATGAAACCTTGGACATTTACCTCAAGTGATAAACGTTTTGAGATGGAATTCATTCCAGTGATTGACCGCTGTGCCAAGACTTCAGCTCATATTATCAAAACTGACCAACACCAAGTATTTGGTAAGATGAGTGGCAACGCAGTTTTCGACGATGGACAAGTACTTGAAATTAAAGATCTCATGTGTTTTGCTGAAGATGTATATAATCGGTATTAATTCATTACAAATGAATGTTAAAAGGCTATCTCCTATCATACCAAAATAAAACTATTGCAAATTCTTTTACAATAGTTTTATTTTGGTATCCCCTTTGATAAATCATATATCATAATTGTAATTGCCAATAAATCAGCACATCCACCTGAACTAATATTTTTCTGAATAAACATATCGTCCATATTCCAAATTGATGCTATTCCATTTTCAGAAAAAACACCACCCTTATTTAAAAAACTTTTAGCTGTCTCTTTTACAAAATCAAGTGTCGCTTTATTATGTCTAGCTAAAACATTGGTATCATCAACATTTGCAATTAAAAGCATTAATACTTGAATGTGTGAAAGATTCTTATTACAATTAAGCTTCCTATAATACTTTAATGCTGGTAATGAAATATTTTCAACCGTTGGAAAACCACTTTGCACCTCACCTCGGATACCTTTGTTTCTATGCTTTAGATAAAGTTTCTCACCATTTGTTTTAGGATGCTTACTGTCTATCTTTTTAAAGTCATTCTCAATAATATCAAATGTCATTCGTGTACATATCTTAAAAATTATTTTAGTGTCAAACACTCCAAACTTGCGATATACATAAGCTGCTGCTGCCGAAATAATTCCTGCTGAAAAAATCAAGCCCTTGTGTGTATTAACATGATTTGTAGCCACATACATAGCGTTTTCTGCTTCTATTCCGACTACGCGGATTGCTAAAAACAATTCAGGAAGTGAATCTTCCCAATCATAGCCTAGCTCAGCCATTTTGAAAAAGTAAGGTGATATTGCATTTGCACTGTCAATAAATGTTTTATAATTCATATCATTATGTGCACCATTGCTTATTCTATCCACTAAGCCTGGCTTGGGAGTTGTACTAACTTCGGCTAGTAAACTTTTTGTTGCTGATTGACCTATAAAATTTATAATGATATCTTTTGATTCCTTATTTGAATTCAAAAATATTGCATTACTATGCTGTACCATATCACCTTATCCTTTCTCTTTTTAAATTAATAGAAAAGTCCTACGAACTTCCCTATTAATTTAGGGCACTTCGTGCCCAAATTAGCACCTCATGGAGCAGAAATTTATTGCTACATAATCCACTCAGGCGCACAAGTATCTGTAAGCAGACACTTTATATTAAGCTAAATTATTGTAACAGTTCAGCCATACTATTCATAATGTGCCAGAATATACAAATATGCCAATCAGTTTGGTAATAGACGGGCACATTATTCATGTAGGGCGTCCGCCCCTATAGAAATGATGAGACAAATCGTCCTTAGAGTGCAATCACTCACGGTCAATATGAATAATCATTTCTGCATGGCTGAACTGTTACACATTATCATGGTTTAATAATTCCAAATAATATTCCAAATACAAGGCATATTAAGCTGATTGCGAATACAGGAA
The DNA here is from genome assembly GCA_041821265.1 of Lachnotalea sp. Taxonomy (GTDB): domain Bacteria; phylum Bacillota; class Clostridia; order Lachnospirales; family Lachnospiraceae; genus Lachnotalea. The sequence goes on along the minus strand of JBGUEQ010000013.1, from coordinate 48,325 downwards.
TAAATGATTTTTTAATATGTTCATTAATTTCAACTTCAGCAAGTCCACATCCAAGAAATGTAGCTGGAACAACGGGACTAATAAAGCTGGCACAGTTACGGCATACAACCATAGTGATTGCAATTTCGGCTGGATTAACACCAAATCTAGCTCCTACACCGATCATAATTGGGAGTACTCCATAGAAATAAGAATCCGTACAGAATACCAATGCCAAAGGTGCTGACAAAATACCGATAACAATTGCAAGATGAGGTCCTAATGCTGCTGGCATTATTGAAACTAATAATGTAGCCATTTGGTCCATCATTCCACTGTTTTCCAAAACTCCAAGTAAAACACCTGCAGTTAAAAGCGTTGTTGCCATCATGATGGCTGGTCCAGAGTGTGATTTAATAATTTTATCCTGCATATCTTTTCCAGGATAGTTAATCATTAATGCCACAACCACACCGAGCATAAAGATTAAATAAGATGGTACATCATCAAATATTACTAAAGTAGCAATAACACCAAGTGTAAGTGCTATATTAAGCCAGAATAATTTAGGTCTTTCAAACTTATTTTCCCTAGTTTCAACTGTTGCAGCAGCTTCTGCAACTGCATTAGCATGATATCCTGCGCCACGTTTTTTTTCTAGTCTTCCTAAAATAAATGCTAATCCAAATGCACAAAACACTCCAACAAATTGTATTGGTATTAACTGCATCCAAAGTGCTGATGGATCCATTTCAAGAACGGATGCCGCCCTCATTGTTGGTCCTCCCCAAGGTAGCAGATTCATAACACCCATCGACGCTGTACATATCGTCATTAATGTCGTTTTTCTCATATTCATCTTCTTATAGATTGGTAACATGGCAGGTATCGTAATCAAAAAGGTAGAGGCACCACCTCCATCAAGATGACCTATCATTGCGATAAGTGCGGTTAGCATTGTTATTGCTAATACACTATTTCCTGCTCTTTTTACTAATGCATTTATGATTCTATCAAACATTCCTGCATCAGACATAATTCCAAAATAGAGAATTGAAAAAATAAACAAAGTTGCTGTTGGTGCAGTATCAAGCACACCTGCTTTGACAAACCCTCCAATTTCAAAAAAACTACATCCTCCAATAAATGCCATAATAACTGGTACCGCAATAAATGCGATGGATGGCACTGTTTTTGACTTTAGCAATAATATAATAATAATTGCCATCGTTAAAAATCCCAAAATACCTAAATACATAAACTTTCTCCTCTCTCCTATGAACTTTAATTATGCTGTTTTGTTACTTTTGTGCATTCTCGAAACGACATAATCATGAAGTTTTTTATTTGTGTATTTAAAAAGTTCTTCCACACTATGCCTTCTGCTTCTACCGCACACTTTTGCATCTTCATTACATAAAAAACATCTTCTTGGTTTTAAACCAAGATCAGCTCTTGAGACTGTTTCATTTGGAGCACTTTTTACATCAATATCAAACCATCTTCCAATTGGGTACTCATTCTCAAATTCAACTAATTTTTTTTTGATTTCCTTGGCAGAAAATTGTTTGTCAACCACTAAATATGCTTCCCCTCCGGAAGCAATGTTTCTATACTCCACTTCTCTTATACGAAAATAATTCATAAATTGTTTTAAATCAGTTATTCCATACTCAAAACTTTGTTGTATCCAACTATTGTTTTTTATAGGTCCTGGTATATTCATTGTGAATGAAATTAGTGTTGTATGATGTTCTCCCAATAATCTGTTTTGAATTGCCACACGTTCCTCCCTAACTTGCAGCATTTTATTCAATGTAATAATAACAAGTGCTTCTTCCATATATAATCTCCTAAACTAGTCCTCATTTTCATTGACTTGATAAATTAAGTCAATAACAGAGCCATCTCTATATGTTACAACTCCAACCACTTTATCGGTATAAGCAATTGGTGTAGCATCACCAACAATTTTTTCAGCATTATCTCTTAATTCTTGTATGGTACACACGTTAATCCCTGCATTTACAAGCATTTCTTGTAAATCTTTCCTCTTTGGATGGACTGCAACACCCTGATCTGTTACTACAATATCAATTGTTTTTCCAGGTGTTACAATAGTATTAACATGATCTACTATTGTAGCAATTCTTCCTCTAACCAATGGACAAACAATAATAGATACAGATGCTCCTGCTGCCGTATCACAATGTCCACCAATTGCTCCTCTTATTACACCATCAGAACCGGTAAGAACATTTACATTAAATTCAACATCAACTTCCAATGCAGAAAGAACTACAATATCTAACTGGTTTACAGCTGTTCCCTCATTATTTGGACTTGCATAATAAGATGCAGAAATCTGTTGATGAAATCTATTATCTTTTAGTGATTGAGCCGCATCTAAATCAAAGGATTGAACATCTAGAATTTTCTTAATTAATCCTTCTTTATGAAGTTCTACCATCTGCCCCGTAATTCCACCTAATGCAAAACTTGCTTTTATATTCTTTGCTATCATCTTATCTCTTAAAAATCTTGCTGTAGCAAGTGCTGCTCCTCCGGTTCCCATCTGAATAGAAAATCCATCTTTAAATCGTCCGCTTGCTTCAATTACCTCTGCTGCTGTTTCAGCAATCATAAGTTCTTTGGGATTTTTTGTGTATCTAGTTGCACCACTCATAATTCCATTTGGATCACCAATTGCATCAACCTCTACAATATAATCAACTTCAGATTGAGGAATACCAAACGGTATGTTAGGAAATGGTACAATATTGTCAGTGATTACAATAACTTTCTCTGCATATTGAGCATCTAGTTTTGCATATCCCATAGAACCACAGATAACACCTTTATCATTATCTCTTGAATACCCATTTGCATTACCAAACGGGTCACAAGATGGTGCACCTAAAAATGCTACATCAATCTTTAATTGACCTGTTTCAATTGCATAGGCTCTTCCACCATGAGAGCGAAATACAACAGGAACATCCATCAGACCTCTTGAAATTTCTTCCGCTAATTCACCTCTAATACCACTGGTCTCAATTCTATGTATTACACCGCTTTTTATATGCGCAATCAACGGTTTATGAATATCGATTAATGAACTTGCCGCAAGCGTTAGATTTTTAAATCCCATCTTTGCAATAATATCCATTACCATGTTAATGACAAAATCGCCATTTCTAAAATGATGATGAAAAGAAATTGTCATTCCATTTTGCAAACCACTTTTGGTTATCGCTTCTTCTAAAGAACTCACTATCTTATTTTGACTCTTTTCTCTTTCGATTAGAGTTTTAATATCTTTTTTTGCATGTTTCTCTGTAAATGTTTCACAAATTCCATCTAGTTCTTCTATATAAGGAATTTTTTCTATTTCTATATGTTTCATTGGTTCATCCCTCCTTTTATTCTAATACTTTTGCAGCTTTGGCAAGTTTCAATACCCTTTGGGCTCTTAATACAATCGGCTTATCTATCATTTTTCCATTCAATGCAATAACACCCGAACCTTTTGCATTTGCTTCTTTAATCGCCTCCATAATCGCCAATGACTTTTGAATTTCCTTTTCTGTTGGAGTATATATTTGAATAATTGGTTTAATCTGTCTTGGATTAATTACTGATTTTCCGTCAAATCCAAGTTGTTTAATTAATTTAACTTCGTTTATCAGTCCTTCTTCGTTGTTAACATCTGAATAAACGGTATCAATTGCTGCGATTCCAGCTGCTCTTGCAGCATGAAGAATCATACTTCTTGCAAATAATAATTCCATTCCATCGGCATAACGATTGGTCTTCATATCAGTAACATAATCTTCTGCACCAAGTGCTATTCCGATTAATCTCTTACTTGCTATTGCTATTTCTCTTGCATTTAAAACCCCTTCTGCACTTTCAACAGCTGCCATCATCTTGGTTGTTCCTACTTCTTTTCCGATTTCTTGTTCTATTCTTCCAATTTGCTGATCACAAAATACTACATCTTCTGCTTTCTCTGTTTTTGGTAGTCTTATCACATGAGCTCCTGCTCTTACCATTGCTTCTAAATCAGCCAATCCAACATCCGTTGCTGGATCATTTATACGAACCACTAATTCCTTCCCCGCATAATTAAAGGTAGTAATTGCATAATAAATCAGTGCTCTTGCTGCATCCTTTTCTGTAATCGATACCGAATCTTCTAGGTCAAACATAATGCTATCACAATTATAAATATAAGCATCCTTTACCATTCCAGGGTTATTTCCTGGAACAAACATCATGGTACGTCTTAATCTTTCATCCATAGTTATTTATCCCCCCAACAGTAATCCGTTGATTCACATGCACGATAGATTGCTGTCTCCACTCTAGCTTTAATCACGCAATCCAATGCACCTTTATCAACCGCTATAATTTCAGCATCTTCTAGTCCAAGTCTTGTTGCACATGCTTCTATAACTTTTTTTATTTGTTTTCCAAACTGTTTTTCAACAGAACTCTCTAGTTTAATATCAATTCCTTTATGTGAATTTTTACAGATGGTTACCATGATGTCACTTGATTCCATGGTGCCTGCGACGCCAGTTTTTACAACTTCCATTTTAATCCTCCTGATTTATATATTTCAAATTTGCTATTTACTATAATTTAATTATAGTAACAGCACCTTAAAAACAAATAAAAAAGTCTTAAAATTCTTTAAGACTTTTTTAAAATGTTGTTAATAACCTCAGCAATGGCATCAATTGCTATTGGCTTAACCATATATTCTTCTATTACTTGTGATTGCTTTGAATCAATAATTTCCTTTCTTAGCATTCCAGTTACTATAATAATTGGCATTTGAGGATTTTTTTGTTTGACATTCATTGCTAGTTGTATTCCATTCATTTCTCTCATTGAATCATCAGAAATAACAATATCAAACGTATCACTTTTCATTTCTTCTAAAGCAGTATGCGGATTATTGATTGCCCTGACCTGATATCCAAAACTTTTCAACCCTTTTTCCAACAACCTAAGTACCTTCGGACTATCATCTACTACTAGCACCTTTATATTTTGCTCTGTAACACCATTGGATATCAACTTAGGCGTTACTATCTTCTGGCTAGCTTTTTCAGTGAGCGGAAGTACTATTATAAATTTTGTTCCTATTCCAACCTGACTTTCAGCAAATATCATTCCTTTATGTGATGTAACTATATTGTTAGCTATTGCTAGCCCAAGTCCGATTCCATCACTTCCTTTTGTTGTAAAAAATGGATCAAATATTCGTATAATGACATTTTGATTGATACCACAACCATTATCCTCCACAACTATTTTTGCAAATCTATCGTTATAGTTTTCTATATTGTCTATTTCTTTATAATTCAATGTCTTTAACTGTTGCATATTAATCTCTTCATATTTGAGTATTACTTGCCCTCCAACACTTCCCATTGCTTGATATGCATTCATAATCAAATTAAGCATAACCTGATTAATCTGTGTTGCATTTCCAAATATTCCGTATTCACTTGATTGCATTTGTGTAAGTACTTCAATATTGTCTGGCTTGACAGATTCTGCCATTTTACTAACTCTCGTTAGTAATTGATTTACATCTACAAACTTAAATACCGTATCCATATTCTGTCTACTAAGACCTGAAATCTGATGAACAATTTCCTTCGCTTTTTCGGAGGCATCATATATTTCGGAAATATCTTCATAATATTCATTATCCTCCTCCATACCACTAATCATAAGACCGGCATACCCCATAATAGGTGTTAGTAGGTTATTGAACTCATGTGCAATTCCACCTGTCATAGTGCCTATAATTTGCAATTGTTGTTGATGTGCCATAACTAATTCATTCTCATGTAAGGTTTGAAGGGATTTATTTAACTCTCTTAGATATTCATTTTCTGTTGCAATTTTGTTTCTTCTTCTTATTGATAATATAATATATAACATTAATCCAGATACTTCAATCACTACTACAATAGATAATAATACAATACTCATCACATCATTTATGATAAGTTTAGCCACCGCAGAATAATCCATTACTGCACTTACAATAAGAAAACCTTTTTCAATATCCGCATGGGTATATGCAGTGATTTTCTTTACTAATTTGGGGTTTTCATCCGCCCACCAGTATGATTCATAAATTTCTGCACCTTCTTGTTTTGCTTTTTGATTATTTATCATGTTCTCTAAGCTTGTATTATTAATATTTAATGATGGAAATAAATTCTGTCTGTCTTCTATCGCATTGATACCTATTTGATTCACAAGTTTATGCATAATTATTGTGGCATCCGCATCCTTGACCATAACATACCCTTTAGCTCCCAACTTAATATAGGATACCAGTTCGTCATACAAGTGCTCTAAATCTATCATGATAACTAATTTGTAGTTACTCTTATCTTTGGTTGCGATTGCCATAAACATCTGATTATTACTATTTTTCCATAATGCAATCTCTTTATCTGTTTCAATACTGACATCTAAAACTTTCTCATACTGAATATCCTTTACAAACAAAAGTGGATTATCAATTGTATCCTTACAGATAATCATATTGTTTACTTCCCACGAATGGGTATCTGTATATGACTGCATAACTGTATACAGTTTATCATAGTTACCAGTTTCAAAATATTCTGTTTCTCCTTCTATATAGGCCAAAGAATTAACAAGATAATCTATATCATCTTCGCTACGTTGAATAGAAGTCTCTAGAGCAGTAGCAACGTTTTGAGAGATTACCAATAATTGTTTTTCTTGGTTTTCTATCATAATGTCAAAATACCCCTTACATATATATGCAAGTAATAACCCAATTAAAATTATAAGGATACTCATAATCGCAATAATATATCTGATATTACTTTTTTCTTTTACATCATTTTTTTCTTTAATTTTATATTCTTCTTTAATATTATTTTCTTCTTTGATAATGCTTTTTTCTTTGTTTCCTTTTCGTTTCATAAAATACCTTTCATTCTCATTTATACATCTGAAATATATTTGTTTTTCTGAAACATTTTATTTTTTTATTTCTTGTTTTTATAATTTTTTTTGTTATAATAACGTTAAATGAATTTATTTACTTGCAATGATGAATTTATCATGTGATTATGAACAAGGTATTCATTCATAATCTAAAATATATTGTTTTATGAAAGAGGTATGTGAAATGTCTGATAAAGTTCTCATTGTAGATGACGATATTGCGATTCGTAAGTTATTGTCTAAGGTTATAACCACCAATGGACTTGAACCGCACACTGCAAGTAGCGGTCTTGAAGCTCTTGAATTAATAAAATTGCATTCATACAAATTGATCTTATTGGATATTAACATGACTGATATCGATGGATTTCAAGTAATCAAGAGAATTAGGCAACAAGGACTCAATGTTCCAATTATGGTTGTTAGTGGTCGAAGCGAAGACTATGATGCACTATATGGCTTAGATTTAGGTGCTGATGACTATATCTTAAAACCTTTTAATCCCGTCATCCTTGGTGCAAAAGTAAAAGCTCTTATTCGTCGTAACACTTCTTCTAATGTTACCAATAAGACAATTCAACAAGTAGGACCTTTTAAATTTAATAACACTACAATGAAATTTTACAAAAACGACATTGAAATAGTTTTATCTTCGAAGGAACTTCAAATAATGAAACTGTTTATAAGCCACCCACGTCAAGTATTTTCAAAAGAAATGCTCTATGAACAGGTATGGGGGGATTGTATCGTCGATGAAAATGCAATTATGGTTTATATTAGTCATCTTCGTACCAAGATAGAACAACACCCAAAACAACCGAAATATTTACTCACTGTTTGGGGTGTTGGTTATCAATTTGTTGCTGAATAAAATTCCTGGGTAATATATTGATACGTTGATGGAGGAACCAAATCTTTTATTTGTTCAAACTTTTTTTCCTCCATTAGCTTTCTTACCAGCGATGCACTAATCGCTATATCATTCATTTTTTTCCTCTCTATTTCCACTAAAACAACTCCAAATTGATTTATATATTTAATTAACTGCTGATTATAAAAATCTGTAATTCTACAATTAGGTTCTGTACCAACAAATCTCATTTTAATACCTAACTGATCAATTATATATCTTTTAAATATTTCAATATCAAGTCTACAGTTTATTTCTTCTTCTCTTGCCGCATCCTTAATAAAATAAGTTGGAAATGTAGCAGGTGAAATTAAATAATCTTTTGTTTCATGTAAAATCACATTCTTTAAGTCTTTCGTACCTTCCCAAACAAGTTTATATCTAGCTTTTTGTGAAAACATACTAACATCATTTGATACGACAAAAATGTGAAGAATATCGCACATACTAGCACTTTTTTCAATTAAATATTGATGACCTAAAGTAAATGGATTACAATTCATTATAATTGCACCCTGTACTTTTTGTTTATCAATACCAAATTTATTTACGGTTTGTTCTCTCACCTCTTTTACATAATCAGTAATCCCATTTTTATAATTTTCCATTAATAATACGTCCTCTGTTTTAGCGACTTCATAAAATCCGAAATCGGAAAACATTTTGCTATTATTTGGTTTTGTATAAAGGAATAAATGTTTATGATCCTGCTGATAAGCCTTCACTAGTAAATGGGTCATTATTCTTGACAACAATCCTTGCCCTTGATATTTTCCATCAATTGCAATACACTTTAACACATTGTGATCCAGTGAACCAGTTCCAACTATCGAATAATTTTCATCAATAAGATTGCAGGTATATTGAATTCCATCATCATACTTCAAATTCTGTTTTGATAAAAATTGTCTTAATTTTTCTAACTTGTTCGTTGTAAAAGGTCCTCCAAATTCTTCTTCTAAATCATTGCTACTACCATAATCCATAATAACCTCACTTATAACAAATAATGTTGTCTAATCTATAGCCTCTAATTCTCCCGTTTCAATATCCATCACAAAGCCCTTTACGGTAACATCTTCTGGAATAAGTGGATGTTTCTTTAATATTTGAATTGCTTCACCAACTGATTTTGTTACACTTTCAAAACCACCCAGCCATCGCTCGAAATCAATTCCACCATATTTTATCATATCAATTTTTTCTTCTGATATATTTCTTTGTTTCATTTTTGCAACCATTGAATCTACATTAATAAAGCCGACGCCACAATCTGTATGTCCTATCACCATTATTTCTTCTACGCCTAGTTCATAGATTGCAATTAGAATGCTTCGAACCACACTTCCATATGGATGTGAAATAACTGCACCAGCATTTTTAATAATCTTACAGTCGCCATCCTTGATTCCTAGTGCTGCTGGAAGAAGCTCGGTTAATCTCGTGTCCATACATGATAAAATTGCTATTTTTTTATTTGGGTATTTACTTTTTGTACGATATTCTATATATTTCTGCTGTTTTACAAATTCTTTGTTATATTCTATTATTTCATCAATCATGTTCTCTTCCTCCTAGTATAATTGTAAAAACTTAATATAGCCTAATTATAACGAAAAAATTACACCATATCAACAATACTTAAAGGATTTTAAGAATTATGGTAACAATTTGGTTACTGTTCACACAGTAGCTTAACACTAACTGTTAAGCTACGTAAGAAAATGATTCAACAAATGATTTCTGTTCGTCAAACCAGAGATTTTCCTACGCCTTCCTTCTGATTCCACCTGGGCGCACTTTCAAAAGGTAACATCGCAATTTTTGTGAGATGTTACCTTTTATTACTCTTAATACAACTTGGTAATCATAAAATATCTTCCTTGTAATTAAGGTTCATTTCCCCCAGAAAGACTATTAGAAATATAAACTGTTGTATTCTCTGAATTTGCATATTCGGTATTTGTCGGCATAAAGGAATAATCTCCTGTTTGAGTATAATTACTCCAATCCGACTTAGTGAATCTACTCTGTATTTCAATATCAAAAGTAGTTGATGTTATAGAGATACTTGCGTTAGTTACATTATCTCCTGGTTCGTTACTCGGTTCATTACCATATACCTTTACCCCATCATCGTATACTGGTATATATGTAGTTTGTACTATATTACCTGAAGAAGTATTACTAATATCACCAAAGGAAAAATCATTCGTACTATCAAAGGTAGTATTTGTAGGCGCTGCAATTTTAAACTGAATTTCTTTTTTGTATTCAGATTTACCACCTGGATAAATTTTTGTTCCAGTAAAGTCAATATTAACATAATAAATATGGTTTGCTTCGTCCCAAGGCAATAATTTTGAAATGATTCCACCTTCATTATAGTTATTTGATATAGTGAAATCATCCGCTAAGTATCCTGCATCGATTGCTTCCGTAATATCAACAAAATATTTGAAAGAGAGCTTATCTCCCATCTTTGCTGGCCAACCAGATTTATTATTCAACACTGCTTTTACTTCTATGAAGTTAGAACTAGATGAATTTACTCCTGCTTCAACATAAAATTCATCATTCGTAAGTTCTTCTATTGCGGTAAAATTTTCAATTGGAGTACCACCGTAATCTTCATAGATTTTGGCCAAAGCACCTACAAAGCCTGCATTGTAGTCACATGCAACTTCATTACCTTCATAATCATTAATGGAGTCTGTATAACTATCATCTTGTGCAGGACCACCAACAAGTGCACCATATATGGTATGTCTATGTTCTGATGGAATTGACATACTATCTTCCCACGAACTATGTGCTGTTCGATGATGTGGATGTTCTGGTGAATTTATCCCAAAACCTACTACATAACTTCGTCCTGTACTTCCAAGTGCATAATCTACTTGTTGTTTTGCGAAATTATTATAAGTACTAATCTTACTTGCAGTACAGCCGGACCAATCCGCATATATACTTGCCAAAAATGCAGTTGTCGTTGCATAACGAAGTGATCCCCAAGAAGATAACCAGGCAAGTCCCTTTGGTGTATAGGTAACTCTTTCTCCGTTATAACCAGTCGTCCAAAAATCAAGATGCTTCTCTGTATAGTCCTTATAAATTTGTTTATTGGTTGTCTTAGCCAATAGCAGTTCAGCACCATAATGTACATCATCCCAGTTCTGTGCCCAAGTATAGGCAACCCCTACACCCCCATTCCAATTTGATACATAGGTTTCTGCTTTGTCCAAATATTGTTGCTCTCCTGTAGCTAGATAAAGCCAAACACCTGCCCAAGACAATTCATCGTAATAATCACTTGATGCACTATAAAATGGATTAGCAGCAGTATATCCTGCATTACTTTTAGTTGTATCCGAAAATGAAAAAAGTTCCTTCGCATGACTTATGCAAGTAGCTGCATAAGTAGGATCTTTTTCTTGATATATCAATGCAGTTGATGCAAGTGTTGCTGCCGCTTGGGCTACTACTGACGAGCCTGGATTCGATAAATCAACTTTATAGGATGGGCGTTCCATCTGCATAACCTCTGCTGGTCCCCACCATGTATGATCGGCATTTCCGTTTCCTACCTGATAATAGAATACATTTGCTTCTGGATGACATTTGATTAAATAATCACTTACCCACTTAACATTATCCATCTGATAATCCAATTGACCACTCAAAGCAAATGCTTCCTCACCTTCATACACCGCCCAGGCAAGCATAGTTGCCGAGTATGCCATTGGTCCATTAAACTTCACATGGTCTCCAGCATCATACCATCCACCTGTGAGATCTAATCCAACATCTGACCCATCCGTTAATCCCGAATTACCTCTCCAATTGTTTCTTTGATCTTCTGGCAAATCACCAGAACGTTGAAATTCATAGAACATAATTGCTTTCTGCAATGCTTCTCCATAATTATATGTGGATTCTGCCCTTACAACTTGTGTCGGCAACAATGTACATACTAACGATGTAACTAGTATCATATTCCATAGTTTTCTCATGCTTATCTCCCTCGCACTTTCCATCTATTGAATTCAGATGACTATTCATTTTTTAATCATCGCTCCATAATGGAGCGATGAACTATTAAACTTTAGAAAAATTCCCTATTTTAAGGCTCAATTCCCCATTGAAGAGAATCCGTTATGTAACCAGTAACCTTTTCACAATCTGCAAATGCTGTATTTGTTTCATTAAATGAATAATCTCCAGCTTGTGTATAGTTTGTCCAATCCGTTTTCGAAAATCTTGCTTGAACTTCAATGGACTGACCCGCTGTTAAAGTTCCAGCCTCATCTGTAAAACCTAATTCCAGATAATAATCTGCTCCGTCCTTAGGTTCATCCATCTTTACAAAAGTTGATGTTACATTACTAGTTCCAGCTGTTGACCAGTCGCACCAAAAACTCTGGTCTTGTTCCCCATCAATCGTATAATAATAACGAAGTTTTACATCCGCAAGCGAAACATCACTATCTCCTGTATTAAATAACATAATTTTTGGCGAAATAGCATTGGTGTCAGAAGACACATTTCCATTAAACATCTGTATCTTAATATCCCCTACCGTAACCACTGGCTCGGATGAATCGGTGATAGTAACTTTTAATTTTCTATCAATTCCACTACTAAAATCAAAAGTCAAACTGGTTGTTCCGATTGCTTGTGTAGCCAAGTAATCTTTTGATATCGTTACCGTATCTTCTGATACAGTATAATCAGTATCCTCAACCAATGTATCTGTTCCATTTTTAATTCCATCTAAGGTATTTCCATTCAGTGTTACTTCAACTGCAATATCCTTTTGGTCATTTTTATCAAATGCTGCTTCTGTTGGTGTTATAGAAGAATTTACTACTTCTGTATCAGTACCAAATAAAACAGAATAAAGACCATTTGCAATAGCAACATCACATTGTGCCCAAAAACGATGATAATTAAATTCAGCTGTGATTCCAGCCTCATAAGCATCTGATACTTTTTGATAATCAGGATCATTTGCATATTTTGAACGAATGTCAATGAATTTAACACCATTTTCAATTACATCACCATTTGGCATAGTTCCTGTCCAACCTTCTGGTACATAAACTTCTTGATCAAAAAATCTAGTTACATCAATACTTTCTGGCGCAGATACACCTTTATCATCGCGATATAGTGTCCACATACGATCTAATAATTCCTTCGCAAGAACACGTGACTCGTCATCACCAGATGCCTTACTGTAGTATAATAAAGTATTGGCAAGGGAACCCGTTACTCCAAGATCTGTTGCATAACTTTCAACTGTTACATGCAGGTTGGAATTATCTGTAGAAGTTCCTGTCCATGTATCTGGTTGACCTGTCCAATCAATTTTGGATGGTATTGAGAAGGTTCCATCATCATTTAACTTAACAACTGATTTTACCCAGCTTACCCATTTATCCATTATCGTTTTTGCTCTTGAATCACCAGTTTGATAATAGTACTCTGCTACTCGCTGCATTGACCACGTTTGCATACCAAACCATGTATTACTGCCTGGATCACTATAAACAGGATTTTCTTCATATCCCATTCCATAAAAAGTTGAGGAATCTGTAGGCAATGTTTCATAACGTCCATTATATGAGTTACTTGCACCACCAGCAATTGCACCTTCATCTGATTGAAGCCATTGATAAAATTCCAATTGACGGTCTAAACTTGTGCCCCAATCAGTTGCGCCATTTTGAGATAGTGGTTTGAATTCTGTAGCGGAAGATAGAATCCATGCAGTCATTGGATTCTGATATCCAAAATGATTATGGCTTGACCCGATTTTCCATGACCAATCAGCGGTGGTACCACCTCCCCATGCATAATACCAAGATAGCAAATAATGACTCGCATCATAACCTGTGCCAGCAACAGAAGAATCACCTATTTGTCTAAAATATTTATCAAACATCGAATAGCGTAAATAGTCACCCATTTTACTGGCTTTACTTACATCAGTTGATAAATCAATATCATAATCCTTTGCCCACTCGTTTGCCCAATACGTTGCCTGTACCGCTCTGGCATCTGCATCCGGTGCATCTGTGTACTTAAATTGCTGTGAATATGAACTGTCACCTGTAAATAAATCTAGAAATCCATTCGTACCACCAAATTTCATTGCATCCCAGCAAGGTTGCGGTATTGTCTCAAAGACTGATTCCTGTGTTCCTCTTTGATAAGTATTAATGTACGATGGTGATGACGTACCATCTCCCCTTTTACCAAATTCATACCAATTATCTACATCAAGTAACCAGTGCATTCCATAAATTTGCGAAGTACCGTAGGTTGATGTCAAATCATTGCTTATTGGATCTGTTCCCACTGCTGCATTAAAATCCAGAACCGCTGGATAAAGACTTGGTTCTTCCCATTCTGGTGCATAAGTCGCAGGTTTACTTGCATTGTATTTACTCATGCTGCTGTTTGGCTGATCTTCGGCACTTGGAATTATGTAATTTTCTGTAGTATTCCAAGCTGTCTCAAAAGATGAAAAATCACCTGAAAATTTTCCATACATAGCTTCCAACCATAAATAGTAACTGAACGCTTCGCTTGTCGTTACATGCCCATAATCTGGTGCTTCTACTATCATGGTTTCAACGGAATGATATGGAATTCCTTTTTCACTGAAATACCCATTGCTCGAATTATGAAGATCATCCCACATCTCCATAAATCGTGTTTCATAAGGATCTGCATCATCTGCGGCAGTACCATAGGTTATTGGTTTTGGTACTAATGTAACCATAAGTGTTGCCATTAATATTATTGCTACTTTTCTTTTAAACATATAATAACCTCCTCTTATTTATCTAACAACTAACCTTTACTTAAAATGGAAATATTGTACCTTGAACATAACGAAGCAACCACTTACCTCCTTTCCTTTTCCTTTTTAATACTTGTCCAAGTTAAGATTGAGTTAATCGAAAGTCTCCCCCCTAAATATATACTGTATAAAACACATCCTAATTAAAATTAAAGAACTTACTAATTGATTTACTATTTTCTGTTATCTAAAAATAAAATTGAATAATTACAACACTCTATATTTAAATAAAAGATGCACTTATATTTTGTCTATATTGTTAGTTGTCTATCTACTTAAATATTACTCTATTATCTTTCATTTGTAAATAACATACTGTATATTTTTACTATTTATTTTTATATTCTTTATAATATATTAATTCGAATGATTTTCTCTATTTATCTGCCATTTCCTTTGACCCCACTTATAATTTTCTTGAACAATTTATCTGCTTGCAGACACTCTCGCGACTGAGTGGATTGCATAGCAATAATCGTCAATATATCTAAGCACCAAAATACCGCATTAAAAAATGCCAGTTTATCTTATGCTGGCATTTTCTAATGTTATAATTCTCTCACTACTTAGAATAGAAGATAATCTATGTGAAATAGACAGTAACATCCTGTCTTTACCTGCTGCTTTTAATACAGTAATAATTTTATTTTCTGTATCCGAATCTAAATTAGCTGTCATTTCATCCAGCAACATAATCGGTGGATTAATCACAATTGCTCTTGCAATCGATAGAAGTTGTTTTTGTCCCTGCGAAAATAGATATTCCATCGCAATTGTATCGTAACTATTTTCTAAATTAACAATACATTCATGCAAACCAACAAATTGTATTACGGCGATTACTGCTTCTCTTGACACCGATTCATCTTTCATACTGATTTGCTCAATCACAGTACCTGGTATAAAATGAAAGCTTTGTTCCACATAACCAAATATCTTTCTTTTCCTACTGTTTTTAATTGTTGTAATATCCTCACCACCGATTAAAATGGTTCCTTCGATTGGTTCTAATAATCCAAGCATTAGTTTAAATAGCGTGCTCTTTCCTGCACCTGTTCTTCCGACAAAACTAACATCCTCTTTTGGATTTATCTTAAATGAAACATTTTTCAAAATGTCTTGTCCCTCTTCATAATAGAAACTTACATTTTGAAATTCTATAGAAATATCATTGGAAAAATTTTGATTTTTGAAACTAGAAATCTTTTCTTTATCCTCTACTTCATTTAGGAACTCATTTACTCTTCTAATACCTGCAATTGCCTGTTGTATACTTTGTAGCTCCATCCCAAGACTTTCAATAGGGCTAAATATATTAGAAATCAATTCAATCGCTGCTGCTACCATACCGATTGAGATTCCAAGCATCGCAATATCGTCGGATACCAGTATTACCATTAGCGCAATTACAATGGCTCGTATAATAAGAATAATCGGTGAAAAAACTGAATCATAAAAATTTATTTTTTTTATCGTATCGTAGCTATCCATTAAATATTTCTTATATTTCTCCTCCATATATTTCTCTTTACGAAACGATCGAATCATCTGAATATTTTTTATTGTTTCAGGGATATGATTGTTCACTCGCCCTACTAACATACGATTTTGAATTTGAACCTTTAACATTCTCTTCTGAAAGAATCTTGTGATGACGTAAATAATTGGAATCAGTAAGAATACTATTACTCCAAGACTTTTGCTAAAAAAACAAATGGATATAATAATACCCAGTATCTTAAAAATATCAATCGCCATACCTATGACTCCATTTGTAAAAATTGCTTGTATCGCATCCACGTCATTTGTATATCTTGAAACAGTTGAACCTGTTTCATGAAATGTAAAATAACCTGCTTTCATTCGTTTTAGTTTACTCATCATTGCGCTACGAATTTCTCTGGTTATTTTTTGCCCCAAAACAGTCAATAAACCTTCTTTTACAAAATCAAAAAAACCAATCAAAACTAGAAATCCAAAATAAATTAGCGATAGCTTAAATAATTGATTCCCAAGCCCACGTGCTAAATAACTATCTACTATGATTTTAAGTATTTGTGGTGGAACAAGACTAAATGTAACAACCCCAATTGCGCAAATAAGTAAAAGTATCGTTAATCCTTTATTGATTTTCAGGACTTTTCCTATTAATGTTTTAACCTTATTCATTCTCATCACCGCCTTTTAAAGATTGTAACCGAAAGAGTTCTTCATACTCTCTAGACGATTCCAACAAATCTTTATGGGTTCCATATTCATAGGTTTTATCAGAATGCATTAAAATAATATGATTTACTTGTTCAAACATAGCAAGTCGATGTGATATAAGTAAAATCAGACTGTCTTTTTGATATTCTTTTAGATTTTTAAATATAATTTTCTCTGTGTTCTTATCCACCGAAGAAAATGGATCATCTAGAATGATAATCTTATTCTTATGATA
Source organism: Lachnotalea sp. (assembly GCA_041821265.1). Taxonomy (GTDB): domain Bacteria; phylum Bacillota; class Clostridia; order Lachnospirales; family Lachnospiraceae; genus Lachnotalea. The sequence continues at coordinate 31,108 of JBGUEQ010000013.1, read as the reverse complement.
TAAGGTCCTTGCCAATGCAATCCTTGCCTGTTGCCCACCGCTCAGCCTTACACCATTATCTCCCACCAAGGTATCTATTCCATTTTCCATTGCTAATAAATCCTGCTCAAAGCATACAATATGTATCACCTCACTTATATCACCCGCATCGCCTAACGTAATATTATGATAAATTGTATCGGACAACAGCTGTACATTATGACCTAAATAGGAAACCGTTTTACTTCTCTTATATTCTGATAATTCAAATAGATTTCTTCCATTCATTTGTATCAAACCTTCATACGGATACTCTCCTAAAAACAGTCTTCCGAGCGTAGATTTACCACAAGCTACCGGCCCTGTTATTCCAATAATCTCTCCTGCTTTTGCCTTAACATTCAGATTATTTATTATGTTATTACCACTCATATATGCAAATTTCAAATCATTCAATTCTAAAATAAAATCATTGGTTGAAGTAGCATCATTGGTTGAAGTAGCATCATTGGTTGAAGTAGCATCATTGGTTGAATTGTTTATGTTACTTACTGTATCATTTAACTCTTTATATTCCTTCAAATATGGTTTAATTCTCTTCCAAGACACACTTGCTTTTTGAACTGAATTAAATAATTTAGCAGCCTTACTTGCTTTATAAGCCATTGCAGCAAAAATAGTAATGTACGTAGAAAATTGTCCGATTGTCCAAAAACCATCTGCAATATTATTTCCACCATAAGTAATTACTAGAATAATACCTGCCATTGCTATGACATTATAGATTGGTTGCATCGAATTTTCCCAAATATTTGCAATAATTGCTTTGCTTTCAAAATCGTTCAAAAGTGCATTATAATATTCTTCATTATCATCTTCTCGGGAAGAGATACGATATAAAATTGCATTTTCAATTCTATCATACGTAACATCTGATAATTCGCTCATTTTTTTACGATATACATTCGTATATTTATATATTACTTTTTTTAATTTTTCTGCAATAAACATAGCAAGCGGTATAAAAACACAAGCTAATAACGTAATTTTAACATCATAAATAAACATAGTTATAATGTATGATAGTAGAAGAACTCCTGTATCAAACAATTCGGTTGTAAACTTGCGCATACCTTCTATACACACATCTACATCAGATATCGCCTTCGTCATTAGGCTTCCCATGTTTTCCTCGTCTAACTGTGCCTGATTTTTATGTACAATGCTGTTATATAACATAAACCTCATGGATGCACTCGTACTATTTGCAAATCTTCTAATATAGAAGCGTTTTATATAACGAAATGCTTGTACAACGATAGTTAACGCCACAAAAATCAATGCAAGACAAATCATCTGATAGGAAGATTTATGTTGAAGCAGTCCATCAATCAATTTTCCCTGATAAATAGGACCTATAAGCATTCCTGCATTACAAATAATTCCTGATATAGTAATTAATATTATTACTATGCTTTCTTTTTTCCAGTAATTTATAATTTTGTCTGGATTCTTCAATGGCATTATTTTATAATCTTTCATTCGCAATCGATTCCAACTTTCTTATTAAAGAAAAAAAATTCATAATGATAGAACGTGCTCTTCACACCTTCTATCATTATGAATTACTATTTTCTTTTATTCGTATTTACATTCACCATATCTTTAATCACCTCACCTGCAATGATTAGACCAACCACGGATGGAACAAATGCATTACTACCTGGAATTGCTCTTCTTTGCGTACAGGTTCTTTCTGAGCCCGGTGGACATATACAATTATCTTTGCAGCTTAGTGCGGCATCCTCGATAGGTTTTATTGGTTCTTCTTTTGAAAATACAACTTTTAAATGCTCGACATTCCTTTTTCTTAATTCACGACGCATCACTTTAGCCAATGGACAAACTGAGGTATCATAAATATCTGCCACTTCAAATCTTGTCGGATCTAATTTATTACCTGCTCCCATGGAGCTGATAATGGGAACATTGAATTTCTTGGCCTGCATCACCAACTCTAATTTCGCAGTTACCGTATCCACAGCATCTACAATATAATCATATTCATCAAATGCAAACTCGTCTACATTTTCAGGTAAGAAAAAGCACTGATGACTATTTACAACCGCACTTGGGTTAATGTCTAGGATTCTCTCCTTCATAACATCAACTTTGTATTTACCCACGGTTTTTCTTGTTGCTATAATTTGTCTATTTATATTTGTTAAGCATACCTTATCATCATCAATGATATCAATTGTGCCTACTCCGCTTCTAGCTAATGCTTCTACTGTATAGCCACCAACTCCACCTATACCAAATACTGCTATCCTAGCTTCTTCAAGCTTTAGCATGGCATCTTTTCCAAATAAAAGTTCTGTTCTTGAAAATTGATTCAACATATCCTCATTCCTTTTCATACTAATTTGATATTCTTTCTATGAAACAGTATAAAACAAGATTAATCATACGTCAACGCCATAACAGTCTTTTTATAGAAACTTTCTCAATCTACTTTGACAATATTATAGTTTATGTTTTGGACATTCTTTACATATAAATTTCCAGCTAATGACTCTCTTAAATTTTTTGGGGACTCTCGGTTTTGCTTTATAAGATTCGGTAATTGCATTCTTGCATTCTTCCTCTTCTATTTCTTCATTAAATAACATACATCTTATCATTTTATTCTCCTCTTATTGCATAAATCATTTATTATGTAGCACACACAGAACAAACCGCTTTTTATATAACCGGGAAGTTTGTACTACTTCACTATTATATAAAAATGCAAATCAACACAAACGATTTGCATTTTTACTTTATTTTAATTATATCTTCTGATACCTAAGATGGTTCTATATGTAACATTTCCGTATTTTATACCTGTTGACGGTGTACTTGCATGAACAATCTGACCATTACCTATGTATATTGCCACATGCCCTGCATAGCACACAACATCACCTGCTTGAATATCGGAAAAAGAAACTGATGTTCCTCCGGATAGCTGTGAACCAGATGACCTGGGAATCGAAATTCCAAAGTGAGCATATACCGCTTGCGTAAATCCGGAACAATCTGCACCATTTGTTAATGACGTCCCCCCATAAACATATGGATTGCCTATAAATTGACATGCATAGGATGCAATTGAGGATCCCGATCCACTACTAGCAGAGCTACTCGTTGTGGTAGTAGGCGAACTTTCCGTAGTTGCACTCGTCGAGGTACTTGATGAGGTACTTGATGAGGTACTTGATGAGGTACTTGATGAGGTACTTGATGAGGTACTCGTCGTTGTGCTTTTGCTTTCTGAACTTTTACTAGCCGCCTCTAGTGCTGCTTTTTTTGCCGCTGCTGCTTCTTCAGCTGCCTTTTGTTCTTGTGCTGCAAGTTTCTTGATCTGAGCTGCCTGAGCAGTAATGGCATCTTGATAAGTTTTTGCCTGAGCCTTTGCCTGTGTAAGATCTGCTTCAAAATTTGATGCTTCAGCCTTCATATTCGTAATAACAACTTCTAAATTACTCTGCTGTTCTTTATAATCCGCTTCCAAAGCAACCATTTCTGCTTTTTCTTCTTCAAGTTCGACTTGAAGTCTTGCTACTTCCGCCTTCGTCTCTTGAAAATCCGTTAATAAATCCCTATCATATTTGTAAATCTCATCAACAAATTCCGCCTTATTCAATAAATCCGAAATACTCTCTGCTTCCAGAAATGCTTCAAGATACATGGTATCACCGTTTTCATACATATACTGAATACGTTTTTTCATGGCTGCATACTGTTCTTCTTCTTTGGCCATAGCCGCATCATAATCCGTCTGTGCCTGCACTATTTCAGCTTCTTTATTAGTCATATCGTCTTCTAATACTTGTATTACGACCAACAAATCAACTAACTCATTATTTTTCTCTGAAATTTGAGAAGTAATGTTTGCTTTTTTCTGTTCAAGACCATTTATGCTCTGTTTAATTGAATTTAAATTCTTTTCTGTTTCTTCCTTCTGTTTTTTTACCTCTGCTGATGTGGCTGCAAATACCGTATTTGCCAGTAGTATAGTAATCACAAAAAGAAGGATTATATTTTTAAAAATTTTTCTCATTTGCTTCCCTCAGTTATATTGTTTTTTGGTAACGATTCCATACCTTCCTAGTTACCATTTATTCATAATTAGACATATATTTTAATTATACATCTCTGTGCCAATATATTCAACAATAACTGTTTGGTATATTTAGGCACATTATGAATGGTATGGCTGAACTGTTACTACATTTGTCACTAAAATTGATCTGACTCTATTCTATTAGCGAACGAAATTTGTTCTAACCATTGGTTCACTTTCTGGCAATTCAATTCCAGCCTTTTTACCTGCTTCAATTGATTTTAATAACCATGCCATGTTGTTACCTAATGTACGCATAATTTGTAAACCTTCTAAATCTTTTTTGACATCATCTGGATTACTTCCATGAACCATATTCCAATATTGCGATGATACAATTGGCATCTTTGAAACTGTAAAATACTTATTTAACTCATCTAAACTTGCTGTTGTGCCTGCACGTCTAGCAGATACTACCGCTGCACCTGGCTTAAATGCAAAACAGTTGCGACCAGCATAATACATTCTATCTAAAAAAGAAATGAGTGCACCATTTGCTGATGCATAATAAACTGGTGAACCAATTATAAGTCCATCTGCTTCTTCCATTTTGGCAATTGCCTCATTTACTGAATCATCATTAAAAATACAACGGTTATTATTAGCAGAACATTTACCGCATCCGATACACCCTCTCATAGGTCCATTCCCTATGTGAAATATTTCTGTATCAATGCCACTTTTATTTAATTGCCCCGCTACTTCCATAAGTGCAGTATACGTACATCCTTGCTTATTTGGACTACCATTTAATAATAAAACTTTCATTCTGATTCCTCCTATTTGTTGTGGGTAATTAACTAAAAACATTATAACACAAATTATTTTTTATTCCCAATACTCATTTTATGTTACTCTCGTAATTTGTTTACACTTATTTTATATAAATTAGAAATAGTATATGTTACAATATTAGATATTTAATGAAAACTTTAATTGGAGGAACTTAATGGACGCGATATATGAAATAATAGAAAAATTAATCAAAGATTCAGGCTATTTACTTGAAGTAAATGGATGCAATATTTACAATGAAATATGTGACGAAGTAGATGGGAAAGAAAATGGTAGTTATTTATTCATGTCAAAGCATGATAATAACGATATATTTGAATATACTTTAACTGTATTTGATGAAGAATTTAACCTTTGTTCCTTATCTATAACAACCGTAGGCGGTCAGAATTATTTTATTAATTTTGATGAATAAACGATTCGTTGTGATTTAGTAAACGCGCACTTAAATCGAATCGATTTTAAACGATTCGATTTAAAATACCGTAAAGTGTTTTATATAAAGCTTTTGCATCCTCCGGTGAAATATCAATACAATTAACAATTTTGCTTGGTATTTCTGCAGCTTTTTTCTTTAATTCTTCACCTTTTTCTGTAATGGTTACAATTAGATTTCTTTCATCTTCGATTGATCGTTCCCTTTTAATCAATTCCTGCTTCTCTAACTTTTTTAGTAAAGGGGTTAACGTTCCTGAATCTAGATACAAATACTTTCCCAGTGTTTTCACATTCAATGATTTCTTATCCCACATCACCATCATAGTAATATATTGCGTATAGGTTAGGTCTATCTCATCAAGAAAAGGTTTGTATTGTTTTACTACCTCTTTTGCACATGCATATAATGGAAAACATAACTGGTTTTCTAATTTCAACAAATCATCCTTCATCGTTTGACTCCTTCTTCTATCTCTCTTATTATATAATATTTATTTTAGCACACAATTATATTGCAATCAATTGATTTTTAAATATAATAGCATTATATATGTAATGTTTGTTACTGTTCACACAGTAGCTTAACACTAGCTGTTAAGCTACTACAATAAAAAACTTGAAAGGTATTCCGCCTCTCAAGTTTTTTTATTATAACGATTTAGAGCCTTAAACACAAAGTGATTTGTGTAAGCATAGCGACAACCATGCAAATACTAAATAATTACCGCTAAACTTAATAATAGCTAGATAAATCGACTTTATCCATTTTATCAAAAATTGTTTCTCGTTCATTCGTATTTTCTTGGATTTTATTTCGAATATTAAGCATTCGAATATCTGTAGCAGCAATAATATCTGCACATTCTTTTAATTCATTTGTAATCTCTTCCTCATTACTAATAACGTGCTTATATCTTAATTGATGTTCCAAACTTGCCCAAAAGTCCATAGCAATGGTACGTATTTGAACTTCTACTCGCATCATTTTCTTTTGATCTGAAAAAAACACTGGAATCTCTACAATCAAATGAAAACTTCGATAACCATTTTCTTTGGGATCATTAATATAATCTTTTTGGTCAATTAACGAAATATCATCTTGCCTTACAAGCATTGACGCAATTTCATAAATATCATCAACAAAAGAACATATCACTCTAACACCCGCCACATCAGAAAGTGAATTTTCTATCATCTCAACACTTGTACGTTTTCCTTTTTTCTTGAGCTTTTTAGCAATACTGGAAGGTTTTTTTATTCTTGAGCTAATAAATTCAATTGGATTTCTTTTATATCTAACGGTTAATTCAGCATTTAATACTTCCAATTTTGTTTTTACTTCTTTAATTGCACAATCGTACATCATCATAAGTTCTTGAAACTGTAATGTTTGATTAATAAAAATTTCTGGATTATTGATATATGTCTCTTGTTCCAGAATACTAACATCCCCATTTATAATATTTGGCTCCATTTCTGCCATAAAAATCACCTCTTATATATCATCCTATTTTTTTAACTATTCAGTACCTTCATATGTAACGCTACGCGATGCACACTCAATGCAAAAAAATGCATTGTGGTGCTTCAAAACTCGGATTTTACTTTGCAAAACACCTCGTGTTTATGTATACTGAATCGTCACTTATTTATTATCTTGTAAATTAAAATGCTTTGACAATAACTGTCCTACTTATACAATTTTCCACAAATAATATATCATAAATTTGTGAATATTATAAGTATATTCCTAATATTTATTAAATATTTTATAAAATAGTTGATTTATGGATATTTTTGTTGCAAAAGTATAGTCCTCTAACTATACTATAAAGAGCAAACAAAAGAAAATTGTATTGATTGAACATCGCAGAATGTGATGAATGAAAGGAAAGAATAGCAAAAATCGCTTATCCTTTCCAATCTCTACTTGCAAATTCATACGAATGGAGGAAATTATGTCTGGTTCTATATATGGTAATTTATTTAGTATTTCTACATGGGGAGAATCTCATGGAAAAGGTATTGGTGTGGTTGTAGATGGGTGTCCTGCTGGACTCGATTTATGTGAAGCGGATATTCAGGTATTTCTAAACAGAAGAAAGCCTGGGCAATCCAAATTTTCTACTCCACGAAAAGAAGATGATTGCGTTGAAATTCTTTCTGGTATTTTTGAAGGAAGAACAACGGGTACACCTATTTCTATGGTTGTATTTAATAAAACACAGCGTTCTGGAGACTATAACGATATCGCTCAGTACTACCGTCCTGGTCATGCTGATTTAACTTATGATATGAAATATGGCTTTCGCGATTACCGCGGTGGTGGTCGTTCTTCTGGACGTGAAACGATCGGGCGTGTTGCTGCCGGTGCGATTGCATCTAAACTATTAAAACAACTTGGAATTGATGTGTTTGCATATACCAAGTCAATTGGTCCTTGCGAGATAAAATCATTTGATAGAAATGAAATTATGAACAATGCTTTATACATGCCAGATGCCACTACTGCTACAACTACAGCTACCTATCTCGAGGAGTGTATTCAAAATCAGAACTCTTCTGGCGGTAAAATCGAATGTATTATAACTCATCTACCTGCCGGTGTAGGAGAACCTGCTTTTGATAAACTCAGTGCAAATTTAGCGAAGGCTGTTACATCAATTGGTGCAGTAAAAGCATTCGAAATTGGAGATGGAATAGATGTAGCAAATGCAACTGGTCTTTCAAATAATGATGAATACAGTTATGATGAAAATGGAACAATCATAAAACGTTCCAATCACTCAGGCGGTATTTTAGGCGGTATTAGTGATGGTTCAGATATCATTATCCGCACCTCTATTAAGCCTACACCTTCTATTGCAACAACGCAAGCTACGATTAATAAAGCCGGTGAAAATATTGATATAAATATCAAAGGTCGCCACGATCCTATTATTGTTCCAAGAGCTGTCGTTGTTGTAGAATCAATGGTTGCAATCACTGTGTTTGACATGCTACTTATAAGTATGTCTTCTAATATGGATTCTATTAAGAAGTTTTTTAATAAGTAAATATTTTCTTGCATTTAAGAGGTTGAAATTTTTAATAGCAGGGCACTATACTCTGTTAAAAACTATATACCCATTAATTCTCAAAAGAAGAAGTATCCATGTTTTTGACATAGATACTTCTTCTTTTTTTATAAACAAATAACAAAGACTCTCTCTGTTCTTTCCTTATATCCTATTTAAACCGCTTCCGTTCTCTCAAACTGCGAATTATATAAATTGGAATAAAATCCTTTTGCTCCCAATAGTTCTTCATGATTCCCTTGTTCTATAATATCTCCATCTTTCATAACAAGAATTAGGTCTGCATCTTTAATTGTTGACAATCTATGTGCAATTACAAAGCTTGTTCTTCCACTCATTAAATGATCCATCGCTTTTTGAATTCTAATTTCAGTTCTAGTATCAACTGAGCTGGTTGCTTCATCTAAAATAAGAATCTTAGGATCCGCTAAAATTGCTCTTGCAATTGTTAACAACTGCTTTTGTCCCTGTGAAATATTGCTAGTCTCCTCGTTTAGAATCATATTGTATCCATCTGGTTGCGTCATGATGAAATGATGCGCATGTGCTGCCTTTGCTGCTTCCATAACTTCTTCATCACTGGCACCAAGACGTCCGTATCTAATGTTTTCCATAATAGAACCATTAAACAACCATGTTTCTTGTAATACCATACCAAACATATCTCTTAACTCATTACGGTTAAAGGCTCTCAAATCATGTCCATCTACCTTAATAGCTCCAGAATTAACATCGTAAAATCTCATTAAAAGCTTAATCATCGTAGTTTTTCCAGCTCCTGTAGGCCCTACAATTGCTATCTTTTGACCTTCTACTACTTTAGCCGAAAAATGATTAATAATAGTCTGATTATCATTATATCCAAAGGATACTTTTTCAAACTCTACATTTCCTTTTAAAGAATTAATATCGACTGCATTTTCAACAATTTGATCTTCTTCCTCTTCTTCTAAGAATTCAAATACTCTTTCTCCCGCTGCTGCTGACTGTTGAAGCATATTTCCAACTTGAGCAACTTGTTGAATTGGCTGTGTAAAGCTTCTAATATATTGGAAGAAGGACTGAATCTGTCCTACTTGAATACTTCCCTTAATCGTTAAATATCCACCTAATAAAGCAACCATAACATATCCTAAATTACCTATAAATTGCATTAATGGCATCATTATCCCCGAGAAGAATTGCGATTTCCATGCTGAATCATATAATTGTTTATTTGTTTCTACAAACTCATTAATAACAGATTCTTCTTTATTAAAGACTTTGACAATGTTATGTCCCGCATATACTTCTTCTACTTGCCCATTAATCTGACCAAGATATTTTTGCTGCCTTTGGAAAAATTTCTGTGAATGTTTCATTATTGTACCAAGCAATCCCATTGATATTGGCAAAATACACAGAGCTCCTAATGTCATCCAACCATTAATTCTTAACATCATGATGAGTACTCCAACTATGGTAGTAACAGATGTTATAAGTTGTGTAACACTTTGATTTAAACTTTGTCCTAACGTATCAATATCATTGGTAACTCTAGATAAAACTTCTCCATTCGTTCTGCTTTCAAAATACTTTAGAGGCATTCTATTAATTTTCTTTGAGATATCTTTTCTTAAGGTAAATGTTACATCATTTGCAATACCCGTCATAATAAATCCCTGCGTAAAAGTAAAACATGCACTAAGAACATATAATCCAATCAACATTAATAAAATACTTTCTATCTTAGCAAAGTCAATTCCACCAGATCCGTTGATTTTACTAATTAAACCATTGAATATTTCTGTGGTTGCATTACCTAAAATAGTAGGTCCTACTATATTAAAAGCTGTACCAGCAATTGCACATATGAACATAAATAATAATCGAATTGCATATTTAGGAGTACTTAAATACTTTATAATTTTTTTTATTGAAACTTTAAAATCTTTTGCTTTTTCTCCGGGCATCATAGGTCCAATAGGTCCTCTTGCTTTAGGTCTTTCGTTACTCATTTGCTAATTCCTCCTTTGACAACTGAGATATGGCAATTTGCAAATAAACTTCACAACTTTTTAGTAGTTCTTTATGAGTTCCAATGCCTACCACTTTACCTTCATCCAATACAATAATTCGATCTGCATGAAGAATGGTACTTATTCTTTGGGCTACTATTATTGTAATAGCCTCAACAATTTCTTTTTTCAATGCTCTTCTAAGCACAACATCTGTTTTATAATCAAGTGCTGAAAAACTATCATCAAATATTATTATTTCTGGGTTCCTTGCAATTGCTCTAGCGATAGAAAGACGTTGCTTTTGTCCACCCGAAACATTTGAACCTCCTTGTGAAATTTCAGATTTATATTTTTCTGATTTTTCATTAATAAAGTCTATAGCTTGTGCTATACTTGCTGCTTTTTCGACATTCTCTATTGATGCGTTTTCACATCCGTATTTTATATTAGACTCAATCGTTCCTGAGAATAGTACACCCTTTTGTGGCACATAACCAATTTTTTCATGTAAATCGTGTTGTGTGTAATCTTTTACATTTACTCCATCAATTAGAATTTCACCTTCCGTAATATCAAAGAATCTAGGAATCAAGTTAACCAACGTTGACTTACCACTTCCTGTACTTCCAATAATTGCAGTTGTTTCTCCTTTTGAAGCCTTGAAGGTAACGTTAGTTAGCACGTTTTCTTTCGCATCTGGATATGCAAACGAAACATTTTTAAATTCAACAATACCTTTTTGACTTTCCAATGACTTTTTCGGTTCAACTGGATCTCTAATAATAACTTCTGTTTCAATTATTTCATTGATTCGAACTGCCGATACACTAGCTCGTGGAATCATAATTGATACCATGGTAAGCATTAAGAAAGACATAATGATTTGCATAGTATATTGAATAAACGCCATCAAATCACCTACTTGCATCGCACCATCATTAATGCCATATGCTCCAACATATACAATAAGTACTGTGATAGCATTCATAATAAGCATCATAAGTGGCATCATAAATGTCATAACACGATTTACAAATAGATTTGTTTTCGTTAATTCTGCATTTGCATACCCAAAACGTTCTTCTTCATGAAGTTGTGTACTAAACGCTCTAATGACTGGAATACCTGTTAAAATTTCTCTTGTAACGAGATTAAGTTTATCAATTAAAATCTGTAATTTTTTGAATCGAGGCATAGCAATTTTCATTAAAGTCAAAACAATTAACAAAATAACTCCTACCGCTAATCCAATAATCCAAGACATTGAAGTATTTGTATTTAATACCTTTAAAACTCCACCAATTCCTAAAATAGGTGCATACAAAACAATTCTAAAAACCATTGTCATAAGTAACTGAATCTGTTGAACATCATTCGTACTTCTTGTGATTAAAGAAGCGGTTGAAAACTTATCAAATTCCGTACTGGAAAATGATATTACTTTTTTATACACCATTTCTCTTAAATTACAGCTAAACAACGCTGCAACTTTACAAGATAAAAAGGTAACTGTAATTGCTACAAGCATACTTAGGAATGCAAATCCAAGCATTTTGAGTCCAGCTTTCACAATGTACACTTGTTGAATATGCTCTATATCAATATTTTGGTTTGCATACTCTGCTTTTACATATGCAATCGCTGACTGTTTCATAATAGATTCTGGCATTTCATCTAAATTTGCTGTCATACTATTTGCCATCATACTTAGTTGTTCTTCTGGTAAATTAAATAACACCTCAAACACATCAGAATCACTTGTTAATCCCATTTTATCTTTGATTGCTGTTACTTCGTCCCCATCTCCTGAAAGCGTAATTACAATAATCATAGGCTTTTCAAAAATCTCATTTAGTTTATCTTTGGTTGAAGTATCAATATCTTTTAATTGAAGTATGTCGCCATCGACTTCATAATTCGACTCAACATAGCTCTTATCCTCATCGCTCATAAATAAATAGAGTTTTTGCATCTCGCTTTCTCTTATATGCTCAATAACTACATCTTCAACTCCCCCTTGTTGTATACCTACATTAACAATATTAGATGTATACCCAGGTAAAGACAAATCGCAGTATGCCTGTATAAACAGTAAAATAACGATTGCTATAATTGGTGCGATTGATCTTTTTAAATACTTAATTAATTTTAACATTATATATTCCTCTCTATTTATCTTCTTTCTTACACCTAGAGTGCACTTTATCATGATGTTCACTAAAATGTTGCATCACCTCTTTGAATTCCTTTTCATCAATTGTCGCTCTTAAATTATCTATCAACTGTATTAGAATTCGACGCAACAAACACTTTTCTGTATCAGATAAACCAGAAAACACTACTGTATCCATGTCGTCAGTTGATATTTTCACTTGTTTCACAATTTGAATTCCTGATTCAGTAATAAATATTCTAGATATTCTTTTATCATTCTTATCAATCTCTCTTGTAATCCAACCTGATTTTTCCATCCGCTTAATTGAAACAGCTACTGTAGGTGGTTGTATATTTAATTTCTGTGCTATTTCTTTTTGACTTAGTCCTCCCTCTCCACTCACTAATCTAAGTAAGGATGCTTGACCAGGATGAACTCCTTTATCAGAAATTACTTTGTATGTTTTAATAAAATATACACGTGTTAATTCCACAAATAATTCTCTCAAAGACTTATTTTCATGGTTACTTTCTTCGATTATTCTCACCTCCAAAATTGATTAGTTGACTAACTGATATTATATGCAAAACCAAATGAAAAAGCAACACATTTATCACTAATTTCACACTTATTTAACATATTTAATGCAAATTTAAATATTAATATATGCACATATTAAATAGGCAGCTAAACAAATAGCAAATATACTATCCGCGTGGTGTGTCTTTTATTTAATTGTAAAACTCGTGGAACTACCCATTCAAATAAAAATATCACCCCCATTACTAGGATGATATTTATTTAGTCCAAATATTTCGTTTTATTAAATTCTTCTTAGAAACAAGCAACTATTTTAATTATTATAGATTTGCTTGTGAAAATTTAGGATCGTATCCCTTTTCCTTTAAAGCATTTACTATCTGCTCTTTGTGCTCATGACCAAAGGCCTCAAGTGTAATACGAAGTTCAACCGCTGCACTTCTATTTATACTTACAAATTGATTGTGTTCAAGTTTAACTACGTTTCCTTGCTCTTTTGCAATGATATCCGCAACACGAACTAATTCACCTGGCTTATCCGGTAATAACACGGATACAGTAAAGATTCGACCTCTTTGAATCAAACCATGTTGTACGATAGATGACATGGTTATTACATCCATATTACCTCCACTTAAAATCGATACTATCTTCTTGCCTTTCACATCCATATGTTTCAATGCGGCAATTGTTAAAAGTCCCGAATTTTCTACAATCATTTTATGATTCTCAACCATGTCCAAAAATGCAACAATTAATTCCTCATCATCAATCGTAATGATATCGTCAATATTTTTCTGAATGTAAGGAAATATTTTACTCCCCGGAGTCTTTACTGCGGTACCATCTGCAATCGTACTAACATTTGGAAGTGTTGTTACTTTTTTATTTTTAAGGGACACTTGCATACAATTAGCATTGGCTGGTTCAACACCAATTACTTTTATTTTAGGGTTTAGAAGTTTGGCTAGAGTAGAAACTCCTGTTGCAAGCCCACCGCCACCAATTGGTACTAAAATATAGTCAACTGTTGGAAGTTCTTTGATTATTTCCATTGCAATCGTTCCTTGACCTGTTGCTACAGCTAAATCATCGAATGGGTGAATAAAGGTATATCCCTTTTCTTCTGCAAGTTTATAAGCATAACTACATGCCTCGTCATAAACATTTCCGTATAATATTGTTTCAGCGCCATAGCCCTTTGTTCTATTCACTTTCATAAGAGGGGTCGTAGTAGGCATAACAATCGTTGCCTTAATACCAAATAATTTTGCTGCATATGCTACCCCTTGTGCATGATTTCCAGCTGAAGCTGTAATTAGTCCTTTATCTCTTTCCGCTTGTGTTAACGTGCTTATTTTATAGTATGAGCCTCTCACTTTATAAGCACCAGTAAATTGCATATTTTCCGGTTTCAAATAAACTTTATTCCCTGTTTGTTCACTAAAGTAATCACTATATACTAGCTTTGTTTCAAGTATAACTTGTTTTACTACCTCTGTTGCTTCTTCAAAATTTTCTAAAGTTAACATCACTCATCATCTTCTTTCTCTTCTTGTTTAATGTCAAATAATGCATTCACAAAATCATTTGCATTAAATTTTTGTAAGTCGTCAATTGTTTCTCCTACACCAATATATTTAACTGGAATTCCAAGTTCTGAATGAATTGCAATTGCAATTCCTCCCTTAGCCGTTCCATCTAATTTGGTCAATATGATACCCGTAACATTTGCAGCCTCTTTGAACTGTTTTGCCTGTGCAAGTGCATTTTGTCCTGTTGTTCCATCAAGAACAACTAAAGTTTCTCGGTATGCATCTGGATATTCTCGCTCAAGAACGCGATCTATTTTCTTTAATTCTTCCATTAGGTTTTTCTTATTATGAAGTCTACCTGCTGTATCACATAACAATACATCCGCATTTCTAGCTTTAGCTGCTGCTACCGCATCATATACAACCGCCGCAGGATCAGCACCTTCCTGTCCTCCAATAATGTCAACACCCGCTCTTTTCGCCCACTCAGTAAGCTGTTCACCCGCTGCCGCTCTAAAGGTATCTGCCGCTGCCAAAACAACCTTTTTATTTTGGTCCTTTAACTTACCTGCCAATTTACCCACGCTGGTAGTTTTACCTACTCCATTAACCCCAATAACCAAAATAACAGATTTTCTATTTTCAAACTCATACGCGGTCTCTCCAACATCCATTTCTTCTTTAATGCTCTCAATAAGAAGTTGTTTGCATTCCGCTGGTTCTTTGATTTTATTCACTTTAACTTTTTCTTTCAAGTCCTCAAGAATGGAAGTGGTAGCATTAATTCCCAAATCACCCATAATTAAAATTTCTTCAATTTCTTCATAGAACTCATCATCTATACTTGAAAATCCGCTAAATATAGAATCTATTCCTGAGACAATATTATTTCTTGTTTTGGTTAATCCTTCTACAAGTCTTCCAAAAAATCCTTTTTTTTCGCCCATATGTCCCTCCATTTGGTTTGGTATTCACGCTTATATCGATTCACTAAAACTTTTTATACCACTCTACTTAATAACGTTTCTTTGTTCTACTTTTAGTAAAATTCATGGTTGCAATCTAGCCAACCATGAACTCCCTATTTACTAAGCTCATCTTCAATTAAATTAACTGAAACAAGAGTTGACACACCCTTTTCTTGCATCGTAATGCCATACAACCTATCTGCGGCTGCCATTGTTCCACGCCTATGTGTTATAATAATAAACTGTGTGTTTTTTGTCAACTTATGTAAATATTTTGCATAACGAGTTACGTTAGAATCATCAAGCGCCGCTTCTATTTCATCCAGCAAACAAAATGGAGATGGTTTTAGATTTTGAATTGCAAACAAGAGTGCTATGGCTGTAAGCGCTTTTTCGCCACCTGATAGTTGCATCATATTTTGTAATTTTTTTCCTGGTGGTTGTGAAACAATACGTATACCTGCTTCAAGGATATCGACATCCTCCATCATTTCGATTGTTCCTTTTCCTCCTCCGAAAAGTTCTTTAAATGCTTTATCAAATTCAATTTTTATTAATTCAAATTTCTCTTTAAACTGATTTCGCATTCCAATATCCAGTTCGTCTATAATCTTAAGCAACGTCTCTTCGGAGACTACCAAATCGTTTTTTTGTTCATTTAAAAATGTAAATCGGTCTGATAAATTCTTATAATCCTCAATTGCATTAACATTGACATCTCCAAGTTTTCTGATTTCTTCCTTTATTGTGGCAATATTCTTCTTAAGCTCTGAAGGGTTATCAAATTCTTCTTCTCGCATTTCAACTGCAAGACTATGTGTAATTTCATATTCCTCCCACATGTAATTAATTTGATTTTCATTTGTCTCTTCCACTTTTTCTTTTTGATTCGTCAAACGAAATACTTCTTTATCCAAATTGTTTATTAAATCAGCCAATTTTTCTCGTTTTGCGAAGAAACCTTTATGGTTCAAAGTAAGTGCTTCTTTTTCAGCATTAAATAATCTCAAATTATTCTGGCAGTTTTCTAGAATACTATCACTATCTAAAGCTTCTTTTTGTAGCTTACTAATTTCTTTATCCTTTAATAAGACGTCCTCTTTTGATTCTTCCATGCTAGAATTCAATTGTATCAATTCTGCATTTAATTTCTGAAGTTCCTGATTCACACGCCTTATATTTTCCAAAACAAATTCATTTTTTTGGTTCAAATTAGCAAATTGCAAATTTATATCTGTCGAATTCTTTGAAAACTCTATTTCGTTTGCCTTTTCTATGTCTAGACGTTCGACGTCCTTAGCAATTAATTTTTCAATTTCTTTTTCTTTCTCTTCTGAAACTGCTAATTCTTTTTGTATTTGTGTTTTACTCTCTGTAATATCTTTAATCTGTTGTTCGATCTCACTGCCTTCTTTTTTCAACTCATTAAAAGAAGAAATACTAGTCTTTATTCTCTCACTCGCCTGATTCACATTCATCTTAGCTGTATTTTGAAGTAAATACTGTTCTTGTAATTCTTTCTTTAATCTGTCAATTTGTTCATATGCAGAGATTCGTTGTGCTTTTTTACTATCAATATCTTCTTGTATGGCAACCACTTCTTTGGAAAGTTCCATGGTTTTTTCATTTAGTTCATCAATCTCACGTCTTCTACCTAATAAATTACTTGTATTCTTGAAAGCACCACCAGACATAGAACCACCTGGATTTAATGATTCACCTTCAATTGTAACAATTCGAAGTACATAATTATATTTTCTTGCAAGCGCGATTGCATTGTCAATATCATCAACTACAACTGTTCTTCCAAGTAAATATTTAGCTAGACCTTGATATTTATCTTCTGTTGTCACCAAATTACTGGCTAATCCGATAACACCTTTTTCATTCAGTGCATTTTCTTGATGAAACAGTGTTTTGTTTCCAATGCTTGTTAGAGGTAAAAAGGTTGCTCTACCAAACTTATTTGTCTTTAAATATGAAATCATGCTTTTAGCAGTTGCTTCATCCTCTGTAACAATGTTTTGAATACTGCCACCCAATGCAGTTTCAACAGCTATTTCATATTCTTTATCAACTTTAATAATATCCGCAACTACTCCAACAATACCTTTTTGTGATTCTTTTCGTTCCATGATACGACGAATACTATTTCCATATCCATCATATTTTTCAGTAATATTTATCAATGAATCTAATCTGGATTTTTCCATATGATATGCCGATTGAGCTGCATTGAATTTTATATTTTGTTGTGAGAGCACTTCTTGAATACGTTTAACACTTTCTTCATTTGATTTACTTTCATCACTAAGATTAATTATCACACTTGATATTGCTTCTAATTCATTCGTAAATCCATTTAAAAGTATCTCTTGATCCGTCTCTTCACTTTTCATTTTTATTAATTTTTGACTAAGTTCTGCTTTTTGAAGAGTAATCTGTTCAAGCATTGTATCAAAACGTTGTATCTTACTTTTCGTTGATGCTCTTTCATTTAACAAATCAAATATTTCATTTTTGCTGTCATCGATTCGATCATTCAATTTTGTGATTTTACCTTGAATTTCACTAATAGCAGTAGTCGCATTTGTCTGTAAATCGTCAATTTCATCTAACTGCCTATTAATTTCATCTTTTTGAGTAGTAAATTCATCTTTTTGTTGATCTTTTACTAGAATATCAGCTAGAATTGCATTTTTTCTTTGCTGCAAATGTCCATCATTTTGCTTGACCGAATTAATCTGTTCATTTAATACATTAATCTTTCCATCAATGTCACGACTTAAAATTCCTGTTTCATTCTGTATATTTCGATATTCTTCAATTTTAATATCTTTTTCTTCAATATCTTTTTCTAATTTTTCATATTCCAGTTTGGTATTTTCATAGCCTTCTTTTGTATTTACTAAATCTCTGCTTGCAATAAGTAGTTTTTCATCTACTGCTTCTAATTGCTCCTTCACCCTTGCAGATTCCAACAAAAATAAATTGACATCATACGTCTTTAGTTCTTCTTTTTTCTTTAAAAACTCTTTTGCCACAGCTGACTGTTTCTCAAGTGGCAAAATCTGTTTCTCAAGCTCTGACAAAATATCAGTAACTCGAAGAAGATTTTGTTTCTCTTCTTCTAATTTCTTCTGTGCGGTTGCTTTTCTTCTCTTGAATTTAACAATACCTGCTGCTTCATCAAATAATTCTCTTCGCTCTTCAGGCTTTCCACTCAATATTTTGTCAATTTGGCCTTGTCCAATAATGGAATAGCCTTCTTTTCCAATTCCAGTGTCGTAAAACAGTTCTTGAATATCTCTTAATCTACAGCCTGTACCATTAATTAGATATTCACTTTCTCCTGAGCGATATACACGTCTAGCTACGGTTACTTCTTCATAGCCAATTGCTAATTTGTGATCAGAATTATCAAGTGTTATTGCCACGTAAGCAAACCCTAGCGGTTTTCTACTTTCAGTTCCCGAAAAAATAACATCTTGCATATTAGAACCTCTAAGCTGTTTCGCGCTTTGCTCTCCTAATACCCAACGAACGGCATCACCGACGTTACTTTTTCCACTTCCATTTGGTCCTACAATTCCTGTGATTCCATTGTGAAACTCAAAAATGATTTTGTTCGCAAAAGATTTAAAGCCTTGTACTTCAATACATTTTAAATACATATAAATTCTCCCGCTAAGATTTTCTAAGTCGTCCAATAGCACTGTAAGCAGCTTCTTGCTCAGCAGCCTTCTTCGTTCTACCTATTCCATTCCCCACAACCCTACTTCCAATCATGGCATCAATAATAAATTTCTTATTATGATCTGGTCCTTCTTCACCAATAAGCTTATAAACAAGTTCTTCTCTAAAATCACTTTGTACTATTTCTTGCAGGATAGTCTTGCTATCATAAAAGAGCTGCTTGTGTTCAATATCTGATAAAATGAATTTATAGATAAACTCTTTTGCATTAGCAAAACCACCATCTAAATAAATGGCACCAATAAGTGCTTCCATTGCATCTGATACAATTGAATTTCTCGTTCTTCCACCCGTTAAATCTTCTCCTTTTCCTAGTAATAAATATTTACCTAATTCAATTTCTCTAGTGCACAAAGCTAATGTTTGCTCACAAACAATACTTGCTCTTATTTTCGTTAATTCCCCTTCAGGAAATTTAGGGTACTTGGAAAATAAATAATCACTTGTTACAATTTCTAAAACTGCATCACCTAGAAATTCTAATCTTTCATTATTGGTTAATCTGTTTAAACGATGTTCATTCGAAAAAGAACTATGTGTCATAGCTTGACGTAAAAAACTTGAATCATTAAACTTATATCCTACGATTGTTTCTAAATCCTCTAATAATACTTTTTTACCCATTTAATCCACCTCCTTATTATTTTTCATTCTCTTTAACTATTCAGTACCGCCCTAGTTACCGCTACGCGATGCACACAAAATGCAATCGTATTGCATTTAGGCGCTATAAAACTCGGGATTTTACTACGAAAAACACCTTGCACACTCTGGGTACAGAGTAGTTACAATTCACCTATCATTATAACAACACAAAAGCCCTTTATCAAGGGCTTTTGTAAATCCACCGCGCCAACTAATCTTCTAGTTATTGGCTAAGTTTTTGATTTGCTCGATAACATCTCCAACTGATACGATGCTTTCTGCCTCGTCATTTGAAATTTCGATATCAAATTCTTCTTCTATTCCCATTATAATTTGAAAAATATCAAGAGAATCGGCACCTAAATCATCAACAAATGTTGTCTCCATTGTAATTTCGTCTGCATCAACATTTAATACTTCCGCTATAATTTTTTTTAATTTTTCAAATTCCATATTTTCAATCCTTTCTACTTACTCATCCTTCATTAAAATGTTTGCTTTAATTTTTTCATTAATCTTTTGATTTTTAAAAGTTACACACTGAATAATTGAATTGGTAACTTCTTTCGCTTTGGAACTTCCATGAGTCTTAACTACGAGTCCGTTAAGTCCCAAAAGAGGTGCACCACCATATTCGCTAGCATCAAATGACTTCAATGCCATTTTCATTGCTGGTTTAACCAACAAAGCCCCTATTTTGCTTCTTAGCGATGACATCATTGCACCCTTAATTTTACCAATTAAAGTTGCACCAACACCTTCATACAATTTAAGAATAACATTTCCCACAAATGCTTCACAAACAATTACATCTGCATATCCGCTTGGTATATCTCTAGCTTCAATACTTCCGATAAAATTAATGTCGCTACATTCTTTTAATAATGGAAAAGTTTCCTTAACAAGCATATTTCCTTTTTCTTCTTCTGCACCAATATTTACAATTGCTACTTTGGGATTCTTAATTCCAACTACATTTTCCATATAGATAGAACCCAGTTTAGCAAATTGAACTAAATGAGATGCTCTGGCATCAACATTAGCTCCACAATCAACTAATAATGAAACACCTTTAGCTGTCGGAATCAATGGAGCAAGTGGTGGTCTTTCAATACCTTTAATTCTACCAACAATCACCTGACCACCAACAAGAATAGCACCTGAGCTTCCTGCTGATACAAGGGCATCTGCTTCTTGATTCTTTACCATATTCATTGCTTTCACCAAAGATGAATCTTTCTTACGCCTAATTGCCATTACAGGTGGTTCTTCGGTTGCAATTACTTCACTAGCATTCGTAACTTCAAGTTGTTCTTTGTTATATGTGTATTTCTTAAGTTCTTCATTTATAACATCTTCTTTACCAACAAGAAATACTTTTATATTTTTCACTTTATTTACTGCTTCTATTGCACCTTTTACGATTTCGCCGGGAGCATTGTCACCACCCATCGCATCAACCGCTACTTTTACTAATTCTTGCATACTATTCAATTTCCTCCTTGAATACCTATTAATCAATATACTAGATATCCATTTATAAATCAATATATATTTTACTATTTTATTCTAGTTTCTTAAATATTAAAATAAATACTGTTTAACTTGCCGAAATCCGAAGATATTATCCATCCAAAAGACAAAAATTAAAACAGGTCTGAGAATATTACTATATCTCAAACCCGCCTTTTTATCAACTGCATTTTAAGAAACATTCATATATTAAATATATTATTATATCACCTGCTAATATCACTGTAATTTTGTACTGTGTCCATCCTTATATGTCTGAATTCTCTGACTCATAACTTCTTTATAGCCTGCGTCCATATATTCCTGGGTCAGCTCCTTGTATAAGTCATCAAATTCTTCTGTTTTACACATCGTCAACTGATCCCTGTATTCTTTGTAAAGTTCCTGCAATACTCCCCCGAATTCAGTCTCTGCTTCAATTGGTACTGAAAAAATGATATCCAGGCAGCTATATCCTTGTTCAATCAATTCTTCATTACCTTGGAAATTATTAATAATACTCTGTGTAAAGTCTTGTGGCAAACCTTTTGGTGAAGATGCCTGTATCATATCTTCTATTGTACCTGCATTTCTCGCTTCAATGGTTATGCACCAATAGTCCTTGTTGTTATTATATCCTTGTTTATAATCGCCGGAATAATCGCCTACACTTAAAGGAAGTTTTGTAGTAGCATCCACTGTATAATTTTCGCCTTCTACACCCCACTGCATTGCGAAAAGAACATCTTCTTGTGTCATCCATTCCATATACATCCAGCCTGCCTTTAATTCATCTTCTGTTGCATCGGAGGAAAATCCAATTATCATACCAAAAGGATTATTAGAACGGTAGGCCGGAACAGTCCCCCCGTCTTCATCAATGATACCAGTAGGCGACACGGCTAGCTCTGCATCCGGATTCTGCTCATAGAACGAGTTCAGCCAATCCATATTGGCAGAAATATAGTTGCCATAAGAATATGTATTCCCATTTATAAAAGAAGCTTTGTTTGTCTCTTCATCCGTAATATAATATTCCGGATTCGTAAAACCTAAGTTATAATCTTCATTTGCTCTCTTAAGAAACTTGTAATTCGCTTCGGAACCAAGAGCCGGAATATTCACATCACCCGTCCGAGCCCATTCTTCTTCATTCTGTGGAAACGTTCTAAATCCATAATTTTGATCAGAACCAACACCTGTAATCATAGCTCCTCCAGCAGGATGCTCTGCGATACCAGCATTCTGAATCTTAGTCATAGCATCTACATACTCTGCGCGAGTCCGAGGAACATGATCATATCCAACCTTTTTAAGCCAGTCCATACGGACAAAGCTCTGGAATGTATATCCGTTGTTATAACAGGTTCTCTCTGCCAAAGCAAAATATGTTTCACCATTCATGACGGTATAAGGAAGCTGTCCGCCATCAGACATTCTGTTATAATATGTTGGTGCAATTTTTGCAAACTCATCCATATTAAAGGTAGTTAAATATCCCTCATCCGCCCATTGGGCAACCTTAGGATAATCATATTCCATTAAAATAGTAGGCAGATCTCCTGAAGCCGCTAGCAACGCATAATCTGTCATAACATCCGTACGGGTAATCGGCACATATTCAACTGTAATGTTATACTTATCGCCAAAATTTTCTTGTACCCATTTAGTCCAATAGTTATTATTAACAGTAGGTACACCCTCCACACCTCTGTCATAAATCGGAATTTTCAAAGTAACCTTTTCATCAAACACCTTCCAGCCATCAATTCCATCTTGTGTCGCGTCTGAATCATCAAGACTTTCAGAACTGCTGTCATTCTCGGCTATAGATGTTTGTGCTGCTGTCTTTTCAACATCTTGTGGACCTATCTTGTTGCATCCTGTAAACGAAGTAAGGAGCATAACTGTGGCAAGGCACAGTGCAACCAATTTGACTCTTTTTTTCACATTAATTCCTCCCTATTTTTAAACTCATTTATATAAATCCACATCTCAGCCTCATGACCGGATGCAGTATTCATATCCCTCTGTTTATCATATTGAGATATAACTATCCCTTTATTGCTCCAACCATCACTCCCTTAACAAAATATTTCTGCAAAAAAGGATAAATACAGATAATCGGAATTGTTACAAACATTATCGCTGCTGCCTGAAGTACCTCAGGAGTGCTCTTTACCGCAGCCGCTTCCGACAATGTCATAGTTTGTGCTTCAGTAGCAGATGCAACCATCTGATAAAGTTTATATTGAATCAACTTCAAAGTTTCTGTTTTTATATAAAACTTATTGTCCGCATAGGAATTCCAGCGACCTACTGCATAGAACAAAGATAAGGTGGCTAGAATCGGTTTTGACAACGGCAATACCACTCTGACAAGTATTTGAAAATTTGTAGCACCATCCAGAAAAGCAGATTCTTCTAGGCTGTCTGGAATACTTGATTGAAAATATGTCTTCATAATAAGCATATTGTAAGGCGAATAAATTAATGGCAGTATCAATACCCATACTGTGTTTAGCAAATTCAAATCCTTTAACAACAAATAAGAGGGAATCAATCCCGCGCCAAAATACATAGGAAACATAAGAAGAAAAGTAAATAAATTTCTGCCCCATAATCTTTTCTTTGATAAAGGATAAGCCGCACATATACAGCAGATCATCCCTAATAAAGTAAATAACAAAGTTACTATAATACTGTAAATCATTGAATATACCATGGAACCGTCCCGAAAAATGGAAGCATATGCATCAAAATTTATTCCTTTTGGAAATAAATACACTTGCTTAGCCAATACAAAAGAATCGGAAGATATCGATTTTGCCGCCAGATGCAAAAAAGGAAGAATACAGATTGCGCATAGAATAACCATAATGAGCATCATAACCGCATCACTAATCTTGAATTTTACAATTGCCCTGTTTCCATCGAATACTGCTTCTTTCTCCTGAATTAATTTAACACTTTTACTATTCATTTAACTTTCCCCCTAAATCAAACCATCTTCCCCAAGCTTTTTAGCTACCCTGTCTGCCATCAACACAAGCATAAGTCCCACCAATGACTGAAAAAGTCCAACTGCTGTTGACTGACTGAACTTTCCCCCGCCAAGACCTTTTTCATATATGTAAATGGCCAGCTGATATTGGAAATCCCTGACCTGTGTATTACCAAATACATCAAGACGCTCAAAGTTACTTCCCATAACGCGTCCCAAATTCATAATTAATAGCGTTACTACAGTACCTTTTATACCTGGCAACGTAATATGCCATATTCTTTTCCACCTGCCCGCGCCATCAATCATAGAAGCCTCATACAGCTCGCCGCTCACACTGGATATGGCTGCCAGATAGATAATAGTTCCCCATCCCATACTAGCCCAGACACCAATGAGCAAATAGGTTACTGCCCAATGCCATTTTTCTGTCAGAAAAGGTATTCCAACCGTAATGATTCCCATGTTTGTCATTACCATATTTACCAAACCTGTACTCGGACGAAACATCGTATAGCCAACGCTTCCGATAATAACCCATGATAAGAAATGAGGTAGGTATAAAATAGTTTGTGTTACCTTCTTGAATTTCTGAAACCTTAGTTCATTCAGCATCAGCGCAAGAATAATTGGTACCGGAAAGCTGACAATTAAATCCATAATATTAAATACAAGTGAATTACGAAGTGAACGCATAAAATCTGCATCTTTAAATATTTTATGGAAAATCTCAAGCCCCACCCATTCACTTCCGTCATAGCCTTTTGCTGGCTTATAATCCATAAAAACCATTCTCAATCCCGGATAAGCAGCATAATTAAAAACAATAACCATTAACACTGGAAATAGTAGCATGAGATACAATTGCCAGTCTCTTTTCAAAATACTTTTCCAATTACCTCTTTGTCTAGTCTTAGGCATTGTTGCCTTGTTATCCCCCATAGTTACCTCCTCTTTTTATATTTTCTTAAACACAGTTCATTATTACATGCAATTAGTAAGAATGATCTTTCTTTACATCCATCCAGTAAACTCCAGTATTGTAGACTTTGAAGACGTTACTTCAGATTGAAATGATGTCTTCCTCCAAACTCTTGGTGAGACTCCGATTAGTTTGATAAAACAACGATTAAAGCTAGATACTGAGCAAAATCCAACCTGTTCTGATATACTTATAATACTTATTTCTGTACTCCTTAAAAGTCTGCAAGCTTCGTCTATTCTGGTACTGTTCAAAAAATCCAAAGGCGCCGCTCCTATAATAGAACCAAACGTCCTTCTAAAATGACTCACGCTAAAATGACATATATCCGCCAAATCTTGAATGGTAATGTGTTGCATATAATTTTTATTAATAAAATCAATGGCATCTGCAATAATAACAATTCTTTCGTCCTTGTTTCCAGTCTCAGCGGGCTTCTGGCTTTCTACACTGTGAATCCTCAAGAATTCAGTATAAAGTGCGAGCATCAGCCCCTTAACACTTGTCTTGTAGTTAAATTTTTGTTCCATTAACTCATCCACTATGCTCCTAGCTAAGAACCAAACCTTAGGAAACTCCTCCCGACTCATAACATAACGGTACTTTCTGATGGAGGACAAGGGACTTTCAAAGCTTTCCATGGAATCCCAAAACATGCCTCTAAAAAGTTCCTCCGGATCCACGAAAATATAAGCCCATAGGCTTTCCTCGCCAGGAGAACTATAGGTGGTGTGTGGGATATATCTGGGGATACAGGTAACATCCCCCTCGCGAAAAGAAATAGGAACTCCTTCCACATCAATAATCCCACTTTGTTCCAGACAAATACCGACTTCAAGACAATTATGAAAGTGCAAGTTAGAACTTTTGATTTCAGAAATTCTCCATCGTTCACCAGATAACAGTAAAACTGGCAAATTCAATGGCAGGTTATAGTGGCGGTATTCAATAATCGGCCTTTTTTTATTTGGCATAAGCATATTCCTTTCTAAATATCTATACCCCACATTACTTGATGTCACGATGTATCAAACTTACCAAAGACATAGGGTACAAATTAAGAGGAAATCGAGTTTATGTATCCAGTTAATGATTATTCTTTCCATTTCTTTTGGTTATTTTATATATTATAGTTTTAATATAACTAAATTATTATACATATTGATAAAGTTTTCAAGTCATTCTCATCAATATATAGTGCAAAAACAACTTATTATCATACATTTCGAACTTTATTTTGTGATATAATGTTTTGCAATGCTTGACATCGGGTGTTCAACTATCAAAACACAGCAAAAAAAAAGATAACCTTGATATTGATCAAGATTATCTTTTTATGATTATCATTTTGTGAATTAGTCAACTGAAATAATTTCTTTTTTGTTGTAAGAACCACAAGCCTTGCAAACTCTATGGGACATCATTAAAGCACCGCATTTGCTGCATTTTACCAAATTTGGAGCACTCATTTTCCAATTAGCTCTTCTTTTATCTCTTCTTGATTTTGAAGATTTATTCTTTGGACAGATAGACATGGTCACACCTCCTTAATTTTCAATAAGTTTCATTTAATATCATTGAATTTAAATCCAATAATCCTGAACTATTGTTTAGAATTGTTAAAAATATCACGGATTGCTGCCATTCTTGGGTCAAGCTCTGCTCTGTCACATCCGCATTCTCCAAGATTGAGATTTGCACCACATCTATTACAAATTCCTTTGCAATCATTTTCGCAAAGAATCTTCATAGGCCAGTTAACTAAAATCTCTCCATAGATTAATTTATCTACGTCAAGGTCATATCCAATAATATAATCATTTTCATCCAGCTCTTTTACCCTATCTTCTTCGGATAAGCCCAAATTAACATCTTTAATGACATCAATATAAAACTTAGTCTTAACAGGCTCTAAGCATCTATCGCATGGAATTAAAACTGATAAATCAGTCTTAGCTTCAATTGTAATCTTTTTACTTCCAACATTCGTTATTAGTAAATCTACATCACTTTTATCAACTATATCAAATGATTCTACATTTGAATCAAATGAATCCATTTCCAATGGTGCTTTTATCTGTATCACCTTATCATCATAGGCTAAAACGTCTGATAATTTATATAGCATAATAGTCTCCTATACACACTTGTATTATTATACCTAGCTTATCTTACTTTGTCAACATATATTACAATTTATTTTCTTAACTATTCAGTACCTTCATAGTTAACGCTACGCGATGCGCATAAAATGTAAGAAACTTGCATTTTAGCGCTATAAAACTCGGGATTTTGCTTTGCAAAACACCTCGCGTTAGTGAGTTCTGAATAGTTACTTATTTTGTTACTAATGTTAATGTTTCTCTTGCAATTGCCAATTCTTCATTTGTTGGAATTAATAATACTTTTACTTTTGAACTTGGTGTTGAAAGTGTAGCTTCTTTTCCTCTGGAATTTGTAGTTGCATCATCATACTCTATTCCTAAGTATTCAAGATATTTACATACATCTTTTCTTACTAACCCGTCATTTTCACCAACCCCTGCTGTAAACACAATTACATCTACACCGTTCATTGCTGCTGCATAAGAACCAACATATTTAGCAACTTGATAACAGAATGCATCTCTTGCTAATTTAGCTTTTTTATTTCCTTCTGCCGCTGCATTTTCAAGATCTCTAAAATCACTAGAAAGCTCTGAAAGACCATATACACCTGACTCTTTATTCAAAATATTCATAACACCATCAATATCAAGATCTTCTTTTTTGGCAATAAACTCCATAATGGCTGGATCAATACTACCTGAACGTGTTCCCATCATGACTCCTTCAAGTGGTGTAAGTCCCATTGAAGTATCTACTGATTTACCACCATTAACTGCACAAATACTTGAGCCATTACCCAAATGACATACAATTGTTTTTAATGATTCAAGTGGTTTTTCTAAATATTGAGCTGCTCTCTTTGATACAAAACTATGGCTTGTTCCGTGGAAGCCATATCTTCTAACTTTATATTTCTCATAATATTTGTATGGAAGTCCGTACATAAATGCCTGTTCTGGCATAGTTTGATGGAAAGCTGTGTCAAAAACACCGACCATTGGAGTATTTGGCATCAATGCCTTACAAGCCTCAATACCAATTAAGTTTGCTGGATTATGAAGTGGTGCTAAATCATTACATTCTTCTACTGCTTTTAACACTTCATCAGTAATTATTGTAGAAGCTGCAAATTTCTCTCCACCATGTACGATTCTATGTCCTACTGCTCCAACTTCATCAAGACTCTTGATAACGCCAGTTTTCTCATTCATCAATGCCTCAAGTACCATCTGGATTGCTTCTTTATGTGTAGGCATTGCTGCATCAGTTTTCTCTTTGTCACCGTTTTCTGGTTGATATACTAATCTTCCATCAATTCCAATTCTTTCACAAAGGCCTTTTGCTAAAACTTCTTCTGTGTCTGAATTAATTAATTGAAATTTGAGTGACGAACTTCCGCAATTTATTACTAAAATATTCATTAAAATTTCCTCCTGATATTTGTGATTGTTAATTAGCTTGTGCCTGTACTGCTGTAATCGCAACAACACCAACGATATCATCTGCATTACATCCTCTTGATAAGTCATTAACTGGCTTTGCAATACCCTGTGTAACTGGGCCATATGCTTCTGCTTTTGCTAGTCTTTGAACTAATTTATACCCAATGTTTCCAGCATCTAAATCTGGGAATACTAATACATTAGCACGACCTGCAACTTTGCTACCTGGAGCTTTAGATTCACCAACACTTGGTATAATTGCTGCATCTAACTGTAATTCACCATCGATTTCCATATTTGGATATAGTTCTTTCGCAATTTTAGTTGCTTCAACTACTTTATCTACGTCAGCATGTTTTGCACTACCCTTAGTTGAATGTGAAAGCATCGCTACAATTGGCTCTTCCTGTACTAATAATTTGAATGATTCTGCTGATGAAGCTGCAATTGCTGCTAATTTTTCAGGAGTTGGATTCTGCTCTAAACCTGCGTCACCAAATATAAATGTTCCGTTTGCACCAAATTCACAGTCAGGAACAACCATTAAGAAAAATGCTGAAACTAACTTCGTACCAGGTTTTGTTTTAAGAATCTGTAAACAT
The DNA here is from genome assembly GCA_041821265.1 of Lachnotalea sp. Taxonomy (GTDB): domain Bacteria; phylum Bacillota; class Clostridia; order Lachnospirales; family Lachnospiraceae; genus Lachnotalea. The sequence goes on along the minus strand of JBGUEQ010000013.1, from coordinate 1,401 downwards.
GGTCTTAATGTATCGGCAGTTGAGTGACAAGCTCCTGATACCATTCCATCTGCATCCCCTAGTTTAACCATCATTACTCCATAATATAAGTAATTAGATAATAAAATTTCTTCTGCTTGTTCTTTCGTCATACCTTTACTTTGTCTTAACTCTACTAATTTTTCAATATATGTAGAAGTTTTGTCCGAAGTAGCTGGATCAACAATTGTTACTCCTGTTATGTCTAAGCCTTTGCTACCTTCTGCTACAGCAGCTTCACTACCAACTAAAATTACATTAGCCAGTCCCTCTTTTACTATAGTTGCTACAGCCTCGTATGTTCTACGATCCTCTGTTTCTGGTAAAACGATTGTTTGCTTATTCGCTTTTGCGCGTTCTTTAATTGTGTCAATAAATCCCATGATTGTATGACTCCTTTCATGTGTATCTTATTTTTTATTTTCCTCTTTATGAGGTGATTAGCCAGTATATAATTATTCTTATCCAGCAAAAAAAGCATAATATTTTGCATACACTGGAGATTCTCAAAGCGAATATCCATGTCCCTCATTATGCTCTCCAATTACGCTTACTTTGATTATACTACTAATGTTTATTGTATACAAGAAGTATTTATTTTAGAACATTTAATTAAATTTTTAACAATCTTTTAACGTTATCTCTGTCCACCAAAACATTTCTTCGATAAATATTGGATAATATCTTTTCTTGTTACAAGTCCAATAAATACATTTTGATCATCAATAACAGGAATGAAATTCTGGTATAATGACATGTCCATCAAATCTTCTATATTTGCATCAATATTAACTGGTTTATTATCCACTCTTCGCTCAATTTGAATAATAGGGATGTGTTCTAGTCCTTCTGATTGTTCTAAATGATTCGCAAATGTCCAAAGGAAATCCCCTTCTGTAACGGTCCCTATATATCTACCATCTCGATCAATCATCGGAATTGCAGTATATCCATAATGCTTCATTTTCTCAAGTGCCTGCCTAACAGTGAAATCACTATATATGTATGCTGTATCACTTTTTGGTATCAAAAAAAATAATATATTCATATGATATTCCTTTCTAGTTATATAATAGTTACTGTTTTGATTATGCCTCCTATCAACAAGTTATGCCCAGAAATGCTATTTTACATTATTTTGCGCATAAAAATCCGCGTTTTTGTAACTTTCGATCACAAAAACATCTAATGTTAGCATACTTAAAATAGTAACATATAATCCCAATCATATTATACCTCTTTTTTTAGAATTACAACATACTTTCATTCATTTTTACATAACTTTCATATTTATGTGTTACTGTTCACTCCGTTCACAGTAATGTATGATTTCTGCATGCAAATTCGCTACGCGAAGCAGAAATCATTTGTTGAATCATTTTC
>JBGUEQ010000012.1:0-95904 GCA_041821265.1 Lachnotalea sp. | reverse complement strand
CACTTAGTGCCTTTTTATATAATAGGGAAGTTCGGAGAACTTTCCTATTATATAAAATAAAGACCATTGCGAATTGCAATGATCTCTAAATAATTTTAATCAATATAACTGACTGCTTTGCACGGTGTTCTATAAAAAGCATTTGATATTTTAATTCCTGTTTTTTCTGTACTAGCATGAACTACTTGTCCATTACCTATGTATAATGTAACATGATTAATTGAGCTGCCATCTGAATAAAATAACAAATCTCCTGGTTGTATATCACTAAGTGCAACCTCTCTTCCACCTGCTCCTTGGCTTCTTGAAGTTCTAGATATAGAAATTCCATTATCTCTAAATACTGACTGTGTAAAGCCTGAACAATCAGTTCCATTTGTTAGACTTGTCCCACCATATACATATGCATTACCTACAAACTGTAAAGCATAACTAACAATTGCCTGTCTTGAACCTGATGTCGCTACACTTGTCGTTGTATCTGGAGAACTACTGCTTATAGAAGATTTACTTGCTTCTGATTTACTTGCTTCTGATTTACTTGCTTCTGATTTAGTTGCCGTTGCTGCTGTTTTTTGTTTCGCTACTGCTTTTTGCTTCGCTGCTTCATCTGCTGCTCGCGCTGCAGCTTCTGCGGCTTCTTTCTCTGCTTTAGCTTTCGCTAATCTTTGTGTTTCCTCTTCTATGGATTCAGCTTCAACAAAATCGGTTCTCAAATCTACATATTCACTCGACACATATCCAACTACATCACTATCTATTTGAACTTTAACCCAGCCATCTAATTCCTTTAGAACTTCCAACTCTTCATCAATAGGAACCAACGTCTGAACCGATGCATCCAAACTCGGATCATTTCTAACTTTAAGTGTCGTTGTATTAACCTTCGCTATTCTTGTACCGACTACTTTGGCAAGTTCTTCTGCTTCATCACCTGCAACAAAATAATCTGACTTTATGTAACCGGTAACCGTACCCGATTTAACCAAATACCAATCTCCATCCGTTTCTAGTATGGTTGCCGCTGAATTATTATAAATCTTACCTAATATTTCACTGTCTTCATTTGGTTCACTCCTCATATTTACATAGTAACTAACTTGTGCAATTGCTATGTTATCGTATTCCGATGGAGCTAGATATTTCTTTATCTCTACGTTAGCAGTTTCTGAATTAATTGCATATTGTTTATTTAATGTAAATGTTATTCCAGCTGACGGAAGCTGTTCATCTACCGAAGCTGCCTTTACCATAAGGGTACTGCTTGACATTAATATCGTACCAACCATACACCCTGTAAACACACTTATTTTTATCTTATTCATTGTATTCTCCAATTGTTACATAATTGTTAATTTTGTTACAAGAATAAGTATATCAAAGGATGTTTTTTTTGTCAATACAATGTCATCTTTTGTAATTATTTGCCATTAAAGTGCTGTATTTATATAGTTTTGAACAGATGTAATTGCATTTGCTCCATCTGATGCAGCTGTAATAATTTGCCTTAACATTTTAGTTCTTATGTCACCTGCCGCAAAGATTCCTTCTATATTAGTGCTACATTCCTCGCCCGCAATAATATATTTTTGCTCATTCATAGCAACTACTCCTACATATTCATCTGAATTAGGAATAATACCTACTGCCACGAACACTCCATCTACGTCAGTAATTTGTTCTTCATTTGTCTTAACATTTTTTATTACAATTGAGTTAACTTTTTCATCACCATTAATCTGTTCAACTTTACTATCCCATATCACTTCTACATTATCTAATGAAAACAACTTCTCCTGTAGACTCTTTACTGCTCTAAATTCATTCCTTCTGTGAACTACAAATACTTTCTTGCACATTCTTGCCAAGAAAATCGCATCCTCTACCGCTACATCTCCACCACCAACTACGCAAGTTGTCTTATTTCTAAAAAATGCTCCATCACAAGTCGCACAATAAGATACTCCCATGCCTGAAAACTCGGCCTCGCCTGGCACATCTAATTTTCTATATCTTGCTCCTGTGGCAATAATGATTGTTTTAGTCTCATAGGTTTGTTTTTGAGTAATAACTTTCTTTGTCTTTCCTTCTGAAACTATTTTCAAGACTTCTTCTTCTGTAAAGGTAGCGCCCAATTGATCCGCATGTTCTCTGAATTTCATTCCGAGATCAAATCCGTTTATACCTTTATAACCTGGATAATTATCCACTTCATATGTATTGAGAATTTGACCTCCACTCATTACATTTTTCTCTATTACTAGAGTATTTAACATTGCACGTTGTGCATATACCGCTGCCGAAAGTCCAGCTGGTCCAGATCCTATTATTATTAAATCATACATAATCAAATCAACTCCAATCTTTTATTTTGTTCTTATTATATCAAACTAACTGCTTTTTATACAGTTAAATTTTAATATTTTTTTAAATATCAGTTCAGTCATCCTGAACTGATGATACCGATTGAGTGTGAGTGCTTGCACTCTAATTGCAATTTGTTTCATTATTTCTATAGGACAAACGACCTACATGAAATAATATACCAGTCAATTGCCGAACTGATTAGCATATTTGTATATTCTAAAACATTATGAATCGTATGGCTAAACCGCTACTATAACTATGATGGCGCTGAATCGTTACTTTATTTGATAATATTGATAATCCTTTTATATCATGCTATGATTCAAATAAAAGAAATGATAGAAGGAATATACGAGCAATAATTACTTAGCTCTTTCTTCTACCATAATATACTTAAATAGCTATATAAATGGAGGATATTATGACATCGAAAAATATAAAAACTGTATTGATTACAGGTGCATCTCGGGGAATTGGAAAAGCAATTGCTATCAAATTTGCCAAAGAAGGTTTCGTTAATATCATTATAACTGGGAACCAATCTATTGCAAAATTAAATAATCTTAAACTTTTACTTGAAGAGGCATACGATTGTAATTGTTTATCCTTTATAGGCGATATCGGCGACTACCAAAATGCGGTTGCACTTTATAATCAAATCCAAGCCAAATACAAAGGGATTGATATATTGATTAACAACGCCGGAATCTGCCATATGGGACTTTTGGAGGATATGACGATTGAGGAATGGAATCATATTATTCAAACTAATCTTACCTCAGTTTTTAATTGTTCTAAACTTGCTATTCCTCATATGGTTCGTAATAAGTCAGGAAAAATCATTAATATTTCTTCTGTTTGGGGTATTTGCGGTGCTTCTTGCGAGGTTGCATATTCGACTTCCAAGGGTGGAATAAATGCATTTACCAAAGCATTAGGCAAAGAACTCGCTCCTAGCAATATACAAGTGAATGCAATTGCTTGCGGTGTAATTGATACCAGTATGAACAGTTTTCTAACAAAAGAGGAACGTGTCTCTCTAATAGAAGAAATACCAACCGATCGAATTGCAAGACCTGAGGAAGTGGCTGATTTTGTATATGATTTGGCTGTGGGACATTCCTATTTAACAAGTCAAGTCATTCAATTTGATGGAGGATTTCTTTAATAACCAAACCCGCGTGGTGTGTATTTTTCACATAGTGCCTTTAATTAAATAGGTAAGTGTACAAAATTAATACAAATTTTGCCCCTTACCTATTTTAAACATTCCTATTATTCTTTAAATTTCCCAACTTGTTTTAAACAAATACATCATAACTTCCAGATTTTCTCATTATACTGCTTAATTGCCCTGTCAGCGGAAAAGAAACCTGCTTTTGCTATATTGACAAGTGCCTTCTGATTCCAACTATCTCTATCATTGTAATCTTCTAGCATCTGTTCTTTTGTTTGAATATAATCTTTAACATCTAGCAATGTCATAAACCAGTCTTTATTAATTAATTCATTATATAATCGAATCAAATTACGTTTTTCCCCAATCAAAAGCATATCGCGGCATAATATAAATTCTACTAGCTCATGAATCATTGGATCTTTATCATAATAATCTTTTGATACATAATCTGCTTTTCTATAATGATTGATAACTTCTTCACTTTCTGTTCCAAAAATGTAAATGTTCTCTTCCCCCACTAATTGGTGAATCTCTACATTAGCACCATCTTCTGTCCCAAGTGTAACTGCGCCATTTAGCATGAATTTCATATTCCCCGTACCTGAAGCTTCTTTTGATGCAAGTGATATCTGTTCAGAAATATCGCATGCAGGAATTAGCTTTTCTGCCTTAGTAACATTATAGTTCTCCACCATAACAACATTAAGATATTTATTTACTTCTGGGTCATGTTGAACCAATTCCTGCAAGCAAAGTATAACATGGATAATGTCTTTCGCAATAATATATGCAGGAGCCGCCTTACCTCCAAATATCATTGTGATTGGTTTCTTGGGCAAATTCCCTTTTTTTATTTCAAGATATTTATAAATAATATACAACGCATTCATTTGTTGACGTTTATACTCATGCAAACGCTTTATTTGAATATCAAACACGGAGTTTTCATCAATCGTAACATCTTGTGTGTCTTTCAAATATTTTTTCAAAGCAACTTTATTATCAAATTTAATTTCTTCTAGTCTTTTCAATACTTTTTTGTCATCTTTAAATTTCAGTAAGTTTTCTAACATCAAAGCATCTGTTTTATAGCCCTCGCCAATTAATTCTTCCATATATTTTGCTAGTGGCTGATTACAGTACAATAACCATCTTCTAAAAGTAATTCCATTCGTTATATTATGGAATTTCTCTGGATATATTTTATAAAAAGCATTTAACTCTTCTTTTTCAAGAATCTCTGTATGAAGAGCTGCAACACCATTTACACTAAATCCATAGTGAATATCCATATGTGCCATGTGAGCTCGATTCTCTTTATCAATAATTGCTACCGCTTTGTCCTTGTATTTTGATTTTACTCTTAAATCCAATTCTTTAATAATAGGTAATAAATGTGGCACTACCTTTTCTAAATAGCTCAGTGGCCATTTCTCTAATGCTTCCGCTAAAATCGTATGATTGGTATAAGCACATGTTTTTGATACAATTTGAATAGAATCATCTAGTGAAATCCCTTCTTCCATTAGCAATCGAATTAGTTCTGGAATAACCAAAGATGGATGTGTGTCATTAATCTGAATAACTACATATTCATTGAGCTTTTTCAAATCATATCCAGCTGTTCTACACTCATCTAATATTAACTGTGCACCATTACTAACCATAAAATACTGTTGATAAATTCTCAGAAGCAACCCTTCCACATCGCTATCGTCTGGATATAAGAAAAGCGTTAAGTTTTTCGCTATTTCTTCCTTATCAAAGGTAATCCCTTTCTCCACGATGCTTTCATCAATTGTATCTATATCAAAAAGTCTTAATTTATTACTTTTGTTCTTATATCCTGTCACATCGATATCATAAAGGATGGATGTTGCTGTAAAATTTTTAAACGGTACTTTATAACTGATATTTGTTTTATTCAACCAGCTTTCTGGCAGAATCCAAGGGTTCTTCTTCTCATTTTGTATATTATTATCAAATTCCTGTTTAAATAATCCAAAATGATAGTTAAGACCAATACCATCTCCATTTAAACCCAACGTTGCAATCGAATCCAGAAAACATGCTGCAAGTCTTCCAAGTCCACCATTCCCCAAAGACGGTTCTGGCTCTATTTCTTCGATTTCAGTAATCGCTTTACCATTTTTCTTTAAAATCTTACTTATTTCATCAAAAAGCCCTAAGTCAATCAAATTATTTGATAAAAGTTTTCCAATTAAAAACTCTGCTGAAATATAATAGAGTTTTCTTTCGCCTTTATTGCTTTCTTTTGATTTAATACTATTTTTAGTAAACTCTAATAATGCATAATATACTTCTTCATTACTACATTCTGCAATATTTTTTCCATATCTGCCGTTAACTATTGATTGTAATTTTATCTCTAACATTTAACCCTCCCAAAATAATAGCAATGAATAGTACGCTTTGCGAACCTTCAATTGTCATCAATTAACATCGTCGTCAATCCTAGGAATCTGAGTCTTCTAGTCATAATATCTCTATCCTTCTAAATCTTTTTTAAATTTTAAAACTTTATATTGAAATTCTAACACTTTCGTGTTATTTGTCAACTAGTAGAATTCAATTATTGATTCCCTTATGCGTAAGATTAAACTTTGTCCTGAATTTATAACTCTAGATTCTAGTCTGTTGCCGGTATAAGGTATACATAACTCAAAAAACAAATAGGCCTATATTGTCAGAAAATTCTTTCACAAATAGTAATCCTATATTAAGAGAAATCGGCTAATTAATGATATATTTTCCTGTATATTTTTTATTCGCCCTTAATTCCTTAATAATAGAAACAATAACACCTACAAGTAAAATTATCATCAACTTAGTTGCTCCAAATATATATGCAAACGCCATTAAAATCCAAAATATTCCTTGTAGAATATTCGCTCTTCCTTTTTGAGCGATCCAGGCTTTCCAGGTCTCTTCTTTAAGCATTGCCTTTGTCTCACGTCTGGTGCGCCCCCCCCCTCATTGTTTGCATTCCAGTATAAAAATAATAAATTCCTAATACCATCAACAATAAATTAATGGGCATACACACTCCTAACTGCAGTTTTAATGCTGCTTCTCAAACCAGATTTTGTAACTAATCGGCACCTTTGTAGTTAACAACCTTATTACATTTCAATTACAGCTTTTACAATATCTGCTTTATTTTTTACCGAATACTCCATCGCCTGTGCTGTATTTGCTAGCTTAAATGTATCAGTAACAATTCCTTTAATTGGAATCATACCTGCTGCAACAGCAGCAATTGCAGATGGATATATATTTCTATAACGAAAAACGGTCTTAATAGAAGCTTCCTTACCCATTAATGTACCAAAATCATAGGAAATTGTTGGATCAGGCGCCATACCTACTAATATGATAGTACCACCACGTTTTACAAGTGCACTCGTTTGTGCTGTTGTAATTTTATTTCCTGCCGTCTCATATACCATATCAACTCCTTTACCCTCTGTCAACTGCATAATGGTTTCTATGGTATCTTCTTTCAATCCATTTATTACTTTTGTAGCACCAAGTTCTTCTGCTTTAGTTAGCCTTTTTTCTATAACATCTACTACATAAATAGTAGTTACTCCCTTTGCTTTCAAACTAAGAAGTGTACAAAGACCAATACATCCAGAACCCAGAATAACCGCCGATTGACCAAGTTGTGCCTTACCTTGATTCGTTGCATGCATGCCTACAGCTAACGGTTCAATTAGAGCGCCTTCCATAGTGTCTATTCCTATTGGTAATTTAAACGCCATATGAGATGGATATGCTACACATTCGCAGAACGCTCCATCATAGGGTGGCGTTGCCATAAATACTACGTCTGGACACAAATTATATCTTCCAGATAAACAAAATTCACATTTACCACAGGTATGGCCTGGTTCTAATGCTACTACATCACCTAACGTAAATCCTGTCACATCTTTTCCCATACCTGTCACTATTCCAGCACATTCATGACCTAAGATAATTGGATTTTCTACAACAAAATCACCTATTCTACCATGTTCATAATAATGAATATCTGAACCACAGATACCCACATGTTTAATCTGAACCAATAATTCATTATCCTTTGGTTCAGGCATTGCTACTTCTTTTATTTTAATATCTCCTGGTTTTTCCATTAATGCTATTTTCATAATTTCCTCCATTCATACAATCTTTCACGCGCATTTAAAATTTGATATTTGCTTCTTCCAAAACTTCTTCTTTGAATACAAGTCTTCTCGCAGCTACAAAAAGTCGTCTCCCTAGTTCTTTCTTATTCTGTGGATGCAAATCATTATATTCACCAATATCAAAAGCATCAACCATTGCTGTGTTGGCTACTCTCAAAACTTTTTCTTGCTCTTGTCGTAACAATTCCCAGTTTTCATCTAACTTTTCAGTTTCTCCATCGGTAAAATTTGCAAGTTGGACATAGAGAAATGGGATATTTCCCTGATTAAATACCTGTCTCCAATCTTGTATCATGTGTTCAAATTTATCAGCATATCCCTTTGGATTTTTTGTATTAGATTCTCCCTGGTAGAAAGTCACTCCACAAATCCCCAAATCTCTAAGAGGAGAAATCATTCCATTAAAAACTCCAGCAGGCTCATATTGAAAAAAAGTTTGTATTTCTAGTGGTTTCATAGGAGCACCAATTTTATAATTCCACAGTCCTTCTAACGATACAACTTCTTCTTTTAACTCCAAACCATATTTTTTACCCGGCATAAAACCACCTGGCTGGGCATCACTAAAAACACGCAGGGTTATTTGATTCATTCCTTTATGTAAAAGATTGGGTGGTAATAAATATTTTCTTGGCGGATATCGATAATCCGTATGCCCTACCAAAACACCATTTACATAAGTTTCATCTCCATCAATAATAGCTCCTAATCTTAACAATACTTCTTGATCTAACCATTCATCTGGTACCATGAACTCCTTTCGAAACCATACACTTCCTTTATATCCGTCAAGAAAAGTATTTTTCCACATTCCTGGTATCACAATATTCTGATATTTCTTATCATTATAGTTTTCTTCAAACCATTTGTTTTCTTGAAGTCCTGCATCTTGTGAATCCATCGTGACATGCCACTTTGTAATTCGATTGTTATCTTCCTCTATGATTCTTGATACCCTTTGTGAATCTTTATTTCTTAACAGTACCGTTTCATATTCCCCTATTTGATGTAAGGTTTCTTCGCTCATCCATGCTTCGATAGGAGTACCACCAATTGCAGCATGGATCAGTCCAATTGGAACCTGATATTTCTGATATAACTGTATTGCTAGAAAATACCCTACTGCACTAAATTCCATGATATTTTTTTTATTAACTTCCCTCCAAGTCCCCCCCTTCAAAGTACTTCTTGGGCCCTCAAAGCTGTATTCTTTTGGGACCTGAAACATACGTATTTCCGGATTATAGGCATCTTTCACATCATTACCGGAAACATCCATCGTCCTTGAAATAGGTAATTCCATATTTGATTGTCCACCAAGTACCCATACATCTCCAATCATAACATCTGAAATCACGCTTCTTTCTCCATCATACAATATAATTTCATATGGTCCTCCTGCTTCCATAGATGGTATTTGAATTTCAAAACATTGATTATCTTCTACTGCGGCTTGATATACTTCACCAGCAAAGGTTACTGTTACTTTATTCCCTCTCGCATAACCTTTTAGTAAAATTAGTTTTCCTCTTTGTATAATCATGCCATCACTCCAAATACTCGACAATTGCATTTACTATGCCTCCTCTATATCAGCTAATAAATTACTCTTTGATGTTGATCCTCTATTCCAGTCTTTCGGTAGAAATAAGAATTAACCTGATCACACCACTCTTTTGCATTGTTTTTTTGTAGCTCAAATCGTTGTGCAACTCTACTAAATTCTTTTGCAGGTATCTTATCTTTTAAATGATTCCAACTGTCATTCATTTCTTCTACTTCTAATACACCTTCAAAATGTGTATCGTAAATATGTTGAATTACTGTTTTTCCATTCTTTAACACATGGTTATAGGAAACATGATGGAAAAATAACAACAATTCATCTGGACATTCTTTGATATCTTCATATTTATTTGACAGTGGTGGGTAATATAGAGATGCATATCCCGTTCCTTTTTTCGTTCTATCTACTCCAATTCCCATATGATCTGCTCTATGATAAGTCCCCCATCTAGAATATTCGTATCCATCAATATTCGGTCCATAATGATAATGAGGTGTTACCATAAATCCAACGCCAAGTGGCGCTGTATATTTTTCATAAGTTTTCCACGACATTAAAAGCAGCTTTATAATAGTAGAAACTACTTCTTCTTCATTCGAAAAAGTCTGTTTAATCCACTCTTTTGCAATATCTTCTGATGTAATTTTACTATTCCATGCTAATCTTCCAAAACCATAAAAGTTTGCGGCTGCCAAATCATTCCCTGTCCAATTTACATTGTTTCCTGTATTCGCTACCGCTGCTATGCCGCGTCCTTTTTGATTACAACATTTACCTTCCAGTAAATCTCCTATTGTATTATTTGTTTCTCCACAATACGTTTTCGATGCTAATAATTCTTCAAACCATGGAATCAAGTAGCATAAATCAATTTGCTGACCTGTGTATTCTTGCGCAATTTGAATTTCCATAATATGATTTGTCTTTTTTAATTTCCCAAATAGTGGCATAAATGGTTCACGCACTTGAAAATCAAGAGGTCCATTTTTAATCTGTAATATTACATTATCTAAGAATTCTCCATCTAAATTATAGAAATAATCATATGCCGCTCTTGCACGATCGGTAGTTTTATCTCTCCAATCTTGCTGGCAATTATAAACAAAGCATCTCCAAATGATAATACCCTGATGCGGTTCAATTGCACGCGCTAACATATTAGCTCCATCCGCCTGATTTCTACCGTAGGTAAATGGACCTGGTCGTCCTTCTGAGTCCGCTTTTACTAGAAATCCGCCTAAAGTAGGAATTATGTTATATACTAGATTCATTCTGGATTCCCACCAAGTAATTACCTGTGAATCTAAAGGATCCGCAGTATTCAAGCCTCCTATGTCAATGGAAGATGCATAATTAAGGCTCAAAAACAATTTAATACCGTAGCTGTCAAATAATTCAACTAACTTCTTTATCTTCTGTAAATATGGTTCTGTGATAAATTCAGTAGCCTCCGCCTTAACATTTACATTATTAATTACGGTTGCATTGATACCCGTACTGGCAAGAAGTCTGGCATAATCCTTGATTCTTTCATTCACCACTGGTTGCTTCTCTTCAAAAAAGAAAGAATCACCTGAATATCCACGTTCAATGCTTCCATCCGTATTGTCCCAATGATTTAACATACGAATTTCTTTATCTGGTACAGATACAATAGTAATGTTATTTATGCTCTCATGACACGCTGCCCTACGAAGAAGTCCAAATGTTCCATACAAAAGACCTACTTGTGTATTCGCTTTCACTACAATTTTGTTTCCCACTGTTACTATTTTGTAGCCTTCTGCGCCTAACAATTTATCTGTAATTAAGCTTAAGATAATACCCTTTTGTATTTCACTTTCATCTATTTGTGCACCCTCGCTCACACATAACTTTTGTTTGGAAAACTTTTCTATACTACGCTTTATATCAATTGACTTTCCAAACATCTTCTTTGTTGCTAGCTTCAACTCTTCTATAGCGCTTTCAATTACTTTTCCCGCTTCCATCGTACAAACAAAAGAAAAGTAATCTGCATCTAAATAATTTTCGATTTTATGATATTTTAACCATGCTTGTTCCCAGCTCATATGTTTACATCTCCTATTCATAAATAGACGGATGATACAATATCTCATCAGTCAGACACTTTAGAGTCTTACAGACTGGTCTTTTACCTGTCAATCTACAACTTCTCTCATCAGGTTGTGATGTTCCTACATAAATTTGGTAATTACCTTGATATAAACGTAGATACGCTTCTTCATCATATAATCCAAATGCATCAGGTTCTAACGTAATTGTCATTTTTGTTTCTTCACTTGGCTGTAAATACACTTTTTTAATTCCTTTTAATGACACATTAGGAGATCCTTCCTTTTCACACTTCGTATAAACTTGGATTGTTTCTCCACCTGCTACTTGTCCGGTATTTTTTACTGTTGCTGTTATTGTAATTTTATTATCTTTTGTAATCTGCTCCTTATCTATATCTATTTTTGTTATATCAAAATTCGTATAAGATAACCCATATCCAAATGGATATAAGGCTTCATGATTCAAATAGCGATAAGTTCTATTTTTCATCGAATAATCAGTAAATTCTGGCAATTCGTCTGTTGAACGATAGAATGTAATTGGTAATTTTCCTTCTGGTGAATTCTCTCCAAAAAGTACTTCTGCAATTGCTCTGCCGCCCTGAGCCCCTGGATACCACCCTTGCATAATTGCTGGTATATTTTCATCTGCCCAGCTAATAGCAAGTGCACTTCCTGACAAAAGAACCAATACTACAGGTTTTCCGCTTTCCTTGATTACTTTTAGTATTTCTTCTTGTAGCCCCGGTAACTGAATGTGTGGTTTATCTCCACTTGCATATTCATTTCCTTCATCTCCTTCTTCTCCTTCAAGCCCCGAGTCCAGACCCATGCAAGCTATAATCACATCACTATTGTCACAAACCGCCTTTACTTCTGACAATCGATCATTTTTTTCTCCAAGCCCGCTTATTTGTTCTTTAAACAGATGACAACCTTCCGAATAAAATACTCTGGCATCATCTCCAACATACTCCTGAATGCCTTCTAAAACTGTTACATATTCAGATGCTGTCCCTTCATAATTACCAACCAAGGCTCTTCTATTATTTGCATTTGGACCAATTACACCAATTGATTTTATTTCTTTTTTATTTAAAGGTAATACATTATTTTCATTTTTAAGAAGAACCAATGTTTTCTTAGATACTTCTCTATTAAAGATACTATGAACTTTGCTATCTACCATATCATATTCTATTTTATCATACTCTATCTTGCCTTTTTCTTCTAAAAGACCTAATTTCATACGTGTTACAAATAAATTAGTTACTGCTTCATCTAATCTTTCTTCTTTAACCAAACCATCTTCAACAGCCTTTTTTAAATAAATAAAAATATTTCCACAATTTAGATCACATCCATTATTCATTGCTAATGCTACTGATTCTACTGGGCCTTTTGTTACTTTATGATGTTCATGAAAATCTTTGATTGCCCAACAATCACTCGTTACATGACCTTTGAAATTCCATTCTGTTCGAAGTATGTCTTGTAGTAATGTTTTACTTCCACAACACGGTTCCCCATTTGTTCTATTATAAGCACCCATAACTGTTTCAACTTCTGCTTCTTCAACACATGCCTTAAATGCAGGAAGATAGGTCTCATACATATCCTGTAATGTTGCCTTTGCATCAAAGCTATGTCTTACATCTTCTGGTCCTGAATGTACAGCAAAATGTTTTGCGCATGCTGCTGTTTTCATATACTCGCCATTCCCTTGCATTGATTTAATAAAGCTTACTCCAAGGCGTGATGTCAGATAAGGATCTTCTCCAAACGTCTCGTGTCCTCTTCCCCATCTTGGATCCCTAAAAATATTTACATTGGGCGCCCAAAAAGTCAATCCTTTATAAATGTCTGTATCATTGTATTTTTGTTGCATATTAAACTTAGCTCTGCCTTCCGTGGATACTACTTCTCCCACTTCCATCATTACTTGTTCATCAAAGGTGGCTGCTAATCCGACAGCTTGTGGAAATATTGTTGCTACACCTGCTCTTGCTACGCCGTGCAATGCCTCATTCCACCAATTATATGACTTAATTCCCAAGCGTTCAATTGCAGGTGCACTATGTAATGTCTGAAAAACTTTTTCCTCTAATGTCATTTGTTCAACAAGCAATTTTGCCTTTTCTCGATACGCTTCTCGCTTATTATTATATGGTGTAGCACTCATATTATCCCCCATCTGCGTCACAATTTGCGCCTTGTAATAAACACAAGGGTTCTTGGCGTTTGCCTTGAACCCTTACGTTTTCGTAACTGTTCAGTCACGGTAATTCCTACATTCTATTATTTAGCATCTAGAATGCTCTTTGTATTTTCATATATCTCATTAGCCAAATCAACATAATCTGTTGAACCTTTTGATTCACAAGTTTTTACATATTCATCCCAATCCGTGTCAAGACTTTCTGTTCCTGTAATGAAACTTAATGTCATAGTATTTACATAATCTGTTAATGGAGTTTTAATTAATCCTAGCTCTTCATTTTCATCTTCACTTGCTAAAATTGGAGGATCAAGTTTTTGTGGCAATCTATTTTCAGCAACTCTTGTGCTGTAATCTAATTCACCCTCTGTCATTTTAGAAGTTTTTAAATCTGTATTTCCACCATAAGCAAATACTCCACCACCAAAGCCAAAGTCGACATTTAATTTTTTAGTAGCATCTGGATTCATACCGTTATAATAAATATCTGGATTTAAAACAATTTTACCATTCTCTACTGTATATGTAGTTCCCTCAACACCCCATAAAGAAAGAGTCTGACCTTCATTGGAATACCATAACCAGTCAATAAAACGAAGCATTTTAATAAATCCGTCTTCTCCTAAATCATCTAAAGCGTTCTGAGAAACCATAATGCCATTTTCAAGTCTTGATTTTTCAGACTGAAGATATCCTTCAGGACCACCTGGTTGAACCATCATGTAAAGCTCTGCATTTGCATCTTGCATTTTATCATTTGCAATCATATCTGATAATTGCTGATAATTCGCTGTAATTACATAAGATTCACCTCTGAAGAATTTTTCATTTGCTGAAGCAGAATCTTGTGTATATGTTTCTGGATCTAAAATTCCTTCTGTATACAATTTATTAAAATAAGTTAACAAATATTTGAACTTATCGCTGGTGTTTGTAAAGAAGAATTTATTGGTAGTCCAATCAAACTTAGTACCATTATCTAATCCCCAGTCACCACCATCGCTAGAACGACCTGCTTTAACTCCGTATTCAATTCCTGCTAAATTCAAAGCACATGCGCCTTGATATTGATCGGACCATACATAGTTAGCACCAGTAGATTCTTTTACTTTTTTCAATGCATCATAGAAAGTTTCCCATGTACAATCAGTCTCTAATGACTTGATATCAACTCCAGCTTTTTCAAATATATCTTTACGAATAATCATTGAGTAACCAGCGCTTGCTGATTGCCACATACCTGGTAATACATAATATTTGCCATCTGCCTGGAGTTTTTCTTGAATATCTGGTTCCATTCCCCAATCTGATATACATTTTTGATAATTTGGCATATATTGCACCCAATCACTAATAGGAACAATCTGGCCACTTGCAACATAAGGTTTTTCATCATATGTTTTAGGAATGATATATGGTGCATCTCCTGCATTAACAAGTGCAGATTTCTTGTCTTCATAATCTGTTCTCGCTACTAATGTTAAATCAAAATTTACATTTGTTTTTTCTTGAATTGCAGACCAAAGTAACCAATCTTCCTTATATGGATAATTTTCATGATCACTAAATAGCATGGAATAATCAACTGGCGTGTCTGAATGAAATGTTTCACCCGCTCCATAAGTGTAATCAAGTTTTTCATCAGTAGCTGCTGTTGCATCTGTTGTAGCTACTGCATCTGTGCTTGAATCGGTTGAGGGACTGTCTGATGATGAACCGCATGCTGCTAAGCTAGCTATCATAGATGCCGTAAGGATGGTTGCTAAAATTTTCTTGTACATAGTTTCTCTCCCTTTCAATTAAATAGATTTGTTGACAACTCATAGCTGAAATATTGAGTTTAGTTGTTGTTAGTACAAAGGTAACTATTTCGTACCAGATAATAGTAAGTCGTTTTGCTTCTTATATTAACCCTTTACAGCACCCATCGTCATACCTTGAACAAAATATTTCTGTACAAAAGGATATACACATATGATCGGTAAAGATGTTAGTACCATCGTTGTTGATTTAATTGTTGCTGTAATCTGACTTTCTTCTGCTCCTGATCCTACATCTACATTATTAGCACCTTCTACTAATTGTCTTACCCACAACGCGATTGGCCATTTACCTTTGCTATCAAGATATAGGAAGGGTGTGAACCATTCATTCCAAAGTCCAACTAAATAGAATAAACACATTGTTGCAATAATTGGTTTAGAAAGAGGAATTATAATTTTTACAAAAATGGAGTATGTATCCATTCCATCTATTGCTGCTGCTTCTTCTAATTCTTCTGGTAATCCAGCAAAAAATGATTTCATTAATAATAAATTAAATGTGCTAATTGCTCCTGGTAACAAGATTGCAAATATGGAATCTCTTAAATGCAACCATTTTGCTATTAAAATATAATTTGGTATCATACCACCTGCAAAATACATGGTGAAGATGCAAAATGGAATAAAAAATTTATTTAGCCTTAATTTATTTTTAGATAATGGATAAGCTAGTATCGCAGTTCCAATTACTGAAATAATAGTTCCGATCACACCGTAAAAAATAGTATTTCCATAATATTGATAGAATTCTGCTTTTTTTAATACATATTTGTAAGTGGATACTGTAAAATCAATTGGATAAAAACTAACTAATCCTGCGGCAACTGCTTTATCCGAACTAAAGGACTGTGCAATCAAATATACGAATGGATAAAGTGTAACAAATACAATAAATGTCATGAATATGAAATTAATAATTAGAAATGTTCTTCTGTTTTTTGAAACTTTTGTTTTCATATTACCTCCTTTCTACCATAGGCTGCTTTCAGTAAATTTCTTTGATAACATATTAGCGCTAGTCACTAAAATCAAACCAATTACGCCTTCAAACAACCCAACCGCTGTCGCATATGAAAAATTACCTCCTGATATACCCATTCTATAAACATAAGTACCAATAATATCCGCTTTATCCTGTGTTAATGGATTATATAATAGTAAAATCTTTTGCATATTTCCTGATGTCATAATTCCGCCAATATCTAAGATTAATAATGTCATAATAGTTGGCATAATTCCTGGAATAGTAATATTTAACGCTTGTTTCATTCTTCCTGCCCCATCTATCGCAGATGCTTCGTATAATTCCATATTAATCCCCGTCATAGCGGTAAGATAAAGAATTGTCCCCCATCCTAATGCCTGCCAGACACCTGATGATATGTAAATAGTCGAAAACCATTCTGGTAAGGATATAAAAGCGATTTTTCCAATTCCTAGTAATGACAACAAACTATTGATTGGTCCCGTTAATGAAACAATTTCTTTTACCATACCGCACACAACTACTAATGAAATAAAGTGTGGTAAATAACTGATTGTCTGAACAAACTTTTTAGCCTTGATATGAGAAATATCATTTAACAATAATGCAAAAATTAATGTTGCAGGAAATCTTACTAAAACATATCCAATACTCAATCTTAATGTATTTCCAAATGCCTTCCAAAAAGATTCATCTTTTAAGAATTGGTTAAAGTATCGAAACCCTACCCATGTAGTACCAAATATATTTGAACCTCCTTTGTACTTTCGAAAAGCAATAATATTTCCAAACATTGGTATGTATTTAAAAATAATATAATATGCAATTGGAATAATTAGAAAAGAATACAATCTCCATTCCTTTTTAACATGCCTCCACAGAGAATGTGATTTTTTAATTTCAATCTCTGCTTCTGTCATCACTTCTTTACTTTTCGTCATCAGCGCACCTCTTTCTTTCTTATCTTATCTTTCTTATCTTTCAATTTACCCATTTATTAATCAGCAAAATCATTCGTCAACTTGTATGTTTTTCATTATCTATGCTTTGTATTATAGTGCAATTCGTCATAACAATCCCCTCATGTACAGTCAACTTATAATCACATATTACTATTTTTTATACTTTTTGCTTATTTACAATCATTTATCTTTACTTTTTTCGTATTTAGAACTATACTTTCTTCATAATCGCTCCATTAGCTCAGTGTATTTTTACATTTGTGGATATATTTTTTAATTGTTTTGTTTAATTTGTACACATTGTTTAGTTTTTAACACATTTAGGATTTGATATTATTTGATTAACTTGATATTATTTGCACATATTTTGATATAATAGGAGCGATTGCTTACTATATTGTAAAGGAGATGTTTGTTATGATAGAAGTTTTGGACGGAATACGCGAAACGATCATATATGACGAAAATATGTCAATTCGACTTTATCGAAATTCCGATTATGAAGATTATCCAATCCATTGGCAACCAGCCATCGAAATACTTATGCCAATTGAAGGCATTTATACCGTTAAAATAGAGGAACATACCACCATTTTGAATCCTGGTGATATTCTATTTATTTCTCCTGGTGTTTTACATGAGCTCTTTGCACCCAAAGTAGGTATACGTTACATTTTGCTTATAGAGCCACCACTTTTTTCTAATATTACAGGTTTAGAGTCTCTTCATTCTATGTTCTATCCTTATGCACTTTATACCGAAGCTTCAGAAAATCAAGCAAAGATGCATATGAACAAACTAATGGACCAAATTTATTTAGAGTATTCTTGTAACTCAGAATTGAAATATGCAGCACTCTATTCTTTAATTTTAGATATGTTAGTAAATGCTGGCCGTAATAAGACTAATCTACCGATTGATATTGGCAATATCAAAAATACAAAATCTCATAAATATGTCAGTAAATTCTTAGACATTTGCAATTATATTGATGAACATTGTACCGAAAATATTGGTGTATCAGAATTAGCCGAACTTAGTGGTTTTAGTGAATCACATTTCATTCGTTTATTCAAACAATTTACGAATTATTCTTATTATGATTACTTAAATCGCTCCCGTATCACATATGTCAAGAAATTACTTACCAAATCTCCTAACACGTCAATTGTAGATATATCCATGCAAGCTGGTTTTGGGAGCTTAGCTACCTTTAATCGACTTTTTAAATCGATTAACAAATGCACACCAACACAATATAGGAACTTACAAAGTCAACAATAACTCAATCAACACAGCAAAATTATTCAACCATAAGAAAGGATAACGTATGAGTTTTAAAAAACATTTTAACACAGACTGGAGTTTTACAAAGCAAAATATCGGTTGTACCTGCGAGGACATGAATTCTCCAAATATTCTATGACAACCCGTAGATGTTCTGCTCTTGGTAATAGTACCACAAGTTGGGACTTTAACCCCCATCAGCTCATTGACGTTCGTGTTATGTCAAATGCACCTAAAGTAGAACTGCTTCTCAACAATGCATCGTTCGGCCTACAAGCATTAGAACATCAAACAGGTAACAAGCTAATTGCTGATTGGCAAATTCCTTTTTTTAAAGGACATTTACATGCCGTTGCATATGATGAAGAAAATCAAATTATAGCTATTGATAATACTTATTCTTTTGAAGACTCAGCCTTCATAGAACTTATACCTGATAAAAACAGTTTCCTTGCAAATGGGGAAAATTTGATTTTTGTTACACTTCGTACTTTAGATAGTAATGGATATCCTGTTGAAAACGCAAACAATCGTATGCATATAAGTGTTAAGGGCGCAGGTCGATTGGTCGGTTTGGATAACGGAGACAGCACTGATTTAGATTCCTATAAATGTTCAAGCAGACGATTATTTAGCGGTAAACTTTTGGCTATTATTGCCTCAACCTTGGATCCCGGACCAATTACACTTAGTGTTAGTTCTCCTAGCTTACCTACTGCTAGTATTGTGTTTCATGCAGTTGCACCAACAAGCACTCCTGTTGTTTCTGCACAACTTTCTTGTTATGAAAGTGCAATAAACAATGAATTTCCAGTTCGCAAAATTGAAATCACTTCATCGCAAGCCTTCTATTTGGAATGTTTATCAAAATGAGACCTTCCATTTAGACAAACGATTACGCGGAATAACATCTATCACTATTTCTGTAGAACACAAAATACATGTAAAAGGATTTTATTTAAAAAAATAGAAAAAGCTGAGTTCACGCATACTTCTGATTTTGAAGTACAAAGCTTTGATTTACAAAACATTATAGGTCTACATACAGTAACATTTATTTTCTTACCTGGAAGTAATTTTGATTTCAAATGGTTTCGTTTTGAATAAACAAAAGAAAGGAATGGCCTGTTTTATAACATAGTAATATGAATTTTTGTAGCTAACTTATTGAATAGGCCCTTTAAAAAATATGACTAATACTTTTGAAAACCCAATTTTATCAGGTTTTTATCCTGATCCTACTATTTGCAGAGTTGATGATAACTATTATTTAGCCACTTCTTCGTTTGTATATTTTCCAGGAATTCCTATTTTTCATAGCAAGGATTTAATTCACTGGGAGCAAATTGGACATGCTATTCATCGCATTGGGCAACTTGATTATAAAAACTGTGAAACTTCTCTTGGACTTTGGGCTCCTTCCCTTCACT
This sequence comes from Lachnotalea sp., assembly GCA_041821265.1. Lineage (GTDB taxonomy): Bacteria > Bacillota > Clostridia > Lachnospirales > Lachnospiraceae > Lachnotalea. Next base: position 75,793 of record JBGUEQ010000012.1, on the reverse strand, counting down.
ATCATAATGGCTTATTTTACTTGATAAATACCTTCGTATCAGAATGTCGTGAAGCAAGACGAGATAATTATATCGTAACTGCTAAGAATCCAACCGGTCCTTGGAGTGACCCTATATTTATTGAAGAAGCAGATGGCATTGATTCCAGTCTATTTTTCGATACCGATAACCGAATGTGGTATACTGGAAATTATATTCATAACGACTCTGAATACGAAGGACATCACGGCATTTATTTATGTGAATTGAATCCAATAACATTTCAGTTTATAGGAAACCGAAGCGTTATTTGGGATGGTGCAAAGACTCGAAGTAAATGGATTGAAGCGCCCCATCTTTATAAAAAAAATGGTTATTATTATTTAATGGTAGCTGAAGGTGGAACTTTCACTAATCACTCTGTCATGATGGCTCGTTCTAAAATAATTGATGGAGATTATGAAATTTGCCCTAGAAATCCGATAATTTCTCACCGACATCTTTCACTAACGAACCCTATTTCTGTAGTAGGACACGGTGACATTGTTGAGACTCAAAATGGTGAATGGTGGATGGTGCTTCTTGGAATACGTCCTTATTCTGGATTTCATTTCAACTTAGGTCGAGAGACATTTCTGGTTCCCGTTATTTGGGCGGAAGATGGATGGCTTAGAATAGATAACGAAAATGGCATAGTAAATCAGTTTGAGCGCTTACCTAATCTTACAAATCATGTTTTCCCATATATTGCTTCTACCGATCACTTCGAAGCAAAATCACTGCACTTTGTGTGGAATACTATACATCCTCCCGTCGAACTATTTTACTCGCTCACCAAAAGAAATAGTTATTTAAGATTATGCTTAACGCCAAATACAATCAGTGAGATTACAACTCCATCTTTTGTAGGTCGTAGACAACAGCACAAATACTTTCAAGCAACCACCGCCCTGGAATTCACTCCTAAAAGTGACTCAGAAGAAGCTGGTCTTGCTTTTATTCAAGATGATCGGTTTAATTATATTTATGTAAAAGGAAGGGAACATTCAAACAATTACCTTCGTCTTTATCAAACTGAAAATGGAACCCTTACCCTTCTTTACGAAGAAGCCATTGAATCAAAAGAACGAATATATCTTACCGTGCAAGCAACCAATGAATTTTACCAGTTTTATTATGGATTTAGGGAACACGAATATCATAATTTTTATGTTCCTGTAACCGCCACTCTATTAAGTTCCAATGTAAATGAAGGTTTTACAGGTTGTTATCTTGGTATGTATGCTACTTCTAACCATACTTCATCTCAAAATTATGCCGACTATGATTGGTTTAGCTATTTAGGAATTAAATAGTTATTAAAAAGCATTTTAAAAAGTGCCCCGTCCTATAAAAATATTAATTAAATTTATAGGACGGGGCAAGATTATTAGCACCTGCTGTAACATTCGTAATTCCTGTATTTTAATTACAGACTTCCTATCTTCAATTGATTTTCCCAACACACATTCAATATCTGACATCACATTATGTGTATTGTTTTTACCTTTTGGAGCACGTTATAATTTAAATTGCTACTAACTCTAAAATTTTTGTGCTAATACTTTTTTTTGTACATTATTATATTATTATGTTTTAATCAAAGTAGATTGTATCATGGTAAAACAAAAAGTAGATAAAACTGAATAACTACCTAATAAATGCTTGACACCATTGTAATTATTGCTATAATCAATTGAGATAATATAATTAAGAAAGGGGATATACTCCTTGGATAACAATATAGTTGCTCCCGTATACTCTCAAATAGCTCTTGACATAGCAATGCGGATTACACGTGGTGAATTAAAAGAAAATACTAAAGTTTACGGTCGCTCTGTGATGTCTTCCGAATATGGTGTTTCTCCTGAAACAATCAGACGAGCAATGAAGTTACTTGACGATATGCAGATTGTTGAAATTAAACATAACAGTGGAACCACAATTTTATCTGCCGAAAAAGCTAAATCATATGTTGAAAAATTCGGTGCCCAAAATGACATACGATTAATGAAAAAAAACTTAAACGCCTTATTATCACAGCATGAAGATCTTAATCAACAAATTAGTGATGTTGTAAACTCAATTGTGCGAATGAATGAAAAATTTTCCAAAACAAATCCTTTTTATAACCATGAAGTTTCAATACCTCCTAATTCTTCCATTATCGGTCGTACGCTCGCAGAGTTAAATTTTTGGCAGGAAACAAAAGCCACTGTAATCGCAATACGTCGTGATGACAAAATAATTTTGTCCCCTGGTCCTTATCTTTTAATCTTGGCAGATGACATCATAATTTTTGTTGGTGATATCATTAGTACTCAAGCTGTATCTGAATTTATTAGCAAATAATGTAACAGCACCTTCATAGTTACATTATAATTACAATAAAACAAACCTTAAAGTGCCATAATTTTGTTTACAAAGTTATGGCACTTTTTTCTGTATTTTTTTTATATATTATTTTAATATTTTTGCATTTCTTGACAAGTAACAACTTATCAGTTATAGTTAAGTTGTTACTTTACCCAAAATTTCAATATTAGTTTTATGCTTTTATGACATGAGGAGGAAAATATGTGATTAAATTTCAAAATGTTAGTAAGAATTATGGCTCTAACGTTATACTAGACGATATAACCTTTGAGATAAAGCAAGGGGAGTTTGTTGTATTAATTGGTCCAAGTGGATGTGGAAAAACCACAACTCTTAAAACGATCAATCGTTTGATTGAACCTGATAAAGGTCAAGTATTTATTGATGGTAAAGACATTCTAAAAGAGAACCCGGTTGAGCTAAGAAGAACCATCGGGTATGTAATTCAACAAATTGGTTTGTTCCCCAATATGACAGTGGAACAAAACATTTCTATCGTTCCAAAGCTTCTTAAATATTCCAAAGAAAAATCTCACGAAATTGTAAAGGATCTTTTAAATCTCGTTGATATGCCTTATGAAGAAAATGCCCACAAATATCCATCGGAGTTATCAGGTGGTCAACAACAAAGAATTGGTGTTCTTCGAGCTTTGGCTGCTTCTCCGCCTATCGTATTGATGGATGAACCTTTTGGTGCTCTTGATCCAATTACACGTGACAGTTTACAAGATGAAGTGAAACGTATTCAAAAGAAATTAAAAAAGACAATTGTGTTCGTAACACATGATATGGATGAAGCGCTTCGATTAGCAGATACTATTATTTTTATGAATAATGGTAAAATTGTACAGATGGCATCTCCTGAAGAAATGCTTCAAAATCCCGCCGATCCAATTATCGAAGGATTTATGGGTAAACATATGTTTAAACCAAATGATGATATTAAACTTTTGGCAGAAGATTTTATGAAAACAAAGGTATTGAAAGTACACAATAATAATCATACCCTTGAATGTATTGAACTTATGAGTAATCGTGAAGTTAATTCACTTATCGTAATTAATGATGATGATACCTATTCAGGCACTGTGTCGATAGAGAATATAAAGACTTATGGCAAAGCAGGTAAAGAAATTGCCGAACTCGTTAAAACGGATTCCATTACTGTAGACAGAAAAGAAGATGCGCAGGTCGTTTTTGATCAATTGCTTAGTAGTGGTTCGAATTATATTATAGTTCTTAACGCTGACCAAACTGTTGCTGGTTTAATTACAAAAACTAGTATGGTAAAAGCACTTGGCTCAGCTCTATGGGGTGATATGTCATGATAGATTTTTTTGATTTTGTTTTAGAAAATTATAATGATATTTTAGTAAGTATATTACGTCACATTCAATTAGTTGGTATCTCTATTTTAATCGGTATATTAGTATCCATTCCCCTTGGAATATTTCTAAGCCGTCATAAAAGTCTGGCTGCTCCTGTTCTTGCAATCGCTGGTACAATTCAAACAATTCCAGGACTTGTTATGTTAGGATTCGCCTTGATTTTTATTGGTATTGGTGTTTTACCAGCTATCGTAGTTCTTTCACTGTATGCCATTCTTCCTATTCTACGTAATACCTACACCGGTATTACGGAAGTCAATAAAAGTTATACGGAATCTGCACGTGGAATTGGAATGACCAATATGCAAACTCTTTTTAAAGTAGAACTTCCAATTGCTTTACCCACCATTATCAGTGGCATTCGCCTTTCTACCGTATACATTGTAAGTTGGGCGACCTTAGCCGGACTAATTGGAGCTGGTGGACTTGGAGATCTTATATGGACTGGTCTTTCTACTTACAATACAAATGATATTTTGGCTGGTGCAATACCATCTGCCATATTAGCATTTATACTGAGTGGACTTGTAGGTGTATTGCAGCGGGTGTTAACACCTCGTGGATTAAGGAAGGTGCGCACATGAGTAATGAATTAATTCAAGGTATTATAGAACATATTCTTATCGTATCGATTGCTATCCTTATTTCAACTATAATTGGAGTATTATTAGGAGTTTTTGCCTATTGGGTACGCTATTTAGATTTGGTAATTCTATGGTTTGCTGAAGTAATGCAAACTATTCCATCACTTGCTTTGCTTGCTCTGTTAATGATTGTATTCGGATTAGGTGATACGACATTAATAGTAGGACTTATATTATATGCACTACTTCCCATTGTACGTAATACCTATACTGGGCTCAAAAGTGTTCCTATACCTTTGAAGGATGCAGCTCGTGGTATGGGTATGTCTAAAGTTCAACGACTGTTTAAAGTTGAAATCCCACTTGCTTTTCCACTTATTTTTTCTGGTATAAAGATTGCACTTGTAAATTCTCTTTCTGTTGCAGTTATGGGTGTTCTAATAGGTGCAAATGGGTTGGGAACAATTATATATAGAGGAATTCAGTCACGTAATATGGAACATATTCTTATTGGTGCAATTCCCGTTGTTATTATGGCACTTGTTTTTGACTATGTCATGTCAAAAATTGAAAATCGGCTCATTAAAAGAGCCTCTTAAGTATGAGGAGAAATTTATGAATTTGAAAAAAAGAGTAACAGGATTACTATTAATAATGGTTATGGCAGTATCGGGGCTTTTATCCGGTTGTTCAAAAAGCGATACCATTATTATTGGATCTAAAGATTTTAGTGAAAATATTTTACTAGGGGAAATGCTTGCACAATTAATTGAAACACATACCGATTTAAAAGTTGATAGAAAACTCAACTTAGGTGGAACCTTTGTCTGTTTCGAAGCAATTAAAAATGGTGATATTGATGTCTATCCTGAATATACAGGAACCGGACTTACTGCACAGCTTGAAATGGATGTAATAAGTGATCCTGACGAAGCCTATAGCATTGTATCAGATGAATTCAACAAACAATATAATATAACCTGGCTAACACCATTTGGTTTTAATAACACATATACACTTGCTGTTTCTGATGCAGTTTATCAAGAATATGGAATCGAAACATTCAGTGATCTTGCAAAAGTTTCAGAGAATCTTGTATTTGGTGCCGAGCATGAGTTTTTTGACAGAGCAGATGGCTATGACGGTCTAATAGAAAAATATACTATGACATTTAGTGGTGATCCAATGAAAATGAATAATTCACTGAAATATCAAGCGATCGGAAATGGCGACATGGATGTAACGGATGCATTTGCAACTGATGGTGCATTGAAACAATATAACTTGAAGGTGCTTACTGATGATCTTGGATTTTTCCCTCCTTATTATGCAGCTCCAATTGTTAAAAATGAAACCCTTGAAAAACATCCTGAGTTAAAAGAAGTTTTAAATATGCTTGGTGGCGTAATTGACGATGCGACAATGACCTCGTTGAATTATAAGGTAGACGTTGAAGGAACTGATGTTGCCGTAGTTGCAAAAGAATTTTTACAAGAAAAAGGTCTTTTAGACTAATAAACAAAAAGAGTAAAATCAAAGATATCCATTTTGGGTTTTACTCTTTTTTTAACCGTTATTCATCAACATTAGATTCTTTTAAATATTTACAAATTATACCCTCTGTGTTGTTTTATTATTCTATAATTATTTATCTCCTAGATTGAAAACGTAGCAACATTTCCTGTGTTGTTTATGGTAATCACTTCTTCCATCATTATTTTAATTATGATATCATTTATCTCCTCAAAAATTTCATGATTAATTCCGTGCCCTACACCTTCAAAGAATTTTACATTCATCTTGGCATTTATTAGTGCCGTTTTTCCACCTAGTTTTTCAAATGGATCATCCAGTCCTACCAAATAATAAACTTTATTTCTAATTTTATCTACCTCTTCACTTGAGAAAGTCTTTAATTTATGATAACCCATTGCCATATTATTAAATCCTCTTAACAGATATGTGTAATGCTCCATAATTTCAAGATTTTCTGTAAAAACTTGATAATGATCTCCTGACAATTTTTTTATTAATTTTTCTATATTGCGTTTTGTTGGAAATAGAGCTTCAGGTAAAAAAATTTGAATCATTGTCTTCATTGGACTTCCACTATCTTTAGCTGGCACACTGGATGCTAAGCATATTGCCTTATCTACTTTATCTGGTCGCATTAATGAGTATAGTTGTACCAGATAACCGCCATGTGACACCCCCGCCAAAGAAACTTTTTCTAGTTTCAAATTTTCGAGTATTTCATCAATCCACATTACATCATCAAAATTCTTATCATATTTTTTTCCCATTACACTTTTACCTGGACCTCCAATGGTATCAACTGCGTACAGTCTAAAATGCTCGCTTAACTGCTTCGCATTGTAAATCCACATAATAGCAGAATCATCTCCTACCCCATGAAATAGTACCAGTGGCATACCCTCTTCTTTCCCACAAACAATAATGTGAGTATCCCCGTAACAGGTCTTAATCATCTGTTCTTCAACTGGTATTCCCCATTTTCTCAATAGAGAATCATATGTTTTAATAATATTTTCACCTGATTTTTTACTCTTATATGCCTTCAAATCACTTTACCTCATCTTTCCATATATGTCTCTTATATTTTTTCTAATTTCTTCACACGCAATGTGTTTCCTTTCCTCTGTCAGTTCACACCCAATGCAGTTCTTCTGAAATGAAAAATATATGACAGCATAATATTCTTGAGCAAGTATAATAGGCGAGTTTTCCCTCACATAGCTTCTATCTATCATCTGTTTAAACACTTGTTCTTGTTGAAGCAAAGGTAGTTCAAATACAATTCTTTGATAATTTGTTGATGCGTTACTATCTGCCATTCGTTCAATTGTAAGTATAGCAATCATCTTATATACATATGGATTCAAAAGATAATTTAGTAGAACACCAACCGCAACTTCACACATATCTTCTTCTGATACTTCAGTTGCATGCGAAAATTCACTATTAAATTTATCTTTCATCGCCTTAATCAAGAAATCAATTTTTGCTAAAAGCGCATCCATAATTGCCTGCTTATTTTTAAAATGATAATACACCGAACTTTCTTTAATACCTACTATCCTACAAATTTCTCGAATTGATGCCGCTTTATAACCCTTTTGGGAAAATAAATCTAATGCGACTAGTTCAATGCGGTTTTTCGTATTATTGTTTTTTATCATATTGGTTTATTTCCTTTTTTTATTTTACCTAACAGTTGTTAGTTGTATTTTAACTGCTGCTTATCTGCTAGTCAAGTAAATTCTATTATTTTTTGAAGTTATAGTGTAAGAAGTTTAAGCAAAAGAGGATGTTTTCTTTTAAGAAACATCCTCTTCTACTTATTTATATAATATTGCTTTGTAACTATTCACGAAATTCGCTTTTTGAATACAAGTTCCTATTAATAGTGTAGAGAAATAATAGCTAGTATTATTTTCCTCTTTTTAAATATTCACTTAACTTTTTATATAACGCTTTCTTTTTCTCTGTTGTCGACTTAACTTTCCATTGCCTACCATACTTAAGAAATGTGAACCCTAAATAATGACTACTTTTATTTTGTCGCATTTACCTTAATAAATAGTTTTCTTTTAATCCATTTAGATATGGATTCCATAGGCAAATGTCCTGTGGAATTTAAACAAACGAATGAAAAAAGTGAATTTCTCATAATAATATTTTGATATTTATAATCTAAACATCACTAGAATTATTTATCCTTTTAACCGAAATTGATGAATCAATTCTTTTAATGATTGTGCTTCACTTGTTAATTCTTCACTAGAAGCTGAACTCTCTTGTGCTGTCGCTGCATTCATTTCTACTACTTGTGCAATCTGTTCAATTCCAATATCAATCTGTTTAACTGATTCAGATTGCTCATCAGAAGCAATAGCAATACTATCTACTTTCTTAGTAATTGCTGTTGCATTATCTGCAACAATATTAAGTTCTTTAGCTGCTGTGTCTGCTATTATTTTTCCGTCCTCAACAGCCTTTAGAGATGCTTCAATAAACTGGGTAGATGTTTTAGCTGCATTAGCACTTTGACTTGCCAATAAGCTAACTTGATCTGCTACAACCGCAAATCCTTTTCCTGCTTCACCTGCGCGTGCAGCCTCAATCGATGCATTTAACGCAAGTAAATTGGTCTGTGATGCAATATTATTAATTGTGCTAATTATTTTACTAATTTCTTTCGATGTTTCACTAATTATTTCCATGGCCTGAACAACATCCTGCATCTTTTCATTTTCTCTAGATATACTACTTGAAACGCCTTTTACTTCTTTGCTAATTTCAAGTGCATTTTTCGCATTATCTGCAATACGTTGCGTTATGCTAGAAACTGTGGCTGATAGTTCTTCCACTATTCCTGCCTGATCAGTAGCACCTTCTGCCAATGTTTGTGCAGCATCTGCTATTTGCACGGAACCATTTGATACATTGTTAGAAACATTTCCAATCTCTTCAAGACTTTCTGACATTTTACTAGTGAAATGACCTAGTGACGTCTCAATATTTTTGAAATCACCAATGAATTCATTTGTAAAGTCTATGTTGAAGTTTCCACTTGCCATACTTTCCATAACATAATCAATATCTTCAATATAAGCAGCAATTTTTTGTATTGAACTTCTTAAACTATGAGCCACTTGTCCAATTTCATCTTGCGATGTATAAGTAATTTCAATATGTAAATTACCTTCCGATATTTCTTTTGTTGCTCTTTCAATTTCACTAAGTGGTTCCACGATACTTTTAGACAAACGTTTTCCCATTACAATTGCTGTAATAAGTGAAATAATAGAGAAAATTGCCAATAATACTGTTGCAATAATTTGAACGATAATACTTCCTTGATATTTTTGCAAAGCTGCTTTATCCGATTCTACTCCGGAAGCATCTAACGCATCTGCAAACACTTCTGATACATCATTATATGTTGTTTCATAATAACTTACCGCACCTTTTGTATCCCCAGATGCGACCATATCAATTAGACTATATGTATCGTTTTTAAAGTTTTCTAAAGACACCGCTAAACTGTCACCAGACTCTTTGTTATTCAGGTTTTTATTAATAACAGCTATGTACTCACTTATTTTAACAAATCTTTCATCGAAATCTGCCTTTTGTTCTTGTGCAACTTTTGAATCATTACATATCACAGCCCATAAAATTCGCTTATTAATTGTCTGCACATCTTTTCTAATTTCCATTTGATTCTTTGTTGTTTGATATTGTACATTATAAAATGTAGTCATATTACTTCCGATAATCTGAAAACTGATTAGTGCAAATATGGATGAAACAATAATTAATGCCACCAACAAAGCGAAAACAACATTTAATCGTTTGGATATTTTCATTTCTAAAAAATTTTTCAATATATTATACCCCCCATTGTCATAAAAACATCTTCTTATATTGTAAATTGTCTTTATTAGAAATTATAACATTATTCAGCAAAAAATGACAAGGAAGACATTACCATTTTGTAACTATTCAGTACCCTCATAGTTACCGCTACGCGATGCACACAAAATGCTTAAAGATTGCATTTTAGCGCGACAGAACTCGGGATTTTACTAAACAAAACACCTCGCGTTTATGGGTACTGAATAGTTACTCCATTTTTACTACATGGAAACAAAAATAGACATGATTAGTTTTCATGTCTATTTTTTACTATATACACTTTAAGTGTATATGCTTCTATTATTAAACGAGAGCTCCACCACCATCTACAATAATGAACTGACCTTGTACATAACTAGATGCATCACTTGAAAGATATAATATAGAGCCATTTAATTCACCTTTATTACCTGGACGTCCTGCTGGATTAGCGGCATTATACCCGTTAAGGAACTGCTCTGATTTAAATAAAGTTCCTGCTGTCATTTCACTTTCAAAAAGTGCAGGTCCGATTGCATTTACCGTAATACCATATTTTGCATAAGAACAAGCCATTCCTTTTGTTAGTCCAACAACTGCTGCTTTTGAAGAATTGTAAGAATGTCTGATGAATACATCATTTTTATCTGCAATGACTGCATTAACAGAAGCGATATTTACAACTTTACCATATCCTCTTTCTATCATTTGTGGAATAACATACTTGCTTGCTAAAAAGATGCCTTTAACATTTGTATCAAACGCTCTGTCCCACTCTTCCTCTGACATACTATCTACACCACCACGTACTGCAATACCAGCATTATTTAACAAAATATCAATATGTCCAAAGGTATCAATAACTGTCTTCATTGCTAATTTAACACTTTCTTCATTGGTAACATCACATGCAACTGCTATGGCTTTACGTCCCATTTTCTCAATTTCCGTTTTTATTTCATTAAGTTTATCTACACGTCTTGCTAATACAGCAACATCTGCTCCTGCTCTAGCATAAGCAAGAGCCGCATCTGCTCCAAGTCCTGCACTTGCTCCTGTTACTACTGCTACTTTTCCTGTTAAATCAAATAATTTTTCCATTTTACTACTTCCTTTCATTTATCAGTTTTATGTTTTAAGTTTTCTTTGGTTACAAATTAAATACGTCCTGTTTCCATAAAAGCGGTACGATCATATCTTCCTGTTAATAAATATGGAATGATTGAATCTGTTTCTAGTTTTTCTACTAAATTTAGTTTATGTACTAGTAGACTATTTTTAGAATAAGCTCCTCCAATAATCGTATTAATAGGTAATTCTGCCCATGGATCATCAATACTTGATTTCAAATTCAGTGCTGCAGTTCCGGGTTCCCAAGCTTGATAATTATATTCACATTGGTTCATAAGTAGTGCGCCATTTTTAAAATGAGATACCCCGTTTTCATCTGGCTCACGATCAAAGTGAAAATAGAAACCTCCGCCTAGCGTCTGTTTACCTGCTGCTGCAAACTGATAAAGAGGTGCCATTAGTGGGCTATTGTATTCTCCTACTTTCATCGTTGCTTCTACAAGCTGTGTACCTCTTCTGGTTACACTTGCAGTAACTGTATCTGCGTTTCTTCGTATCACAATTTCTGCTCCCAGTTTTTTAGGAATACTTCCGTTATCACGACCGCATTGTACTGCCATTTCTGCTCCTGAGCCTCCAAGTACAAGCCCCACTGTATATAAACCAAGTTGTTTACCGTATGTTGCATATACACCTAAAATTGCTTCATAATAGTCATCTGCAAATGTCGGATTATTAATATGACATATTGATAATGTAACAACGGGCATAGAAAATGGTTTTAAAGGTGGTGGAAGAATTCTAGCAATGGCTTCTGGATCCGTTAAATAGCTGAGATAAAGTCCTTCCTGATTATCCATAAAAGAAACTTTTCCAAAGTTTGAAATATCTTCCTGCGTTAATCTAAAGCTTGATTTTTTTTGCTTTTCTAAAAATAATTCTCTTCCCACTTCATAACCTGTGCGTACCGCTGGTGCGATAGAACCGTCTTTTATTGCACTTCCTATCACCTTAACTTCCACGCCTTTTGCTTCCAATTCAGAAACTAAAGATTGATCAGGTTTAAATCCAAGAGAAAGCACAATCGCATCTACCGCAACATTAACTTCTTCTTGATTTTCTATTTTTTCTAACAATACACCATCTGATTGTATTTTCTTTAAAGAATGTCCTAACAGATAATTCACACCGTATGTTTTCAAACGCCCACACACATCTGCCACATTCGTATGATTTGTATTAGGTGCTACTTCATTAAGCATATCAACAATTGTAACTTGATTATCTTGCCCACACAGATACTCTGCTGTTTCAAGTCCTGTAAGTCCAGCTCCAATCACAGCCACTTTTTTTCCTTTTAATTGGGATTCACTTGTTAATATCGATTCTACTGTATATACATTATTGCCATGAACACCAGGAATTTTTTCTGGAATAATTGATGTGGAACCTGTTGCTAGAATAACTGCATCTGGGTGATACGACATAATCAAATCTGCCGTAGCTTTTGTATTTAATTTAACTTCAACGCCTAGTCGCTCAAATTCTGCTTTATAATAATCTGCAATCCACTGCATACGTTCTTTTAGTGGAGGTACTTTAGCAAGATTAATAGTACCACCTAGTTCACTTTGACAATCAATCAGCGTTACTTTAACTCCACGTAATGCAAGAGTCTGTGCCGCACACATTCCTGATGGACCACCACCTACAATTACTGTTGTATGTTTATTTGTATCATAAGTGAGATTTCCATATTTGCGTTCTCTTGCCATTCTCGGGTTCAATGCGCACTCTGCTGGTACCCCTGCTGCATTATAAGCATTCAAACTTTCAAAGCAACGTAAACACGAAACGCATTTTCGTATTTCTTTCGTTCTACCTTCTTGTACTTTTATACCCCAATTTTCATCAGCAAGCCAGCTACGTCCCATAGATATGAAGTCTTCAACTCCATCTTCCAGGAATTTTTCAGCCTCTTCTGGTTCTCTTATTACGGATACTCCGATTACTGGAATTTTAACATGACTTTTTACTGCTAAAATCAAATCATGTCTCCAACCTTGTTTGAAAGAAATCGGCTCAATACAAGTCATTCCTGTTTCATATAACCCACAGCTGACATCAATAAAATCTATTCCTTCATTTTCTAAAGCAATGGCAATTTTTACACCATCCTGAATATGAATATACTCTTCTGTCACACCAGTCTTATCTAAGAATTCTTCTACTGTTAAACGAACACCAATTGGAAAATCCTCACCACATTCTTTACGAATTCCTTGAATAATTTCAATGATTATTCTCAAACGATTTTCAAAGCTTCCGCCGTATTCGTCTTCTCTTTTATTGGTATACGGAGACAGAAACTGATGCAATAAATATCCATGTGCTGCATGTAATTCTACGCCATCACAACCTGATTTTTGTACCCTGACTGCACCGTCTATAAATTGTTGTATCAATTGTTTCACTTCTGCAGTTTCTAACGCACGCGTTTCCTGCTTTAGTAATTTACATGGAATTGCAGATGGAGCAACTACTGGCTGTCCGCCAAGAAGTGCAGAAACCGTTTCACGTCCTGGATGATGAAGCTGAATAAAAATTTTGCTACCATGTTTATGAATTGCTTGTGCAAGTTTTGCTAATGGTTCAATATGACTATCTTTTGTAACTGACAACTGCCTCATAAGACCCGGACCATTCACATCATTGATACGCGTAATTTCGGGGATAATTAGTCCAGCACCCCCTATCGCTCTTGCTTCATAGAAATCAATCATATCATCTGAAGGTGTTCCATCTAGATTGGCTAATCCGCACCCCATTGGCGACATCACTAAACGGTTTTTAATTATTACATTACCTATATTTCCTTGTTCAAATAGTTTTTGATACATTTTTTGCCTCCTTCATTACTAAATAGTATGTTTTAAGGATACTTTAAATAGTCATATTGTACAACGTGTATGATGAATGATAAATATTTGACAATTAGTGCATCATGCACTATAGTAAACGTATCAATTATGATTCTCGCTACACAATTTATCCAAACTTTATTAAGTTTATAGAAATGAGGGATAGGTATGATATTTTCAAAATTAGTAAAACAACTGTCTGAGGAATATTCTATAAGCATTATTTCACAGAAAGAGGATTTAGAAATACAAGACATTTCTTTGATTGATAACAAACATGAAAATGTAATTAATAACACCTTATATTTTGGCTATGATAAACAATTGGAACATGCTACTTCGATTCCGATTCAGTGTATTCTTGCACGAACATGTGATTCTTCTTACCCTTTTCCGAATATAAGAAACCTTGCAATAGTAGAAGAGCCTTTATTGTTTTCCCTATTTAATGAAGTAAAAGAATTAATTGAAATGACTAAAAGTAAAGGGATTTTCGAAGAACTTACGGCTCTTGCAAATGAAACACATAGTATAGATGCTGTTTTGGATTCTGCTTCTTTAAGACTCGGTAACTCCTTGCTATTTTGTGATATGAATTTTAAAATCATAGCCAACTCTACTTCGATCCCTGTTCTTGATCCTCTTTGGATAGAAAATATTAATCAAGGATACTGTTGTTATGAATTTATTAGTGAAGCAAAAAAAATAGAATCCATTCGAAATGCCTCAATGACTACAGCTACAGTTGAAGTAACTTGTTCCAAATCACCTTGTAGAAAATTAAGCTGTAAGGTGTTTCATAATAACGTCCAAGTTGGATTTCTATTAATGATTGAAGGTGAGAACAAATTACGCCCCTCTCATTTTGAAATGCTTAGCACAATAAGTCAGATTATTAGTTATACCATTGCATACTATTCAACAGAATTATTTGAAGAAAACAGTCTCTATCAGCAATTATTATATGATCTACTGATAGGGGCACCTTCTATGGATGTTTTCCCAAAGCTCTCATCGCTTCATTTTCCAGCTAAAATGATGGTATTATTTATTCGTCCAACTAGATATCTAGGGCGCTCACATCTTAAAAAATATACCTACGTTAGGTTAAAGACACAAATACCAGGAACTTATGTCACTTATCATAAAAATGGAATCGTTGCAATCATTCCATTAAAAGATGATGCTGAAATAAACACAGAACTATTTGACATTTTAAAAGACTTTTCCCAGACAGAATATGTCCAAATTGGGATTAGTAATTCTTTTACCAATATAGAAAATTTCGTTAGTCATTATGAACAGGCTTATGCCGCTTTAGAACTTGGTCAAAAATTAAATCCTGATGAATTGGTATGTCGTTATCTTAATTATCAAGTTTTTGATTTATTTTCAGAAATAAAAAATCCCGATTTATTAGGACGCTTTTGTCATCCTTGCCTAGCAAGTCTTAGAACCTATGATCTTAAAAATAATACACAGTTCTATGAAACACTATATATATTCTTAAACAATGGATGCAGTATTAAGTTGACTTCTGAAAATATATTTATTCACCGTAATTCCCTTGTTTATCGATTAAATCGGATCACCGAAATATGTCAGATTGACCTAGCAGATAGTAATACCATATTCTTGCTCCGACTTTCTTTCCTTATCGATCGTTATAATAAGTTGAATACTATTAATAATTGGTGTTAAAATATATAGATTGATTTTAATATTCTTGTAATTATTTAGCACTTTCATAGTTACCGCTACGCGATACACACAATACAAAAAATTACATTGTAGCGCTTCAAAACTCAGATTTTACATTGCAAAGCACCTCCCATTTACGGGGACTACATAGTAATATATTTTTATAATTGCTAGTGCCATAACAAGTACTAGCATACTATTTCAGGTTTTTACTATCAACATTTCATATACTCTCTATTCCCTTACTCTATAAATCTTACAGTCTTCAGAACGCTCTAAAAATCCATATTCAATCAATGCCCTACGTATTGTTGCATGATCCTCATATATTCTATGAAGTATTTTATTTACCTCAGGCTCTGCATATTCATGATCCTTTATAAAATTTTTAATAATTTCACGTAACAAAATAATCTTCTTCTTCTCTTTTGCTGGAAATTGCTTGATTGCTCCATTTTCATCTATATAAGTTTTTATAACTTTTTCTCTTTCCATGTCTGTTATATTATATCTGTCATCCATCATATTAGCGCTATAATGCAATTCCACTAAGTCACCTTCCATAGATAAATTAATTGGTAAGCTAGTTTTTTGCTCCAATGACTCCATCAGTGCTGCAAATAATTTTGCCTGTTTTAAGTTTTCTCGTAATTTAAAACGATGATTTCTAACGGTTGAATGAGCGATACCTAAATTTTCAGCTATTGTTTTATCATCATTTCCCTCTGACATTAGTTTCAAAATTTTATTTTGTGTTTCGGAAATTCCTACTAAATCTACATTTTGATTTAGCAAATAATCAACTAAATATCCGTGTTTTTCTTTCACATGTCTTTTAACTGCACCATAGGCATCATGTAAATCACCATCATAGTTAACGATACTACCTTTTTCAAACTTTGCTCCGCATATAACACAGATAAAATAATCCTGTGTTTCCTTGTAGCTTTTTACTATTGTACTTATATCTTCTTTCCATAATGTATCATGTTCTTTCATTATACGAACCTCCTGTTGCTTTATATTGTTATCTCATCTTTTTTATATTCATTATATGTCACTTTAATATATTTGTCTACAATTAGCCAAACAAAAATATATTTTGTTTATTTTTTATTATTATTTGAACTTTTCATTCTTGTAAATAAAAAGATGCTTTTTAAGATATTAATCCTTAAAAAACATCCTGACATATTTACAATTCATATCGATTGTATTTTTCTCCATAAAGAATTTCTTTTATTCTCTTGCTATTATATTTCACCCTAGGTTCTGTACTATTCTAATCTACTACCACTCTTTCTTTGATAGTCTGCGATTAAAAGATTGTATTACCTGTTTAGATATTGACTCCGGCTAGGTAATTCCTTTACTTTTACATATTTCTTCCGCATCCTGTTTAAAATACAGCATGTTTTTTTTCATTACTTCTTCTATATCCGTAAAATCTGCACGAGTAAAATATAATATCCATTGCTCTTACGGTATCAGAAATTGCATTATCTGTACGATATCCTTGATCTAAGAATTCGCCTACCTCACCGGTTTGATCAAATATTATATTTTCTCTTGTACAACCTTTACAATGCTGTCTGCACATCCCTGGATGTGGATAATCTTACCAATTTATTTAAATCAATTTTGTATAGGTAATATAGGTATAAGGAATTTCTCCTTCAAAATGCTCATTTATTTCTTTTACAAAATTACTTTCATCAAATAATGGAAAGCTAGTGTCACCTTCAATCACCTTATCAATTTCAGTAATGTACATTTTATCAACTAAATCTATGGCCTCTTTATACAAACCTGCACCACCTGAAATATATATTTCAGCCTCTGCTTTTATAGTCTCTGCCTTTTTTATCGCTTCTTCCAAGGAACTTGCTGTTGTGCAATTTTCTGCTTCAAACTTTGCTGTGCTAGAAACAACAATGGTATAACGATTAGGCAATGGCTTTCCAATTTCTTCATATGATTTTCTACCCATAATAACTACATTACCCGTGGTTAATTCTTTAAATTTTTTCTGTTCACCTTTGATTTTCCAAGGTATCTGTCCTTTATTTCCTATTACTCTATTTTTTGAAAATGCTACTATTAATGCTATCATATAAATCCTTTCTCAAACAGGCTTATCTGTTTATCTTTCTTTCTGTAATACTATCTTTTTCTCCAATCTTGCCACACAATATAGGGGAAGTTACATCATACAATTCACAACTTGCTTTCACTTTTTCATAGCTATAATTCGCATAACAATATTTGCAACCATTTTTGCAGGTATTATAGGAACCTACTTCTACGCTCTCTACACAACCGCAGTCCGCACGTTGATTTTTATCTTTATCAACTTTAATGTTACAGCCAATTATCTTTTCAACTAGTTTTTTATCAATGCAACTACTATGCTCAATGCCATATGCAGATAAGTCAATTTTTTCTGCACAAGTTTCTATCTGCATATTATTCTCTTTTGCAATTTTTGCTAACTTACTTGCAATCTCTTTGATATCTATTGTTTCAATAGATATATTCTTAATCTCTTCCATACTTTTCTTTGTTTTGGCATAGGAATCTACAAAACTTATGATTACCGTATCCGTATAACCATTTAATTTTTCTGCAATTTCTGTAAATGCTTTGGTATGATATGCTATGGTATATTTATCTGTAATAATAATAGGATCGTATCTCCATATTACTTTTTCTTTACCAATCCTACCTGATAATTCCTGAAAAATAGGTATCATTTGATTTCTCTTTCGAGGTAGATTAGGTTCCATATCTTTTCCATATCCAGTTAATGTGAACTGAAAATAATACTTGTAATCGTTTAATTCATCTAGTCTATTCATCATTGGTTTCGGATTTTTTGTCCAAAACACAATGCAGTCCACAATGTTAGGTGTAATATCTATTTTACTAATCTGATGAAGGTTAAACGGATTTCTAACATACAGAAAGCCTTCCTTTATTCTATTTAAAAACCATTCAGAATAATAATTGGGTATATCTGTTCGTCTGCTTACACTCAAAATCATTCTATTTATTCCTTTCACTCGTAACTTTACTTGTAACTAATTAAGAACCGCCGTGACTGCTCAGTCACCTTTCCTATTAATATTACCTCTTATTATCTTTTTCTAACTTTTCATTATATATCCTGTCGCTTTAACATTGTTGGATTATAGCTACATTTAATAATGGCTTAGTGGCTCATAACACTGTCTTTTTCAAACTGTTCCATAACTTCTGGAAGGTTATTCTCCTTAATCAAGTCTGAAGGAAAATTTGAAACTGATAGTGCGTTTACCCAGGAAACTCCAACTCCTCTTTCCTCTGGTTTATTCGCGATTGGAATCAGCATGATACTATACTGTGATATTGGTATATTTTGCGCTTCTAATACCTGTTCCAGTGAAAGCGTAACCTCTGCAATTTTGTTCCAAGTTACATCATCTGTGAATATACTGATGTACGTTTCAAGAGGTTTCGGTGGATTGTAAATATTGAGTTCCATGTCTAATTTTAGTTTTGTATACCATTCACTATCTTTGTTATCTTCAATGAACTGGATACTAGCTATATCATAATCATCTTGTGTTATATTTCCTAATCTATCTGTATAAATTCTAAAAATGGTGTCTTGGCTGGTTTTAGCCTTAGCTATTACACCATAACAATCAAACTTAAAATTATAATAGGGTGCATCAAGCTCCAAATTAATTAACAATTCATAAAATTATTATTTGTCTGCGATAATATAGATATTTTTTTCTACTTCCTAACAATAGCTAAGTTTATTTTCAGATTATACATCATACATTATTAATAATACAATTTTACAGTTTATTAAAATATGTGTAAAGGTAAAATTCTATAAACCTTGAATTTAGTTTAGCGTGTGGATAAATAAATGGTCAATTGATCGATATACTTGTTGATAGTCATGCCACCGAAACAGACTCAGATGTATTTAAAGAACTTAAGTAGACATTAACGGCGATTAGAATACATTATAAAACGAAAAGAGAGACATATATTTTACTACCATATTTTATATTTATGGTAGTTTTTTGTACACTAAATTAAACTAAGACTTAATAATTTAAAGCAGTATTTAACGCAGTAGGGTATATTGACAATTAAATATTGATAGTTGGAAGAATAAGTATTATTATGTTTAGAGAATAGCTAAGAATTATTTACTTAATGGTAAAAAATAAAAAAAAGGAGTGAACAGTCTTGAGTGGAATAATATTTTTAATAATATTAGGTTTATTATTTTTGAGCGTTGCTATTGCATTATTTTTAGGGAAAGGAAGCTGGATTATAGCTGGATATATACAGCTTCCGAAGAAGAAAAGGCAAAATATTATAAGAAAAAATTATGTACATCAATGGGAGTTTTATGTTTTATAGTAGCGGTTCTTTTGTTTGTTATGACTTATTTTATTTATCAAGTAGAAATGGGAATGTTGCCTGAACAGTCATTACAAACAGTTGCTCTTGTTTTTAGCATAGTATTAGTAGTTACGATTATTGTGGAAATGATTTATAGTAATACAATTTGCAAGAAGAAATAACAGAAAAATTTAATTAATTTTAAATTTATACCATTATGCTACCAACTATCATTATTTAGTTGGTAGTTTTTTGTTGAACCAAATTAAACTTTAGCGGGATTATTGTACATTGGTAACTTAATATTGATAGTTAGTAAGTTTGATGGTACTTTATTCATGAAGATTGTTTATAAACAATGAGTTAAATCGATTTGAAATTGTTAAAAATAATAAAACAATCTATCAACCAACAGAAAATCTGTATAAGATTTTCTGTTTTTCCTTATTCCTTATTTAATATTTATTATAAAAATATTGTAATTACTTATTTACAAAATGTAATGAACAGATTACAATATAAATGTAACCTACTCATTACATTTTAGAAGACATTTTAGAAGGAAGACATGACTTTGATATGGAATAGAATTAAAGTCTTGCGTGCTGAAAAAGATTGGACGCAAGCTGATTTAGCAATGAAGGTTGGAATTTCACGACAAGCAGTTATATCAATAGAAAAATATAAATATACTCCATCATTGGAATTAGCATTTAAGTTTGCGGAGACCTTTGGAGTTTCTATTGATGAAGTTTTTGAGCGTAGGGAGGACAAATAACATGAATGAACAAGCTATCATCTTAATTTTTTTGCTTTTAGGATTAGGAGGGACTCTTTGGCTGTATTTCCTGAAAGCTATAAAACAGGTGAAATATATGGGAGATGAACGTTGGGGGTTGATACAATTAAAGGCAAATAATATTGCGAATATAGCTAATGGTATTTTGATTATATTGTTGGTTTTTGCCCCGTTGTTTGTAGATAGCCAAACTACCTTTACACTTCAACGAGTAATTACTTTGGG
Organism: Lachnotalea sp.; assembly: GCA_041821265.1. Lineage (GTDB taxonomy): Bacteria > Bacillota > Clostridia > Lachnospirales > Lachnospiraceae > Lachnotalea. Next base: position 54,882 of record JBGUEQ010000012.1, on the reverse strand, counting down.
TTTGTTTTATCTTGGTGTTCGGAATTTAATTGAATTATTTGGAGTTATATATTTTGACAAGAAATTATAAAATTCAGGTTTGTAGCGTGCATTATATGAGCATAATGCAAAGGTAATAAAATTGAATATGTAAAAAACTACTAACAATTAATAATTAAGTTAGTAGTTTTTTTTATGCAATAATTTACTCAAGTAAACTAGGATTTATGTACTAGGAATATAAAGCTTTTATGAACATTGATAATTAAATATTGATTGTTGGGAGCATATGTATTATTATACTTTTAAAATAGAAAAGGATAGTTTCTATCAGTATAGGAGAATATAAATGCAAATATTTAAAAAGGGATATGAACCAGTGACAATTGTAATTTACAATAGGAATAACGATGCTAGATTAAATGAAATATCATTGCTTGCTATTGAAAAGAATACAAATAAGGTTATATCGGTTGGTGAAGAAGCAAGAAAGTATATAGATGATGATATTAAGGATATTTCTGTAGTTTGTCCGTTGAGAGGTGGTATAGTTGCTGATTATACCATTTCAGTAAAGATGTTTCAGTATTTTATAGCTAAAGCGCTTGGACATAGGTCTATTTTTAGTCAAAAACCTAAGATAGCTGTTTGCGTTCCAGTTGAACTGACAGAGATTGAGAAAATAGCATTTCGAGATTCTTTTTATCAAGCAGGGGCAAAAGATGTACTTATTAATGAAATACCATTTGAAAAAGGAATAGAAACTATTACCTCGGATTATAAGGTTATAGTAGGAATTATTCCATATATGAATTGAAATTCCGAGGATAAAAGCACTAGATATTATTCATAAATGTGCATACCTAATATGAATTTAATTAATTGAATATGTATATCTAAAAACTACCAACTATCATTATTAGTTGGTAGTTTTAGTTTATTAAACCAAACTTTAACGTAGAAAAGTCATTGACATTAACGATTGATAGTTGACTTCTGACAAACATCATCGATTAACTGTAGACTTGTTACCTTGGCTTCTTCTAAATTATTTTTACTCTATCCCATTGCACCAAAAATTTATAACTTAGCTTCAATACTCTTTTTCAATTTTTAGCCAATACTTCTCTTAATAAAGCCTTAGAAATATAATTACCTATTTCTATCTCTTCATTCTACTTTAAGCTAATACTTTTCCTTCTGGAAATGCTTTTCTAAATAATACTCTAACAATTGGTCCTGCAATAATAAGTTGCAATGGCAATGCCATAATTAAATTCTTTGGAATATTAGTGATCCAAAAAAGCAATAAATGATTCCATGCTCCAGTTCTAATACAGACTTCAATTGCTCCATACATTGACATAATAATTACCATTGGAATAGCCATACAACTTGAAACCGTAATTACCTTTCTTATTACGCTACTATCTGGTTTTAATAAACGACCAAATGCTAATTTTTTAGCAAATCCTGACACAATAAACCAATCACAACACATTGCAAATACATATGCAATTGGAAAACCTATCCATCCTTCTTTTACACTTTCTAATGACAATCCTCCCATGTATAATGATACATTATAAATACTCATCCAGATCACCATAATAAAACACATCATTACGGTGTAAATCAAACTTTCTCTTTTGTTTTGTGGCATACTATTCCTCCATATTTTAATTTTTATTGATTTTTGCGCAAAAAAATACAGTTCCCCCATTCCTAACTTTCGCTACGAATGACATAAACTGTAATCATCTTCACTACCATTTGCATTTAAACAATATTAATCAATTACACATACTATATCATATCAGATTAAGTGTTGTCAATTTATAAATTTAACAAATAGACTACTTATGCTTCTATAAATCTAAGTCATTAATACATTTACGCTTTGTAAATATCGCAACCCCTTGAATGCCTACCTGCTCCAAAATTTTTTTTGCCTCATCAAAATCTGCACCTATATCTTCTGGTTTATGTGCATCTGATCCTACCGTAACAATCCTACCTCCAAGTTCTTTATACCACTTTAAGACAACTTCTCCTGGCAATGGTTCTCCCACTCCCTGTCGTATACTTGATGTATTCAATTCAATTCCTTTTCCCCTATTAATTAAAACGCTTAGTATTTCCTTGATAATAGGTTCAAATTGTTCTATCTTATCAGAAAATCCATGTTTTACTGCATGCCTCTTAAATAAATCTAAATGTCCAAGACAGTCAAAATCTCCTGTTTCTACTAACTCCAAAACACTGTTATAATATGCATCTGCAATCTTTTCCAAATTACCAGATGTATATTCCATTCGACTTATATCGATATCATGCACTTTATGTACCGATCCAATAATATAGTCATATTTGTATTTTTGAATCATTTTTTGGTATTCTTCTTTTGCAAGGTATATCTGTCCAAACTCCATTCCTGCTTTAATTATGAGCTTTCCTTCATATTCCTCTTTACAACTTTTTAGCTGCTTAAAATATTCTTGAAGATACTCATCATTGAAATGTGGTCCATTCATTTTATTTTCATAAAATTCATAATGGTCTGTCATCACAATTTCTTTCATTCCCTTTTGATAAGCTCCTTCGCACATTTCTTTCATCGGAATCCTTGCATCTGGCGAAATACTATGCATATGGTAATCTGTCTTAATACTTTTCATTTTTGCTCCTCTATCTTAAAATCACGTTCAACTATTACATTTGAATACAACCTATATTTTAACCCTTAGCTACCGTTATTGTCAATCTTTGGAACAGAGTGTCTGCTCGCAGACACTCTGTTCCACGCGGGTTGCGTGCAACACACTTCCTATCCACGTGGTGTGCATTTTGGCACGTAGTGTCATTTATTTAATAGAGAAGTTCGTAGAACTTTCCTATTAAATAAAACTGCTTTTGTATATTCGAAACTTTATCTAAATGTCAAACATATTCACTTTATGTTCTTTTTAACTACAATTTAAATATTTAAATTTAATATCATTAAGATGATTGAATTTTTTATTTTTTCTTCATATATTTCTTTCCTTCACTAAAGCCTCTCCCTCTTACTTCACTCACACGGCTAATCATTACAAACGCATTTTCATCAATTTCATGAACTAGTTTTTCTACTTTAAAAAGCTCTCTATTTGAAACTACACTTAAAAGAATATCTAACTCTTTGTCCAAGTAGCCCGACCTTCCGTTTAAAAGCGTTACACCTCGATCTATTTCATTATAAATCGCATTCTTTATATCTACTGCTTTTTCACTCACCACTTTTACTTGCATTTTATTCGTACCTAGCATCAGTAGTTTATCTAAAATAATGGAATAGGTCATTACTAAGAGGATACCATATAGAATCTTCTCGTTGTCATTAAATACTGCCTGAAGTCCAAGTACCAAACAATCCACAACATATAAGCTGATTGATACTGGTATACGCATATACTTAAAAAGTATCAATGGCGGTATATCCATCCCACCAGTACTTGCTCCTGCTCTAATCACAAGTGCAATTGAGCTGCCAATACAGATTCCGCCAAAAAGCGTGTTGATGAAGATATCATCGGTTAGCACATAATCTCCTACCATATTTTGTAATAATTCCAATGCAATTGGATAACAAAAGGAACTAATCATTGTAGTAAGTGCAAATTTTCTTCCTAAAATCATAAAACTCAATATGAACATGCATGCATTGAATACAAATATAAAATATGATACTGGTAAGCCTATGTAATGATAAACACACATTGCAATTCCTGTTGTACCTCCCGTAATCAATCCCCCTGGTATAATAAAAAATACTACTCCTGCTGCATACAGTAGGTTTCCAAAAATAACGGTTAGTATCTCTAATAACATTTTTCTCTTTTTCATCTATTCCTCCACAAAAAAACACGTCTGCTAGGATTTTCCCTAACAAACGTGGATCAAGGCTTTCGCCTAATACTTTTAACTTATACTGAAAGTTTTATTTTATATATTTATACCATAATATGATTAAAAATTCAACACTATCGTCTCTCATATTTATTATTACTTATGAACTTTGTTACTGAACTTTTACTTTGTACTACACCCTACATATGAATATACCAACTGATTTATGAATAAACACTGTTCCTTCTTTTTCTATTCGTTGCGCAATAAATTCCTTGAACGCCTTTCCATTCTCTTTCAAAATAGAAGCTGCATTTCTGGGATAAGATAGTACATAATTATAAATAGCATCCACACTATCCACTATCAAATCATTATCTTGATAAATCGAAAAATTTTCAATATTATTAGCATACCTTCTGAATAATCCGTTAATAATATATCTAAATTCTCTGGTAATTTATTGATAAATTCTTTCCATAAAAGTCCATTTCCACAACCTAGTTCTAGTATTTTCCTACCACTTTTTATATTTAATTTCTGAAACACCCAAGTCATCCAAGGTATTTTGAGGTACTGTATACATGAATATCAATTCTTTTTTAAAATTCCCAATCATGAAGTGGTAATTTTATTTTAACGCATTACCTTACGTAATGGTCAAGTAGTTTTAAATAATTTTAATGACAATTACAAACACAACATACCGACTATGATTCAAATTTCTCCTCAAGCTTAACCAGTTTCTCACTCAAATAATTACGCCCCTTAGGCAGTTTGTCCAAATAATCTCTACGAATTAGTTGATTCATCTGCTCAATCTCCTCTTTTAATCCATTTGCTGAAATTCTGCTTGCTCCATGCCCCATAATGATAATCTGCTCCAGGGCATCCGATGTTGCAACCATAACGTTATGTTTTCGGCCTATATCAAAAGTTACTTTCTCAATATACATATCCGCGGTCTCAGCTTCTTTGGTATATACAACATGAATATTGTTATAATTGAGCGTGTCGCCAATATTTCCTTTTACCTTATATGCATCAAAAATAAGAATCAGTATACATTGTTTAAATCCTTGATAATTACATAATATGTCCATGAGCTTGTTTCTAGCTGCCTCTAGGTTTATCTTGGCTAATTCCTTTAACTCATCCCAGTCAAAAATAATGTTATACCCATCTACTAATAAATAATCTTTTGCTTTCTCTTTCTCTGCTACCTTTTTGTTGCTTTTATCGTTACTACTTCCCGGCGCAGCAATTGTTTTCTCATGACCTAAACTCTGATATGAATTACTTAGTTTTCGTTTAATCGGTCCAAATGTACGCGTAAAAATGGCCTCTAACTCTTTATCATTTTGCCACGAATCCAAAGAAGAAGGTTGCGTTCTTGTCATGACCTTTTGCTCTGGTTGTTCTACCTCCGGCTCCTTTGTTTTAAGCACACTATCTAAGTGCATATAATCTTGAACCTTGTCCCAACTAACAATAAATCCAGCTCCATGTGTACAAAATACCGAGCCGGTTGGATTCTCTAAATCATTTTCACTATCATATTGAATCAGGTCTAATACTTCCTCCGTATTATGGCAAGGTTCATAGCCTTTTAACGTACAAAACAGCCTTCCCTCCCCTTTTGTATAAGCGGTTACTTCTGATGAATAATTCCACATTGTTGCTACAGGTGCGTAGCCTTCCAAAATAGAGCTCTCCCCTTCTATCTCTAGTGGTAAAAAAGTACCATACATTTTCTGAATATCAGACATCGCTCTTCCAACTGACACAGAGGGGATTTCAAGACGATAACTATAGTACGGTTCTAGAAGAACGCTATTGGTTTTCTTTAACCCCTGGCGAATTGCCCGATAAGTCGCTTGCCTAAAATCTCCACCTTCTGTATGCTTTTGATGTGCACGCCCTGCAACCAACGTAATTTTCATATCCGTAATTGGTGAACCTGTTAGCACACCAAAATGTTCTTTTTCCTCTAAGTGGGTCAATACTAGTCTCTGCCAATTACGATCTAGCATGTCTTCACTACATGATGAAGAAAACTGCATACCGCTTCCTTGTTCTCCTGGTTCTAACACCAAATGTACCTCAGCATAATGGCGCAAAGGCTCAAAATGCCCTACCCCTTCAACTGCTTCTGAGATAGTTTCTTTGTATACAATGTTGCCCTCGCCAAATTCTACTTGGAGGTCAAAGCGGTCCTGAATCAAACTTTTTAATATTTCAGACTGTACTTCTCCCATCAACTGTACATGGATTTCTTTTAACCTCTCATTCCAAACAATGTTCAGATTTGGCTCTTCTTCCTCGAGCTCACGAAGTTTAAGTAAAGTTCCATGTACATCACATTCAGGTGGTAATATAATCCGATAAGTGAGTACGGGTTCAAGTATTGGCATACTCGAGGTGGCCTCCGTTCCCAAGCCTTCTCCCGAAAACGTCTTACTCAATCCAGTAATCGCACAGATTGTGCCAGCCTTTGCTTCGTCTATTGTTTCATAACGCGTTCCTGAATAAATTCGTATCTGATCTGCCTTTTCTTCCCAAATAGAGGCTCTATCTATTTGTTTTCCATTTCTATTCTTTTCAAATTGATTGGTAAGCAAATCTTTTACTTTTATACTGCCACCAGTAATCTTCATGTAGGTCAACCTATTATCTTGTTCATCTCTAGTAATTTTAAATATTTTCGCTCCAAATTTTCCTAAAAATTCCGGTTGCTTGGTGTATAATTCAACACATTCCAGAAATGCTTCAACACCATCTAATTTTAATGCAGAACCAAAATAGCATGGAAATATCTTACGCTGTGCTATCATCTGCGCTATCTCTTGTTTTTCCACTTTACCAGTCTCTAAATAATGCTCTAGTACAGCCTCATCGTACATAGCTAGACCTTCCATAAGCACTTCGTTGTCTTGCTCTTTATCAAAATCAAAACACCCGTCGCCCAGTCTCGTTTTTAACTCCTCTATAATTGCGTCACGAGAAATTTCCCCTATATCCATTTTATTCACAAATAGGAACGTTGGGATATGATATGTCTTCAATAATTTCCACAAAGTCTGTGTATGTCCCTGTACACCATCGGTCCCACTAATAACTAAAATAGCATAATCAAGTACTTGCAATGTACGTTCCATCTCCGCAGAAAAATCTACATGTCCTGGTGTATCTAAAAGTGTTACTTCCATATTCTTAAACGTAAACTCCGCCTGTTTCGAAAAGATGGTAATTCCCCTTGCACGCTCAAGCTCATATGTATCTAAAAATGTATCTTTATGATCTACTCTGCCTAATTTTCGTATACTTCCGCTGAGATATAACATACTTTCCGACAGGGTGGTTTTTCCCGCATCTACATGGGCTAAAATCCCAATAATCAGTTTTTTCATAGTTATCTCCTTTGTCCTTCACACACACTATATCAATTTATTTTTATTCTATTTCTAACTTTTACAAAATTTTATTTAACTTTTATATATATCAATTAGCTCTATCAAAATTTTTAAATTTGTTTATTTTAACGTAAATATTGATACCATGTTTTAATTATATCATTTATCTTATCTAGCATCAATAACAGCCCTTTCCACTTTAATGGCTATTTTACCCACTTAGGCTGTAAAATCACTTGTATACTAGAATCATATAAGGGTGTGTTCTTTGTTTATTTCACCCATATAGGGTTTGCTTACAGACACTTTTGCATCCACCGTTTCCTGTGTAGCCGCACTATCTGCCAATATTCTGCTAGAATTAATGTTATTCAGCCCTTTCGGCAAATGTAAGGGTCTCACAGGGTCATCACACCTTCCCTTTTAACATACCAAGCATCTTCACATGACAACCTCCATTTACTCGACTGGTTCTTTTGGGTAAATGATTTAGATTTTCCGACATTTCGCACGGTCATCAACTTGCCCTGTCGCACAAAAACCCGCCACAACTGTGACGGGAATATTTGATTTCATCATTTTAATCTTTCTATTCAATGATAGGAATAGAAAGCCTAGTGGTTGACACTTATTCCACTGAAAAAAGTGTCTGGTCGCCCAACAATTCAAAGGTATAATACCCAAGACTTTGCGAAACCTCTTGAAACACAAGAATATCATGATGTACTTTATCAGATCCTGGATATTGAATATTTACCAAAAGATTAAAATCCTCTTCTGAACTACCTAGCTTTAACAACTCCGTACTTAATTGACATTCTTCAGTTATTTCATACTTCGGATTATTGGATATTAACACCACTTCACAAAAAGCCTGAATGTATTCTCCTAAGAATGTATTTTCCTCTGCATCAGCAGGAAATTCTGTTGCATAAGAACCGTTCTTTTGAACAAATATTTCTTTTACCTCTTCATTCAACTCCCTATAAATTTTCCTAGGAATTATTAAGGTACATAAAATTTGTTTTATTTCTTCCATTTGTCTACCTCCACTGGTAAATTTACGAGTTTATATACCTAGTATAAGCTTCAAAGTTACAAACTGCAATGAATGAAATGTTAGGACTTCGTTCATTATTGTAAGTTTTCTTTAGTAAAATTAGACAAACTCGTTACAAATTAACTTGTGTCTTCCTAGCAAAAAAAACGGTACAGAATACTGTTTCATATCGTTTTAATTTCTCTTCTTATCTGTTCTTTATTGGTGCATTTCATATTTTTCAAAAAATATCCTTATATCTCAATTTTATCTGACTTTTTGTTAGCAAGTTCAATCCATTTTAAAAGTGTATTGAATCCTTCTTGAATTAATCTAAAATCTTCAAGAGATACATCATGATTTAAAAATATATGCTCTGTTCTTGTTTTCACTTGCTCTATTTCTTCAGCAAGTTTTAGATAAATATCTGTATCATTTATTTCTTTTGCTTTTCTAAATTTGGTAATATCTTCTGTAATAAAATCAATTATTTCCTTATAACTCGCATACTTTCCATGTATCATAGCATATGGTTTCATTCGTTGAAGAAAATAGGTATCTCCACGAGTAATATTAAATACATATGAAACTTCTAACCCGTCTCCCAGATCAAAGTTAACAATATGCATTGTACTTGAGAAATGATGAATCTCCTTAGCCCCTAATTGACTAAGCATCATATCTATTACATCGCCATTCACATTATTTTTTTGCATAATTACTTCCCCCTTTGGAATAGAATAAAATTATAAAACAGTTAAATGAACTGAAAAAGCATAACAACCGTCGCAATCATAATAGATATCAACATAAGTGGGAAACCCCTTTTTAAAAAATATGCAAATGTTATCGGATATCCATTTTTTTTGCTAATATCAGATAACACTACATTGGCTGATGCTCCAACTAGAGAACCATTTCCACCTAGACACGCGCCAAGAGATAATGCCCACCATAATGGAGTTACTTCCATGCCGCTACTTTGCATAGTTAAAATTAAAGGAATCATCGTCGCTACAAAAGGTATATTATCCAAGAATGCTGATAATATTGCAGATATCCATAATATCAAAATCATAGTCATCATTTGATTTCCACTTGTAATCGCTAGCATTCCATCCGCAAGCATTTCTATAACTCCCGTTTGTTCAAGGCCACCAACTACAATAAATAGACCCATAAAGAAAAGAATGGTAGACCATTCAACACTCAAAATAATTTCCTCAGAATCTTGTTTCCCTATTAATAACATAATACTCGCTGCGGATAGTGCAACAATGCTCGATTCCATACCCAGTGACTCATGCATCATAAAAGCAATTACTACTAAAATCATAACAACAATACTTTTAATCATTAGTGAACGGCTTTTAATTGCCTTGTTCTCGTCCAATTTCATGATTTTTTCCATCTTATCAGAAGTAACTTTTAATTTTCTACCATAGATAAAATAAAATAAAGTAATAATTACAATCAATACAATCAAAACGGTAGGACCCGTATTAATTATAAAATCAAGAAAGCTTAAGTGTGCCGCACTTCCAATCATAATATTAGGTGGATCACCAATCAGAGTAGCAGTTCCTCCGACATTAGAAGCAATAATTTGTGTCATAAGAAATGGAATTGGATTTAATTCGAGAATTCCTGTTACCGCTATTGTCATTGGACCTACAAGTAAAACCGTTGTAACATTATCCAAAAAAGCAGATAATACTGCGGTAATAACCATAAATGATACCATAATAATCCATGGTTCTCCCTTCGCTAACTTTGCACTTTTAATTGCTATGTATTCAAAAATACCGGACTGTTTTACAACCGCGACAAATAACATCATTCCCGTCAAAACCCCGATTGTATTAAAATCCACTGCCGCAATACCTTCTTCTGTTGTAATAATCTTGCATAATACCAATAATACCGCCCCCGCGATAGCTGCAACCGACCGATGAACCTTTTCAGTCATTATGGCCGCCATTGTAACTAAAAATACCGCAATAGCTATAATTTGTACATTTGTCATAATTTCATCCTCTTATACCATATATTTTATTAAAATTTCACTAAATTTATTATAGCTCTACTTCTGCTAAAATACTATTATTTTTTTTATTTATTAGAATATTTTTTACCATGCATATCTCATCTACTTCCTCTCCACGAGATGCGGTTCTTCACTTAAATTCTCACTTACTCTGGTCTGACCACTAACAGAATACACTCAAATTGGTTTTAAATCAAAATCAATTGCGCCTGTCTCTTCTTGTAGCTCTCTTTTCGCTGTCTGTTAAATACTTTCTCCTGCTTCTCTATGTCCTCCTGAGACTTCATAGGTATCTCATTTTTTATATGTCGATTTAACACAGCCTATTTATGTTATTTCACAGTAACGTTTCAAGCATCAATGCAAATATCTTTTTGAACTGTAAATCATGATAAACATAAGAATCCCAGATATAGCAAAAAAGAATATATATGATTGTATCATAGGTACGAAATTATAAGTTTTTCCAATCCAAACGGTATAAAAATCCTTATTCAAATAAGTTGATGGAAGTAAATTTGAAATAACCTGTAGGCTTTTTGGCAATTTATCCACTGTAATTCCCATCATTCCACTTAAAATCATCATTCCAAAATAAATTAACATGGTAATCATATAAGTTAATCCAAATTTCTTCACAAGATTTGCAATCGCATGTGCTAATAGGAACAGGATTGCTCCAAAAATGTATAAACAAACAAAATAAATAATTGCTCCAAAGGCAACAGGTGTCACAATTTTAATTGTATTCCACCCAACAACAAAATAAATCAAAAAAGCAAACGACATATAAATAAATTCAGCTAACAATCGATTGATAATCGTATATTTTTCACTAAATCCAAACAGCTGCATTCTAAGAGGTATATCTTTTTCTATATCCTGTGAACATGTACTTGAATAACCCATAAGAATAGTTGCCAACGGAATAATTGATCCTATTCCAAGGAATATAGAAGTAACAACTTCACTCATGTAAGAATTATCTAGCATTTCACTCAATGCCGCCTTTGTAATAATAATCGATAAGAGGATTGGAAAACCAACACCGAAAATGTGAACAAATGGATTTCCTGCTACATTTCGCAATTCATATTGTATCATTCTGAGTGAAACTTTATTTTTATTCATTTTCAATTCCTCCTGATACCGCTTGTTTTTTTGCATTAATAAAAATCATTTCAATATCATTGTTACTGCGTTTGAAATTCACATTATTTTGAATTAATACATTTGATATTTCCGATTCAATCTCCTGTGTATTACAAGCAAGCGCAATTAAATGATTTGAGGATGCTAACTTTTCATATTTATTGGTTAATAACTGGTTTTTTTGATTATTGTCAATTACGATAATCGCACGCCCACAATATTTCCTAAAGAGTTCCTTCTTATCGCCAAAAGCAATCACTTTTCCCTGTTCAAGAATCAATAATTTATTCGTTAATTGTTCTAATTCTTCATAGTAGTGTGAAACCACACATAACCCAGCTTCCTTGCCTTGATACCAAGAAACTAACTTCTCAACGAGTTTTTGTCGCGTCTCAAAATCCAACCCTGAAGTCACTTCATCGTAGAAGGTAAGTGGTGCATCCTGCATCATGACTAATATAATAGTAAAGCGTTGCTTTTGTCCTCCTGAAAGAACTTTATATTTTTTATTAAGGCACTTTTCAAATTCGAAATACGAAATAAGCTCTTGGAGTTTTTGATTTTTCTTAATCTTAGTTTGGAGAATTGCCTCCATAACATGTTTTGTCGCCATACTGTTGGTATATTCATTGAATTGCATATGCACCGCCATATCCAGCGGGGTAATCGAACTATCAATCGAACCTGTGTAATTTGCAATTCCTAAAAAACTCTTTATCAATGTGCTTTTTCCTGCTCCATTTGAACCGATCACACCGATGCGATCCCCTTTTTCAATTGTAATCGGTTCAGTAATATTAAGTGCCATCGTTTTTCCATATTGAACATTTAAATTATTAATTCTTAGTAACATGGTTTTCATCTCCTCTTCTTTACACTGTTATCTTAGCAAACGGATATGAATCTCATATGAAGACTCTGTGTAGATAATAAATGAATCTGATGAAGATGCCAGGGGAAATGTCATCCACTTTTTCTTGATCCGTAATCAATTATTTATCAGTCGCATCAAACATTACACTTGTAAGTACACCGTCACTCACATTGCAAATCTTCACTCTTGCGCCTAAGATATTTGTATAATAAGCAACAATATATAAGCCCAGTCCATGCCCTTTTCCACTTCCACTTACAAACGGCTCAAACATATTAGGTATTAACTCTTCCTCAATATGAGCGTTTGTATTATGAATTTCTAATTGATTTGGTTTTGTTGAAATAGTAATCGTAGCGCCTATTTCACTATGGACGATTGCATTAAAAATAAGGTTTTCAATAATTTTTAATAATAAATTCGAATCACTCCTTACGTAACTAGCATCACTATAGTTCGTTACCACTTTATAATTTCCTTCGTCTAATGTAATTTGATAAAATGATAGTTGTCTGGAAACCAACATATTTAAATCTACCGTTTCAAAAGTTATCCTCTCTTCACATCGACTTAAATATAAAATATCTTCCACAATTTTTCGCATTGATAGAAGCTGTTTTTTTACTTCTGGTAAATATACTTTTGCATCTTGATATTTACCAATCTGATTTGTTATACCATCAACCAACAAAAGTGCGGCCGCAATTGGCGTTTTTAATTGATGAGACGATGAACGTAAAAATACCTCTTGTCTTTTGCTCTTCTCTTTTAATTCATTATTTTTATTTTCCAAATCTTTATAATTCGTATCTAATTCTCGATACAACTCATTTAACGTCTGAATAAGAAGAGCAATTTCATCTTTCCCTGTTACTGGAAGTGTTGCATTCGCAATATCATGGCTTCGTTTTACTGTTTCGGTATGCTTTACTAACCTTATAATTGGATCAACAATCCCTTTGGAATATAAATAAGATACGACTAATGCGAATAATATGATAACCGCAATAAGCATAGGCATGGAGCGAATTATAATCGGGGTGATTTCATTCATTTGAGGAGTCATTGTAGGAAGATAGGATATCACAATACGATCACTATTAAATGTAAGCCCAATATAATTTGTATAGTGGTTTTCACCATCTGTGACGCTAGCTTCCACAATAAGAATATCATCAGAAAGATAATACATGTTTGTAGATTCGTCCCAATAATTTTCATCATAAGATGAGACCAATTGCGTTTGTAGTGTAAAAGGAAGATCGTCTAAAAAAGTTGCTTGCTTCATAAACGCAGTCTTCCATTCTGAAACCTTTTCTTCAAATTCTGCGGTAAATGCTTCTTGGTCCATACTTTTATCATTATTTTGAAAAGATTCTAGATTCGTTTTTGCATAATTTTTTATGACTGCGAGAAGTTTCGTCATATCGTCTGTTGTTGGTGTTATTTTTGTTTGAAACGTCTTACTAGTAACAACAAAAGAATTGTTCTCAAAAGGAATATCAATTGTCATACAACTTGGATTTTGAACCGTTATATTTTTGTATGAACTGTCCTTAAGATAGCCTTCATGCTGTTTTACAATCGAATTATAATTTTCATTTGACATGTAATCCACGTAGAGAGACGGAAGCATAAAAATAAAATATCCAAAAACTAGAATGGCTAGTATACTTGTTACAATTGCAGTATAGAGAAAATTTTTATGACTGAGTTTCATGCGCCGCTCCTTCTTTATCAAATTGATAGCCGATTCCTATTACCGTTTTAATACAAGATACAGGCAATTTTTTTCTAATGTTTTTAATATGTGCATCAATAATACGATCGTTTCCAATATAATCTTCATTAAAAATGCGAAGTATTAGTTGTTCTCGGTTAAAAACGTGATTTGGCTCCTTATATAGGGTTTGCATTAGTAAATATTCACTTAAGGTAAGCGGTAAAGCGCTGCCGTTATAATAAGCACAATAAGCCTCTTCTTCAAATGTAAGTCCAATTCTAATTTGTGAATTATGAAGATTTTGTTTCGTACGACGTAAAATTGTTTCCATTCTTTTCAAGAGAATAATGGGAGAGACTGGTTTTATTACATAATCATCAGAATATCGGTTAAACGCATCTACTTGTGTTTTTTCATCTTCTAATGCCGTAAGCATTATCGTAGCCGTTTGAGGATAATGATCTTTGATATGACTTAATACCTCAAGTCCACTAGCACCTGGCACCATGATATCTAGGACTGCTATATCAAACGTATTTTTGTTTAACATGGCAATGGCTTCATCTCCATTTTCGGTTTCTGTTACAATATAGTTGGAGATGTTCATATATTCCTTTAGAACATCTCGAATGGTTGGCTCATCTTCAAGAAATAATACGCGATATTGTTGATTTTGCATAAAATTATGATCCTTTCTAAGGTTATGTATTCAACTCTATTGTTTCAATTTTATTTTATACCAAAGATAACTAAACTTAGTTTTGTTATTAAATCAATTATAACATGTCGATTTGAATTTCAGATGAAGATTAATTTGTTTATTTTAAAAATCATTGTAACTTCTCACTATTTCTCAGTCCTTTTCAAGCTTCTCTTTTTAAGATAATTTGTTTTATAATAACTTATAACTTTTGAATCATGACTTTACGCTGTCGCTAATAGCACCTTTTGATTTTTTGCGACAAATGATCCTAATCTCCTTGATAGATTAGGAGTCACTATACACAATTTTCAAACATTGGTTCAATATACTCTTTAATCAATTTTATTCTATCCTTAGCACGTGGCATAAAAAGAGAAGCTATCGAAACTACCATTTTTTTCTTTGTATTGATATAAATCACATTTCCTCCATCTCCCAATGCTGCATAACTATGTTCTTTATCATCAATAATCCACCACAAATAACCATAAGGCAAGTTGTTCTTCTTTATTATGTAACA
Source organism: Lachnotalea sp. (assembly GCA_041821265.1). Classification (GTDB taxonomy): domain Bacteria; phylum Bacillota; class Clostridia; order Lachnospirales; family Lachnospiraceae; genus Lachnotalea. Next base: position 39,544 of record JBGUEQ010000012.1, on the reverse strand, counting down.
CCACATTTTGATCAACCTGAATTTCCAATGGCATGAATAAATTTTCTGTTGCAAAATCAAACACGGATTGTCCTGTTGCTTTTACAAGAATTCCCGACAGAATATGTGTTCCTACGATAGCTGAATACATAAATTTTCCCGTCTTGCCTCTGCCTCCTAATAAGTCGAGTGCAGCATTTGTCCAGTTATCGCTTGCAAAAAACGTTTCATATGGTTCTATCTTATATTTATATGGGGCTGTCATAGTCAGCATATCCTTAATCGTAACACTTCGTATTGTTTTTTCACCTGTTTTAACCGTGTAATCTGGGAAAAAATCCAATACTTTTTGGTCTATACTTTTTATATTCCCATTCTCTATCGCGATACCAATCAATGAAGAAAAAATACTTTTTGTTACCGATGCAACATGAACCGTGTTAGTGGCCGTGTATTCATGAAAGTAGTTTTCATATAATGTTTTACCGTTTTTCAGTACAATTATGCCAGCAGTGTTGTTATAGCTACTGTTAATTATCTTTTCTAAGTATACCTTTTTTCTTTGATTCATAGGATCCCCCCTTGCCAATATCATTACCACTAAAGAAATTATCTGCATTCATTCTCATTGATATTAATTCCTTTCAAATTCAAGTTCTCTGTCAACAAATCATAAGAATTTTTCATCAACGTTTTAAAGTTCATGCAAGATACCATCCTGTCTTGGAATTTGGATTGTCTCTCAGTTGTTCCGGTGTGCCTTTGGCAATGATTTCACCACCCTTGTCTCCACCTTCTGGACCAAGTTCAATGATATAATCACAGCTCTTTAACACTTCTACATTTGGCATCGATTGTTTACCCGAAAGATACTGACTCAGCAGCGTGTCAACTTTTTTGTATTCTTCATAATCACCTTGATAGACTACGGTTCCACCTTCTACACCAGCCTTAGGACCAATCTCGATAATATGGTCGGCGTGAATCATCATTTCTTTATCATGCTCCACCACAATCACTGTATTACCAAGGTCTCTTAGTTCTTCAACCGCTTTGATCATGCTTTCCTTCTCCGTTGGATGTAAGCCTGCCATTGGTTCATCAAAGACATAAATCAAAGAATCCAATCTGGACTCTAGATGAAGATGAAGAAAAATACGCTGCACCTCACCACCGCTTAGTGACGCTATCTCCCGATAAAGAGCCAGATGCCCTAAACGAAACTGTATTAGTTTCTTTAATTTCTCCATCATATTCTTGACTACATTCTTACCAAACTGGGATAATTCTTCCTTCGGTATTCTACTTAAGAAATCGAGAATCCCCGATAATGTCATCTGTCCAAGTTCACCAATCTGCTTTCCGTAAAGACTTCCTGACATTTTAGATCTGACATATGATTTTCTCCTGTTCTGGTGAAGATATTCTGTTAACCCTGCACTCTGTAGCGGTGTTTTGAAATGGTTTCACAATTAATATTAATGAATTTCATTTAGGGTTATATCAATTATTCTATGATCGTATTACTTGAATCCATTCATAGAAAACTCCAAACATGATCATCAAAATAAAACTAAAACTAAAATCTTTAAACACTCTTAAAATCAAAAACTTATTATCATTCCAATTCAAACCAAAACCTCTTACAACTGCTAACTCTATTAATAGCATTAATACTATAATGCCAATAGGTATCAAGTATAAATACCTTTTCTTCTTTATACTACACACAAAACATATCTTTCCCTTGTATGTCAAATTGTTTCTTACTTGATTTTTAGCAACTTATTATTGAATCTATTAGCATTTTTTCTACATGAAATCAATTCGTAATCATTCAAGAAATACTCTACTTAATTCAGAATTATATTTGAATATCCAGAAATATTTGAGGTTTTAGTATCCTTAAATAATATTTTATATTCATAACAATATTGTAGAATTATAATTTATCTTATTCGTCAAAATATTTGTAGGATACGTGTATATTACCATACTATATCATGTTTTTGGATATGTCTTATAGTTGCTCAAGACTTCTCTTCTTCCATAAAATATTCATATAATTCCTTTTAGATATCCTGCGAGGAATAACAAGTATTTAACATATATATAAAGTTTTATTTTATTTTCTATAGTTTTGTTGGTTGGATGCTATGACAACAAAAAGATGTAAAAATCCCAGCAAATATGATATTTTTGCTAGGATCAATTATGTGAATGATTTTTGTTAATTTATTTGTCTTTATTTAACTTCTGTTCCGCCCCATTTAACAACCGTAAACCCATTCTTATAAATTTCTCTAGCTTTTTTTTGCTTATAAAGATTACTACCTGTTCCCTACAACTGTAAAATTAATTACATGTCCTTGGATACTATCATTATTCATCAATATAGGCTCTGCTTGTTCTGTATTTGTGTCATAATAGAATAAACCATTTTTTTGAAGTTCATTACCATTTTTGAACCCACCTAACACAAAGTATGTCTTACCTTGGTCCAATGTAACACAATCTGTAATATATGTCGCATTTTTAAATGGGCAATCAATTTCTTTCATCGATTTATTTACCAAATCAAGTAAATAGAAAAAGCTCTTACCCCCAACAAGATCAATAACTTGTAACAAAATTGAATTATCTGAAATTTGCGTTTCCATGTAAATGTCATCAGCAGCCTTAGTCTTTTTAGTGAATATATTTTTCGTATTTATTAACAGATTAGGTGAAACAAGTGCAATGTTATAGTCAATATCAACTTCATTTGAACGGAATTTTGGTGAATAAAATTCATCTTGGTTAACAAATACATCCACAAATTTATTATAAATATAGTTATAGTTTATTCGCCCAGCCCTTGTCGAATACAGGGCATCACTAATATTATTCACATCATATAAATAAGTAAATGTTCTACTATTCAAATCAAAAGTAGCAGGCCAATTACATTCATTTTCTTTTGAAATTGCCGTTACAAGTAGAGTATGATTATCAACAATAGCAATATCATTGTATGTAGCATTTTCGTTTTCTAAAGCTTGAGTTTCTCCAGTTTTTAGATCATATACTGTTAAAGAGTCGTTAACATTTTTTCCTGCTCTTCCAGAATAATAAACCTTTTGATTTGCTAATGATACGACTCCTGTTCCGTATTGTGCGGCATATGGAATACTGCATTGTAAAGCAAGTTTCTTTTTATCTATGCTATATGTGTAATACTGTATTCGTCGACCAGTGTCAGTAGTATTATCATTCATCCCATAAGTAATTGACACATAGGGGCTTATTAGGTTTTTGTCATTGAAAATTGTTTCGATAAAACTATTATCTATAAATAAAGAACAAATAATACATAAAACTATAATTGACATTATGCTTATAAAAGTTATTATTTTCTTTTTTATAATATCCCTCCATGTATTAACAAATTTAATCCTAACGTCAAAATGAAATATTTTATTAGAATAAATTATTTCATGCGTATTCAGTGATAACTTTTTCTAACAAAACTGAAATTTTAGATAAATTATAGATTATCTAACAAGACTAACTACTGTTTTGAGTTATAAATCAAGCCTTAATCATAATTTCATGTCCATCTATTCTTAAATCACCATTTGTTGCATACGTACTAAATACAGTACAAAAATCATTAATCATGTTACCATTAATTTCGTGAAACATTTGATGAATACAGCCCCTCTAAGCTAATAATGTTAATAAATTTGCTAACAAAATACTTTAACATTATATGCACCGCATACCGAATTTATATTGCATGGACTTTACTAGCAGAAAAAATATGGTTTTCTAATCCAAGACTGCTTTTTACTACCTTTGCAAATTTCTATCTGAATCCATTATGCACTTTCTGATCCGTTTCTCCAGCAGAAACCTTCCCGAACCATTTCCTTAAAGGATAATAGCAACTGTCCTAGTGTAGAGAGAAAACTGTCGGCTGGCACTATAACAAGAAAAAGGACAAACAAGTTCAGGATTATATTACCATCGTCATATTAACAGCAGTTACAAGATTTTTCTTTGCACTCTTGAATAAATAAACTACTTCACTTATGAATTTATCACTTTTGATTTCGTCCATATTTTCCCTTCCTACATAGTTCAGTTGATTACATAAATCGCTTCATTCCCACCTTGAAATACTCTAATGCTTTCAAAATTTTAACCCGTCGCAACTTAATCTTGCACACATCACATATCTGTTCTAATGCCGACTCCACAACAATATTAGAAACCTGTATTTCCTTGGGTGCGCCATATGCAAATATTAACCCAATTATCTCTTCTGCTAATGCCACAATTGGGTCAGCGCCCGGTTCATTCATTTCACATTTAATTATCATTTCTGATTTTGCATCTGCTATTAGGCACATCACTGGATTAGCTGGGCGATCATACTTTTTGTCACTAACAGATATACCCATTGGCGAAATATCCACTTCTAAGTGCATTTTCCCTTTTGGTGCCTCCTTCAACCTTTTCAACAATTCATTATCGGTTAAAATGAGGTTTCCAAAACTATAGGAAGTAAATGGCAATGACATTTCTCCAGACCTCCACTTTTTTTTGCTATTATCAAACACAAAGGAAACCATATATCCATTACTAAAATCAACTGCGATGCCAGCTGCTAAATACTCCTTCAACGCAAGTTCCAAATTCTTCAGATGCTCTGTCATTCTGAGAACTTCATCAAGACTCAAATTGAACGGATAATACCCTGGCTCAAAAGACATAAAATACAGCCATTGATTCTTACCTCGATATTTATATCCCAGTTCTTTAACAACTGACCTTTGCTTATCTGTTAATTCATCACGATTGCCCCAATAACAAACCAAATTTGTCTGACTAAACATAACGTACTCTGTTGATAAATTAAGTCTGTCCTTCATTGTTAACATCAAATACTGATTGAATGCCTCATATCCCTCATATATTGAAATTCCATAACATTCTCCACCTCGACCAAGAACACTATAAAAAACTGTATCCTCTTTATTCCCATTTTGAATGCCGATCAAATCCATATTCCAGAGGAAATCCCATGGTTTCATCTGTTGAATTCGTGTAGCGACATCATATAATGCCTTCCATTCTTCAATACTTGCTTCTTTTCTCATTGTAATCATCCTCTGAATTTCTCTATTTAAATGGGAGTTCTTCATCAATTGGAGAACCAACTATCTCACAAGATTTACTATCTGCCTCTTCTAGTTCCTCAATCCGTTGCATCTCTTCCCATGTTATTCCATACGGCACCCCGCCAGATGTGTATCCTGCAATAAATGCAAATACTTCATCCGAATCAATTCCCTCACTTATTTCATTTTTCTTCAAAGTCATAAACCTTCTTTAATCTTTCATATATCTCAAAAGCCACAGGGCATGTACTAACCACATCGAGAACACTATATAAACTTTGTAATCGCTCTGGTTGATTAGTATATGGATATCTATTGCAACTCTCTGGCTTGCATTCTCCTAATCCACAAGAACCATTTTCCTGAAGAAAATCGCATGGCTTATGCTTTGTCTCAAATTCAAAGGTTCTCTCGTTTTGATTTAAAAATCTTTCAACAAACTCATCACGTTTCATACCCAAATACTTCGCATTTCTATCTATATCTGCTTCAGGAATTAGGCAATGATACATCTTACAGCAGTTTCTGCAACGATTACAATCATAGCTTGAGAATAGCTCATTATGTAATTCCTCAAATTGTCTGTCAAGCTCTTTTTCATCTGCATTTTCTTTTAAATACAAGCGAAATCTAATGTTTTCATTTTCTCTTCTCTTTGCTACAAATCTTAATTTTCTCGGTACAATCATATCTAAACTCCTTATCACTAAATCAATAATGTAAGTATATCACAATTATCAAAAGAAAAAAACATCCCAGAACATAAATGTCCTGAGACGCCCTGAATAGTATTTTTATCTCTTTGATAGCTGTTTGAGAAGTGTAGGATCGATGGGTACTGTATTCTCTAATTGGAGTGTTCGTTACCTGTTTGTTAGCTAAAGCTTCTTAGGACGTTTATTCCTCTTCTTTTAGGTAGTTGATTACTCCTTGCCAGAGAATATTTTTTGAATAACCGTGTTTTTGATTACAAGATTCCTGACTAGCTTCTATTATCATCTGCTTTATGTTAAATCCTTTTTTGAGAATAGAAAATTTAAATATTCTAGTTCTGAGTGCTCTACGTGGACAAGAATAAATACATTTCATACACCATAAGCAGTGAATACCAAACTTAGGCCTTCCGTTCTTCATTCGAATGTTATTCTTAGGACAATTACGGACGCATAATCCACATTGATTGCAAGTATTAGATGCATGAATGGATACTGCAAACAAACCTGCTCCAAAATGCTCTCCTTTTCCCAAAAATGCAAAAATTCTATCCTGTAATTTAGGATGTAAAATATTTTTCTTTCCTGACATAATATCAGTGATAATTTTGTTGACCTTTTGAGGTAATATATTAATCAGATCGAGATTCAACTGCTTTTTCGCTTGAATTGCAAAATTAGAGGGCATTACTAACATTTTTTCATATATCAAATTATATTTTTTTCTTTTCAAAAAATGTTTGCTTTTTATTCTGCAGGCAGTATTTGGTGAAATTTCTCCACCTCCAGAGACTGATATGATTGCAGCATATGTTCCTTTTGCCTCAGGTAGATTTCTCGTCCAGTTTTCTATGATTGAAGATAATCGAAAAGCATACACTGGCGATAAAACAATGAGTAAATCCGTCGTTGTGGCAATATAATTGTCATCAACCGCTATATTTAGTTTGTTTACTTTCAGTTTACGTTTAATTAGTTGATTTTCAAAACAATCAACTACTGCCTTTGTACATCCAGTTCCAGAAAAATAGGCAAGTGTAACTGTCTTGATTGGTTTATTGTAAGAATTCATATATCTGTCCCCTCCTAATCCATTTACATCTATTTATCCATATTTCTATAATTTGATTGGCTAAAATTTCAATATCCAATTCAGGATGTACAATTGCATAAGAAATGACTCCATCCAACGAACCCATGAGCGATATGGCTGACAACTCCAAACTTTTCATGTCTGTACACTCTGAACCTTGTATCTTTTTAAGTATGCATACAAAAAATTGCGTACTGTTATCTACATACTGCTTGTAGTAGTCCGATAACATAATCGATTCTAAAGCCTTAGACATGGATAAAAATAAAAAGCTCAGTTCTTTGGGCCGTTTCATCCAATAACTTAAATAATCAACTACAAATTGCTTAAATCCCACTACAGAATCTGAATTCGATAATGCTTTTTCCATTAATTCTAAAACAGGTTCATTTAATTTAATATTTACTTCCATTAAAAGATGTTCTTTGTTTGTAAAGTGATAATAAAAGCCGCCTTTACTAACACCCGCTTTTGCAGCTATCTTATCTATAGATGCTCCGTCATACCCCTTTTTTATAAATTCATCAATCGCAGCAACAAGAATATTTTCAGTTCTAAATTCTTTTGGTTGTTTTTGTGCCATAGAAACACACCTCCTAAAATTAATAATTCCGACCGTCGGTATTTATTAATTATATTCTAATTATAAATATGTGTCAATTTTATTATTATTTTCATTGTAAGCGCCTAATAGGTTCTTATAATTATTCTATATCAATAACAAAGTAAAAAGCCTCCCGAGATAAATTGTCCTGAGAGGCGCTGAATCTTTTTAAATTATAATAAGATGTCTTGCGATTGCACTTTTTCGCGTAAGGACGTTACCTGCGAATACAAGAAACAACCTCACATCCGTTTCGCTCCTGTTCGGTCATTTCTTGCATTCCAATGAATCAAAGCGCATAAAAAAATCCCCATGAATGAAAGCATTCTGGGGATTTTGTATATGCGTTTTGATTCGCAGGTAACTGCTTATCTCTTTGAAAACTGTGGAGCGCGACGTGCAGCTTTAAGGCCGTATTTCTTTCTTTCTTTCATTCTTGGATCTCTTGTTAAGTATCCTGCTTTTTTAAGTACTGGACGGAAATCTCCATCTAACTGTAATAAAGCTCTTGAAATACCATGTCTAACAGCACCAGCTTGACCTGTGTATCCACCTCCGTGAACATTTACAAGTACATCATATTTATCTACTGTCTCTGTTGCTAATAATGGTTGACGTACAATAACTTTTAAAGTTTCAAGTCCAAAATATTCGTCCATTGTTCTTTTATTTATAGTAATCTTACCAGTTCCTGGTACTAAATACACTCTTGCAACGCTTGTTTTTCTTCTTCCAGTTCCATATAACTTAGCCAATTTTATTTTCTCCTTTCAATTTATAATTAAAATGTTAATACTTCTGGTTTTTGAGCTTCATGTCCATGCTCAGTGCCTGCGTATACGTGAAGTTTTGTGTACATTGCTCTTCCTAAAGGTCCTTTTGGAAGCATACCTTTCACTGCAAGTTCAATTACTCTTTCAGGTTTCTTTGCTAACATCTCTTTTAATGGAGTTTCTTTCATTCCACCTACATAATCTGAATGATGATAGTAAATCTTCTGCTCTAGTTTTTTGCCAGTTACTTTAATTTTTTCAGCATTAATTATGATTACATAATCGCCTGTATCCACATGAGGTGTAAAAATTGGTTTGTTTTTACCTCTTAAAACTTTTGCTACTTCTGATGATAAACGTCCTAAAGTACATCCTGCAGCGTCTACTACATACCATTTTCTTTCAATTGTTTCTATACTAGCCATATAACTATTCATCGGTAAACCTCCTTAAATAATAAACAATATTTGTCTTAAAAATGTCTTGCACGCAAGCATTTTCATTATATTTTTTTGTATTTATAAAAAGTCCTCCGGGGCTTGGTAAGACGTTTTTACGCTATGTCACATTTAGTTATTTTACTATAGTAAATATAGTATGTCAACGTTTTTTTGTTTTTTTTGACACTATTACCAAAAACGACGTCTAAGAAACTTAAATTCATCCTTACTCTCTAACAAAATACATCCTTCATAGTTCTCTAAGTCTGTGTCATGCGTTTGATAAGTTGCATCTTCTGGATACACTTTATGATGATACGCCGTGTATATTGTATATTTATCAGTCTGTTCATAAACATTCAAATAATTTCTAATACCTTCTGTACGTAATTTCTCATTCACTATTTGCTTAAGGATAAACGGAAATTCACTTTTATATAATCGATAGTTATAATCACCATCGTCATAACTAGAACCCCAAAACATAAAGTCTTCACTACTGCCTAGCACACTTTTTCCTGTATGTAAATATTTGTTATTCATTTCCGTATTATAGTTTATATTAAATTTTTCTGGAGCATAACTCACATCTACGCTGCCCAAACCATTGACGACAACCCCAGAAACTAAATTAACCGTAAGTAGCAATAGTAACCGTGAACACACTTGCTCGAATCCCCCTCGTTTCTTAAACTCACCTCTGAATAATGCAAATACTGGTACAATTATAAAATATACCAACGATAATGTTATTAAGGTAAAACTTTTTTGAATCCCATCCTGCTGCACACTCACAATTAACCTATATATTGAATTAAATGCTAATACCAACAAGCATAAACTAAATGCTATGTATATGATTTGATTGATTCTACGTTTCGTTTTGGTATACCGAAAGACTAACTTTTCATTGGACTGCAGCTTTCTCTTGCATTGACGTTTCCAATCTAGCGTATCCACAATTTCGCTGAGCAAATACACACCATAAAGCAATCCCATCAAGGTAAGACAAAGCCCGTGAACTGATAAACAGATTGATAATAATCCAATATAATAGCCAATTAACATAGTAGCTACAATTAATAAGCTAACCTTCTATATCGCGTAACGCATTACATTAGTTCTTACTCGTTGTATTGCTTCAAATTGGGTTTGATCTGATTCTACAAACGCTAATTCTACTTCTGCGGTTACATATACATGGAATTTATCTGTTCCATATAACAATGTCCATCCTACACTTTCACAATATTGCTTATACTGATACTTTTCCTGCTGATTTTGCGCACATGCAATCGCGTGGTTAAGCCTTAGTGGCGTATCCTTTTTGAAAAACATCTGATACTGGTTCATTTCAAGCAAATAATATCCCTTTTGCGCCATATCATTCAAATATTCTTCTAATTCTTGTGTATTGTAAAATTTAAAATGATGAAATACCCTTTTATCATACTTCTTTTTCATGCTAAGCGGCTCCCCCCCTACTTTTATTCTTCAAACTCTATGTTAATCAGTGTAAGTCCATTGGCTGGTGCAGTTGGCCCTGCTAGCTCGCGATCCTCTCCAAGTAGAATTGTCTCTATTTCATTCGGACTGATACGCTTCATTCCCACTTGCAACAAGGTACCTGCAATAATTCTTACCATATTATATAAAAAGCCTCCACCTTTTACACGTATTGCAATCATTCCCTCTGCCTCTTCTATGGTAATGGAATATATTTCTCTGACGGTGTTAGTCACCTCTGGTTTCGCTGTAGCAAAGCTCTTAAAATCATGCCTACCCACTAAATAGTTGGCTGCCTCACGCATCAAATCTACGTCGATAGTATAGTGCACAAAATATGCAGTACGTCTCAGTGTGGGAATATTAAAGGTACGATTAATTATTTTATATTCATAAGTCTTCGTACTTTTACAAAAACGTGGATGAAAATCCTCTTCCACCTCGCAAGAACCCTGTATTCGTATATCTTCTGGCAATACACGATTGAGTGCAAATGCAATTTTATCTCCTGGTATTGGAGTATTGGTATTAAATACTGCAACATTTCCAAGTGCATGCACTCCTGAATCCGTTCTACTAGCTCCTGCAATCTTGATTGGTTCATTCAAAAGCTTTGATAATGTAGTATTTAGTATTTCTTCCACTGTTATTCCATTGGGTTGAATCTGCCATCCACAATAATTTGTGCCTTCATATGCCACAATCATCTTAATTCTCTTCATTTTCACCTCAATATAACTGCAAAATGGATATCCCTTTTCCACTATGCTGTTTCTTATAAAAAGCACCTAATTAACTAACTTCACTTGTAACTATTCAGTACTTTCATAGTTACCTTCACTTATCCTATATAACGCAAAAAGACTTCCCTAACTTCTCACGTTTCACTTAAAATATTATTTTTATAGCTATAATTGCTGCGATATAAATCAAAAAAATTACATAAGCTCTATAATCACGCATCTGATATAATAACGGTTTCATTTTAGTTCTTCCAACTCCACCACTGTAACATCTTGCTTCCATTGCCATTGCCAAATCATTTGCACGACGAAAAGCAGAAATAAATAATGGTACAAGAAGCGGAATCATACTTTTCGCTTTCTTAATCAGATTACCACTTTCAAAGTCTGCACCTCTGGCTATCTGTGCTTTCATTATTTTATCCGTTTCTTCTAATAAGATAGGAATAAATCGAAGTGCAATTGACATCATCATAGAAATTTCATGTACTGGTACTTTAATATGTTTTAACGGTCCTAGAAGGCTCTCTAATCCGTCTGTAAGCTGGTTCGGAGTCGTTGTCAAGGTCATCATAGAGGAACCTATAATCAAATAGATCAGTCTGATTGCCATAAATACAGCAATTTCAAACCCTTCCTTCGTAATCGTAAATATCCAAAATTTTACTAACGGTTCGCCTGGTGTCAAAAACATATTAAATAGAACCGTTATCATTAATAACATAATAATTGCTTTCAACCCTTTAATAATGAATTTGAAGGGTACCTTTGACGCACTAATCACGCCTATTAGAAATAAAGTAACAACAATATATCCTAGAAAATTATGAAAGAAAAACAAGGATATAATGTATGCCAAAGTTCCAACCAGTTTTGTTCTTGGATCTAGTTTGTGTATTACTGAGTCTTGGGGGTAATATTGCCCAATTGTTATGTCTCTAATCATTTTTTCACCTATCATTCATTAAATTATAACTGGATAAAATTTAATTTATTTCACCCTATCTATTATTAAATATCTTTAAAATTTCATTTTTTGCTTCGTCAATGGTTGTAACATTCGTGCTAACTTGAAGTCCTTGTTCTTTCAAACGATTCATAATATAGGTAACCTGAGGTGCTGCGAGCCCCATTTTTTCTAATTCCAAATAATGTTTAAAGACTTCTTTTGGTGTATCATCATACATAATCTGACCTTGATTCATCACAATAAGCCTATCTACATATTTCGCTACATCTTCCATACTATGTGAAACTAATATAACCGACATATTCGTTGTCTCATGTAATTGCTGAATTTGATCCAAAATCTCATCTCTACCTTTTGGGTCAAGTCCCGCAGTAGGTTCATCTAAAATCAAAACATCTGGTTTCATGGCAAGTACGCCTGCAATAGCAACTCTTCTCTTTTGACCACCAGATAAATCAAATGGAGATTGATAAAATAATTCTTCTTCAAATCCTACCATTCGAAGTGCTTCAAAAGCGCGTAATTGTGCTTCTCTCTCCGTCAACCCCAAATTTCTAGGTCCAAAACAAACGTCTTCAAATACATTTACTTCAAACAACTGGTGCTCTGGATACTGAAATACAAGACCTACTTTACTTCTAAGTTTCTTCTTATCAAAACCTTTTTCATTAATATTTTCACCATTGTAATAAATACTTCCTGCAGTTGCCTCCATCAGTCCGTTTAGATGTTGAATCAAAGTGGATTTTCCTGACCCTGTATGTCCAATGATTCCAATAAACTGACCATCTTCAATTACTAAATTAATATTCTTTAATGCTAGCAGTTCGTATGCAGTCCCGGTTCCGTATATATAATTAACTTTCTCTAATATAATTGACATAATTCATTCACCAACTCATCTATTGTTAAGATACCCTCTGACAATTCTAGTCCTGATTTTTTAAGCTCATTTGCTAATAAAGTAACCTGAGGCACATCCAATCGATAGCTTTTCAATTCTTCTACTCTTGAAAAAATTTCTTTGGGCGTTCCCTCCATTACAACACTTCCTTGATCCATGACATAAATCTTATCCGCTCCAATTACTTCTTCCATATAATGAGTAATCAAAACAACGGTAACTCCCTCCTGCTTATTGAGTTGTGTTATCGTATCAATGACTTCTTTTCTACCATTGGGATCGAGCATTGCTGTTGGTTCATCTAATACAATGCATTTTGGTTGCATTGCTACTATTCCAGCAATTGCTACGCGTTGCTTTTGCCCCCCTGATAATTTATTGGGAGAGTGATGTCTGTATTTTAACATATCAACGGCTTTTAAACCCTTTTCTACTCGTTCCCAAATCTGAGCGGTTGGAATACCAATATTTTCTGGACCAAATCCAACATCCTCTTCTACTACGGTTCCAATAATCTGATTATCCGGATTCTGAAACACCATTCCTACTGTTTTTCTAATATCCCAGATTTTATCCATATCATTTGCATCATAACCATCAATCCAAATATCGCCCTCTGTCGGCCTAAGTATTGCATTCATATGCTTTGCAAGAGTCGATTTTCCCGAACCATTATGTCCTAAAACAGCAACAAACTCTCCTGCTTTGATATCAATATTAACATCATCAACCGCGCGGTTAATTGCCTCTACATTGCCTTCTTCATCACGTCTTATATATTCAAAAACTAAGTTTTCTGATTTAATAATTCCCATATTATACCTCAATATTACTATCATCTTTATCTAGGGAAATTTCCCAATTACAGTAAATCTAATTGTATCGCGTTTTATTGTTAACTGCAACACTTTTTGTGGTAACAATCAAAACATATAAAGCACATGTAAAAAACCAACCCTTCCGCATTCGTATTGACGGAATAGTTGGTTTTAATGATAGTACTCTTTTTTAAATGGCAATTTAATTTACTTCATCCATTCTTCTGGATAATTCATACCTGTCTGAAATTCATCTAAGAACAAGCCAACATGATAGCCATCTGCCACTGCATGATGAATACTAATTGATAGTTTTATCATCCTTGTGAAAATATTGCCTTCTACTCCAATTTTTCATATCCATCAGATGAAATTCTTTATTAATTGCTGGCACTTCATTTTTCTCCATTTAGCACCCACAATCCATGCGAAACGCAATAATAATATAGTTTTCCACTGTTTTTTTGTTGCAGTCTTCCTCCACTCATTTTAGGCAATCGAACTTCTGCTGTTTGCTCTGGGTAAAGTTTTACGAATAAAATTCTGTCACTCGTAACATAGGCTACAAAGGATAAGAAGTGATTTTTACTCATTTCATGTGAAAAAGTGATATAGTACTCTCCGTCTGCCTCCTCTATTGTCGCCTCATGCATCTCATCTGCTGGTCTTGCAATCAGTGGTGACAATTTACGGCCACAGCAAGAAATATCTGCATCACCCGCATTATATATTACATTGCTACAGTTTGGGCAAACATAAAATTTAATTCGTTTTAAATTACCAGTTTCCATATTATTAGGCTTTAAATCACCCGCTAAAATTTTCTCAATATTCACTTCAAATATATTTGACAGCTCGCCAAGTAATGATACATCAGGACATCCTAAGCCACGTTCCCACTTTGATATTGTCTTGTCACTAATATTCATCATATCTGCAATTTCTTTTTGTGTCATATTTTTTTCTTTACGAAGACGAACCAACAAGGTTCCCATTTTATTACAATCCATTTACATTACCTCCATATAGCATATCATAATTGATACAAACTAACTCTGCAATCAACGCTTGGTAGAGTTGTGTTTTCCTGTAAAATACAATGACGACTCTGCTTTGCAGAATCGTCATTGTATTTGTGAAAATGTAGTAGCTTTCCTGTTATTTCATATGATAACCAATTAAATATAGAAAGAACAGAGTGTCTGCTTGCAGACACTCTCGCGCCCACGCAGGTTGCGTAGCAACACACTTCCGCTCCTCGTGGTGTGCATTTTGGCACTACAGCAGCACTCAGGTTTTGCTTTGCAAAACACCTCGCGTATGTGGGTACTGAATAGTTACAATAAATAATAACATTTTATAACCTTCCATATAAATTTGTCATATCAAAGATTTTATTTGTAATATTCTCGGTTAAATCCTCTTCCTTCATTCTCCATTTCCAGTTATCACCCAACGTAGACGGTGTATTGATTCTGCCTTCGCAACCCACCTCCAAATAATCTTGAATTGGAACAATACATATTTTAGCAACACTTGCCATAGCTAATCGAACAAAATCCCATGAGATTTCTTCTGGTTTTGACAATCCATTATTCATATAATCAATGGACAACCGCTTATCTGCTTTGGGAATATCCTCATACCAACCTAGCGTCGTGTTATTATCGTGTGTGCCCGTATAAACAATGCAATTTGAATTGTAATTATGTGGTAGGTAATCACTTTCTTCTTTGGAATCAAAAGCAAATTGTAACACCTTCATTCCAGGATAACCTGTTTTAGCAAGTAACTCACGAACATTGTTGGTTAAAAAGCCTAAATCTTCTGCTATAATATCAAGCTTGCCTAACTTTTTATTCAATGCTTCAAATAATTGATAACCAGGACCTTGCTCCCATTCTCCAATTTCTGCGGTAGTTGCACCATACGGGATTGCATAATATTCATCAAATCCTCTAAAATGATCTACTCTTACAACATCATAGAGTTTAAAACAATGTCTGATTCTTTGAATCCACCACTCAAACTCTGTCGCTTCGTGATAACTCCAATCATACAGTGGATTACCCCATAATTGACCCGTCGCTGAAAATGCATCTGGTGGACATCCTGCAACGCTAATAGGCATATTTTCTTTATCAAATTGAAATAATTTTGTATTCGCCCAACTATCCGCACTATCAAACGCCACATAAATAGGAATATCGCCAATAATCTGAATACCATTTTTATTTGCATACTTTTTTAATTTCTTCCACTGCCGTTTAAATGTATATTGAAGAAATTGGTAAAACTCCACCTCTTCTTTCAAATTTGAGGCATATAACTTCATTGCTTTCGGTTTTCTAATCCTAATTTCTTCATCCCACTCAATCCAACTAATACCCTTAAAATGATTCTTTATTGCCATATAAAGAGCATAATCTTTTAGCCAAAATTTATTTTTCTTTTTAAATTTTCTAAATTCTTCATTTTTTCCTATATTACTTGCAAGATAAGCCTTTTTCAAAATCGAAAATCTTGCCAAATACATTTTTTCATAATCTATATAACTTTCATTATCTCCAAAATCACAACTATCACACTCTTGTTTGGTAATGTAACCTTGTTCAATCAAATCCTCTAAGTCAATAAAATAGGGGTTTCCAGCAAAAGTTGAAAAGGATTGATAAGGTGAATCGCCATATCCCGTTGGGCCTAACGGCAGTATTTGCCAATACTTTTGTCCAGCAGCCTTTAATTGATCCACAAACGTATATGCTTGCTTCGAAAAAGCACCAATCCCATATTTAGATGGCAAACTTGAAACAGGTAATAATATTCCACTAGCTCTCATATGCTCCTCCACTTTTATATCTTCTTTCGAATTTTACTGAAACTTTTACTCTATCTTAATAGATTATGAATATGGTTGATAACATTATTCCTATATTAAATTTATACTATCACGGCTATTTCCATCTTGCAATATTCTTTTCAGGTTATTGTGTAATTTTATTAAATAAAGTATCTGCTTGCAGACACTTTAGCGCCCGAGTGGATATTAAAAAATAAGGAGCACATCAACTGTGCTCCTCACATTTATTTAATTACATCAAATAATCCTTTTACCGTAGGATAGATTTGTTTGAATTTATTATACTGTTCTTCGTACTTCTCAACTAGTTCTGGTATTGGCTCAATGGTGTCTACGACTTTAACAATTTTCTCCACCGCTTCTTCCACTGATGCATATTCGTTGCAGGCTACTGCTGCCAACATTGCACTTCCAAGTCCCGGTCCTTCCTCGCTTTCAATGACATCTACTTTGAGGTTTAACACATTTGCTACAATCTTCTTCCATAGCGGACTTTTTGCTCCACCACCGGCGATTTTGGTTCTTTCAATATGAATTCCCAAAGATTTCGCAATTTCAAAGGAATCACGAATCGCAAATGCTACTCCTTCTAAAACTGCCTGTGTCATATCGGCTCTTGAAGTATCCATACTCATGCCAATAAAGGTTCCTCTTGCATCTGGATTATTGTGTGGGGAACGCTCTCCCATTAGATAGGGAAGAAAATACACGTGGTTCTCACCTAACTTAATAATATTTGCTTGTTCTTTCGCATATTCCTTCGTCCCAATAATTTCATCCATCCACCATTTATTACAAGAAGCCGCACTCAGCATACATCCCATCAAATGATAATTACCATCTGCATGGGCAAATGCATGAAGTGCATTATTTGCATCTACACCAAATTCTTTACTTGAAATAAATATCGTTCCAGAGGTTCCTAATGAAATATTACATCTTCCATCACCTACTGTTCCGGTTCCAACTGCTGCTGCTGCATTATCTCCAGCTCCTGCAACAATTTTGCAAGTACTCTCTAGTCCAAGTTGCTCTGCGATATCAGCTTTTAACATTCCCACTACTTCATAACTTTCAAACAATTTAGGCATTTGCTCTTCACTAACAGAACATATTTCAAGCATTTCTTTGGACCAACATTTATTCTTAACATCCAATAATAGCATTCCAGATGCATCCGAATAATCGGTGCAATGAACCCCTGATAACTTATATGCAAGAAAATCTTTTGGTAACATAATTTTGCATATTTTCTTAAAATGATCTGGTTCGTTTTCTTTCAGCCATAATAATTTAGGTGCTGTAAAACCAGCGAATGCAATGTTAGCCGTATACTCAGATAATTTATCCTTGCCCACAACTTCATTTAGATAATTCGTCTCTTTTCCTGTTCTTCCATCATTCCACAAAATGGCTGGTCGAATTACTTGATCTTCGCTATCTAAAATAACAAGCCCATGCATCTGTCCTCCAAAACTAATACCTGCAACTTTGCTTTTATCAAACTTCTCGATTAATTCTCCAATTCCTTGTGTTACAGCTTTCCACCAATCTTCTGGGTTTTGCTCTGACCAACCTGGGTTTGGAAAAAAAAGCGGATATTCTTTGGATATTGAATTCTTAATTGTTCCGTCTGCCTCCATCAGAATTAGTTTCACAGCCGAAGTTCCTAAATCTACTCCTATATATAACATAGTAACCTCCTATTCAAATGGATTTTCAGTCTTATAAAGCATTCCCTTTGGTTGATTAAATCCAATTTCTTCTACTTCAACACCAATATATTTGAACACTTCATAGATTGCTTTTCCAAAGTGACCAAATGCAACTGCACCATGATGTGGGTAATTACCTTCTATTAATACATGTCTATAAAATCTACCCATTTCTGGAATTGCAAATATACCAATTCCTCCAAAAGAACGAGTGGCAACAGGTAATACTTCTCCATGTGCAATATATCCTCTTAGCTTTGCATCTGCGGTACTTTGAAGTCTAAAGAATGTGATATCTCCTGGTACGATATCTCCTTCTAGTGTTCCTTGTGTCACTTCTTCTGGTAAACTTCTTGCCATAATCAGCTGATATTTCATGGAACAAAATGATAATTTACCTGCTGCTGTATTGCCACAATGAAAGCCCATAAAAGTGTCTTTTAGTGTGTAATTATATTTTGGTTTAATCTCTTGCTCATACATATCAGCTGGTACTGTGTTGTTAATATCTAATAACGTAACAATATCTCCTGATACAACGGTTCCTATGAATTCACTTAATGCTCCATAAATATCAACTTCACAAGATACAGGAATTCCCATAGCTGTCAAACGACTATTTACATAACATGGAACAAAACCAAACTGTGTCTGGAACGCTGGCCAGCATTTTCCTGCTATTGCCACATATTCTCTAGAACCTTTATGTGCTTCAATCCAATCTAATAGAGTAATCTCATACTGTGCAAGTTTTGGAAGAATTTCTGGTTTTAAATTGCCTTCTCCAAGTTCAGCTACCATGCTCTTTACAACTTCTGCAATTCGCTCATCTCCTGCATGCTTATTATAAGCTTCAAACAAATCTAGTTCTGAGTTCTCTTCGATTTCAACACCTAAGTTATATAATTGTTTGATTGGTGCATTACAAGCTAAGAAATCCTGTGGACGAGGACCAAAACTAATTATTTTTAAATTGTTGAGACCAATAACCGCTTTAGCAATTGGTGCAAATTCTTCAATCATCTTCGCAACATCTACTGCGTTACCCACTGGGTATTCCGGTATATAAGCTTTGATATTTCTTAATTTAAGATTATAGCTTGCATTTAACATTCCACAATAAGCATCTCCACGACCTTGGATTAAATTATCCCCTGTCTCTTCTGCTGCTGCTACAATCATTACTGGTCCATTAAAATATTTAGCTAATAATGTCTCTGATGTCTCTGGTCCGAAGTTTCCTAAATATACTACTAACGCATTACATTCAGCCTGATTCACATCTGCTAATGCTTTTTGCATATCTTTTTCGCTTTCCACTACAACTGGACATTCATAAATACTTGATTTTTTACTATATTCCGCTACAACTGCCTTTCTTCTTCCCTCTGATAATGACATTGGAAAACAATCACGACTTACAGCTACAATTCCTAATTTTAATTCTGGCATATTCTTCATTTTGTTCTTCTCCTTTATTCGGTAAAGCCCCGTATTTTACTATCATTTTCGAATTAGTTTACTCACTAAACTAATTATGATATAATTATAAGCCTAAGAAGATATTTGGTCAAGAACTATTATTAATTTGTAACGATTTAGTACCCATAACCGTAAGATATTTGCAGAGCACTATCCTGAGGATTTTAGTATCACAATGTAAGTCACTTGTGTTGTGTGTATCGCGTAGTGAATCATTATATTAATTTTTCTAAATAAGACCTTCAAAATAAAAGGAGTTATACGAACATGGTTACTGGAAGTAAAGAATTAATTCGTGACATGAACACCTCGTTAGTCACAAAAATTATAATAGACAAAGGTCCTATTTCACGTGCTTCAATTTCAAAAGAATTAGGACTTACAAAAGCAACTATCTCTGCAATTGTACAAAATTTGTTAGATAAATATTTAGTTGAAGAAATTGGAACCGCAAATGTCCCGTCAGGTAGAAAACCTGTACTATTGAAATTTTGTTATGATTGTGGTTATGCCATATCCATTGACGTTTCAGCCACACATATCAGTATACTAACTGCGCATCTTGGCGGTGAAAATTGTAACCTTGTTCAATATCCAACTGCTAACAAAAGCGAATTGATTATTCCCGAATTAATTCAATGTATTGAGTCTCAAATAAGTCAAGTACCCGAATCAGTCTATGGAATTGTGGGAATTACTATAGGGATACACGGGATTGTCAATAACAACCAAGTTGTATTTACACCCTATTCACCCTATTCTGAGGTTGACTTTGCAAATGAACTTAAAAACCATTTTAATATTTCAGTTATAATTGAAAATGAAGCTAATCTTTCTATATTAGGTGAATTTATGTTTCACTATCCTCTTAATAATATGGTCGGTATTAGCGTTCATTCTGGTATTGGCCTTGGAATTATAATCAATGGAGATTTATATCATGGTTCAAACGGATATGCTGGTGAATTTGGACATACTATAATTGAGATAGATGGCCGTCCTTGCCCATGTGGTAACAATGGTTGCTTTGAGCAATATGCTTCTGAACGTGCGCTTTTAGCAGAATTAGCTCGTCTCAAGCAAGTAAACAAAATATCAATGAATGACTTTGTTAAACTTTATACAATTAAAGATCCCGATTCTGTCTATATTATTCAACTTTTTGTTAAATATATGTCTATCGGAATACGCAATATTATAAATAATTTGAATCCAGAATTAATACTAATCAATAGCTCCTTCACTATGAACTTTCCTAATATTATAGAAGAAATTGAAGCTTCTATTACAAGTAAAATTCATAAACCCTGTAAAATAATGCCCTCAAAGCTACAGGATATGTCCATTTTACTTGGTGGAATCTGTATGAGTCGAAATTTATTTTTGATTTAATATATATTTATATCGTTCGTAGAACAAACAAAGAAATCAAATATGATACCCTTTTGATTATATTTGACATAATTTTTATAAAAGCTCGCAAAACTTTGTATATATTTTTTAGGCCTATATAATTGACATTAAATTAACAATGTTATATAATGAGTTTGTTAAATAAATATCAATTATTTTTTAAACATATAACTATTAATATTACATCATTTATTATTTATGGAGGATATCACTTATGTCAAAGAAAGACCAAGTAGTTAGCGAACCAGTATCAGATACAATTGATAGTGTTGATGCATTAATTGCTAAAATGAAAAAAATGAGAGAAGCACAAAAAATCTTTGCAACTTACACTCAAGAACAGGTAGATGAAATCTTTTTTGCTGCATCTGTAGCTGCTAATATGCAAAGAATTCCTTTGGCTAAAATGGCTGTTGCAGAAACAGGCATGGGTATAGTTGAAGATAAAGTAATTAAAAATCATTATGCTGCTGAATATATTTACAATGCATATAAAGATACTAAAACTTGTGGAGTGATTGAAGAAGATTTAGCGTTTGGAATCAAGAAAATAGCTGAACCAATCGGATTAATTGCTGCTGTTATCCCAACAACGAATCCAACCTCAACTGCAATATTCAAAACATTGATATCATTAAAAACTAGAAATGCAATTATTATTTCCCCACATCCACGTGCAAAAAACTGTACGATAGAAGCTGCTAGAATCGTTCTTGAAGCTGCTGTTAAAGCTGGAGCTCCTGAAGAAATTATAGGATGGATTGATGTACCTTCTCTTGAGCTTACAAATGAAGTTATGAAAAATGCTGATATTATCTTAGCAACTGGTGGACCTGGAATGGTTAATGCTGCATATTCATCTGGAAAGCCTGCACTTGGTGTTGGTCCTGGTAATACTCCAGTAATTATTGATGATACTGCTGATGTACAACTTGCAGTTAACTCAATTATCCAGTCAAAAACTTTTGATAATGGTATGATTTGTGCATCTGAACAATCAGTAACTGTACTTGAAAAAGTTTATGAAGCAGTTAAGAAAGAATTTGCATTCAGAGGATGTTATTTCTTAAAGACTGCTGAAATTGAAAAAGTTAGAAAAACAATTATTATAAATGGCGCTTTAAATGCTAAAATCGTAGGACAGAGCGCATACACCATTGCAAAACTTGCTGGCGTTGATGTTCCTGTAACTACTAAGATTATTATCGGCGAAGTTGAATCCGTTGATATTTCCGAAGAATTTGCTCATGAAAAATTATCACCAGTTTTAGCAATGTACAAAGCAAAAACATTTGATGAAGCAATTACTAAGGCAGAGCAGTTAGTTGCTGATGGTGGATACGGTCATACCGCTTCCCTTTTTATCCACACTTCTGAAAAAGAGAAAATGGCAAAACATGCCGCTGCAATGAAAACTTGTCGTATTTTAGTAAATACTCCTGCTTCACAAGGTGGTATTGGTGACCTTTACAACTTCAAATTAACACCATCCTTAACTCTCGGATGTGGTTCTTGGGGTGGAAACTCTGTTTCTGAAAATGTTGGTGTTAAACATTTGATTAATGTAAAAACGGTTGCTGAAAGGAGAGAAAATATGCTTTGGTTTAGAGCACCTGAGAAGGTTTACTTCAAAAAAGGTTGTATGCCTATCGCACTAGATGAACTTGGAACAGTGATGGGAAAGAAAAAAGCTTTTATTGTAACTGACGCATTTCTTTATAAAAATGGTTATGCAAAACCTATTACAGATAAATTAGATTCTATGGGAATTCAACATACTTGTTTCTTCGAAGTTGCACCAGATCCAACACTTGGCTGTGCTACTGAAGGTGCAAAAGCAATGACTGCATTTGAACCTGATGTAATTATCGCACTTGGTGGTGGTTCCGCAATGGATGCTGCAAAGATTATGTGGGTATTATATGAACATCCAGAAGCAGACTTTATGAAAATGGCTATGACATTTATGGATATCCGTAAGAGAGTCTATACATTCCCTAAGATGGGAGAAAAAGCTTATTTTGTAGCAATTCCTACTTCTTCAGGAACTGGCTCAGAAGTTACACCTTTCGCAGTAATAACAGATGAAACTACAGGTGTTAAATATCCACTGGCTGATTATGAATTAATGCCAAACATGGCTATTATAGATGCTGATAACACAATGAGCCAACCTAAGGGATTAACAAGTGCATCTGGTATTGATGTAATGACTCATGCAATTGAAGCTTATGTATCAATTATGGCTTCAGATTATACTGATGGTCTTGCATTAAAAGCAATTAAGAATGTATTTTCATATTTACCATCCGCATATGAAAATGGTGCTAATGATCCAATCGCTAGAGAAAAAATGGCTGACGCTGCTTGTATGGCTGGTATGGCATTTGCAAATGCTTTCCTTGGATTAAACCATTCATTAGCTCATAAATTAGGTGCTTTCCATCACTTACCACATGGTATTGCAAATGCACTTGTTCTTACACATGTTATGCGTTACAATGCAGTAGATGTTCCTACTAAAATGGGTACATTCTCACAGTACCAATACCCACATGCAAAAGAAAGATATTGCGATTGTGCACGTTTCGCTGGCATTGTCGGAAAAGATGATAATGAAACCTTTGAGAAATTCATCATTGCTTTAGAAGAATTAAAAGCTAAAGTTGGAATTAAGAAAACCATTAAAGAATACGGAATTGATGAACAAGATTTCTTAGCTACTTTAGATGAGATGGTAGAGCAAGCATTTAATGATCAATGTACTGGTGCAAATCCAAGATATCCATTATTAAGCGAAATGAAAGAACTTTATTTAAAAGCTTACTACGGTAAATAAATTAAATAACATAAGATATACTACATTAGAAAGAGGCCTGAATATGATTTTGGCCTCTTTTTGCAATGAATTTGAAAGTACGATATGTTTCATTTTTAGTCTTTTACACGAGATTCTTATGCTTTTGTAGTATTTCTTATTTTGAATAGATAAGTGATAGGTATTGTAAATAATACACAGCATTTCTTTTTATATTTTTAAACCGCTTACATTTTCACTGTTATATTTTATATTTTTCAATCAATTTTATCAACTTATTTGTTAATTATATACAATTATTGCAAATTGTAGTATAATACGTATAAGTAATAACAACATAATCTTTATTTATAAAGGAGGACACAATGATGAAGCTCGAAAATGAAATTGCAAAAAGAAGTACAAAAACGGTTTATAAGTCAGGTGATACTGCTATTAAGGTATTCGATGAATGTTATCCCAAATCTGATGTATTAAATGAAGCGCTGAATCAATCCAGAGTAGAAGAAACAGGATTAAACATACCCAGAATTTTAGAAGTTTCAAAACTTGATGGTAACTGGTCTATTACAATGGAATATATTGAAGGTAAAACATTCTCTGAATTAATGAAAGAGAATCCAAATGATATGGAACAGTACATGGATCAATTTATTGATTTACAATTAGAAATTGAGTCTAAAAAAGCCCCTTTACTAAACAAACAAAAAGATAAATTTTCCAGAAAAATTCAGGCACTAACTACCATCGATGCCTCTACCAAATATGAATTACTTGCAAGATTAGATCGTATGCCAAAACATACGAAGGTATGTCATGGTGATTTTAATCCGAGTAATGTGATTGTAAGTAAAAAAGGTACTTTTGTGATAGATTGGGCGCATGCTACTCAGGGTAATGCAAGTGCTGATGCAGCTAGAACCTATCTCCTCTTTTCTCTTCAAGACGAAGAACTTGCTAAGATGTACTTAAATAAGTTCTGTACCAAGAGTGATACTGCTATTCAATATGTACAGCAGTGGTTACCAATCGTAGCTGCTACACAATTAGGAAAAGAAAATCCTAATGAAAAAGAATTATTAACAAAATGGTTAGATGTTGTTGAATACGAATAGATGCAACCAGTGATATCCAATTAAATATAGTCGAATGATATAACAAAGTGTCTGCTTGCAGACACTCTCGCACCCGAGTGGATTGCGTAGCAATAAACTTCTTCTCCACGAGGTTCGCATTTTGGCACATAGTGCCTTTTAATTAATAGGGAAGTTTGCAGAACTTTCCTATTAATTAACAAAAGGATGGAGTTACAAGCCAACAAAATGTATTTGGTTTGCGACTACACCCTTTTTATTTTTCACAAAATTCTTCATAATTCATATTTTTATTAGATTACTAGACATAAACAGGAGTATCAATTTCAATACAATTAATATATACTAGTAAAGAATAACTATTATGTATTAATTATAACGTAATTAACTCTATTTAAATATAATAAGGGAAGGTGAATCTATTGCATCTTTTTTTCATAAGACACGGTCAAACTGATTGGAATCAAAATAACAAAATTCAAGGTTCTCAAGATATAGAACTTAATGCTGCAGGTATTGAGCAAGCCGAGAATTTGAATAATAAAATAAAGGAATTAAATTATAAATTTTCAAAAATTTATACAAGCAAGCAAAAGCGAGCATTTAAGACAGCAAGCATTTTAAGTCAAAAAACTAACATCGACTTTATTCCAATTGAAGGTATAGAAGAAATAAATTTTGGAAAATGGGAAGGCATGTCCTGGGAGAACGTTGAGAACCAGTTTCCAACAGAATATAAAAAATGGTCTAATAACCGAGGGTATGCAAAACCTCCTGAGGGTGAATCTTATCAAGATTTGCTTGAACGCGTTTTAGTTACTATACATAACATTATTGAAGAGAATTCTAATAATGTTGCAATTGTAACTCATAGTGCAGTAATTATGTGTTTATAATGCTACATCACCGATACTCCTTTTGAGGAAATGTTAAAATTTAAGACCGGCAACACTGCTATTACTAAAATAGAAAGCGCTCTATTTACCGATAAAAAGACTCACAATATATCAATTGATTCAATTACTTAAAGGTTTTTGTATCATTCTATATTTTCTTCCAAACCGCTTTCACAACAGTTTTAACTGAACTTTCTCCTTTGTGAATCTTATATTTTACTGTGGGTATTACAGTCTTGGGATATAGTATATTCGTGTTAGGAGCCGCTAGTATGATTTCTCCATTCTCCATTTTCTCTACTGTATGTTCAAGATAATAGCCCGTCACTTCACAACTTTCAAAGTCGCACTCTGCTGCTGCCTTACCTACTCTAGTATTTGTGACTATTCCCTGTGAAGGATCAGCTGCTACTGCAAATCCACAATCATATGCGATACATTCTATTTCACTATGAATCACGTGTTGTCTGATATGGCCTTCTTTTGTTGGAATAATAGTGGTTTCTACTTTGATCCCTTGAAATGGTGACCACTGTGAAAAAATTGTTTCGTCCGTAATCATAAAATTTTCGCATATTCTTCTTACATATACATCTCCATTGATACAGAATGCAAGCATGCTGTCTGGTGCCGACTCATTTAGTTCAAAGCTTGATTTGGATACATTAAAACCAAATCTTGTATCATATGCAAATTTACCATATTTAGCTTGTGATTGTCCGTGACCAAACGCACTGTATTTACCTGGCGTATAAGCAGTATTATGTCCGCAATATCGATGCATCAGCATATCGGCTTGTTGCAATGCTTTTTGCTCTTTCAATTCTGGTAAGGGTGCCGCTTTTGCCGTCCAAAAAGAATGCTCATCTGGCAACAATAAAACAGCAAAAGTCTTTAAGCTCCAGTAAGGTGAACCTGGACCATTGTAATGTTCTGCCATGATTAGATTGGGATAACCATAACCAATCGTAAGTATATGATCTCTATCAAAAATAGGCTTTTCCATCCAGTCTTCTAAATGTCTTACAATTAACCCTTTCATTACTTCAACGGAGAATGGATACACATCTGTCATCAGACATGCGCACCAAAAACTCACTTGTGAAAAGCGATAACTTAAGGAACGCCCGAATGGTAATGCTGCTCCACCTTCATCAAACCAGTAAATAAATGTTTTTCCAAATAACTCTGCACGTTCTTTATATTTCTTACATCGTATTGGGTCTTCTTTATCCATAACCTTAGCATAAAACAAACTATAAAAATGAATTGCAAACGATACATAGTAATCCTTTTGCTCTGAATCACCATCTTGATACCAGCCATCACCTAAATAGAACTCTTCTACTCCATTTAAATAATATTTTAACTTTGCTGCATCATAAGGTTTGCCTAACTTCTTAAGTGCAACATTTACAAGTACCGCAAACAATATCCAATTACAAATTGGAAGCTGATAGTCATTAATACCATATAGCCAGTTTGCAAGATTATCTTTTTCTTCTGCACTTAATGGATTCCATAATTTCTCTGGTGTAAGAATTAATCCATACGAGATCGCTGCCATTTCAACAAATTTTTGATCAAATGCATGAAAACCTCCCCAGTATTCTTTACTATTTGGATCAGTTCCAGAGACTAAACCTTTCTGGTATATCTCTTCGAATTCTTTATTTTCTCCACCACCTGCCCAAAATGGCACTAATCCCCATAACGGTCTTGAAAAAGCCTCCATAAGTATTGATTTTTGATCATAATTGGTTGCAGTAACCCCTAAGTTTAATTCTGCTTTACCCTCACTATAATACGCTTCCAATGGCTTGACTATACTTAATAATAATTCTTGGAAGTCTTTTTTGCTCTCTAATTTCATAATTTCGCCCCCTTATATTTATTTTATTTCTCAAAAGAACTCCGATCATAAATCAGAGTCCTCCATGTATTCCTACCAATATAAATTCCAATCTTTATTTAACCTTGTTAATGCTTCCATATAGAAATAATCCCCCCAAGAATTGCACTCATCAACTCCATAATGATTACAAGTATTATAAGGTGAATGATTGGAGTAAGTGCTGTGTAAAACCAAGCCATTTGATTCTTTACTATTTTTGACTGCATAATGATCGGTTAACGATTTCATGAATTTTCTTGCAAGATTCGTATAATATTGTGCTTCTTCTGCCTCTAAATATTTCGCCATCTCAAGCATACCACATGCTACGATAGATGCAGATGACGAGTCTCTTGGCTCTGTCGAACCTTCACCAAATTCCAAATCCCAATAGGGAACCAAATCATTTGGCAAGTGCTCTAAATAATACTGAGACACATTTCTAAATATTTCAATGTATTCTTCTTTTTGGGTATATTTAAATGCTAAAGCAGTACCATATACTCCCCATGCCTGTCCTCTTGCCCAAGCAGAGCCATCACGGTATCCTTGACAAGTTGCACCATGATCAGGTACACCATTCTCCAGGTTAAAGAAAAACGTATGCCATGTGGAATAATCCTCCCGTATCACATTTGCAATTGCTGTATGGATATGCTTTTGTGCAATCTCTTTGTATTTAATATCGTCAGTTTCCTTGGTTGCCCAATATAGAAGAGGCAAATTTAACAGGCAATCTATAATTAGTCTATAATTTTCTGGCGCATCCATAGCTCCCCAGGCTTGTATAAACTCACCAACCGGATGATACCTTGAAATCAATTGATCCGCCGCTTTTATTGCAGCTTCTCTTCCCGCCTTACTATTTACCAACTTATAACCTGCCACACAAGAAGGTGAATATAAGAATCCCATATCATGATGATCTACTTCTATCTTATTATTAATTCTATTTAAGAAACTATCAATTTGAATTTCTCCAGCTTCTTTTAATCTTGTGTCTCCACAAAATTCATAAGCAAGCCAAATTTCCCCTGTCCAAAATCCTGTTGTCCAATCATTGTTTGGTATGGGCTTATAAAATCTATTTTCGCTATAAGCCTTTTGAAACTCATTTGTAAATTCCGGCAAATTAGAGATAACTTGCTGGGAACAAAATTCAAGTGCATTACAAACTTCCGTATCCGTAATCATTGATTCTTCTTCAAACATTTTCTTCACTTTGACCTCCATCTCTTATCTGTTACTATTCAAAATCTTGAAAAATCAACATTTCTGTGAATCGTAACCTTTTTACCCCTTTATTCCTGAGGATGCAACACCTTCTACAAAGTACTTCTGCAAAGATAAGAATACAATTAATACTGGAATTAATACAATTACAGATGCTGCCATAATGAGTCCATACTCTGCTGAATATTGAGTAATAAACATACGAAGACCTATTGGAATCGTCTTCAATTCATCTTTGGTTAAATAAAGCATTGGTCCTAAAAAGTCATTCCACGTATTAACAAAGGTAAAAATAGTTAAGGTTGACAATGCTGGCTTTGAAAGCGGAAGCATTATTGTTGCATAAATCTGATATTCATTCATTCCATCAATTCTAGCTGCCTCACATAATTCGTCCGGAACACTTTGATAAAATTGTTTCATTAAGAATACACCAAATGCCGAAAATGCCTGCAAGCATATAATTGCCAAATGTGTATTATTTAAATGAAATGAACGCATCATCATAAACTGAGGTACCATAATTGCTTGCCAAGGCACTGCAATCGTTCCTATGTATGCTAAAAACAATCCATTTTTTCCTTTAAAGTCTAATTTTGCAAATGCATATGCCGCAAAACTACTCGTGAAAAGTTGTAAAATCGTAACTATAACAGTAAGTTTGGCTGAATTCTTTATAAATGTCAATAGTGGTATTTTTGTCCAAATTTTAACATAATTGCTCCACTGTGGAACTGCTGGAATCCATTTAATTGGAAATGAAAATATATCTCTATTAAATTTAATAGAAGCGGATAACATCCATGCAAAAGGCATTAGCATGATAAGTGTTACAATGATTAATAATGCATATAGTAAAATTTTATTTTTTTTGTGTTTCTTATTTGTTTCCATGGTCTGATTCCTCCTGTTTTAGTCTTTTAGTAGCTTACAAATTTCTCTTCGCCCTTAAATTGAACGATTGTAACAATTAGCACTAATAAGAATAAAACCATCGAAATAGCACTTGCATACCCCAAATCCCAGTTCTTAAATGCAACATTGTAAATATGATACACTAACACTAATGTTGATGTTCCTGGACCACCTTGTGTAATCATGTACATTTCAGTGTATACTTTGAAACTGCTTATGGTAAGCATAATTGTTACAAAAAAGGTTGTAGGTGATAACATTGGCCATGTGATATTCTTAAATTTCTGCCATGTATTTGCTCCATCTAATCCTGCTGCTTCATATAAATCACCCGAAATTCCTTGTAATCCAGCAAGATAAATAATCATGTAATATCCCATACTTTTCCATACACTAAATAATATAACGGTAATCATTGCCCAATGCTTATCAGCTGCCCATCCTGGTAAATGGTCCGCTGATATGCCTAATTTACTAAGCACCATATTGACAGGACCGTTTGCAGGATTAAATATCATATTCCATACTGCTGCTACTGCAACGATTGATGCTACATATGGAAAAAAGCTAACTGTTCGAAAGAAATTCCTTCCTTTTACTTTCTGATTTAACACCACCGCTAACCCCAAAGCACTTGCTAACGTTAATGGAACCGTTGCTATCACGTAAACAATTGTGTTCCAAAATGCATCTTTAAATCTACTATCGGTAATAAGTTTTTTAAAATTATCCAGCCCTGCAAATGTCATAGGATTGTTACCATCCCAATTCAAGAATGCTAAGATAAAGGCAAAAATAACAGGTACTAATGTAAAAATTGCAAAACCTAGAAAATTAGGTAGTATAAATGAATATGCAACAAGCGTTTTTCTCATTTGTTTCGATGTTAACTTACCACTTTTTTTTGTTTTGTTCATAATCTGTGTAAAGCCTAATTACGGCTTATCCTCCTTCTGAGATACTTCTGTATGATGAAGCACAGGGTGCTTATTTTCCTTATCAATTATTCTTACTTTAAAATCTTATTTAGAACAAAGTGTCTGCTTTTATTTAATAGGGAAGTTGGTATAACTTTCCTATTAAATAAAGTATAGGACGGACAACCTGCCCGTCCTATATGATTAAAACCTATTTTGATTTATTTACCAAGAAGAGCTTGAACTTGCTCATCCATGTCTGCTATACCTTCATCTATTGTACAGTTTCCTGTCATAATATTATCGTGTGCATCATTTAAAATAGTTTCGATTTCTGAACTCTTTTCGTTAACTGGCATTTCTAAGTATGTGTTTGCAGTGTGCAATGCCACTTTAGAACTATCATCTGATGGATAGCCTTCCATTGATGAAATTGTATTAATCACTTGATCTGACATAATTGCTGGGAAAGTACCCGTACTTGCAATAATAGCTGCTCCTTCTTCACCCGTAACAAATTTAACAAAATCTAATGAAGCTTCTTTATTTTCTGATGCTTGGCTAACTGCAAGAGATGTAATGGTTGCTAGCGTTGAGCCTGGTTCTACTCCATCTGCATGAGGATATTTTACAACTCCCCAATCTGTTGTCAATGATTCTCCTGAATCAATTGCTTGAATTAAGGTTGGAATAAACCATGTACCTATATTCATCATTGCAACGTTATTCTGATAAAATGCAGCTGAATAGTGTAAACTAGATGTCTTTAATGCTGCATAATCTTGACAAATTCCATCTTTTTGTTCATTTAATACCATTTCATAATAAGGTTTTAAGAACTCATAATTACCATCTACAATTGTATTCTTACCATCAAGAATACCAAATAATTGAACCGCACTTCTCCAAGTATGGTAGTGTGCACCATAAACTTTTTCATTACCTACTTTGTCATTGGATACTGCTCTAGCTAACTGATCATATTGCTCAAATGTCATATCATTTGTAGGGTAGTCAACACCTGCTGCATCAAATAATCCTTTATTGTAATAGATCACCCAGAAATCACTTCTAAATGGTAACGCATATAATTCATCATTTACTAGAATCTGATCTGTAATACCACCATAAACACTTTTATCAATTCCTTCTTGTGCAATGTAATCATTTAAAGGCTCTAACTGATTTTTGTTAACTAATGTTGCATATCCTGGAATATCCTTGATTGTTGCAATATCAATCGTACTATCACCACCTGTAAGTTGTGTTGCTAGTACTGTCATATAATCAGTTGATCCTAAATCAAGGGTTTCAATTTTAATATTAGGATTCGCTGCTTCATATGCATCAATAAGTGGCTGATAATATGTACTAGCATCCAAATCCCACAATGCCCAAGTTAGCGTTGTTACTTCGTCACTTGTAGCCTCTGACGCATCTGTTGTTGCACCGTCGGTTGCTTCTGTTGTTGTAGCATCCGTTGTTGTATTTCCAGTTGTTGAATCTGTACTACTTGAACCACACCCCACTACAGATACTGCTGCCATAGACATAGCGAGTATCAATGCACAAACCTTTTTCATATTTCTCATATTTGTTCCTCCTTAAAATAAAAACATTTTAGTAATCCCCCAATGTATTGTGATTACCATATATCTAGTATACCTAGATTGCAATTATTAATAAATGTAATCTTCTAATAAATCATTCACTATTCAACCAAATTTCATTTTTACTTGAATTTGATTCCATGCTAATATATAAAATATTACGATTATACATAATATTTTACATTTACAATACGGGATTTTAATTTTGTAGTATAATACTAATTATGCAAATAAGCCTATGAAACTCGTGGATTAATTGCGATACTAGGAAATAGTTTAAACTATATTGTATCATTATAACTACATTTGGTTCCCAGTAAAATTTGCGATAAGAAAGGTTCTTATTTATGTTTAAAAAATATTTATCTTCTATAAAAGTACGTATCATTACATTGACCCTTACTTACACTTTAATCATTTCTATCTTAATGGTTTCCATATTTTTTTATATATTTCAATCCTTTTTATATAAGAATTTAATTCGCTCATCCGAATTCAATCTTCAATTAATATCCGATAATATTTCGAATGATATGAATAAATTGATTTATTTTTCACGATGGTGTTGCACTGACAGTACACTTAATTCTTATTTATCATCTGACGACGAGAACAAAGAAATGTCTTTCAATGCATTTGATCGATTAACAGAAGAGTATCGTAATTGCAGATCAAAAGAATTTATAGAACGCGTTATTATATCAAAAAATGATGGTACTTTTTTACAGGTAGTGTCCTCCGTTTATAGTGGGAGAATGAATGCATCCGAAATAATAAAAAAAAGTGATTTTTTTGATACGTTAATTGACTATGATGGCTTTTACTGGATTGGTGTTAAGGATAATCCATTGGCTTCTGCTGGAAATAAAAACACCAATATTATCCCAATCATACGTCCAATTTACGATGAATATGGAACTGAAATAGTAGGTTGGGTGTATTTGGGTATCTCAACAAAAATTATCACAAATTACCTTAAAGAATATAATCTCCCTGCGGATAGCGAATTATTCTTGACCATAGGGGATAATTCTTACCTTGTAACATACGATTCTATTACGCCGCTCAATACAAACTACACCATTAAGCAACAGCTAAATCATGTTGCACACAATACCGATACGATTGTAACAGTTGTAACTTCACCAACTTTGCCCAAGAAGACAATTGTGTCTTGCCCTACCACTTTAAAAGGTTGGTATCTGTCTCAAAGTATTTCGAACGCAGAATTTTTTAAGCAAAAAGAATTTTATCATTTTGTTGTCTACATGATTTTTGTATTACTATTCGGACTTGGGATTGCCCTTATTTTTTATTTTAATCGAACGATTAATAAGCCTATTACAAAAATCAGAAACAAACTTGTAGCCATTTCTACTGGAGATTTTACTTATGATTCTTCCATAGAATGGAACCATGAACTTGGAGACATTGGTAAAGGAATTAACCTTCTGTCAGAAAATATTTCGCAGCTCATGGACAAACGAATTGAAGACGAAAAGCAGCAAAAAGACCTTGAATACCAGATTTTACTCAGTCAAATTAACCCACATTTTTTATATAACACACTAAACTCTATTAAATGGATGGCTACTATACAAAATGCTACCGGCATTGCTGAAATGACTACGTCTCTTGCACGTTTAATGAAGAATATATCCAAAGGAACCACTCAGCTCATAACAATCGAAGAGGAACTTTCTCTATTAAAAGATTACTTTGTCATACAGCAATATCGATATGGAGGAGGGATATCCCTAGATTATGATATTGATGAAGACGTTTATGATTGTATGATACTTTGCTTTACGCTTCAACCGCTCGTAGAAAATGCACTGTTTCACGGAATTGAGCCTAAGGGTGAGCCCGGTAAAATATCAATTCAAATTACGACCAATCATTCAAAGCAGATTGACATAATTATATTAGATGATGGAATTGGTATGACAAAGGAGCAGATTACAAATAGTTTGTCTGATCAGTCCGATACTACTACTTCCGATTTCTTCAAAAAAATAGGAATTAATAATGTAAATCGCCGACTGAAATACGAGTTCGGGGAAATGTATGGTATCACAATAACTAGTTCACTGGGAGAATATACAAAGATGCATATTACCCTCCCCTATCTTACCTCAAAAAGGAGTTAGATGAAATGATAAACCTTCTCATTGTTGATGATGAACCACTAGTACAAATTGGTATTAAATCGATGCTTAACTGGAATGATTATGGAATAACTATTTGTGCCACTGCTGTAAATGGTCAAGAAGCCTTAACATACATCAAACAATATTCGCCTGAAATTGTTATAACTGATATTAAAATGCCCGTTATGAATGGTTTGGAAATGATAAGAAGATGTCACGAAACGAATCATGAGTTACCATTATTTATAATTCTAACAAGTTATGAGGAATTCCCTCTTATAAAGGAGGCAATTAAATATCAAGTGTTGGATTATCTTGTTAAACTTGAATTGGATGCTACAATGCTAAAAGAATCTATTCGTAAAGCACTCGCAAGAATTCATAGCATACGAAAATCTTCTAGTTTTGATGAATCAAATATGGAGCTTCCTAGTATGGAGGTTTTGCAAGATAAATTTTTTATGCGACTTTTACATAATCTTTTCGAAGATACAGGGGAATTCGAACAACATGTAAAAGACCTCAATATAAACCTCGACGCTGCGCATTTTTGTGTGAGCTACTGCGAAATCAATGGTTTTGATACCGATTCTATGTCATTATCGGAGCAGGCAAACCTATATAATAGCACCATACAAATGATTAAAGAAATCGCGAGCAAGCACGTAACTTGTCGTGTTGTATCGTTAGATATGAAGCATTTTTGTATCATTTTCATTCTAAATAAAACTGTTTTGGAACCTTCTAACACTATTTATCATGCACTACATAATAGTTGTGAAATGGTTTATAAATATTTTAATGTAACCGTACTATCTAGCGTTGGAAGATTATACGATTCTCCATTTATGATATCTTCTGCCTACCAAGATGCACGACAAATTTCCTCATATGCGTCCAATGATAAGCCAATTATTGTCTATGACAAAATACAAGATAGCGTTTCGCTAAAAAAATCATTTAATATATCCATTTTCAAAACAGATATTATGAAAGCATTTGAAGAATTAGATACCGAAATATTAAATAGGATTTTCACACAATTATGCGATTTATTTCAAGCACATCCAACGGCCTATCTGCAAGCCATGGATGCTGCCTGTAATATTTTATATCTTTCCATCTCACTTTTGCCGGATGGCGACACCATTTTATCCGAAATATTTGTAGATTACCCCGATGGATACCGTTCTATTTACCGCCAAATGAATATTGTGCAAGTCATAGAATGGCTCTATACTTTACGTGACGGTCTTTGTAATATACTAGAAGAACGTAAATCAACCTATAAAAACCATATTGTTATTAATGTACAAAAATACATTAATGCACATATCGAAGAAAAGTTTACACTAAATGACATTGCACTTGTATTTGGGATAAGTCCTAACTATTTGAGTACTTTATTCAAGAAAAATTCTGAAATTGGTTTTACTGACTATGTTAATAATGGAAAAATCAAACGTGCAAAAGAGTTATTGAAGGATTCTAACTTTAAAGTTTATGAAGTTGCCGATCAGCTTGGATTTGAAAGTGCATTTTATTTTAGTAAAGTATTCAAAAAAGTGGAAGGTATTTCACCAAGAGAATTTATTCAACAATTTTAACCCTTAATTTATACTATTCATACCAAAGGAGACTCATTATGTTTATTGAAAAAGCTAAGGATTTTAACAGTACTCTAAAAAACTTTTTTCCATTTTCACCAAATGCTACCGTTCCTGATTGGAGTGAACTAGATTCTTCTTATTCACACGAATTAATCCGTTTAGGCGAAAAATATATGGATTATTGTTTTATTGCTATTCCTGCAACAGCCTTTATGGATTTCACTAGAACTGGCAATCGTACCGATTATGAAGATATTTATTTTGCCAAACGAAGAGCCTTAAACGCTCTTACAATTGCCGAATGTATTGAAAACAACGGTCGATTTATAGACAATATTACTAATGGTATCTTCTCCATTTGTGAGGAAAGTGCTTGGCAAATCCCTGCTCATAATAGCTACATACGAGATACTCCTCAACTTATTCTACCCGATTCAACATTACCAGTTCTTGACTTGTTTGCCTGTGAAACCGGAGCAATGCTTGCAATGATCCGATATTTAATCCGTGACACTCTTAACAAAATAAGTCCTATCATTGTCCAACGTATCGAAAATGAACTTAATAATAGAATTATTATTCCCTACATTAACTGCCATTTCTGGTGGATGGGTAATGGTGATGAACCCATGTGTAATTGGACGATATGGTGTACACAAAATATTTTAATTACTGCTTTCACCTTAAATTTAACGGATGAATTCCAAAAGACAATATTTCTAAAAGCCAGCACAAGTGTCGATTATTTTCTAAAAGAATATGGAGACGACGGTTGTTGCGATGAAGGTGCCGGGTATTACCGTCATGCCGGCCTGTGTCTGTTTAATACCCTTGAAATATTAAATGCAATTACCAATAATCATTTTAGCTCATTATATAAAAATAATAAAATCAAAAATATTGCATCTTATATTATAAATGTTCATGTTCATGATAAATATTATATTAACTATGCCGATTGTTCACCAATAGCTGGTCGAGCCGGTGTACGCGAATTTCTATTTGGTAAACGCACGCTTAACAGTGATCTCATGAAATTTGCTGCATTGGACCATCAGAGTGACTCAGATCAGCTGTTATCTACAGAAATAAATCTATTTTACAGAATACAAGCGGCTTTTACAGAAAAAGAAATTAACAACTACGACATCTCTGGAACAATATCACATGATGATATCTTTTACTCTAGTGTTGGTATATTCAAAGCTCATGATGATACTACATGCCTTGCTGTTAAGGCAGGTGATAATGATGACAGCCATAATCATAATGATACGGGAAGTTTTACAATATATAAAAATGGTGAACCCATGTTTATTGATGTTGGTGTTGAAACCTACTGTAAAAAAACATTTTCTCCACAGCGTTATGAAATAT
Source organism: Lachnotalea sp. (assembly GCA_041821265.1). Lineage (GTDB taxonomy): Bacteria > Bacillota > Clostridia > Lachnospirales > Lachnospiraceae > Lachnotalea. Next base: position 1,852 of record JBGUEQ010000012.1, on the reverse strand, counting down.
GGACTATGCAATCCACATACCATAACCTCCCAGATGTTGATAATATGATGCAGATGAATGGTCCATATTTTAAGGCAGCTGATGTTTTCACTTGTTTTGAAAGTGAACGTTCATCTATCTCTATGAACATAGCCCCTGCTTACCCTCTAGATTCCTTCAACACATATAAAAGGACAGTTACTCTGCACAAGAATAAGAGTGTCCTTATTGAGGATATTTGGGACAGTGTTCACACCGTAGTATCTAATCTCATGACCTATACGCAACCTAGTATTTGTTCCAATAATATGATTCAGATTGGAACTCTCGGCTCAGCTTTAATCGAAGGTGCATCCTCTATTGAAATTGAAGAAATACCAATTACAGATAAAAGACTTCAAGGAGCCTGGAAACATAGTATTTACCGAATTAGAATTACACCCTCTGGTAATACCTTAACTATTATAATGAGATAATCCTAATTACTTAGATAAAGAGTCATAGAAAATTTGCTTTTAATTTTCTATGACTCTTTATCATTTTTAACTCAATTGTAAAACGAAATGCAACGCTTCTCTTTCATTTTTACTATTTGAATCAAGCTCTTTTTATCTTCGTTTGTACCCATTTAAGCGTTTGAATAACAACTAAATTTGCCAACGCCAAGCCATATATTGTGAATAATAATTCAATTGACAAAGGTACTACCTTAAATACACCCCTTAATGCTGGAACCAATCTAGATAAACATAATGTTGCAAATGCCATGGTACTCGCTGTTGCTTCACCACCATTATTTAAGCCAACGTAATAAGCGCTCATAGTCATTATTGCAATAACCAAACCTTCAACAATAATTCCAATTAAAAAATTCTTTGTTAAAATAGATTCCTTTTTTGCTCTCGGTTTTTCCTCAAATATTTCGATATACATTCCTTCCATTCTCTTTCAGAAGTGTTGCAGTTTTACCAACTTCAGTGTCCATTCCAATCTCAATAACTATAAATTAGGCTCTACCATAGGTTACAAAACTTCCTGAATACACCATATTCAATCTATCTCCTAACGGAACTTCTTTTGTTATTTCTATATCTTGTTTATCTACTGCAAGACTTTCACCCGTCAATGCACTTTCATTTACTTTAAGGCTAGCATTTTCTAAAATTCTACCATCCGCACTTATACAATCTCCTGCTTCCAGATTAACCACATCACCCACGGTGACTTCTCAGCCTTTTGTTGTTGAACAGTTCCAAGTATTGCATTTACTGTGATTACTGTAAAAATAACAAATGCACTTTCGATATCTCCTAAAAATGCAGAAATAATAGAGGCCACAATTAATATCAATACCAAAAAATCTGCAAACTGCTCTACAAATGCGATAAATATGGACTTTTTCTTTTTCTCAATTAATTCATTAAAGCCCTTTTCTTTTTGAATATTTTTTGCCTCATCTATCGTTAATCCTGCCGATCCGTTTCCTATTATTGTTAATAATTCAGCCTTTTCTTTAAGATACATTTCATTCATAGGTACCTCCTTCTTTTATGATACAACAAAAAGTAGCAAGACTTATATTGTACGCATTGACGTTACAACATAAGTCTTGCTACTTAGTTACGATACGGATTCCTAAATATAGGTAATCGTGCTGAAGACATCGCAGATATCAGATATCTGATACTAGCTACTCCCTTTTGTATTCACCTCATAGCAAAGTACTACATTTATATCTAGCGTAACTAGTAGTTTACCACTGATAGGAAGGAAATATTGTTACTGTTCTCTCCGTTCACAGTAACATATAATTTCTGCATGCAAATTCGCTACGCGAAGCAGAAATCATTTGTTGAATCATTTTCTTACGTAG
>JBGUEQ010000011.1:0-99118 GCA_041821265.1 Lachnotalea sp. | reverse complement strand
CTTGCTTTTTTATAACTATGACAGTTCTGAAAAGTTACAATAATTTTTATGTTATAGTATAGAATAGATTAAATAGTAATAATTAACAAGTACTAATTTCGTATTTTCACATAGATCTTGCTAGCATACTAATGATGAAAATGAAGATTTATTATTTGAATGCAAAATGCCACTATAAAGTTTTGATCTCTACAATGGCATTTTAGCTATTTTGTAAACTTTCATGTTTATTTATTTGTTTTAAATTTATTTTATGAAGAAGAATACCAAATATCATTTTCACTTATATGATATTCAAAATAGATAGTTCTATCATGAATGGATATAAATACATCATATATAGCTTAATCTCATTTTAAATAAGTCGCTAAATATGAATTTTAAATACTATCTTTACCATTTTTACAGCATTTTTTTCTTCACATTGAATACATGGCATATGCGCATCTTGCGGAGCAAAATAGCCAAACATTCCACGTTCTAAAGTAATCCCTCCTTTATCCTTGCCTACTTCGTAAAAAAGTATATCATCTTCTGGCGTTTTATCTTCAAAAACAATTAATTCCTTTACACAGTCATAGTAAATAACTTCTCTTCCCTCCAAAATATATTGAAGATCTGCGTACTCTTTGTGCGACTCCATTCTAGCACCAATTTTTGACTTTGTTTGGTAAATTTGAACCAACGCAAATACTTCTTCTCCAATCAGATTATACTGTCCTTCTTCCAGCTTCTTATTTTTACACATTTCAATAAAATTATTAATAGTTTTCTCATACTTTCTTAATTGATTATATTGATTTAAATTTTCTAATTTGTCTATTATCATTCTTAATCCCTTCCTTCTATTTTCAACTAGATATGCCCCCTCCTAAAGGAGCGGGCATATCTGTAATTTCGTCATTTACTATTATAAAACAATAGAATAATTGCTAAAAATAATCTTTATTAATTACGAAAAATATTATAATTTGGGGATCATTTGTTACATAAAGTGATTTGGTATGTACATAACTATATTAGGTACAAATGTGCATAAGAATAGCAATATAATCATAATGATTACCATAGGCAATATTTCTCGGATAACTCCACTGATTTTTGTTTTTCCCAATCCTGCGACAATAAAGAGTAACATACCAAATGGTGGTGTTGATAATCCAATCATCATATTCAAGCAGATTACAACACCAAAATGTACAAGATCAATACCAAACGCATTTACTAAAGGAAGTACCATAGGTACAAATACCAACTGTATTGTACTAACATCAAGTACACATCCAAGTAATAAAAACACAATATTAACTACTAATAAAAATATGTATTTATTATCTGTGATACCCATTACTAAGCCAGCTACACTTGCAGGTACCTGTTCTAAAGAAATGATATAGGAAAACATCATTGAGGTTCCACATAATAGTGCAAGAGTTGCCGTATTAGATGCTGATTTTTTAATAATAAACCATAATTTTTTCCACCCTAATGTACGATAAATAATAGCTGAAATAAATAATGCATATGCAGATGCAACTGCACCAGCTTCTGTTGGTGTACAAACACCAGAATAAATTCCTCCTAAAAGAATTACAACTGTAAACAATGCAGGTGCTGCCTGTAAAGTTGCCTTGGCAAACTGTTTCTTGGACATACTAATACCAGCTGGATAATTTCGCTTATGAGAAATTATTCCAACATATACCATTAAAAATGCAGCTAGTAAAATTCCAGGTATCATACCACCCATAAAAAGCTTACCTATTGATGCACCGGACAACATTGCATAAATTACCATTGGTATACTTGGTGGAAAAATAGGTCCTACTGTGGCACTTGCTGCTGTAATGGCACAACTAAAGTCTGCATCATAACCCTCTTTTTTCATCTGTTCAATTTCCATGAGACCTATACCTGAAGCATCTGCAATAGCAGAACCAGTCATACCAGAGAAAATCAATGATATAAACACATTAACTTGTGCTGTCCCACCTTTTAAGCGTCCTAGTAAGCCATTACAAAAAGAGAACATCTTATCCGTAACTTCACTTTCATTCATCACATTTGCCATAAAAATAAATAATGGTGCTGCCAGCATCGTATAATTTGAAAACATGTTTCCTGTTGTAACGGTAAATATCTGCCCAAACTTATCAGGACTTTTTACTAAAAAATAAGAAATAGATGCTGCCAGCATGGAGAAAGATATTGGCATACGCAAAATAAAACATAATGCTAATATACTAAACAAAATTATAATTGCCCAATTCATATTTTATTTTCTCCCTTCACTTCTGTGTATTCTTTGTATGCATTGTAAAGATTGATACAAGTACGTACAATTATTTCACCTAACATATAAATAAAAGGAGAAAATACGATTGTATATGGTAATTTCAAAACTCCTGTAACCATTTTCTTATCAAGCATTGATTCAACACATGGAACAAAACAAATCAACAACAATATTAGTAATAATGTATTATAAATTAATTTAAATACAAATTGACCAAACTGATTTAAATTATCATATACAAGACCAAATACTACATGCTCGTCCTTTTCCATTGCTTTTCCTACACCAAAAAACATAGTCCACATATACCCTAATACGGATATCTCATAACTCCATGTAACAGGTCTTTTCAAAAAATACCTAGATACAATTGAAATCATGAACGTAACAAAAATGACACAAAAGGTTACATTAGGTATATAGACCCCCAAAATTTCCGATATAATTTTTCCTATCTTTTTTGCTTTTTTCAAGATTTACTCCTTCCTAAATGAACGAATGTAAACCACTTAACCGGTTCATATCCGTTCATTTCTAAGCCAACTTAAATTATGTTTTATTATTTTGAAGCTTCTTGAATTTTATTGTAAAGGTCCATATTCCAAGTTTCGGTTTGTTCCGGATGAGCTGTATAATAAGCCTGAACTTTTTCTTTGAACTCAGTCAAGTCAGGATATGTAATTGTCATACCTGCTGCTTTTAGTGTTTCAATATCTTTTGTCTCTTCTGCAATTCTAGCAGTGTCATTATCCTGACGTGCATATTCCATAGCATCTATTACCGCTTTTTGCTGAGATTTTGTCATACCATTAAAAGTATCCTTGTTTATACATGGCATGATAGAATCAATTACGTGATTTGTAATTGCAATATATTTTGTTACCTCATAGAATTTGGCACTTACATCTGTAGGCAAAGGATTTTCCTGACCATCTACTGCTCCCGTTTGTAATGCGGTATATAATTCTGAAAATGACAAAGGGGTTGGATTGGCATTCAACGCTTCTCCTAAATTTAACCATGTTTCAGAATTTGGCATTCTTAACAATAATCCGCTCATATCATCATAAGAATTAATTTCTTTATCTCTTGTATTAACAACACGACTACCAAGATAAAAACTAGAAAGTGGAATACAATTAACGTTTTCCTCTATTGCAGTTCGAATATCATTAATTCCAATATCTCCATTTAATACAGTGGTCATATGATCATATGAATTCCAAAAATATCCCGAAGCAAACATGGAACACCATTCAAGTCCTGACTGTGTAGCCAACGTAGGAAATGAAATATATGCAATATCTGCATCTCCACTTAACAAAGCATCAAATTCATTCTCTGAGGAAAATAATGATCCATCCGAGTATACTTTACAAGTTACAGATCCTCCAGATAATTCTTTTACCTTATCAGCAAAAGCTGTCATGGCTGTCGTGTGTGAATCACCAGTTACCGATACGGAGGTAAATATTAATTCCACTGGAGTATCCGATAATGTATCGGTGCTAGTTGTATCAGCACTAGTAGCATCCGTACTGTTTATATCTGTACTTGCGGTAGTTGTATTTGTTGAATTTTCTTGTACTACATCTGTCGATGCTGTCTCTTTATTGCTCCCACACCCTAGCAACAGAGTTGCTACCATAGACATACTTAATAATGTTGTAAAAAATTTCTTTTTCATATTACATCCTCCAATTACACTAAAAGTACAATCAATAAGTTTCAAATTAACACTAAATATTTCCATTCAACTAGCCTTATTTTCTAAGAAAATTTTCTCGAAATGTTTCTGTAATTTCATGAAACTGACTTATCTCCAATTTTTTACTTCCTGTTAAAAGTGAATCATTTTGTTTTCTACTCTTCGTTGTAATATGTATACCTTCTAACTGCATATGGTATTTGCTATTCACGGGATATATCTGACATTCTACCAATGAAGTAGCACCTAAGAAATTCATCATTTTCTGCGCTTTTTCAGGTTCAGTTTTATAATTTTTTACTAACCATTCATAAAGATCAGGATGGAAATTTGCCATAACACCTGAATAACCAGAACATCCCATTTTTAAGCTTTCTAATAATGTTGCAGCATTTGCATTGAATATTTTCAAATCTGTACCTTTAACAGCATCACATTTTTCTTGTAACTGTTTTAAATCACAACAGGTATCTTTTAAAAAGGAAAATTTACCTGTGTTGGCACACCATCTTAACAATTCTGGTGAAAGAAGTCTTTTATATGGTGATGGACATTCATAAATACCAAAACTCTCAGCGTCAATTCTATTAATAAGATATTCCATGCTTTTCTTTGCTACATCTTCATTTTCATTTTCTCTTGCAAATTGATTTGAAATGAACACATAGGACTGAGCTCCTGCATCTATCATTTTTTGTGCTTCTCGAATCTGATCTTCAACATTTTCTGCTACATGACCAGATACCACAACCCCAATATGTTTTGGTGTATGATCAATTACAAATTTACCTAATTCATACCGCTCTTTTGCATCAAGTTCAAACATTTCACTTGACTGACAAACCGCGAATATTCCTGTTACCCCCATTTTTTCATACCACTCAATTATTTGTAAAACCCCATTGTAATCTATTTTATTATCGTCTGTAAATGGAGTTATCATAACTGGCCAAACACCATCAGCTATTTTCATTTTTATCTCCTTTATATACTGGTTCATGACCAGTTATCTGTTTTGTATATTTGTATTATAAACTGAAACTTATCATTGCACATTCAAAATCGTTTTCAATACTATTTTATACTTTTGAACATATATCTCTTTCATTTATTCAAAAAGTATGAAATAATATTATTTGGAGGTATTTTAAAATGTATGAAACGTATGAAAAAATGTATGAAATGTATGAAATTTTTGATGAATATTGCTGGACAAATAACAAGAAAGTAATTACAAAAGATAAACATCAAGTTCCAGGGCTTGGCAACTTTTCTTACTGGACCTTCACTACATCCTCTGTTCCATCTCCCATGCATTATCATTCCGATATTATTGAAGTCCATTGTATGATAAAAGGAAAACGTTATACACAAATCGAAAAAGATGGCAAAATAACAAAATATATTTGTACTGGTAATCAAGCTTTCTTAACCTTTCCCTCTGAACTGCATAGCAACGGGAATGAACCTCTAACACCTTGTGAATTTTATGCATTTCAAATTATAATAAGTGATCCTTTTCATATGTTTGGATTGAACAAAGAATATAGTTATGAACTTTATAATCAACTCATGAAGTTAGAAGACCGACATATTTGTTTGGGTACCACACATTTAAATTTTCTACGAAGTGCTTTTAATTTCTTTGGTAAAATGGAACCTCACTCTACTATGATTGGTGTGCAATTTTTAACCTGTTTTTTATTTAACCTTCAATTTTTATCACCAGTTCAAGATAAACAAATTTACCATATTGATGAACGTATTAAAAAGTCTATTGTTTTTTTAAATAATAATATTCAAGAAAGCCTACAGCTTATTGATTTGGCTAAAGAATCTGGTTATTCTCTTTCAAGATTTAAGGTTAAATTCAAGGAAGAAGTTGGAATAACACCCGCCGAATACATAACATTGCAGAAGTTAGAATATGCGAAAACACAGTTAATAGAAACCAATATTAGCATTACGGACTTGGCTTATCTTCTTGGTTTTTCATCGAGTAATTATTTTAGCTCTGTATTTAAAAAAATCATGGCCTGTACACCACAAAATTACCGCAAACGATATCGCTTATCTTCAAAAGCCGAGAAAACAAGTAATCAACTTTTTAACAGTACCTTTTCAAGAAACGATACTTTAACCAATTCGATATTTTTTAATACCCCTAGTATATACTGAGCCGTAAGAGGCCCTTTGGGGAATTTGATTATCTGCTTATTATTCTCTACCTTAGATTCTTTAATAATAAGAGTAAATAATATAAATAATTTATATTTATTCTTATGCCCTAATATGTTTTGGATTATATTTCAATATATTCAATTTTACTATTGACCTAGTGTTAACATTAGGGTTTACAATATAAATGTGATAGTATTTAAATAATAACCTCAATAATACTATCAAATATGTTAATTATTCAAGAAATAAGAATTGAATTATCACAATTTTTTATTTTTTTTATTTCGTTAGTGTTTTGTATGTAGATTTTGGCGCATAGCAAATATAACATTAATGAAATCACAGAACATGCATAGTAATAAACTTACTATACACAAATTGTAACTTTTAAACAAAAAACTTTTCTAGCAAAGTTCGAAGTAATTTTTTAATTTTAATTATTACGTGTATTTACACAATAATTAAAATTTTTTATAAAAAATAAAAAGGAGTGTAATGTGTATGAAAAAGATAGTAGTAACAGGCGTTAACGGACTACTTGGTCCTTATGTGGTAGAACATTTAGTGGAGTGTGGATATGATGTCGTTGGTGTAGATATACACAAACCTCAAAAAAGCTTAGCGAGATTTGTAACCGTTGACCTTATGAATCTTGGAGAATGTTATGGTGTACTTGCCGGTGCGGATGCAGTTATTCATCTTGCCGCAATTCCAGTAGCATACTCACATCCAAATGAAGTGACCTTTCAAAACAATGTAATGTCCACCTACAATATTCTTGAAGCAGCAGCTGGACTAGGCATAAAAAAAGCAGTAATTGCATCCAGCGAATCCTCTTATGGCGTCGTTTTTTCCAAACAAAATCTAGAACCCCAATATGTTCCAATCGATGAAGATCATCCACAATTACCAGAAGACTGCTATGGATTATCCAAAATTGTTGCAGAAAATACAGCTCAAATGATCAACCGCCGCTGTGGTATGCAGGTAGTCTCTTTACGTATTGGTAACGTTATTACAAATGAAATGTATAAAAATTTTCCTAGTTTCATACACAGCCCAACGACTCGCCGTGGTATTCTTTGGAGTTATATTGATGCTCGAGATATCGCTGAGGCATGTAGATTGTCAATTGAAGCAGATGGTTTGGGCTATGTTGCGCTTAATCTTGCTGCCAATGACACAAGCATGGATATAAAAAGCAGTGATCTTATGCAAGCTGAATTTCCTGAAGTTAAGGATATCCGTGTACCTCTTGATAATTACCATACATTACTCAGTAATGAAAAAGCTAAGAAAGTACTAAATTGGCAACCTGTTCATTTCTGGCGTGATAATGTACCAACTGATCGATAGGCTTAAATTCCATTAAAATAACACACATTGTAATGATGGTGACAACATCTATCCATATCCAAGAGAGCAATCATGTTGCCTTTTGGATATGGATGTTTTTTATAAACTAGTATTCGATATACCTGTAAATAATTGTTTTCTGTTTTTGACTATCTCTAGTTATCTTTTTAATACTCCCCTTTATTAAGAGCTTTGCTCTATTTTTATTAAATAAAAAGTGCGTTGCTACGCAACCCGCGTGGGCGCAAAAGTGTCTGCACGCAGACACTTTCTTGTCAAGTTATGGCTTAAAAATTGTATTTTCATGTGTTATAATCGATATATAATTTTTGTTTTAAATAATATACGGAGGTAATTTTATGGGCATCGTTAAAATAGGTATCATTGGTTGCGGATGGTTTGGAAATTTTCATTTAGATCAACTTCTTAAAATAAATGAGGTAGAAGTTGCCGCATTGGCTAGTTCCAACGAATTAAAATTAAATGAAATGGGTAAAAAGATACCCGATGCTCGCCTTTATTCGAGTCATCGTGAAATGTATGAACGGGAAAAACTAGATGCTGTATTTATTTGTATCCCTCCCTATGGTCATGATGATGTTGAGATTCTTGCAGCTCAAAAGGGAATTCATATGTATGTTGAAAAACCTATAGAACTTTCAATGGAACGAGCACGAACAATTGAGTCTGCAATTAATCAATCAGGTGTAATATCATGTGTGGGTTATCAAGAAAGATATACGCAAGAAATTGAAAAAATCAAAAGTCTAATACCAAATAAACAAGTTGGATTGGTTACTGCAAGATGGATTGGAGGAATGCCTGGAGCTCCTTGGTGGAAAAGAAAAGAACAATCAGGTGGGCAAATTGTGGAACAAAGTACTCACTTATTTGATTTGCTACGATATTTCTTTGGTGAAGCAAATACTGTATTTGGTATGAGTGGAAATGGAATCATTCAAAATGTGCCTGATTACAACATTGATGACTATTCTTCAACCATGATTTCATTCCAATCAGGTGTAATTGCCACAGTCGAAACTGCTTGTTACCTGGAGGATATTAAAAATTTTAAAGGCATTGGGTTTCGAATTGTATTTAATGACTTAATTATTGAATATGATTGGGGTAAAGAATTCAGATATATTACAAAAGATTCAATACAAAAGGTTGCCTTTACTGAAGGAAGTTATTTAAAGGCTACGCAGGTTTTTATAGATGCTATTAGAACTGGTGATCGTCAATTTATTAAATCATCTTATTCCGATGCACTTAAAACACTTGCGCTTACATTAGCTTCTAACGAATCTATGATGAATTCGAAGCCTATCTCTTTATAAGAAAGCATAGCATAGAAACCCCTTATATCAACTGTTCACGGTTAATATAAGGGGTTGTTTATTTAATTTATCTGATTTAGTAAAGTCATCACAATCTGCAATCATATATTTTTTATTATCATAAATAACCTCTTCTAATCCAGTTATTTCTATTAAATGATCGTATGATTTGATTATATTTCTCCATCTATTAGTTCTACACTTTGAAACGCGTCTAAAAAATTTAACACTTCATTCATCTCTTCATCCTTTTTACCTGCATTTTTTATTAAAATGAATAGACACAATAATATGATAACGATAGCTACTATAACAATCAATATTGTATATTTTTTTCATATAAAGACACATCTCTTAGAGAGGAGGTGCATTGCTTTACAATCCGCATGGATTGTAATTGGTCGAAGGCAACCATTCACTATATATCCACCTCCACAGCTCTTCAATCGCTATTCCTACTGGACAATTCCCCTCAAATATTACCCACTTTGATTTAGGAACAATATAAGCCTCCATGCAATCTTTAGTTGTAGTCATGCACTCAAAACGATTCAATAGTTCGTAAGTTCAGAAAACCTATTTAAATATTCTAATGCTTTCTGCTTGGAACATTTTATTTTTATAGAATCTAGTAATAAATTGGCTAAGAAAGTACTAAATTAGAAACCTGTTCATTTTTGGCGTGATAATATACCAACCGATTGATAGTACTCAAGAGGCTTTAAAATAAAAATATCCATATAATATTTTATGCTGCAATTTCCTATTAATTAAAAATACTCAATGCAATTACTCAATATTTTGTAAAATCACATATTTAATAGTTGCAAAAAAATCCCAAAAGATATATAATAGCTAACAGTGTTAGCGATCATGTGCAAAATGTATAAGACATAATCATTAATGACACAAAAGTAAGACAGGAGGATGAAATATTTGAATAATGAATTTACTACTAATATAAACTACAACGGTGACTCTACCGATTATTTACTACTTGCAGCTGAATTAGCGCTAATAAAACGCCAGCTCACGAAGTTACATAGTATTGATAAAATTTTGGAACCAAACAACGGTGCAACCTTTGTATTAAGTTATCTTGCTGAGAACACAGTACCTGTCACACCAAAAGAAATCAGCCAAGTAATGAATATCAGTTCCGCACGAATTGCCATGATTTTAAATCAATTGGAAATAAAAGAGTTCATTGAAAGAAATCCTGATCCTAATAACGGAAGGCAAACTATAGTGCAGATTTTACCAGATGGTACATTACAACATGCAAAAAACAAAGAAGCATATACAAAACGAGCAATTGAATTCTTAGAAGCACTAGGAATAGAAGATGCTGTTACATATGTTCGTTTACAAAAAAAAATAGTGGAAATTTTTTCAAAATAATTAGATACGAGAAAGAAGATATTTATGAAAAATGTATTAACAAAAAAATCCCAAAACATGATATTTACCGTATTAATGATTAGTTCCATCATAGGAGCAGTATTACAAACTGCCCTTACTACGGCCTTACCCGCAATTATTAATGACCTTCAAATATCAGCCGCTACTGCACAATGGTTAACTAGTGCTTATTCCTTGTCCATGGGTATCATGGTGCCAGCCACAGCTTTTTTAATGAAACGATTTAAAACCAAACCACTTTTTATTACTGGACTAATTTTCTTTTTTATAGGACTATTATTTGCAGCAACATCAGTCTCATTTCCAACACTCTTAGTTGGTCGAATCCTTCAAGCGTTAGGAAGTGGTATTTTAACATCAATGACCCAAGTTGTTATTCTCACTATTTTTTCAAAAGAGCAAAGAGGTACAGTTATGGGCATCTATGGGCTTGCAATAGGTGCTGCCCCAGTCCTTGCACCAACAATAACAGGAATCGTAATTGATTACTTTGATTGGCATGTTATATTCTGGTTTTGCTTAGTGATTGTTGCTTTCAATCTTGTCTTTGCATCTATCGTAATGAAAAATGTATTAGAAAATGAGAAACAGAAATTTGATTTTGTCTCCATGTTGCTGAGTACCTTTGGATTCTCTGGTTTTTTACTGGGAATTGGTAACCTTGGTTCCAGTGATTTCATAAGCTTTAACATTGCTTTACCGTTGACAATTGGAATCCTTTCCTTAATTGCCTTTACTATACGTCAGCTTCACCTAGAAAATCCTTTTTTGGAATTGCGTACTTTTAAAAATAAGGAATTCCGATTATCAGTTATTATGAGCATGCTTCTTTACGCCATCATGATTACAGGATCTACTCTATTTCCATTATACATTCAGATTGTTCACGGACTATCTGCTACTAAATCTGGCCTAATCATGATGCCTGGTTCTATCACTATGGCAATCATTAGCCCATTTGCTGGTAAAATCTATGATAAGTTTGGTATTAGAAAACTTGCCATAATTGGAAGTGGATTTATGGCTATCAGTTGTTTGGGAATCTCTTTTGTCGGAGAAGATACTTCCGTCATTTATTTAACATTATTTTATATTGCACGTTTAATTTCAATCAGTTGCATGTTGATGCCATTGGTAACTTGGGGAATGAGTACACTTGACAGCACGTATACTTCTCATGGTACGGCAATTTTGACTTCGCTTCGAACCATTTCAGGAGCAATTGGCGCTACCGTTTTTGTATCAATCATGTCCTATGTCACTAAAATCACAAGTGATTCTGCAGCAGTTACAGCAAATGCTTCCGGCATTGATGTTGCTTTTATTTGTATCACCATTGTGGCAGTATTGCAGTTTGTATTGGCTATACTCTTTGTGGGAAAAAAGACTAAATCAATTTCAGAAGCATCTTCTTTTCAATATAGTGAATAGGTGTAATCTTATAATACAAGCAAATAATTTGGGCTATCCTTTTAGCTTCATACAAAATGGAACAGTAACACTAACAAGCTCAAATTTTCCACGCACCTATTCATCCGTAGTTTATTTATTCACTACATTTATTGGTGCCCCATCAATAAATGCTTTCAAATTCTCGATTGCAATATTCATCAATCGATTTCGGCTTTCCTTTGGTGCCCATGAAATATGAGGAGTAATAATACAATTCTTAGCTTGAAGAAGAGGATTATCTCCTTTAATTGGCTCAGTCGACACAACATCAAGTCCTGCTGCATATACTTTCCCACTATTTAATGCATCTTTCAAGTCTTCTTCTACAATCAATGGTCCACGACTATTATTTAAAATAATAACGCCATCTTTCATTTTTGCGATAGAGTCCTTATTTACCAGACTTTCTGTTTCCGGGAATAATGGACAGTGCAATGAAATTACATCTGACTTCTCAAATATTTCATCAAGCTCTGTATAATGGCAAGTTTCTGTTTCTATCGTAGGATTTTTATATGTATCATACGCTAATACTTTCATTCCCATAGCTTGCGCTATTCTTCCAGTTGTCTGACCAATCCTTCCGTATCCGACGATTCCTATCGTCTTACCTGTAAGTTCAATCAATGGATAATCCCAGAAACACCAATCCTGATTGTTTTCCCAACGACCTTCATGAACTGCTTCACTATGATGACCAACATGATGACAAATTTCAAGTAACATAGCAATAGCGAACTGCCCCACCGCATCTGTTCCATAAGTTGGAATGTTACATACTGGAATTCCTTTTTCTTTTGCAGTCACATAATCTACCACATTATATCCAGTTGATAACACACCAATATATTTGATACTAGAACACACTTTTAAAATTTCTTTCGTAATTGGGGTCTTATTTGTGATGATAAGTTCTGCATTACCAATTCTATCAATTGTTTCTTGTATATTTGTAATAGAAGTTCTATCATATACGGTCAATTCACCTAGTGCTTCCATACCACTCCAGGCGAGATCTCCTGGGTTTTCTGTGTAACCATCTAAAACTACGATTTTCATATGCTTATTCCTCGTCTCTCTTTTCTAAATATAAATAGTTTATTTTCATTACCTTCATATTTACCCCTTAGCAATACGCATGAAATACAATTAATCTCATTTTTGCATACCTATAACTTACTAAATACAATCGGATCCATTTATATCCCCCTCCTCCTCCAATAAAATAATAGCCAAAGCCGTAAATGCTTTTGTTGTCGAGCATAGTTCAAACAATGATTCTTCATTAACCTCCTTATGATTTTTTACATCAGCATATCCGTAACCGTTATATTCTAGCTCTCCTTGTTTTGATATTACTGTAGCAACCCCCGGCGTCCTTAATTTATCCATCATGGTTTCCACCATACTATCCACATCATTATATTCCCCTTTATATAAGTTTTTTTATTAAACCTTATATTATCTTAAGTAGTAATTTCATGTTATTAAAACATAAAAGTAACATCATTATATAACAGATACTATCTCATCTCAACTATCGATTTTATAATATATCAGATACGAAATAACTAATAGCATAATGCCAAAATCACAGCAAAAAACGTTACTAACTAAAAAAGAAACCCTCATATCAACTTCTGCAGTTAATATAAGGGTTTCTTGCTTATTCTTAGAAAAAATACATCATTTTACAATTTTTTCCTCAATATCCTTTCCTTTTCAGTAAACAGTTCTTTCGAAATGTCTCCATTCATTCTCATTTCAATCAAGGCTTTTAATCGCTCTTCTTATTTTTGCTCTGAACATATTATATCTCATAGCCTGCTTCAATAATTTTTGCCTTTATTTCATCGATTGAAACTTGACTTTTTACATATTCAACGGCAACACTTCCAGTTTTTGCGTCGGCTACTGCAAAATTAACACCGATTTCATTCAACGCTTTTGTTACTGCTTGTTCGCAATGTGAACATGACATTCCCGAAACCGCTAAAACAATTTTTTCAATCATATCATCGCTTTTCTTTTTTTCTACAATTGCCTCAGACTCACCCGTCTCAGTATTTTTTTCATATAAGATTTCACTTTCAACCATGTTTACTGGCTGTTCATCGACGTATATGTTATCAGCATTCGGAATAAGAGAAATCACTTTCGTATCTTCATTTTTCACTTGGTCAGCGGGTTCTTTTTTATATGTGTTGTATGAATCATTTGTTTGAACACATGTAATCTGACTAAAGTAAATTTGATTGTTTGATGTATCAACAGAAAATGCACCTTTGGTGCTACCTGTTAATGGCTTAAATCCTCTTAGCCTTAATGCGTTAGTAAGCACAGACACCGAACTCATACTCATAGCAAGTGCCGCGATGATTGGATTTAAAAGCGGACCTCCAAATAAATGTAGTACGCCCATTGCAATCGGAATACCAATTACATTATATGCAAATGCCCAAAATAGATTTTGTTTGATATTTCTGATTGTACGCTTGCTTAGCTGTATTGCAGTAGGAACATCCATTAAGTCAGAACGCATAAGAACAATATCAGCAGATTCAATAGCAACATCAGTACCAGAACCAATTGCAATGCCAATATCAGCCTGTGCTAGTGCTGGTGCATCATTAATACCGTCGCCAACCATTGCCACTTTTACTGTATTGTTTTCTTGAAGTTTTTTTATATTTTCTGCCTTATCCTGTGGTAAGACTTCCGCTAAAACGATATCTATTCCAACCTGTTTTGCAATAGCGTCGGCTGTGCGTTTATTATCCCCCGTGATCATAGCAACTTTTATGCCCATTTTGTGTAAAGTTTCAATGGCTTGTTTGCTGCTTGGTTTCACTGTATCTGCTACTGCTACAATTCCGTTTATCACACCGTTTACTGCGATAAACATAGGTGTTTTCCCCTCACTTGCTAGAGTGTCTGCTTTTTCCAAAAATTCACCAAGCATTATGTTTCTTGTGTCCATCAGCTTTTTATTTCCGAGCAGCGCTACTTTGTGATTAATGGTCACTTCAATACCATGTCCAGGAATTGCTTTGAAGTTTTCCACTTTTTTAAGCGTTAGATTTTGTTCTTTTGCACCCTTAACAATTGCCTCTCCAAGAGGATGTTCTGAACCTTCTTCTGCTGATGCCGCAATTGTCAGAAGTTCTTTCGCATCAACATAGCTTGCTGTAACAATATCAGTGACTTTTGGCTTTCCTTCTGTGATTGTACCTGTTTTATCAAATACAATCGTTTTTAGTTTATGTGCGGTTTCCAACGATTCGCCACTTTTTATGAGAACGCCGTTTTCTGCACCTTTACCAGTTGCAACCATAATCGCAGTTGGGGTTGCAAGTCCAAGTGCACAAGGACAAGCAATAACCAACACTGCAATGAAAATAGTTAGTGCAAATGAAAGTGGTTGGGTTCCAATAAAGAACCATGCAAGTGCAGATAATAATGCGATTGATATAACGATTGGTACAAAATAACTCGAAATGATATCTGCAAGACGAGCAATGGGAGCTTTTGAACCTTGTGCATCTTCAACTAAGGTTACAATTTGTGCAAGTGCGGTATCTTTACCTACTTTTGTGGCTTTATATTTAATGGAACCATTTTTATTTATACTTGCACCAACAATTTTGTCACCTAATTTCTTTTCAACTGGTAAACTCTCACCAGTGAGCATTGACTCATCAACAGCTGTTAACCCCTCTATTACAACACCATCAACAGGCATTTTTTCGCCTGGACGAATGATAATTATATCATCAACCACTACTTCATCTGTGGAAACCTCAACTTCAATTCCATCTCTTATTACTTTTGCTGTTTTTGGTGCAAGGCCCATCAACTTTTTAATGGCATCCGATGTTTTACCTTTTGATACCGTTTCCAAATATTTTCCTAGTGTAATGAGCGTAAGAATAACACCAGCGGACTCAAAGTACATTTCATAATAATTATTATTTAGTAACGTTTGTACTGCACCGTATATACTGTATATATAAGCCGCAGACGTTCCTATCGCAATAAGCGAATCCATATTTGGGCTTATTCTGATAAGGTTTTTGTAACCAATTGTGAAATATTTGCGGCCCACTATAATAACGGGTGTAGCCAACAAAAATTGAATAATAGCAAATGGAACCGGATTTTTCATTGGCTCTATCACGTCTGGCAACATAATACCCAAAGCATTTGTAATCATAGGACCCATTGCAATGATAAGAAGCGGGACTGCAAATATTGCAGACCAAACAAATCTGCTCCATAAACTTTTGATTTCTTTTTGCTTACGTTCTCTGTCCATATCAATGGAACTATCATCATCAAGCAACTTATATCCTGCTTTTGAAACAGCATTTTTCATTTCACTTACTGATGTTTTACTGTTATCAAAAGAAACGGATAGTGTTTCAGATGCAAAATTAACCGAACTCTCCAACATTCCATCCACTTTGTTAATCGCTCGTTCAATATTTTTAGCACATGCAGCACAGGTCATACCCTCTATTTTATACTTTTTTGATATGGACGGAAGGCTAAGTTTATAGCCTGCTTTTTCAACTGCTTTTTGCACCTCTGCAAGTCCTGTATTACTCTCGTCAAATCGTATGCTTAACTTTTCTGAAGCAAAATTTACCGATGCCGATTCAATTCCATTAACATTTTTAGCAGCTTTCTCAACCCGATTTGCACATGCTGCACAAGTCATACCCTGTATATTCAGCGTTAAATTTTCCATGTCTTCTTCTCCTTATATTTTTTTATAATAACCTTCCTATTGTTTTTACAAATTCATCAACAACATCTTGATCGCCAGCCTTCAATTTTTCTATTACACAAGTTCTCATATGTGACTCTAAAAGCAACTTGCTTACAGAAGACATGGCTGACTGTACCGCAGCGATTTGCGTTAATACATCGTCACAATATACGCCTTTTTCAATCATTCCTTTAATACCTCTTACTTGCCCCTCTATCCTGTTGAGTCTTGAAACTAAATCAGTATCTATTTTTTCTGGACGTTTTATATTATCATTCATTGAGTGATTACATTTTTCAGACATAAAATCTTCCTTTCAGCCATATACCATACCACCATAGGGTATATTGATGTGATTTTTTTACAATGACAGTAAAACCATCATTGTAAAAAATATTTCTATGGCATATGAGCAACAATAGTTACCATGTTAAAACCCACAGCAACCTCCTCCACCGCCAACAGGAACTGCTGAATTAACTGCGTTGTCAACTGCACTTTCGTCATAATTCTTTATATCATCTACAACTGTAATTGTTCCAATATACATTTGCATTGAGCAGAAGTATTGAAATGTTCCTGTTGTAGTTGGTGTAAATTCCAAAACGTTATCGCCTTGTTTAAGGGACGTCTGAATATTAAAGTCTGGGAATATTACAAAACTATTGCAAGAACGTAAGCTTTGTGCGCTTGCTGAAATTGTCCATTCTACTGGAACACCTTTTTGCACAACAATATTGGGATAAGAGGAAGGACTATGTTGTGTAGTGAGCTTTTGTACCCCTCCCTCAATCGTTGCTACATCCGAAGCTGAGTTGTTTTGCTCCGTTGCATTATTTTGTGTCTCTACCACATTGGTTACCGTGTCCAAACCTGAATTGTTTTGCTCCGTTGCATTATTTTGCACCGCAGTATTCGAATAAAGGCTTTGAGAATTACTAATGGACTTTGAACCAAATATACTATTTGCTGAAGAAATGGTAGATTTTGATGATAAAAGTGCAATAGTCAAAACTACTGCTGTTACAAGGTACAAGTTTTTATTTTTCATAAAGTATGCCTCCTAGATAATTTATTTAATATTGTATAACTCCATTAATAGAGATTTTTCAAATTTTAATGGAGATTATAATTAATCTACTACGGTTATTGTACTTCTTATCATTCCCATCCAACAACTATAAGGAATAGTACCAGTAGCTGTTGGGGTAAAATCAACCTCTGTGTCGCCAACTTGTAATTCCTTCTCAATATTGTACTTAGGAATTTGAATTGTTTTGTTACAGCCATTAATAGTACCTTCTTCAGCATGAAATACAAGTTTTACAGGTATCCCCGCTTTAACCGTTACCGGTTCATAGGAACCTGAAGTTACGTTAACTGTAACAGTCTGGACACCATTTTCCACTGTGGCAGCAACTGCAGACCCTGTAACACCAATCCCCGGTAAAGTAATACCAGACAGGCTCATACCAGTGCTAAACATACCGACACCTAGGAAGACAACCAATACTGCACTAACTGTCATCATTTTTTTAGTAAATTTCTTTGTTAGCATTGAGCTGATTGCGCCTAACCCAAACATAAGTGGCATGGTTCCTAAGCTAAAAAATAGCATCGATAACGCGCCTTTGATCGGACTTCCAGTTGAAAGCGCATATAGTTGCATAGCCTGAAGTGGACCACATGGCATGAAACCATTTAATAGACCAACAACTAGCGGACCTTTGCCTTCGCCATTTATGCCTCCAAAAATTTTCGGTAGCCTTGGGTTGAATTTACGAAGCCATGGGAAAACATTCATCATATTTAACCCCATAATTATCATAAATACACCAGCAAGGACAGCGACAATACCTTTCATTGTTCCAGAGAATTGAAATACCGAGCCAAGTGCACCAACAATGCCACCAACAATCGTGTAAGAGATTACTCTACCACCATTGTATAGTAAGCTTGGCTTGAGCTTGGACTTCATTCCCGTACTGGATGTGTATTTTATATTGGCGCATTGGGAAATATTAATGCCACCACACATTGCTACACAATGTACAGATGTGAATAATCCAACAACAAATAGTGCTAAGTATCCCATACCTTGAGTAGCGGTCGGAAATTTATTGGTAATTGAACTCAATCCTAAATTGTTCATTATTACCATAATTCCAATTAATATCAGAACAATACAAATCAATTGTGCTGGCTGAAATTTATTACTTGATAAATTTGAAGACTTAGTTACGGATTTATGCATCGATGCGGATAAACCTTTTACTCCATAACCAAGTTTTGTAATAACAGCGGTTATCGTGTTTAGTGATATTTTATCTTTATCATATTCGATATTTACCGTACCACTTGAATAGCTAGCAGATACCTTTCCAATCCCCTCTAATGCCTTAAGTTTTTTTTCAATTTTATTTTCGCAAGCTACACATGTCATGTCATCAATTAGTAATGCCTTTTTAACTATACTTGCCATGTCTTTCTCCTTCCATATCAATCATCCTATTGGTATGATAATATATTAGTATGGATTTATTATGGAGATTATAATATCTTTTATAGGAACTATTGTGACTTCACTAAACGCAGATAACATCGGCGAGATATTCACGATTTAATAAAGCCCTATTCTTACAAATGCTCATTTAATACAAATAGAAAGAGCACTGGTTTACAATTAACCGTGCTCTTTATCATATAATGTTTATACTATTTTTCTAATAAAGCTTTATATTCTTTCATCTCATCATAATTCATACCACCTACTCTTTTTGCTATTATATTCCCTGCTTCATCTATAAAAAACGAAGTTGGAATAGAGGAAATGCCGTAGCTTGTAGCAACACTTTGATCAAAATCTAGTAACACCTTAAAATTGTAATTATTATTGTCTACAAATGTTTTTACATCCTCTTGTGGCTCTCCAATTTCTACTGCAAGAATAACTAAATCACTGTCTTTTGTTTCCTGATATATCTTCTCAATCTCTGGCATTTCAGCCTTACATGGGGGACACCAAGTTGCCCAAAAGTTAAGAAATACTTTCTTCCCCTTATAATCACTTAATGAAACTTTGTTTCCTTGCAAATCAACAAGTTGAAAATCTTGAGCCTTTTCATACGTTCTATCACTACCTTGATTACTATCAGCGATAATAGATGAACCTGTTTTATCAGATGCATTCAATGAAGCAGATGGCTTTAAATCACTTTGGCTCTGATCGTTGTCATCCAAATTATCCGATGCTGAATTCACCTCTGTTTTTTTGTCATATGTGTTGACTGTATATAACGCAATACCAAACAGAAGTATTGCCATGATTAATAAACTATGTTTTTTCATATTACAACTCCTTAGCTTTTATTAAAAATTAAAGAAACTAAAATATTGGCTTAATACAGCTGATTTATTTGTATAAATTAATATACCCATTATGATCAATAAAGCACCACTTACAATTGAGATGACAGGATAATATTTTGATAGTTTTTTAAAATATCTACTAAAATTTTTAATAGCTATGGCTGTAAATAGGAACGGAACAGCCATCCCCAGAGAATACACCCATAAAAGAAGCATTCCCTTGCCAATAGAATTCGTACTTGAAGCATAGATTAATATAGAAGATAAAACCGGTCCAATACAAGGTGTCCATCCTGCGGCAAATGCCATCCCAAGGAATATTGAGTTAATAGACCCGTGTAATTTCTCCGTTTTTATAAATCGTACTTCCCTATATAAAAAATTAAGTTTCACAACACCCATGGTATGTATCCCAAAAATAATGATTAGAACTCCACCAAACTTGCGAAATATTTCCTTATGCGTAATTAAAACTTTACCAAGGGATGATATCGATGCCCCCATCAAGATAAATATTATTGTAAAGCCTATGATAAAGCCTAATGCCTTGTATACAGTCAAAAGCTTTGGTTTTTCATCTTGTAATTCTTTTATAGAAGAACCAGTTAAATAGCTTATATATGCCGGTACCATCGGAAGTACACACGGTGAAATGAATGATAAAAAACCGGCTGAAAAAGCTAATAAGATTGAAATATCCTTCAATACAATCTCAACTCCTTTCTTCTTGGTTATAATTATGAAGTAGTATCAGTTCAACAGTAGGATTAAGTATGACTGTAAGATTTAACAACCAATTCAATACTTAATAAATATGATATATAAACCCAGTGACTTCTTGTCCTTATAAAATGGTCTGCTTAATTTAAACCACACTATAAAACATCATTTTTGTAAATGCTTCTTATTTTATTTTAAAAGGGGAGCTATCAATACAACTTGACAATTCCCCTTTTAACAAAATTTATTTATTATTGTACTTCAATTCCAATAACCTCATATCCTGCTTCATCTATGGAAG
This sequence comes from Lachnotalea sp., assembly GCA_041821265.1. Classification (GTDB taxonomy): domain Bacteria; phylum Bacillota; class Clostridia; order Lachnospirales; family Lachnospiraceae; genus Lachnotalea. The sequence goes on along the minus strand of JBGUEQ010000011.1, from coordinate 78,202 downwards.
CTTTTATTTCTTCATCGCTTATAACTCGGTCAGCCTCAATCATTGCATTTTTTGCAGTCAGATTAACTTCAACCCCAGATACACCCGAAAGTTCTTTTAATGCAGCAGTAACATGATTAACACAATGTTCACAACTCATTCCTTCAATTAATATTTTCTTCTTCATTATTTGTTTCTCCTTATTCTTGTATTCAATACCTCCGACAGACTTTATCAAAGATATTTGTGCATTGTTCTATATTACTTATTTTAAAGATATTGTATCCGTTTCATTTTGTGTTCTTTCATCACCGTAGCTTGGTATTCCTTTATAGTTTCATGATTCATCCTCCATTAAAATTTATGTTGTTATGTTTATAATAAGTATAAATAATTAATATGTAGATTGTATGGATATTACCATGCTGGTTACGATTAATCGAATAAAAGACACCACCATTTTATCTATTATAAAATGATAGTGCCTTCTTATATTGCCATACAACTATATTCAAGCCTCAACCGTAATATCTATCCACTGATTTCGCCTTAGATAAGCTCCATAGCTTTTTCTATATTCTTTTGCTTCATCAAAACCTATCGTATGCTCGAAGAGTTTACATTCGCCTATCTTTGATTCAAAGCCGCCTGTGCTGCTGCCAAACGAGCAATTGGAACTCTAAATGGTGAACAAGATACATAGTCAAGTCCAATCTTGTGGCAGAATTCAACGGAAGATGGATCTCCACCATGTTCTCCACAGATACCAAGTTTAAGACCTGGTTTCACTGCGCGTCCTTTTTCTGCTGCCATTTTAACGAGTTGTCCAACACCATTTTGATCTAATCTTGCAAATGGATCTGATTCAAAGATTTTTGCTTTGTAGTAAGCATCTAAGAATTTACCAGCATCATCACGGGAGAAACCAAATGTCATCTGTGTTAAGTCATTTGTACCAAAGGAGAAGAATTCTGCTTCCTCAGCAATTTCGTTAGCAAGTAATGCTGCACGAGGAATTTCGATCATAGTACCGATATGGTATTCGATATCTGATCCTTTTTCTTTCTTAACTGCTTCTGCTGTTTTGATAACGATGTCCTTAACAAATTTTAATTCTTTCTTCTCTCCAACTAATGGAATCATGATTTCTGGAATGATATCATATCCTTTTTCCGCTTTCACTTCAATTGCTGCTTCCATTACGGCTCTCGTCTGCATCTTAGCTATTTCTGGATAAGTTACAGCAAGACGACATCCTCTGTGACCCATCATTGGGTTGAATTCATGCAATTCATCACATTTTGATTTAATTTCTTCTACTGTTAGTCCCATATCTTCTGCTAATGCCTTGATATCTTCTGGATCTGTAGGAAGGAATTCATGCAAAGGTGGATCTAAATAACGTACTGTCATTGGTTTACCTTCTAGTACTTCATACATTGCTTTGAAGTCACCTTTTTGGTAAGGAATTAACTCGTTAAGTGCTTCTTCTCTTGCCTCAACTGTATTAGAAAGAATCATTTTTCTAATCTTAGGAATCCTCTCTGCATCAAAGAACATATGCTCTGTACGGCAAAGACCAATACCTTCTGCTCCTAATTTAACCGCATTTGCTGTATCTTCAGGAGTATCTGCATTCGTTCTAACTTTTAAGGTTCTAAATTTATCAGCCCATACCATGATTCTTTCAAAGTTTCCGCTTACCAAAGCTTCAACTGTATTGATATCACCAAGATAAATCTTACCTGTTGAACCATCAAGCGAGATATAATCTCCCTCTACAATCTTGTGTCCACCAAGTTCAAATACTTTTGCTTCTTCATTAATTTTAATTTCGCCACAGCCTGATACACAAGCAGTTCCCATACCACGAGCAACTACAGCTGCATGACTCGTCATACCTCCACGTACAGTCAAGATACCTTCTGCCGCATGCATACCTTCAATATCCTCTGGTGATGTTTCAAGACGAACCAGAATAACTCTTTCGCCACGTTCTCCTGCTACTTTGGCATCTTCTGCTGTAAAATACACCTTACCAGCTGCTGCTCCTGGAGATGCTGGTAGTGCTGAACCGATTACTTCGCCTGCTTTTATTGCTGCTGGATCAAAGGTTGGATGAAGTAACTGATCTAATGATTTTGCTTCAATTCTTAGAACTGCTTCTTCTTCACTGATTTTCCCTTCATCTACTAAATCACAAGCAATTTGTAGAGCCGCTGGTGCTGTTCTCTTTCCATTACGTGTCTGTAAGAAATATAATTTACCTTCTTGAATTGTAAATTCCATATCCTGCATGTCTCTATAGTGATTCTCTAATTTCGTAGCAATTTCCATGAACTGTTTGAAACATTCTGGTAAATCTTCTTCTAATTTCGTTATAGGGAGTGGTGTTCTAATACCAGCAACAACGTCTTCACCTTGTGCATTGATTAAGTATTCACCATAGATTCCTTTATCGCCAGTAGATGGATTACGTGTAAATGCAACACCTGTTCCCGATGTTTCACCCATATTTCCAAATACCATTGCCTGTACATTAACTGCGGTTCCCCAATCTCCTGGGATATCATTCATTCTTCTATAAACGATAGCACGAGGGTTGTCCCATGAACGAAATACTGCTTTAACAGCTTCCATTAGCTGAACTTTAGGATTTTGTGGGAAGTCTTCTCCCATTTTTTCTTTATAAATCGCTTTGTACTTTGCAATTACTTCTTGCAAATCACCTGCGGTTAATTCAGTATCAAATTTAGCGCCTTTTGCTTCTTTTATCTCTGTTAAGATTCCTTCAAAAAATGTTTTGCTCATTTCCATAACAACATCGGAAAACATTTGGATAAATCTTCTATATGAATCATATGCAAATCTAGGATTTCCAGTTTTCTTAGCAAATCCTTCCACTGCAACATCGTTTAAACCAAGGTTAAGTATTGTATCCATCATACCAGGCATAGAAGCTCTTGCTCCTGAACGAACCGATACTAATAATGGATCTTCTGTATCGCCAAATTTCTTTCCTTGCATTTTCTCCAATTCTGCTAATGCGTCAAAAATCTGTGTTTGAATTTCATCTGTAATTCTCTTACCACTTGTATAGTAATCTGTACAAGCCTCTGTCGTTACTGTAAAACCTTGAGGGATAGGAAGATCTAAGTTAGTCATTTCTGCTAAATTAGAACCTTTTCCACCAAGAAGATTTTTCATGTCTGCATTTCCTTCTTTAAATAAATAAACCCATTTTGCCATTTTATAAATTCCTCCTAAATGATATTGTACTTTTGTATATTTAGTATAATATTCAACAAACTTTGTTTGCCACCAAAGTATTATGTTGAATTTTATAATAATAACCAATTATTAGAATTTGTGTCTCACACAAAATATTGTACCACACTAAAATTGATAGTCAAGGAAATATTTATATTTATAAGTAAAGTATGACGAAAATTTAAGTTACTATTATGTAAAAATATCATATTACAAATTAAATCATTATCTATTCTTTATAATTCGTCATTTAATTACATTTTTTTCTATACATTGTTACTATATTATAATTTGTAAACACTTACAAATTATAACCATTATCACTTATCTTCAAAGACTAAATCGTAGCCTACAGATATCTAAATTACCATTTACACCCGTACAATACTCAACTTGTTCTTTTCATAATTAGATATATGTGAGACAATGAAGCATGCTTAACATAATACTATTAGAAAATGGAGGTCAAATGTATGAAGATTAAAGATTTGCAATCCGCACATTGTCCATATTGTTCGAATCATTGCCCACTAACGAAACCCAAATGCCACAAAGGAAAAGAACTTGCTACTAAATTAGCTGTTTCTAAAAAATTGAAATCAGCTAATGATCCTACCTCATCTAAAATTACAGTCTCCACTATAGATGAGAAACTTTTGACACTGCTTTGCAGTTGTAGTAACGATATTTGTCCAAAAGCAAGTTTTCAACTACGACGTTTGTTACTTTTAAATGGTAGTATGTCCGAAAAAGCACTTTCAAGTGCATTATTTATGAAATCTTCAGAATCCGAAAAAATAATACGTAAACTTATCAAAAAGGGGATAGTTCATCGCTTACCTACAAATAAAGACAACGAATATTTGATAGTACTTTCACAAAACGGAATTAAGAAAACAAAGAAAGCATATTCAAAATACACCAATCAAATCTCAAATCATTTTCAATCATTGGATGAATTACAAAAACAGCAATTAGAACTTCTTTTGGAGCATTTAATTCAATAAGGATGTTCGAAGAATTACTATTAAACAAAAAAGCTGGCACAAAACGATTTAAGCGTCTTGTGCCAGCTATCAAATAATTAAAACTCAAATTTCTTCGCTAAATAAGCATCTAATTCTTCAATTTTAATTCTTTCTTGTTTCATTGAATCTCTATCTCTAACCGTAACTGCTCCATCGTTTTCTGATTCAAAATCATAAGTTACACAGAATGGAGTTCCTATTTCATCTTGTCTTCTATAACGTTTTCCAATATTTCCTCTGTCATCAAACTCACAATTATACGTCTTTGCAAGCTGTGCATAAATTTTTTCTGCACCTTCATTTAACTTCTTAGACAATGGTAAGATACCAATCTTAACTGGAGCTAATGCTGGATGAAAATGAAGTACGGTACGAACATCTCCACCTTCTAATTCTTCTTCATCATAAGCAGAACATAAGAAGGCTAGTACCACACGATCCGCACCGAGTGATGGTTCAATTACATAAGGAATATATTTTTCTTTCTTCTCATCATCAAAGTATGTCATATCTTGTTTTGAAACATTTTGATGTTGTGTCAAGTCATAGTCAGTTCTATCTGCGATACCCCAAAGTTCACCCCAACCAAATGGAAATAAAAATTCAATATCAGTTGTTCCTTTACTATAGAAACATAGTTCTTCAGCCAAATGATCTCTTGCACGCATCTCATCCTCTTTAATTCCTAACTTCTGTAACCAATCAATACAGAACTGTCTCCAGTATTGGAACCATTCCATGTCAGTTCCTGGCTCACAGAAAAATTCAAGCTCCATCTGTTCAAATTCTCTTGTTCTAAATGTAAAGTTTCCAGGCGTTATTTCATTTCTAAATGATTTACCCACTTGTCCAATTCCAAATGGAATTTTTTTTCTAGAGCTTCTTTGAACATTCTTAAAATTAACAAATATTCCCTGTGCTGTTTCTGGTCTTAAGTATACTGTATTCTTTGCATCTTCTGTTACACCTTGAAAGGTTTTAAACATAAGATTAAATTGTCTTATTTCCGTAAAGTTATGTTTTCCACAGGTAGGGCAAACAATCGAATGATCATCCACATATTTCTTCATTTCATCTTGCGACCAAGCGTCCACGGAACCTTCTATTTCAATACCATTTTCTGCATTATAATCTTCAATAATTTTATCCGCTCTAAATCTCTCATGACATTCTTTACAATCCATTAATGGATCGGAGAAACCACCTAAATGTCCTGATGCAACCCAAGTTTGAGGGTTCATAAGAATAGCACAATCTACTCCAACATTATAAGGATTCTCTTGAATAAATTTCTTCCACCAAACTTTTTTAACATTATTCTTTAATTCTACTCCAAGATTACCATAATCCCATGTATTAGCAAGACCTCCATAAATATCTGAACCAGGATAAACAAATCCCCTAGATTTTGCTAAAGCTACTACTTTTTCCATTGTCTTTTCCATTACATTACCTCCAAGTATTCTTTTAACGAAAGTGCTTCGACTACCACTATCGTAAACAACTCTCAAAATTCTGCTTGCCGATTTATTTGTTTCACTTATTCGTAAACAATATAAGCAAGTCCTTGTGCTCCATCTGTTAGCTTCGCTGTTTTGTCATTTACCAGCTCTGCATTATTGCTTATATATAAAATTTTACTATCCGTTTTAATTTCTACATTTTCGTTAAATGCAATAACTTTATACTGTGTTAGACTCATTATCGTTTCTGATCCAACTGTGTTTTTATCTTCAATTCCAGTAAACTCTTGAGCAAAGTCATACCCACTTTTAGTGGCTTCACTGATTGTACCTGCGAAGAAGTCCACCTTATTAAAGCTGACATAATCACTAGCTGTCTCGTAATTAGTAATTAATTTCGCAATATCATCTTTCACCGTATATTTTTTAACTTTGATTTTCTCAGTACCATCATTATACGCGTCAATACTGTCATTGATTAAACTTTCAAGTTCTGTTGAATCATAATATGTCTCACTAAAATCTTCTATAATCGCATCTGTAACTGAGCCGTCTTTTTTCACATAAACTGTATTTATATCTGCGTCAAAATCGCTGAGTGAACACCCTGTTACAAGCATTATCATAATAAAAACTGCAATATATGATTTAAATTTTTTCATATAAACTTCCTCCTAATATTAGTCTTATCCATTATAGCATTTTTTTTATCTTTTTCAACCTAAACATTTGTAACAGTTTGGCCCTATAGAAATGATGATACAAATTGTTCTTAGCGTGCAAGCACTCACGATCAATATGAATAATTATTTCTGCATGCCTAAACTGTTACAAAAATTATTATTGTGCGGTTATAATGCCATCTAATATTGGAAGTGATTTAAACTCTTTATCTATGTACACTTTAATATACTTTTTCATTATCGTTTTAAGTTCCTCAAGTACCTGTGCTGACACTTTAAAGGTAAACAATTTTTCAATTGTTGATGTAATAATAAACTGCATTGCATATAAGGTTGAATTGCTTATCTTTATTGCTACATGTTCTGGTTTTACACAGTCACTACACACGATTCCGCCTAGTCTTGTTGAAAAATAGATAATGTTTTCTTCTTTCTCACAACACTGACATTGAAATACTTGCGGATACTCCCCATTAATCGTAATCGCTTTCAGTTCAAATATGCATCTAATTAATTCATTTGATATATTGTCCTTCGCCAATGCTTTAAGCGATTGATATAAAAGTTTTAGCATCATAAATTCATCGTTATTTTCTCTTGTATAATAATCTGCAAATTCCATAAAGTAAAAACCATAATAGGCTCCTTCAAAATTATTTACTAGTTCAATGAAATAATTTTGAATAGAAGCCTTTGCAATTGTATATGAACTTCTTCCTTCATATAGCTCAAACTCACCAAATGCAAATAGATTAACCGCCGCAATCAAACTACTATTTTGTCGTCTTGCGCCTTTTGCAAAGGCGGTTATTTTACCTCTTTCTTTCGTTAAAATAACCACTCTTTTATCATATTCACCTATAGGTGCCGCATATAAAACTATTCCTGTTACAACAGTTGACTGCCCCATTCGTGTCTACTCCCACCCGTGATTGATTACCTTCTTTTTTTTGTTTATCCAATACTTTGTAGGCCAGATAATCAAATACATTACCTGAATTGGTAAATTTGCTCCAGTATTCTTCTTCGCCCATGTTATCTCCTCCACATATGTTTACTATAGAAACATTGTTCCTACCACTCATTGCATATGTTTAGGATGTGTAATGTGAGCGTAACTATACTGAATAATATATACCAATTAATTTTACAACATGGGCCTTGACAAATTTTAAATAGTAACTATTTGTAACTTTCTAGTTACCTTAAATACCTTTATTATTATATCCATAATTTTTCATAAGGAAATCACTATCTCTCCAATCCTTTTTAACCTTAACCCATAATTGTAAATTGATTTTTGTTTCTAACATATCTTCGATATCTTTTCTTGCAGAAGTACCTATTTTTTTAAGCATAGCTCCGCCTTTTCCAATTACAATACCTTTGTGTGAATCTCTTTCACATACAATCGTCGCTTCAATATCTACCATTTCATTGTTAGGACGAGTCTTCATACTATCAATCGAGACAGCAATACCATGTGGTATTTCCTCCTCTAACAATCTTAGTGCCTTTTCACGAATTAACTCTGAAACAATCTGTCTTTCTGGCTGATCGGTTACCGTGTCTTCATCATAGAAATTAGGCCCGTATGGAAGATATTTAAATATTACTTCAATCACAGTTTCTGCATTATCACCTTTTAATGCTGATACAGGTACGATTTCAGCAAAATCAAGTATTTTTCTATATGCATCAATAAATCGAAGGATTTCTTCTTTTTTAACGATATCTATCTTATTTATAATAAGAATGACTGGTGTATTAATTCTTTGTAACTGTTCTGCGATATGACGCTCGCCTGCTCCAATGAATGTGGACGGTTCAACAAGCCATAGTACTGTGTCAACCTCTTTCAGCGTATTTTGAGCTACATTAACCATGTATTCACCCAGCTTATTCTTGGCTTTATGAATTCCAGGCGTATCTAAGAATACAATTTGTCCTTGCTCATCTGTGTAAACTGTTTGAATACGATTTCTGGTAGTTTGAGGTTTATTGGATGTTATTGCAATCTTTTGCCCTATCAATCGATTCATTAAAGTTGATTTTCCTACATTAGGTCTTCCTATTATTGTTACGAAACCCGATTTGTTGTTTGCGTTCATTCATTTCTCCTTAGTTTTGTTTCTTTTCTTGTAACTATATCACATCTAGCAGTTCTATTTAATTGCTGAGTAAATTCTCTAATTTTTTAAATAAGTCACGGTCTTGTTCTAACTTATCTTCATTTCCTATTACGCAGATTGCATCTTCTGATAATACCGTTTCTACTATTTTGCTTAATGCACGAATATCTTCTACTGTCGCATTTAACACTTGATTACGCTCTTTTTGAAACTTCTCTACGGTTAGATTACTTAAATAAGAAGAAAGTGACCGTGCGCCCTTAGCCATTGGATTAAGTGGTGTATCCATATCACTAATTGTACCAATAATAAATTTGGTCATATCTCTTTCGTCTGCCTTGAAGTTACTCAAGTAATCAGTTGTACCATTATATATTTCATTTGTTCTCTTAAGATTTGGATCACGGTATGATACTAAGTAGCTATCACCTGTCATAGCAAAATTGCTCATGCAACCATATGCTCCGCCTTTTACTCTAATGTTATTCCAAAGATAATCATAGCTCAATATAACTTTAAGCATGCGAAGTGCGCCCGTATATTCCAGTCCTTTTGTCACGTAATTACCCGTTCTTGCAACATATTGAACTTTGGAAGAAGTTTTAAATCCTTCATTTTTCTTTACAAGAATTGGTTCAAATGCGCCTTCGTTATATGAATCTTTATACAAACAATTTTTAAAATCTTCTACTTCTTTTTCTAAGAATTTGAACCCAGTATCATTTGCTGTATATGAAATCATTAGGTTTTCTGATCTGAAAATAATCTGCATCAGCTCTTTTAGTTTGCTAATTAAATTAGCTTTCTGGTTGTCAAAATCGCCCTCGATTTTGTCAATTACATGATAAAATTCTATTCCACCCATTAAATCACTGAAATAAGATACTGGCGAAAAATAAGAGCAACCTCTCATAACGGCCACCGAATGGCCTGCTGAATTCATTGTCATCTGAAGTCTGGATTTTAATTGCGCAATAATTTCGTATAAACGCTTCTCATCATCTATCTTTGAATTGACTAATATTTCTTTAATCATCTTAAACGAGTAATCCAAATTTTCATATAAAACTTTTGATTTAATCTGGAATTTGGCATTAAATTCACCAATATTGTCTAAGTTAGGGAAAATATTAATTCCGTTTGTAATTCCACCCGTATTGATATTAACTTCATTATATAAATCACCATAGCTGTAATTTTCAGTATCAATATAACCTAATACTGATTTTAAAATACCTATATAAGGAACTAGTTCATTTGATACCTTACTGACATCAAATAATAAATCTAAATATCCAATACCGTTAGTAAACAAATTATGATGAAGAACTTTAATATCATTTATATTCTTTTCTTCATTATATAATGGTGCTGTCTCTTTCTTCATATCTTTACGTTTTAGCATTGGAATTGCTTCCAATTCTTCTTTCGTAGATGGTTCTTCTTGGTACTTCTCTAACGCCTTGGTATCTTCAACTAATTTTTGTATTTCGTTTTCTGATAAGCTTTCTTTGTACTTTTGCAATTTATCTTCTAGTTCTTTATCTGCTTTGGCTGTTAATCCTCGTTCTGGTTCTACCATAACAATAGACGCATGTTTATTTTCAATTAAATAGTCTTTAATTAAATTTTCATAATATCCTGTTCCAATTTGAGTTTTCAAAAACTCGAATGTCTTTAATGCTTCAATATGGATAAATGGCTTTTTATCATCATATAGCCAACTATCAAGCATCTGAAGCCCATACATAAGTCCTTTTGGATAATTACCAAAATCCGCTTCTCTAAATCGAAATTCATTGTAATTAATTCCTGCTTTTAGTGCCTTTTCATCTAACCCTTTACCAACGATGTTTGATAAGGTATCCATAATAATTTGTGTAAACTTCTCTTTGAGTGCTATATTTGAGTTCTTGGCCACAATAGAAAACATTGGTTGTAATGTTCCATTATCATAAGACCCCATGATATCTTTTCCGATTTTAGCATCTAAAAGAGCTTGTTTTAGAGGTGCACCTGGTGCTGAAAGGAGCGCGTATTCAAGTATCTGAAATGCAAGATATAATTCTATATCTAAACTTGTACCCACAACAGCATTATAGGATAAATACGTATTATCTTCTAATGGTTCTGCTTCTGTAATTGAATATTTCTCTTTCACTTCCACAATTTCGTCAAATGACTTTTGAATCTGAATCTCCGAATCAATATCCAATACATCATATTTACTTAAATACTCTTTATCCAACCATTTAAGTTTTTCTACCATATCCATGTCACCATAGAGGTAAATATAACTATTGGATGGATGGTAATATGTCTTATGAAATTCTATAAAATCTTCATACGTAAGTTCTGGAATGCTGCTTGGTTCTCCACCTGATTCTTTCTCATATGTGTTATCTGGAAATAGTGATTTTAAGATTAATCGATCTAACACACCTTCTGGTGAAGAATAGGCACCTTTCATCTCATTATATACAACACCATTGTATTTTAATTTAGCATCTGCTGACTCTAAATCATAATGCCAGCCCTCCTGCTTAAATATTTCTTCATGTTTATAAATATTTGGATGAAAAACTGCATCCATATATACATTCATAAGATTTTGAAAATCTTTCTCATTACAGCTTGCAATTGGATATATTGTCTTGTCTGGATATGTCATTGCATTTAAAAATGTATTCAAAGATCCTTTAACAAGTTCTACAAACGGATCTTTTGCTGGATATTTCTCTGAACCACATAATACGGAATGTTCCAATATATGTGGAACTCCAGTGTCATCCTTGGGTGGTGTTCTAAATCCAATATAAAATACTTTATTATCATCATCATTGCTCAGTAATGCTACTCTAGCTCCGCTTTTTTTATGTTTTAGTATAAAACCCTTAGAATTTAAGTCTCCTATATTTCTTTCTTCAATCATTTCAAATTCTTTTACATCTGAAATTTTCATTTACATTCCTCCATCTATTTAAATGATACCTATACTTATTTTATCCAATAATATTCTACCACATTCATCCTTTTTATGCAAAAATCTAGCAATTTAAGGTATTATAACTTAACTGTTAAATATGATTTCGTGAATGAAGCTTGCGACACCATCTTCATCATTTGTTTTTGTGATAAACTTAGCCGTTTTCTTTATCTCTTCCGTTGCATTTCCCATTGCTACTGTATAGCCAAAGTCTCTGCTAAGCATAGAATAATCATTTAAGCTATCTCCAAATGCCATTACTTCACTCATTTTTATATTATTTTCTTTTGCATATGCTTCTAAAGCTAATCCTTTATCCGCAAACTTATCTGTAATTTCAATATTTGTATCAAAAGAGGCAGCAACCGAAATATTCTGATTCAAGCTAAGTTCTTGCCTAAGTTTTAATATTCGATCCGTATCTCTATGACTAATTGAAATTTTGCAAACTTTATGGCCTTTTTCATAAATTTCATCAATGTCCTTTATATAAAGAAAGCTTTCTTTCAATCTGGCAAGATCTCTTTCCATTTCTCTTTTATCTATTTTCGTGATATCACCATTGTTATAGCAGCCCATCCATCCTATAATATATTCTTCTGCCTGCTCTTTTGGTATCGTCACGCAATTTCCTTGATCTGTATTGATATCAATATAATATTCATCTTGATTCACACTGTTTAGTAAACTTGTAACATCTTCTCTATTCATATCATTTACTCTTACTAACTCACCCTCACTGTTGAATACTGCTCCACCATTCATACAAATATAATCGCATTCAATTTGAGATTTGCTTAATACTGTTTTAACGCCACCATAATCTCTGCCTGTATTGGTAATAAATTTAATACCCATTTTCTGAATTTGCTTAATGGTTTCTATATTTCTTTTAGATACTTCTCTTTGACTATTTAAAAATGTACCATCTAAATCTACTGCAACTAACTTAACCATGCTTTCCTCCATCGTATCATCTTGTCCAAACCTATTGGCAAGTCCACTTCTAATCTGTAACACCTCATGATTGTCACAATAACTGTAATTACTCAGTATCTTTTTAATTGCCACTCGGTAGTGTCTTTTGTGAACAACGACATCATTATTACCAATTTTTTATAGTATAACATAATTTACTGAAAAACGATAGAAAACACATTGCAAACACGTGTTTTCTATCGTTTCATATTTAGAAATTACATAATTTAATTTCTCTATTTCTCTTTTATTTAGCTTACCATTCCTCCAAAAGTTCCTCCGGAGACGCACATAACAAGTACAGTAAAAAAACTAACTCCATTATTTCCTATTGTATTATTTACCGCAAGTGAAACCAATGTAAGAATTACAAAATAGGCTGCTCCACACACAGCTCCCCAAATAAATTTATTCGCTTTCTTTAGTTTACCAAGAATAAATCCTCCTATAAAACTTGCTACTATGTAAATAACTGTAATCCCGATTTTCACTTTACTATTATCAAAATCTAATTTGTAAACTAATAATGCTAACAATAATAAAGCTAAACCAGTTATTATATAGGAGCATAAAAGGCATTTGAGAATAGTTATTATACTATTTGATTTAGGTATTGTTTTATCCACTGTTTTACCTCTTTATCGATTATATAAACAGTATATTATAATACCTTTCATAATATGAATATAATATTAGTTTGATACTACTACTTACCCAATACCTCTACATCAATATTTAAGGCATACATTAAATCGCAATTATTAGTTTGCCTTAAATGTTATTATAATTTTTGTCCCTCTAGACATTTCACTATCAATTTTAATCTCTGCATTATGGTATAGTGCTGCATGCTTTACGATAGAAAGTCCTAATCCGGTACCACCCGTTTCTCTTGAATGACTTTTATCCACACGATAAAATCGCTCAAAAATTCGATCTTGATGCTCTTTTGGTATTCCTATCCCTGTATCCCAAACCGACAAAATAATATTATTATTCTCTCTAACAACACTGACTCCTGCCTTGCCATCATCCTCATTATATTTAATCGCGTTCTCAAGTAAATTGTATATCATTTCATCTAGAATTTGACGAACGCCTTTTATTTTAACATTTTCGCCTATCACTCGAAGTTCAATGTTTTTCTTTGCAGCATGAGAAAGCAATCTATCTTTGATATCTTCTGCTAGCATTAATAAATTCACTTCTTCAATTTCTGGCGTTTTACTATCTTCATCTAATCTCGATAGTTTAATAATATCTTCCACTAGACTACTTAGCCTTGTTGCTTCGCTATAGATTCTTCCTGAAAATTCAGAAATATCCTCGCTTTTCACAAGTCCGTTCTTCATGATTTCTGCATATCCCGAAATTGACATTAACGGAGTTTTTAGCTCATGTGAAACGTTTGCTGAAAACTCTTTGCGCATTTGTTCTGCTCTTTGTTTTTCTGTGACATCTAACATCAGTACTACGCACCCATTCAGCGTACCTTCCAAATAGACTGGGTTTGCCATTACTTTATAATATTGGTTATTAATAATAATGATTGTGTCTGCTGGAATCTCATTCATTGCTGACTCGACCGTATCTTGAAATTCCTTATTTCGGCTTAAATTCAGAATATGTTTGTCTATACAGGCTTCTCGTGTGACACGAAGAAGTTCTATCGCAGCCTTGTTCATTGATAAAATACTACTTTTTTTATTAATAAGAATTAACGCTTCTCTCATATTTTCAGTGATCGCATTAAACTCTTCTTGTTTCTTATTTTGAATTTCCAATTGTTGTTCTATCTGTCTATTTTGTTTTTCAATTCTATGTAATAATGGAGTTAACTCCTCATACACATCATTTTCCAACGGATTTTCTAAATTCAGATTATTAATTGGTGTTATAATATTTTTCGTTTGCCATCTTGCTATTATCATTGCTATAATTAGAACTATAATTGCAAGCAAAATTAGAATCGGAAAATTTTCTGCTATCACGGAAAAAACACTATCTGTTGTGTTCGCCACACGAATCACCATTCCGTTATCAAGACGCATCGCATAGTAAAATGTTTGTTTCCCTAAAGTATCTGAGAAACGCACCTTTTCACCTTCTCCATTTGTAAATGCTTGTATGATTTCAGGTCTGTCCTTGTGGTTTTCAAGTGTATTAACATCTTCTTTTGAATCAAATAAAACCGCTCCATCTGTATCAATTAATGTAATTCGATTACTTACGTCTTTTACTAAATCATTATCAAGAAACTCCATGCCAGTAATATTAATTGCAGTATTTAAATATGCGGCTTCTCTCTCTACCTCTTTTTCCATATTCGCAAAAAGTTGTCTATACATCACCCCAACAATTAAGACATAGGAAAGTATAAGTGAAGTTGCAATAATAACGCCCATGCTTTTAAATATTTTTTGTTTCATTTACGCCTCCATTATCCTTGAATCCTATATCCTACACCTCTTACTGTCTCAATGATATTACCAGGCTCGCCCAATTTCTGTCTTAAGGTTCTTATATGAACATCAACGGTTCTAGTTTCACCGTCAAAATCGTATCCCCAAATATGTTCTAATAATCTGTCTCTTGTAAGAACTATCCCAATATTTTCTAATAAAAATTTTAACAATTCAAATTCTTTCAATGTTAACATAACATTTTCTTCCTTAACAAAAACACTATGTTTCTCTACATTAATTTTAATATTGCCCGCAATTAGCTCTTTCTTTGGCACTTCACTTGGCATACGTCGTAGAACAGCTTTAACCCTTGAAACAAATTCCATCATTCCAAAAGGTTTCGTAATATAATCATCTGCCCCTTCATCAAGGCCTATTACTTTATCATATTCCGCGCCTTTTGCTGTAACCATAATAACGGGTATGCTCTTTGTTGTTTGTGACATCTTAAGTTTTTTCAATATTTGTATTCCATCTTCGCCTGGCAGCATAACGTCTAATAAAATTAGAGATGGAGATTTCTTATCCAGCTCACGAAACAACTCAATTCCATCACTAATTCCCTTGGCCTCAAAACCTGTAGACTCCAATGTATATACGATTAGTTCTCTTATGTTACGCTCATCTTCCACACAATATATCATAGTATCAGCTCCCTTTATGCTTGCCTGTAATTGAAAACTCAACCCACTCCGCGATATTCGTGGCATGATCTCCAATTCTCTCAAAATACTTAGCAATCATTAGTAAATCCATTGCATATTCGCCATTACTTACATCATTACTAATTAAAGTAATTAATTCATTTTTTATATCATCAAAAAATTTATCTACTACATCATCGTACTCTATTACCTTTTTGGCAAGCTCTAAATCTTTTCTTACATAAGCATCAATGCTTTTGGTTACCATTTTCATAGTAGCTTCCCCCATTTTTACTATGTCAAGAAGTTTATCTGCCGATATATTCGCAACTACTACAATCTCTGCAATATCCGCTGCTTGATCTCCAATTCTTTCCATATCTGTAATCATCTTAAGTGCTGAAGATATCTGACGTAAATCTGACGCTACTGGTTGTTGTTGAAGAAGCATTTTAAGACACAGGCTTTCAATTTCTCTCTCCTGATTATCAATTTCTGAATCCTTCTCAATTACTAACTTGGCAGCTTGTGCATCATTTGATATTAATGCTTTCACTGCATTAGAAATCGTTTGTTCACACATCGATCCCATAGCAATAAGTTCAATATTAAGCCGTTCAAGCTGCTCGTCGAATTTGTTTCGCATCATCCAAACCTCCCTGTAATATAGTCTTCCGTTCTTTTATCTCTAGGCATAGAAAATAATTTTTCTGTCTCATTATACTCTACCACATCTCCCAAAAGGAAAAATGCCGTTTTATCCGAAATTCTTGCTGCTTGTTGCATATTATGTGTTACCATAATAATAGTATAATCTTTTTTCAACTCAACGGCAAGGTCTTCTATTTTAGATGTTGAAATTGGGTCTAATGCTGAAGTTGGTTCATCCATCAATAGCACCTCTGGTTGTACTGCTAACGCTCTCGCTATACATAACCTCTGCTGCTGTCCACCTGATAATCCAAGTGCGCTCTTCTTAAGTCTATCCTTCACTTCATCCCATATGGCTGCATCTTTAAGTGATTTTTCAATAATATCATCTAATTTGGCCTTTCCCTTGATACCATGCGTTCTTGGTCCAAATGCTATATTATCATAAATGCTCATTGGAAATGGATTTGGCTTTTGAAATACCATTCCAACTCTTTTTCGAAGCATATTTATTTCCATATCTTTGTAAATATTTTGATCATCAAGTGTAATACGACCTGTGATTTTACATCCTTCCACTAGGTCATTCATACGATTTAAGCTCTTTAAAAGTGTTGACTTACCACAACCACTTGGCCCTATAAACGCTGTAATTTCTTTTTCTTGTAATTTTAGATTTACATTTTTCAAAGCTTTAAAATCCTTATAATATAAGTCTAAATTCTCAATCACTATTTTATCCATAGTCCTACTCCTTAGTTATTCTTTTAGCAATCATACCTGAACATGTATTGATTATCACTACCAAAATCAATAGAATTACTGCTGTCGCGTACGACTGATCCATATACAATCCCTCACTGGCTAAATTGTACATTTGTACAGAAAGCGTTCTTCCAGATGACATTAGATTCTTAGGTATATCTGCAACAGTTCCTGCTGTATATATAAGTGCTGCTGTTTCTCCTACAATTCTACCTGTTGCAAGTATAACTCCCGATAATATACCTGGAACAGCGGCTGGAAGAACAATTTTAAAAACGGTTCTAAGCTTGCCTGCCCCAAGTCCAAAACTTCCTTCTCTATATTCATCTGGCACCGACTTTAATGCCTCTTCCGTTGTTCTCATGATTAATGGAAGAATCATAATCGCAAGAGTAAATGCACCTGCAAGTATGGAATAACCCCAACCTAATGTTGTAACAAAGAATAAGAAACCAAACAATCCATAAACAATAGATGGGATTCCAGCTAATGTTTCAGCTGTTGTTTGTATGATACCCACTATTTTGTTTCCTCTTTTTGCATATTCAACAAGATAAATTGCTGAAAAGATGCCAATGGGTACCGCAACCAATAACGAAAATGCCGTCATAATTAACGTATTAATCAATGCTGGTATTAATGATGAATTCTCAGACGTATATTTCAATTCAAACAATTGGGGGGTAATATTAGGAACACCTTTTATTAAAATATATCCGACTAAGAATAGAAGCACTAAAAATGTAATGATACTTGCTACTAATACCAATAAAAATAGGAATGCCGAAAACGGATTATGAAGATAAGTTATTATTTTGCTTTTCAATGATTGTTTATTAATAATTTCCATTTTAGTTCCTCCTATTTAATAATGATAATGATAAATTGATGATAAGAATAAATACAAATAGGACAACTGCTGTAGCAATCAAAGCTTCTCTATGTAAATCAGTTGCATATCCCATTTCCATAACTATGTTAGCTGTAAGTGTTCTTACTCCCTTTAATATTCCTGCTGGCATCCTTGCCTGATTACCTGCAACCATAATTACAGCCATAGTTTCTCCAATTGCTCTACCTATGCCCAAAACTACTGCTGCTAAAATTCCTGATTTTGCTGCTGGTATAACCACAAAGAAAATACTTCTTTCAGGTGTTGCACCTAACGCTAATGCACCTTCATAATAATGATTTGGAACAGTTCGAATGGCTGATTCTGATACACCTACAATGGTCGGCAATATCATCATTCCTAACAAAAATGATGCAGTCAACATACTACTTCCATTTCCACCAAATACTTCTCTTACAAGGGGAACTAAAATTACTAATCCGAAAAATCCATATACAATTGATGGGATTCCAGCCATTAATTCTACTGAAGATTTCAGAAAAGGGTATATTTTTTTTGGACAATATTTAGCCATAAAAACTGACGTCAATACTCCAATTGGAACTCCAAGTATAATTGCCCCAGCAGTTACATAGATACTTCCCATAATCATTGGAAGTATTCCATAAATATCATTGCTTGGTTTCCATTTTTTTCCTAGTAAAAAGTTAAATACACCGATTTCTTTTATGGCTGGAACACCATATGCAAATAGAAAAATGCATATTAACGCTACCGAGAATACTGATGTAAACGCTGCAATCAGAAATATGCCTTCCATAAATTTTTCTCTATATTTATTCATAGTTACCTCCATAAGACAAGCATTAATTCCAGTAAAGTTTTCTTTACTGGAATTATATACTATATCTGACTATTATAATTGACTATTTTGTAGCTTCATCCCAAGTTAAAGCATCTCCAACATAGATTGATTTTACTTGATAACTTGATAATTCGTCTACAGAATTGTTATTATTTACAACAATTGCAATACCATCCATTGCGATTACTGTATTTGTTAAGCCTGCTTCTAATTCGCTATCTTTTAATTCTCTAGATGCCATTCCAATATCACAAATTTTATCAATTGCAGATGTCATACCTGTTGTTGAATCACTTGTTTGAATTTCGATTGTAGCATTTGTATTAATTGCAAGATATGCTTCCTTTAGTTTTTCCATAACTGGTGAAACTGAAGATGATCCTGCTACAACAATTGTTCCTTCTGGTTTACTACCAGCATATGCTGCTGCATCTGATACTGAAATATATCCATTATCTTCTATAACAGCTTGACCATCAGCACTCATGATGTAATCAATAAAATCTTGTGCAACTACACTTATTTCACCATTTGTAGCGATGTTAAATGGTCTTGCAATTTTATATGAGTTATCTTTAATGTTTTCAACTGTTGGCTCAGATCCGTCAATTTTCAATGCCTTTACAGTGTCATTTAATGATCCAAGTGATATGTAACCAATTGCATAATCATCACCTGCTACCGTTGTCATTACAACTGATGTACTATTTGAAATGCTTGCTTCTTCTGTTGTATTATCTACTTTTTCTCCATTAGCGTCTTTTTCTTCTACTCCTAATAGTTCAATAAATGCCCCTCTTGTTCCAGAACCATCTTCTCTAGAAACTACTGTGATATCGTTTGACATATCAAAATCACTTGCTGCTGAGTCTGTTGTTGTTGTTGTGTCTGTTGTTGTTGTGTCTGTTGTCGTAGTATCTGTTGCCTGTGTAGTCTCTGTTGTTGTTCCAGTACTTGATGTGTCATCAGCGCTGTTTGATGAACACCCTGCCAATACTGACATAGAAAGTGCTGCTGTTGCTGCAAAGCATATTAACTTTTTCATTGTTTTCTTCATAATAATAATTCTCCTTTTTAGTTGTTACAATTTTTCTTTTTCACATTGTTTAGCTTACTTATACATAATATAAAATTAATGTAAAATCCAAAAGCAGCTTATTGTTAAAACTAAGTAAAAGTATTTTGTTTCTTGTAAATTTGTATTAACATATACTTTACTATTATCCTTTACGCTTAGCATTAGCAAAATCACGCTTTTTATTGTAAATAATATTTACCATTTTATTTTTAAATAGAATAAATCTATCTCATTGTATAACGTTTTGTAAAAATTAACTATCAAGATACGGTTAACATTGTGTAAAATTTACGTAAAAAGCTATGGGAGTTAAATCTATCTCCTATAGCTTTTACTTTCAAATCCATATTATTTTCTATAGTTTGCGAACTATTTACTACTCTTGTTATTACCTATTGTGTAACCTCAATGAAGTCTTGCTGTACCTTAATTTCTCCTTTATTCAGAAGAATTATTTTACTAAATTTATCTGAATTTGTCACAATAATTGGCGTAATCATACGCTAACCTGCATCTACTATTTTATCGATATCAAATTCCGCAAGTAAATCACCTGCTTTTATCATATCACCATTTTTAACATGAATTCTAAATGTTTTTAGAATTTCTTCCCATTTATTTTCTAAAAAAGCTCAAAATCACCTACAATATAAAAAGACCAGCTTGTGAATAGACTAATCTTATTCACGAGTTGGTCTTGCCTGCATTATCAGTCACAATCCTATTACAATTGACATAAGTTTAACCCTTTGATATGAATTTGTCAATTGAATTTAAGCATTGGTTAACTGTTGCTTTTTGCTAGGATATGAATCGCAATTATCTATCTGAATTTACAACTTTTCTGCCTACGTCTGGGAAGTTTGTAATAATAGCTTCAATTTGGTTTGCCACTAAAAACTGCATATATTTTTCTTCATCCACATACCAAACGTGCAATGCTATACCTTTTTCTTTACATGCTTTTATGAAATCACTATCGGTTACTCTCCATATTGGTGGGTGTAAAGCCATTACTCCATGTCCTTGCGCATATTCTGGCACATCTATAAATCCATCTGAATATAAAAAACCTACCTTTGCATCTTGATCTAACTCTATCATTTTCAATATGCTAGGATGATAAAAAGAAGAATAAATTACTTTTTCCTCCATCTTCCATTTTTTCACAATCTCTAATGTCTTTTTCTCAATACCTGCATATTGAAACACACCCGTTTTCAATTCAACATTTACAGTCAAACCAGTTGGACTCAAAAGTTCAAATACTTCATCTAGTGTTGGTACTTTTATATTGTCTTCACTTGTAAATTTATTATTACAGTCAAATTGTTTTAATTCCTCTAATGTATAATCTTTAACAAATCCGCTTCCACTTGTAACTCTATCAATGGTTTCATCATGAATAACTACAACTTTTCCATCTTTTGTTAATTGTACATCCAGTTCTACTCCATCCGCGTCTTGCTTTTGGGCTAAATCAAAGGCGGTCAATGTATTTTCAGGAGCATAACCACTTGCTCCTCTATGAGCCCATACTTTTGTTGTCATATTAGTTCCTCTCCTTTTAAATCATAATATGTATAAACATTCTTATAGATTCGAATAGAACAAGAGCTTTTATGCTCTTGTTCTTCATAGTTACATTATACATCTTTTATTAATTATTCAAAAGGTTATATTCATCAATTGCACTATTAATATCTCCTGCCATTTTAGCTACTGCTTCTTCTTCATTTTCTTTACCATTGATCATGTTTTCAATTTCTGTTTCAACAATTTGTCTTGCTTCTGGGAATACGCTTAACAGCGCACCTGCTGAATCCGGTGAAGAATCATGTAGCTGATCAATTGCTGTCATAAATTGTGGATACTGTGCAATATTATCCTTAAACACTTGTTCCTCTTGTGCTTTGGTTGTGATTGGGAAATATCCCGTTTGTGAATTCCAATAAGCCTGTGATTCTGGTGAAACTAAAAATTTGATAAATTCCCATGTTGCTGCTTTCTTCGCATCATCTTGATTGTCTAATGCCCATAAAGAACCACCACCAATTGAAACTCCACCTCCATCTGAATCATTTACTTTAGGAAAATATGCTGTACCTACTTCAAAAGCACCATTTACATCTGTTAAAATCTGTTTTAGTGAAGCTGTTGAACCTAGTGTCATGGCTGCCTTACCTGCACTAAACTCTGTGATTGCATCATCACCACCGCGTCCAACGTTAGGTGCATACCCCTTTTCCGCTAAGGATTTCCATGCTTTTAAAATATTTAGAGCTGCACCGTTTGAGTCAAATTCAACTGCTGTAGTAGCTTTGCTACGTCCATTTCCATTATTAACAAAATTAAGTTGTTGTTTACAAATAAACTGTTCAAAAAACCAACCATACATTCCAAGCGCGATAACTTCATTTGCGCCACCATCTTTCATAAGTGAATCTCCTACTGATTCTATTTGTGAAAAGCTTGAAGGTATTTCTGTAATTCCTGCCTTATCAAAAATTGTTTTATTATAGTAAAGAATTGGTGTTGATGAGTTAAATGGCATAGAATAAAGCTTATCATCAACCGTGTAGTATGCTGCGATATTTGGTTCGATTTGTGTTACATCATATCCATCTGCATCAATTAATTCTTGCATTGGAACCACCCATCCTGAATCAATCATAAAGCGAGTACCAATATCATAAATCTGAACCAAATCTGCTCCCATATTTCCGATTTGAGCACTTTTTAGTTTGTTAATTGCATCATCATAACTTCCTTGATATTCTGCTTCCACTGTTATTCCTAACTTGTTTTCACTATTAAATTTATCTACCAAATATTGTATAGCCTCTCCATTTACACCCCCCATTGAGTGCCAAAATGATATTGTAACGCCATCTGTATTAGTTGCTGTGGTATCACTACTTGTTGTTGCATCAGGTGTAGTTGTCTCTGTTGTTGCCTCTGTTGCTGCCTCTGTGGTTGCTGTTGAATCAGTTGTTTCTACTTCACTTGACGCAGCAGTCGTTTGTGTCGTTCCTGCACATCCAGTTAATGATCCAAGAACCATCGTTGCTGCTAGTACTACTGATAAAAATCTTTTTTTCATTTTTTCTCCTCATACTTTCCTCATTTATCTATTTCCATACAGCGTTAAGTTATTACTGTATGACTAAACGGATACAATCCGTTGTAGTTTATTTTTGCTTACCCCTTTACTGCTCCTGAAAACATTCCACGAATCAGTTGTTTTTGGCCTACAATAAATATCGATATGGATGGTACAATAATCATAACTACCCCCGCTATCATCATTGTCATGGATTGTGAATCAACACTATCTAACATGCTAATACCAATTTGTACGGTTCTCATTTTGTCATTACCAGTAACAAGTAATGGCCACATGTACATATTCCATGCATTGATAAATGTGTATACTACCATTGCACCAATAGCCGATTTAGTTAAGGGAATTAATATTTTTATAATAAATTTTATATTCGAACATCCATCTAACTTTGCTGATTCGAATAATGATATAGGAAATGACATATAAAACTGTCTAAATAAAAATATTCCCATTGCTGATGTAAGATATGGTATAATCAACACTTTATAAGAGTTCAACCAACCAAAACTACTTACAGTCAAATAGTTTGAAATGATTGTTGCTTCACCTGGAATCATCATCGTTGCCATAACTATCATAAAAAGAACATTTTTACCTTTAAAATCTAAAAATGAAAAAGAGAATGCTGCTAACGAACATGATATTAGCTGACCAAATGTGATACATCCAGCAACTAAAAATGAGTTAAACACAAATCGTCCAAGAGGAACCTTTGCTAAAGCCTGTGTAAAATTTTCAAGTGTAGGATTCTGAGGAAATAAATTAAAGTCAGTTGAAAACACTTCACTTGATGGCATAATAGCAATGCTTACTGCATACAGAAGAGGAAACAGCACCATAATTGCTACAATACTATTTAAGCATACAAGACTTATCTGTTTTATTTTCTTTTTGTTTTTGGCTCTTATATTCATTGTATAGCGTAAATGTTCAAGCTCTATCGCCGTTATATCTTTATGGGATATCGTTCTTATCTCATCCATTAATAATTCACTCCCTTTCTCTCAAGTTTAAACATAAGCAATGTCAATGCCATAATAATCACAAACAATATAACTGACTCAGCAGCTGCTGTTCCGAATCTGAAATTGAAAAATGCATCTCGATATATGGAATATACAATCAAGTTTGTTGATTCTCCTGGTCCTCCCTGTGTTAAAATTTTAACCTGACCAAAGGATTGGAATGCTTGAATAATATTAACAATTAATGTATAAAACATAATAGGACTTAATCCTGGAAGTGTAAGCTTTCTAAATTTTTGCCATTCGTTTGCGCCATCTATGGATGCCCTCTCATAAATTGTTTCATCTATATTACTGAGCCCTGCTGAAAAATACAAAAAATTTATTCCGCTATTTAACCACGCTGTTAAAAGTGCGACACATATTAATGCATATTTAGGATCACTAATCCAATTGATATCAAGATGTAAAAGCTTATTTATAATTCCTACAGATGGATTCAACATTATTTTAAATACCATTGCCGCAGAACTTGATGCGATTGCCATAGGCAATGCATAAGCAGTACTAAACGCTCTGATTCCGGGAATGGCCTTATTACATAGCATTGCACTCATTAGTCCAATTGCCATACTTACAACTACCGTTATCAAAACAAATACCCCTGTCACAATTAAACTGTTATAAAATGATTCTGAATGAAACAAATCCATATAATTTCCAAATCCAACAAATAGTTTTGCTTCACCCATCTTATTTGTTTTATATAAACTTAGATAAATTGTTTTAATAAATGGGAAAAACAAAAATATTCCAAATATTATTAATGCTGGCAAAATATATGTGTAGGGTTCCAATATTTTTTTACTTTTCATTACTTCCTCCAATTTTAAACTAGCAAAATCAATAAACTAAATGTATTCATTTGACAGATAAAATGCGTGCTATTTTTTCAACAACTTAGAATGTGCTAAGCAAAGTTTTTGTTTTTTTGAATAGAAAAAATATTTTCTTCTGTAGTAACATCAAAAAAAAGCATTTTATTTTGTTTCATTACCAATTGCGTTGGTTCATTTAGCTTAATATTATTGTCTGCTGGTACAACCGCACAAAATGTTTTATTTGCTAATTTGAAATAAATATTTGCTTCTGCTCCAAGTAATTCTCGCAGATCTGGAACAACCGTAATGATACTATCTTGAGAAACATCCTGTTCTTCTTTTGTTAGAAACGAAATATCTTCCGGTCTAATTCCAATCACTATTTTTTCATTCACATATCCTTTTGCATAAAATTCACGACTCAGGAAGTCATTGATTTGTATTTCTTGATCCAACACTTCTAAATATAATTCTCTATACCTAACTCTAACCACGGCATCTATAAAATTCATTGCAGGTGCTCCAATGAAGCCTGCCACAAATTTATTAATTGGATTTTCATACAAATCTTTGGGCTGCGCAATCTGTTGCACAATTCCATCTTTCATCACTACAATTTTAGTACCTAACGTCATCGCTTCCGTTTGATCATGCGTAACGTAGATAATTGTTGTACTTAATTCTTTATGTAACTTGGCAATTTCAACCCTCATCTGCGCTCTTAGTTTTGCATCTAAATTAGATAATGGCTCATCCATAAGAAATAATTTAGGTTCTCTAACAATTGCGCTACCAATAGCAACTCTTTGTTTTTGTCCACCTGATAATGCTTTTGGTTTTCGAAACAATAATTCTTCAATTTGTAAAATTTTAGCTGTTTTTCTTACTTTTTCATCGATTTCTTTCTTCGGTAGTTTGCGAACTCTTAATGAAAATGCTAGATTCTCATATACTGTCATATATGGATATAATGCATAATTTTGGAATACCATTGCTAAATCTCTATCCTTGGTCTCAACATAATTGACTAAGCTATTATCTATCCAAAGCTCTCCCTCTGATATTTCTTCAAGACCTGCTATCATTCGAAGTGTAGTTGATTTACCACATCCTGATGGTCCTACAAAAATAATAAATTCTTTATCTTTTACCTCAAGATTAAAATCTCTTACAGCTGCCACTCCGTTTTCATATATCTTATTAATATTTTTCAATTCTAATGTAGACATCTAGGCCTCCCACTCCAACTATTTTTCAATCAAGCTCTTCTTCATATATAGGTTCTTTGATTGGATATCTCCACCCTGCCTGAATCATAAA
The DNA here is from genome assembly GCA_041821265.1 of Lachnotalea sp. Lineage (GTDB taxonomy): Bacteria > Bacillota > Clostridia > Lachnospirales > Lachnospiraceae > Lachnotalea. Next base: position 52,069 of record JBGUEQ010000011.1, on the reverse strand, counting down.
ACGAGTTCCACTGTCATAGATCAATTTTGCTCTTTCCTCAATTTCATTTTTGGATATTTTTCTTAGATTTGATTCAGCCACATCAACAAAATTAAACTTTGTCCAATCTTGTCCTTCTGACACACCCTCTATGTCTATGGCCATTTGTAATGTTGGTAATGCATCATTTCCTTCTATATTATCAATTGTGTTAAAACTCTGATTAGCCATCTCTAAATAAAAATCACCTGCTTTTGATATACTATTCAAACTTATTTTGTCGTTATTTTTTAATAATAAATCAGACATATTGCACCTCCTAAGTGAATCATTTGCGTTATAAATTTTTCACTAATTTCCTATATCTTACAACGAATAGAAAACGGTATCTATCACATACGTGTAAATTATTAGTTAATTGATGGTTAAGTAAAACTTGTTTTTGTAAATTAAAACGCAACTATGAAGGTACTGAATAATTACATTAAAACAAAATCATAACGCTACCACAAGGCAGCGTTATGATTTTGTTCGAGGTTCACACTCTTTCTAGTTGTAAGTTTAAATTCCATCGGTAGTGTATACAAATTTAACACTACCTGTCATTCCATCATTTAGCTTTGAGAAAATACCATAGTTATCTCCTGCATCTTTTACTGCAGTGATTCTATCTTTTAATGGTTTAATATCACCATTATAAGCATCTGATAACTTTGTTATTCCTTCATCATCAAATTTCGACATTCCATCCTTTAAATCTGTAGCACCATCTTTTAACTTTGTTACTCCATCATCTAATTCAATCCCACCATCTTTTAACTGTGAAACACCATCCGTATACGCTACTCCACCATCATACAAGGTTGCTGTTCCTGATGCCAATTCACCTGTTGCTGCATCAATTTTACTGACTCCAGTATTTACTGCTGCCGCTCCATCATATAAGGAACTTGTTCCGTCTTTTAATTTTGTCCCACCTTCTGCTAGTTGGCCTAATGCGGATTGTATCGATTGTGTTCCCTCATACAAACTTCCCAGTCCTTGCGAAAGTGAATTTGCACCTGTCAACAAATTACTAGAGCCACTTGCTAATGCGGTTACTCCATCTGCAAGCCCTGAACTTGCCATTTGACCTTGAATCTGTGTAAGCGCTGCAACTGCACCTTCTGCTTGCCCTTTTAAATTATATGCATCAGTAATTCCTGCATCATATTGTGCAATTCCTGCCTGTACCTGAGCCAATTGCGATTCTAAATCTGTTGAATCTCCACCTGCTGCAATCGTTTGTTTGATTCCTGCAATTAATTGGGACTCACTATCTTGTAGTGCACTCTTTTCTTGTTCTGCCGCACTAATTCCAGCTTCTGCTTCTTGAATGCTATTTGTATATTCTGTAATCGAAGCGGTAAGACTATCTCCCATACTACTGACTCCACTTTGCATTTGCGTTGCCCCTTCATTCAAAGAGGTAAGCCCTGCTGCGATTTGATTCGCACCATCAATAGCACCTGCATAACTTGACACTAACGTATCTGCTCCTGTCTTGGTATCATTAATACCATCTACTAAGGTTCCTGTACTCTTATCAAGCTTCTTAGCACCTGCTTCTAGGCTATCGCTTCCCTCTGCCAACTCATCTGCGCCTTCATTTAATTCAGTCGCACCACTTGCTAGCGTACTCATTCCATCCATCAATTCGCCTGATTTACCATCTAATGTTTCAGCTCCTTCTCGAAGACTAGTCGTACCATCCTTTAATGTAGTAACGCCATCTGCCAACTCAACGGTTCCATCTACTAATTTCTTAGATGCATCTGTTAGATCATTCATCGAAGTTTCCAAATCATCAAAATCTTCAATTCCATTTATATCAAAATCTGATAGTATATCTGCTGTTGCTACTGTAGCTGTCATGGATAGTGAAAAATCCGTTACATCTGCAGTTACTTCAAAATAGTCTGGCATATCAATATCTACGTCTTTGTTTGCCAAATCCAAACTTTCTTTTAACCCTGGAATTGCCATACCAACTACAACTTCATTATTTCCATCCGAAATAATTTTCCCACTAGATACTGTAACATTTGTAAAATTTTCTGATGGTAAAATCATTCCTGTAATCATTGTAAATGGGGTATAAATAGTAACATCTTCATCATTAATTTTGACGGTATTTACTGAATTGTTTGTATAATCAAAACGTATTTTAACCTTTCCACTTTTACCGGCTAATGCTGCTGGTAAAACCTCCTGATCATCTAAATAATAAGTTACTTTCATATCCACTGGTAAATCTTTTGATGTTTCTCCTTGATAATAAATATCTGATCCATCGCTAGCCCAGGTAATTGTTCCATCGCTATTTGTAGTATATGTCTCATATCCTTTTACATTTTCAATGTTACTAAGGTTTGATGCATCTACAATCGCACCTGAATTAGTTGAATTTTTCAACCAATCACTTACTATCACGCTTTTGGTATTACCATTAGCCTCAGAAGTTACATATACCGTTTCGTTCTTATCCGCATTCGCCTCTGTAGCACCTGATACTTTTTCCACTGCGTTTACAACATCATTATCTGCTGCATCCGCTGCACTTTTAGTTGTGGTCGCAGATGCCTCTACTGCACTGTTTTCTTTGTTTTCAGAATCATTTGATGCATATACATTTATAAGACAACCTACGGCAGTGATAGAAATCGCGGTTGCTGCAACGGTTAATTTAATTCTTTTTTTATTCATATTCATGATGAACTCCTCCTCAAATTATTGATTCACTACTATATCATTCGCATTGCTATTTTTTATTCTAAATCCTAGACTAGTCGCACATATTACTTTATCAAATATCATGAACATAGTAGGTAACATAAATATTACTACAAACATACTAATAATTGCTCCACGCGCCATCAATGAACATAATGAGCTAATCATATCAATTGTTGAATAAAGACCAACTCCAAATGTTGCTGCAAAGAAACTTAGCGCACTTCCTATTACCGATTTAATTGAAGTACTATGTGCTATTGTAACTGAATCCAGTTTTGATTTACCACTTGATCGTTCTTTTTGATATCTTGTAGTCATTAATATCGCATAATCTACGGTTGCACCTAACTGAATCGTTCCAATTACTACAGATGCAATAAATGGTAAGGTAGTATTTGTATAGTATGGAATTCCCATATTAACAAATATTGCAAATTCAATTACTGCTACTAATAAAATTGGTAAGGATGCTGATTTAAATACAATTGCTATAATTACGAAGATAGCTAAAATCGAAACAATACTAACTGTTTTAAAATCTTTTGCTGTAATTGTAATTAAATCCTTCGTACATGGAGCTTCTCCAACAAGCATTCCTGCTGAGTCATAATTTTTTATAATTGTGTTTAACTCCGTACACTGATTATTCACTTCATCAGAGGCCACTTTATATTGAGAACTCACTAAAAATATTTGATATTTATCATTCTTAAGTTCATTTTCTAAATCATCTGGAATTAAACTTTCTGGTATTGCTGGACCAAATAACGATTCAGATCCAAGTACCCATTCTACCCCATCCACAGCTTCCATTTTCTTCACCATCGCACGTACTTGCTTTGCATCTACTGAGCTGCTAAGTAATACCATATGAGTGGAATTCATGCTGTAATTTTCTTCTAGTTTCATATTTGCTTTTACGCTATCAAGTGTTGCTGGTAACGTGTCTGAAATATTATAATAAACAGGTGTTTTGCTATTTCCATAAGCTGCCGGAATCATAACAACAACAAATATCAATGCAAAAACTCTATAATGTTTTATAACAAATTCAGAAAGACCATGTAACTCTGGCATTAATGTTTTGTGCCTACTTTTTTCAATTGCCTTGTCAAATATAAGTATGGTAGAAGGTAATACAGTTACGCAGGTAATAACACCGAAAACAACTCCTTTTGCCATTACAACACCAAGATCTAACCCTAATGTGAAACTCATAAAACATAGTGCTAAAAATCCCGCGACAGTTGTAACCGAGCTACCAACTACAGAAGATATCGTACTTGAAATAGCATGTGCCATGGCTCTGTTTTTATCACCATGAAATCTTTCTTGTTGCTCTTCATAACTGTGCCACAAGAATATAGCATAATCCATAGTTACTCCAAGTTGTAGTACCGCCACTAACGCTTGTGTGATATATGATATTTCCCCCAAAACCACATTACTTCCTAAGTTATAAATAATTGACAACCCAATACTGAGCATAAAAAGAATTGGTACTAAAAACGAATCCATTGTTAAGGATAGTACTAAGCAGGAAAGTACCGCTGCAATTAATACATAGATTGGCGTTTCCGTTTCAGATAAAAACTTTGTGTCTGTAACGACTGGAGACATTCCACTTAAATAACTATTGTCATCTAGTATTGCTCTAATGTTTTCGATTGCTTCCATTGTTCCATCTGCTGACGTGGTATCATCAAATATAATTGCCATCATAGTAGAATCTTCCGAGTTAAATGCCTCTTTTACTTTAGAGGGTAATATATCCATTGGTACGGATATATCAGCGAGTGAATCATACCATAATACTTTTTCCACATGATCAACTTGCTCTACTTGTTCTTTAATTTTAGATACTTCCTTCATGTCTTCATTTTCAACAATTAGAAATGAAAATGCCCCTGTTCCAAACTCATCAACTAAGATATCTTGCCCTTTCATTGTTTCAATATCCTTAGGCAAGTATGATAACAAATCATAATTAATTCCTGTATTGATGTAACCAATTGCTGAAGGTATTAATAATAGAATACTAATTATAAAAATTGGAATTCTAAATTTTACAACCTTCTTACCAAACTTAATCATATAACTCACTCCTATTTTTATTATGTAGAAAGAACCTAATAGAACTTCCTTTGATTTCAAATGACTAATGGTCATTTGTTTCTGCACTTATATTTATACTCCTAAAATGACCATTAGTCAATATCTATTTACATATATTTTCATTTTTTTATTTAATATAAATATTTTTTTATTTGTTATATATTTTCAAATTTTTTTCTACAAATTTCATTGACTTTTGGTCATTTTTTCATATATAATTAAGATTAGTTATTAACCAAGCTCTTGAAAGGATTTCATTCATGGGAAAATTAGATTTAAATAAAAAACTAAAGAAAGACTCACTTTTAAACACAGCATTTGATTTATTTATTTCACAAGGGATTAACAAAACAACAATTTCTGATATTGTTCAAAATGCTGGTGTTGCTAAAGGTACTTTTTACTTGTATTTTAAAGATAAATACGATATAAAGAATAAGCTCATATCTCATAAATCAAGCCAACTTTTTTCAAAGGCATTTGATGCGGTGCTTCTAAATAAAATCGAAGCATTTGACGATCGCATTATATTTTTGGTGGACTTTATTATAGATGAATTAAGCGTGAATAAATCTCTACTTACCTTTTTATCTAAAAATTTAAGTTGGGGAGTTTTTAAGAATGCTCTTACTAATCCAGTATTAGATACCGATATTAATTTTTATAAAGTATATTTAGATATGATAGAATATTCCGGATCTGTTTTTATAGATCCTGAAATTATGTTATTTTTAATTATTGAATTAGTTGACTCAACTTGTTATAGTGCCATTCTATATAATGAGCCCGTAAAAATCGAAGTATTAAAGCCTCATTTGTATGACACAATACGTTATATCATACATTCTCACCAAGAATAGAATACTAAATTGATTTGAGAACACAGTTTCCTTAGCATTAAGAAAAGGTATTCATGTGGAATTTACAAAAGCATAATAAAAAGAGTATATTTACCTAAGAGAATTTCGCATCATTTAGAATTTTAAATTTGCGAAAATTTCAAAGTAATATATACTCTTTTATTTTAAATTATATCTTGATTTGGTATCACCAAACTACTTATTTGGGCATATGGATTTTTTGTTCAAAAGATTCTTTTATTATTTTTCTTCCTTCTTCAAGAGAATGAATTGCTCCAATTGCTTTGAGCTGCATAATTATATTACCAAGCACAGATCCTTCAATTGGTCCTGCAACTACCTTTTTACCAGTAGCATGAGCCGTTAATTCACATAATAATTGATCTTGAATACCTCCCCCAACCATATTAATACACGGTATTGTCTTACCCGTTATCACTTCAAGGTTAGCCACTGTAGACTTGTATTCCTGTGTTAAACCATTGTAAATTGCCATTGCTATTTCTCCAAGTCCCTCTGGTGTTCCTTGTCCATGTTCTTCACAATAGGATATCACTTCTTGCATCATATTAAATGGCGCTGTAAATCGTTGATCATTTGGGTCAATGATAAAGTTCTGATTTCTTGCTTCACGTGATGCATGAATAATATCTGGGAACGAAACCTCTGCCTCAAATTCGCACCAGTTTCTTCTTAAATTTTGCATAATCCAAAGTCCATTAATATTTTTAAGAAGTCTGATTTTACCTTCAACTCCACCCTCATTGGTATAATTAAATTGATAGGATTCTTCGGTAAGTACTGGCTCATCAATTTCCATACCTAATAAGGACCATGTTCCACAACTTAAAAATGCGGCATTCTCCTCTTCAAATGGAGTTCCTGCTACTGCCGATGCGGTATCATGACTTCCAACTGCAATCACTTTCACTCCTTCAAGGCCTGTTTCTTTCACAACTTCTTCTATTAAATCTCCAACAATGGTTCCTGGCATAATCATTTTACAGAATAAGTCAGTTCGTAATCCAAGCTTACCTAACAAATCGACATCCCAAGTTCTCTTCTTGGCATCTAGTAGCTGACCCGTGCTTGCATTGGTATATTCATTATACATTTCACCTGTAAGAAAATAATTAAATAAATCTGGCATCATTAAAAATTTGTCAGCTTTTTCATATATTTCAGAACGCATCTTCTTATCTGCACAAAACTGAAATATCGTATTAAAATTCATAAACTGAATACCTGTTGAAGCATAAACCTCTTTTAAAGGTACAATTTTATCTACTTCGTCAATAATTCCAATTGTTCTATCATCTCTGTAATTGACAGGATTACCAATCAAATTACCTTCTTTATCAATCAAGCCATAATCCACACCCCATGTATCGATTGCCATACTAGTAATATTTACTTTTTTAGCCGCTGCTTTCTTTAATCCACTCTTTAATTCGTGATATAAGCGAAACGTATCCCAATAGAAGTTCTTACCTGTTCTAACAGGCTCATTCGTAAATCTATGAATCTCTTCTAATTCAATTTTTCCTCCGTCAAACTTGCTTAAAATCAGTCTTCCACTTGAAGCTCCAAAATCAAATGCTAAATTATAAATTGGTGTACTCATACATCTTCTCCTTTATGCTTATATTAAAATTTATGGATACGAAATAGTTACAAATTATTCTACTATAACTTTAATTGTTCTATCATCAAAAAACTGATACCATTTGTCATCAATTTTATCTGTAACAACAATATCATTCTTCTTTAAATCAAATACCTTCGTAAAGGATATATTATCAAATTTACTGTTATCAATGGCTAAGATTGTAGCCTTTGCACATAAACGCATTATATTTTTTATTTCTGCTTCACTTTCATTTGATTCAGTTATTCCTTTGTCCATATCAATTCCTTTACAAGAAATAACCGCTTTATCCACATTGAAATTCATTAAAGTTCTCTCTGCAGTCTTACCCACTAAAGATAAGGAAGAATTTCTAAGCATTCCACCTGTAGAAATCACATTAATTCCCTTGTGGCCTGCAAGTTCAATTAGCACTTCGACCGAATTGGTAATAACGGTAAGTTTCTTAAATTGACTTAAATTCTTTGCCACTATTAATGAGGTAGAAGACGAGTCAAGCATGATGCTTTCCCCTTCTTCTACAAGGTCAGCCACTATCTTAGCAATTAATTGTTTCTCTTTTTTATTTGTTTTTTCTCTTATCCTTAATGGAAGTTCAACATTTGTATTGTTGTTTAATACTGCTCCACCATATGTTTTTTTTACAAAACCTTCCTTCTCAAGCTTTTCTAAATCTCTACGAATGGTCTCTTCTGTCACACTATACTTCTGACTTAATTCTGCTACTAGCACTCTTTGTTCCTTCTGCAATATAGCAAGAATTTCGTTCTTTCTTTCTATCGCTAGCATTTTTGCCCCCCACTATCCACATATTCATCCTATGTTTTTATTGAATCATTTGTAACTATTCAGTACCCACTAAGGCGAGATGTTTTGCAAAGCAAAATCCCGAGTTTTATAGCGCTAAAATGCAATTTCTTGCATATTATGTGCATCGCGTAGCGGTAACTATAAAGGTAATGAATAGTTACAATCATTTTAATTATTATACCACACTATGTTTGTTTATAGCAGTTTTTTTGTATATTTTTCACCAAAACAATACAAAACAACATTTTTTACTACAAATAAGTGCCTTCCTTTAATACAGAAGTTCATAGAACTTTCCTGTAAATAAAAATAAACTTTTACCTTTTTATAAGCAAAAGCAATGCAATAAATAATGATTTATGTCATATTATTACACTGCCTTATTTTGTATTTCCAACTTAAATGATACTTCTTTTACAATTGAACCATTCAATATTCTCCTGTCAAAATCAAAAACTATCACCTTGGTTTTCAATGACTAAATTAATGTTTTAACAAAATCTTTGGAAGGACTTGGTATGATTGCATAATCTAGTAACATTCCCTCTTCTTTAATTAATACTATTGAAGATTCAACTGCTTCTGATACAGCTGCAACAGAACCAGTTAATAATACATATGACTTTCCACACATACCTCTACATACACGAATCTCAAAAATATCAACCTTTGCTGTTTTTGCTGCATGATCTGCTGCTACAATTGCTGATGCACCAGTAAATGTTTCAATAACGCCAAGTGCTGCTATTGTTTCAATTTCTGAAGTACAAGATAAAGCTTTAAAAATTGATTCATGTGGATTACCAAGTACAAAGCTATCAATCAAGCTCTCTGGATATTCCTTTTGTACAGCATCTACAGAAACTCTAATTGCACTCAAATCACCACTAAACAATATTATAAATTTGCCTGGACAAACTGTTTGAGCTTGAATTATTTCAACATCTGCTGTTTTCACGATAAGGTCCGCAGCCTTTATACCAGTGGAAACAGTTTTATACTCTACCATACCAATTGCCTTGTTCATATTTACTCATCTCCATTATGACTTAAATTCCAATTCATTACTACTATCTAATTGTAATAAATTGATCCGTAACTGCTGTAACTTTGCCAGTGATACTAGCGTGCAAGCAAGTTCCCAATGTGCCTTCTGGCGGCTGTGCTACCATCTGATTTTTTATTACTGTATCGCCAACCTTAACAATTGCACTACAAGGTGCTCCAATGCCTTGACATAGTAATAATTTCACTTCTTTTATTGCTACTTCACAACTAGTTATAGGTGCTGGAATATCAAATTTAGCTAATCCTAAGCGATTAATAAGTCTATGTTCTGGAACCTTAAGTTCTTCTCTTAATCTATTAACTGGTCGATTAGGCTTTTCTGGGGCTTTTACCCCTTTTGCTCTAAGTCCATTTTTGTAATCATCAAGTAATCTTCTTGGAGATAACCCTTGATAACAAGAATACATTTCACAAAGTCCACATGATACACAGAAGAAAGTATTCAAAAACGGTTCAACATCATATGTAACTCCGCTTGCCAATGCTCTCATAAATTCATTTGGTTTAATTGATGCGCCAAGCAAATTCCTTGGACATAAGCTAGTACACATAGAACACTGTGAACACACCGACATAGCTATTTTCAGATTATGTTTGGTAGTACTTTGTCTCTTCGTAATTGGTGGACACGTAGGTGGTAATACTAAGATGGCCTTTGTTGTCTTCGTAACTATGTCATATTGGGAACATATCTTCCCGGTCATAGGACCACCCATAATCATAACATTCTCATCTGTTGTAAATCCACCTGCCATCTCAATAAGACTTTTTACTGTAATACCTACTGGCACTTCAACCGTAATTGGTTTATTTACAAGACCTGCTATTGTAATAAATTTTGTAGTAACATTTTCGTCATTCATAATTTTATTATATATATTAAGAACTGTCTCAACATTTACTACCATACACCCAACTAGAATAGGAATTTTACCTTGAGGAACTACCTTTCCTGTTGTCTCATATATTAAAATCACTTCGTCTCCTGCTGGATAAATATCCGGCAAAATATGAAGTTTCAAATTTTCATAATTAGTAATACAAGCATTAACTGCGTCAATTGAAGCAATATAAGACTTCTTAATAGCGATAATTCCTTCTTTTGATCCTAGTGTTTTTACTAACATCTGCATACCCGAAAGAATCTCATCAACATAGTCTACCATCAACTGTCTATCTACCTTAATTAAAGGTTCGCATTCTGCACAGTTTAAAATAATAGTCTCTGCTTGATCTGAAAGTTTTGCATGAGTAGGAAAACCTGCTCCACCTGCTCCTACAATACCGCCGTCGAATAAAGCTTTTTTCATTTCTAACATATCCATTTAGCTCACTCCAACCTTATCATTTCGCATCTATCTAGCCATTTCATTAAATAGATACTTACTATTCTTCTATAACTATTTTCTTTGGATCATCAACAATACCTATTATACAGGCATCTACGGGAGCGTTTGAATCTTCGCAGCCAATTCTAGCAGCACTACCAATTGCTACCAGCACAATATCACTGATACCCGCGCCAACATTATCTACCGCTACAATTCTTCCACCATTTGAAGGTTCTCCCGTTTTTTCCATTGGATCAACAATTAGGAATTTACTTCCAACAAGATTACTATTTTTTCTAGTACAAATTACTGTACCTACAACTTTACCTATAATCATAAATGCCTCCTAACTATTCAGCCCTATCGAAAAATTCGTGAAATTTCAAATTATTCAGCGCTTAAATATGCATCCTGCATATCCGTTCAAACAAACTTTATAGTGACTAAATAGTCACGTTTTACTTCATTAAAATTCCCATTTCGTTACCCACACCTAAACCATTTGCTTCGTCTGTGTCGATATGCATTTCTAATGTATATGATTTATCTACTCTAATTTGAACGCCTTCAAAAATACCACCTCTGCCATTATCAATTCTAATCTTTACTGTTTGTCCATCCACAATACCAAATACATTTGCATCTTCTGGTGACATATGAATATGACGTTTTGCAACAATACATCCTTCGTCTAAATATACAACACCATTAGGTCCTACAATTGCTATAGGTGCTGAGCCTTTCGTATTTCCCGACTCTCTAATTGGTGCTTTTATTCCTAAACGAATAGAATCTGTTTTTGACACTTCAACTTGTGATGCTTTTCTCTCTGGCCCTAATATTCTAACATTTTCAATCGCTCTAAGTTTTGTACCTACCAGTGTAACGCATTCTTGTGCTGCATACTGGCCACCCATTAAATCTTTTTTCTTATTTAATTGATAATCTTTACCAAATAGAATATCAATATGCTCTCTACATAAATGTACGTGACGTGCTGAAATACCAATAGGAACTGCAAATTCAGAATTCGTAACATCCGTACTACCAAGTTGTTCCATTACAAGCTTAGCTATTTCTTGAATCAATTGTTCTTGCATAATTACCTCCAACTGTACGATTATGTGCACACTCTCTCGTTCGAGCCGATTGCGTAGTAATAAGTCAGCTAAAAAAAGTGTCTGCTTTCAAACCTTTTACACATATAGCGAATACAACCCTATAATAATAGCTAACTGTGTTCGGCTTTGCAAAACACAGTTAGTATCATCTTATATTTATTATGCGTGTGGAAGAATCTTTTCTACATCAGCATGTGGTCTTGGAATAACATGAACTGCAATTACTTCTCCTAATTTAGCTGCTGTTGCTGCACCAGCTTCTACTGCTGCTTTGACAGCCCCTACATCTCCACGTACCATAACACTAACAAGTCCTGAACCAATTTTCTCAGTTCCAACCAATACTACATTAGCTGCTTTGCACATAGCATCAGCTGCTTCAATCGATGCTATTAAACCTCTTGTTTCTACCATTCCTAATGCTTGAAGTTCCATACGTTTTTCCTCCTTAATAACTACTGTTTTCGTTGATACTACTTGTGTTTTAGTAGTACTTTGATTCGTTGTTGTTCTAGGTTTTTTCTTAACTGGATCTTTGATTACATCCAGATTATTTTTCGTTAAATCTTTTTCTTCAGCCATCGTCTATTACCTCATTATTAATAAGCTAGGTAACTATTCAGCCTGTAGCTAAAATAGTAGAATAAGCTAACTTACTAATCCATGATATTCTTGTATTTTTTCATACTAGTTGCTACAAGCTTCATTGTCTCTTCATGTGGATTTGCGATTACCGCAGCTGCAACAACATTTCCTATTGCATTGCGTTTCGCACTCTCAATTGCTACACTCACAGCAGAAACTTCACCTTGGACAATGACGGTTACTAGCCTTCCGCCTAATTTCTTTTCCCAAGTAAGAAATTTGACATCTGCCGTCTTAAGCATAATATCTAATGCTTCAATTGCATCTGTTAAATTAGGTAATTCAATTAAACCTAATGATTTCATAGGCAATCCTTATTTAATAACAGGCAAGATTTTTTCTACGTCTGCATGTGGTCTTGGGATTACATGTACTGCTACTAATTCTCCTAGTCTTGCTGCTGCCTGAGCTCCAACTTCTGTAGCTGCTTTAACAGCTCCAACATCCCCACGTACCATTACTGTTACAAGACCTGAACCAATTTTCTCTGTTCCAACTAATTGTACATCTGCTGCTTTCACCATTGCATCTGAAGCCTCTATCGCTGCTATTAAACCTCTAGTTTCTACCATTCCTAATGCTTCTTGTGTCATAATTAAAATCCTCCTTAAGATTCTTACATACTATTTTATTGTTTTTAGTTTATCATGTTTATGAAAAAATCGCACTAACTTTATAAGGCACTGATTTTTAACATCTTTTCAGTATTTATATCAGGTGCTGCTATAACGTGCTTTGTTACTACTCCAGTGATACGATTCGCTGCTTCTGCTGCTGCGTCCATAGCCGCTTCTACATCAGAAATGCTTCCTCTTATCTTGATGCACATAACCAAAGGTACTGGTAATGCATCTGCATTCGCTGGCTTGTTTTTATCTAAAGATTCTATTCGTACGTTTCCCGCCTTACAAGCAGCATCAGCTGCCACAAAGGCTGCTACGCATCCAAACACTTCTAATAAACCTACTGATTCAATCATGGCTCATTCTCCTATTCATTGATGATTGCTATCTTTAAACCTTCCATCTTTAAGTTAGTAATATGAGCTTCATTTATTTGGCTTAATGGAAACTTATGTGTAATAAGTTTTTCAATTGGAAGACCAATTGATTTTGCACTCTTTAAGAAATCAAATGTTGTTGCATAATCTCTTAATGTATATACCCAAGAACCAACTGTTGTAATTTCTTTGGAACAAATATCAAAATGAGGATTTATTGTTGCATCTCCACCATTAATAAAGAAACCTAATTCGCAAAGACCTCCACCATTTCTGATGAATTTATAAATGTTTGAATGTCCTACTGGAGATCCTGTACACTGGAATGCAAAGTCAGCTAAGTGTCCACCAAATGCAGCTTCCACACCTTCTGCTAATGCTTCAATTCCTTTAAAGTTCTTAAAGTTAACAGTTTCTGTTGCTCCTAGTTCCTTGGAAAAATCTAGTCTTTTTTGTTCTCCATCAACAGCTACAATATTATGCACACCCATTGTCTTAAGAATAGCGATACAGATAAGACCAATAGGTCCACATCCTTGAACGACTACTCTACTATTAAATCTCAAAATTCCAGTTGTTTTAGCTCTTTCTACTGCATGAATTAAAACTGCACAAGGCTCAATTAGAATTCTTGAATCTAAATCCAAATCACTTACGTTAAATATTGTTGATCCGCCTCTTATTAATAAATAATCTGCAAACCATCCATTCAAATGAATATCATCGTCTGGAAGTAGTCCGTATACACTTGCACCACCTACATTTTGCTTGTTCAAATCAAACATTGTAATATCTGGATTATCCTGAAATATCATACAAGTAACAACTTTATCGCCTAGTGCTAATGATTTTCCTGCACTATCCTTTTTAACGTTTTTACCCATTTTAACAATTTCTCCAGTACCTTCATGACCAAGTACTAATGGAATCAAACCAAATGGATCTCTTTTAAATTCATGTGCGTCTGTACCACAAACACCGCAGCCTTCCACTTTAACTAAAATATCGTCATCACCGATTTCTGGTATCGTAAATTCTTTGATTTCGAATTTTTCTAAAGCGGTAAGCATTGCTACTTTAGAAGTCTTTGGAACGTTTCCTACTGTTTTTGACGCAACTACAGATTTTGATGTAGTTCCCTGCATTTCTGATAGTACTTGCTTTACTATCTCTTCTATATTCATTTCCACTTATGTCACTCTCCTTATCTAATACATAATGCATCACACATTACACATCTTCTACTCTTAGTAAAGTTCTTAGCCGAGGTTAATCCCTCACCGGTACGACTCGATATTGTAAATGTAGCATATCCTTCACCACCAAAACCTAATGCTGCATAGGAAGGTCCATTTTTAACAAATATTGCCGTATCAATTGCTTTACCAAACTTCGTAAGATTATTAATGTTGGTTGAGTGCATATGTGCTGAATGTCTGTTTCCTTGTTCTAACTCTATTGAAACTTCAATTCCTTCATCTACATCTTCCACTTCTACAATACCAAGTATAGGCATCATAAGTTCTTCTGCTATCATTGGATGAGTTTTATCGCCTTTAAAAATAACGCATCTAACCTCATCACCTACTGTAACTCCAATTTTACTTAAAATGACTTTGGCACTACGACCAACACATTCTCTGTTTAATGTTCTATTACCATTCTTCTCAATAAACACAGTTTTAACTAATTTTGCTACTTCTTCTTCACTTGCTCTGTAGCATCCAGACTGTTCCATATAATACATCAACTCATCTGCTATTGATTTCACCGCAACTACTTCTTTTTCTGCAATGCATGGCAAATTATTATCAAATGTACAACCATTCACAATATCTTCTGCTGCTTTCGCAATATTCGCTGTTTCATCCACTAGTGCTGGTGGGTTTCCTGCACCTGCTCCCATGGCTCTTTTTCCAGAAGAAAGTACTGTTTTAACAACTCCAGGTCCACCAGTTGCTACAAGTAATGCAATATCTTTATGAGCAAATATAATTTTACTAACTTCCATCGTAGGATTCTCTACAGCAACCACAAGATTCTCTGGACCGCCAACTTCAACACTTGCTTTATTAATCATATCAATTGCAATATTTGAAACATGTTTTGCTGAAGGATGTGGTGCAAATACTACTGAATTGCCTGCTGCTAACATACCAATTGAATTACAAATAACCGTCTCAGTTGGATTAGTAGAAGGGCAAACGGCTCCAATAACACCGAATGGTCCTTGTTCTATCAACGTCAATCCTCTATCACCAGACCATGCAAGTGTTGTAAGATCTTCTGTCCCTGGAGTCTTTTCAGCAACCAACTGATGCTTTAATATTTTATGACCTACATTACCCATACCCGTTTCTTCTACTCCAAGCTCTGCCAATAATTTAGCATTTTCAAGAGTTTTCTTACGAATGTTGGCAATGATTTTTTCTCTAAATTCCAACGGCATTGGTTGAATTTCTTTTTGTGCTGCTTTAGCAGCAGCAATTGCATCTTCTATATTTTCAAAAATTCCCATCAATTTCTTTGGTTGTGCTGTTACTGTATGCATTGATGGCTGCTGGGCTTTCCCCATGTTCTGTAACACATTTCGAACAATATTTTGTATTTCTTGTTCACTTACTGACACTTTTAGCACCTCCTATAGATTATATTGCATTATGCTAGTCCAAGGATGAAACAAAATTATTTCATCTGAGCTAAAATTTTCTTGGTAACTTCCGCAACTATTTTTTCTACATCTGATGAAGAGGATGCTGACGTTAATTCTTTGTTGCTATCACATGAATGACATCCACCACCACAGCTTCCACCTAGTTCAGCACAAATATCTGCTGGATGTTTTCCTGGTAATCCCATCTGTCTTCTGATTTCATATAATTTCTGGATCTGGTCTTTATCAAATTCTTTTGGTCCACCAAGTTGTCTT
This sequence comes from Lachnotalea sp., assembly GCA_041821265.1. Classification (GTDB taxonomy): domain Bacteria; phylum Bacillota; class Clostridia; order Lachnospirales; family Lachnospiraceae; genus Lachnotalea. The sequence goes on along the minus strand of JBGUEQ010000011.1, from coordinate 35,788 downwards.
GATTTGTATAATAACTCAGCATAGAATTCAACTGATTCCATTTTATGGTATGCCGCTAATAAATCTACACTCCATGTTAATGCTCCGTGGCTTTCTAATAAAACTGCATCATAATAAGGTAAGTATTTTTCAACATTATCTGGAATCTCTACTGTTGATGGTGTACCATATTCAGCGATTGGAACACATCCTAATGCAATAACAGCTTCTGGCATGATTGGCTGTGTTAATGGAATTCCTGCAATTGCAAAACTTGTTGCAAATGTTGGATGTGCATGTACTACTGCTCCAACGTCTGGTCTACATTGGTAAACTCTCATATGCATTTTGATTTCAGATGATGGCTTGAAGTTTCCATTTGCCTGAAGGCTGTTTCCGTTTTCATCAACTTTACAAATATATTCTGGTGTCATAAACCCTTTTGAAACACCTGTTGGTGTGCAAAGAAATTCATGATCATTTAATTTTACTGAAATGTTACCATCATTTGCAGCAACCATGTTTCTATCGTAGATTCTTTTACCTATTTCACAGATTTGTTTTTTGATTTCGTATTCATTAGCCATTATAAAAAATCCTCCTTATATATGTGTGTTTGTGTTGTTTTATTTTGTCTTTAACTAATATTATCATTAATTCAATTAAAAATCAACATGTTTCGCAACTTTTTTTTTATTATAGTAGAGAACTAATCATAATACCTACTTTCCTTTGTTTCCGCTGATATTGAGTTCTCATGAAGTACCTACAACGAACTAATGGATAATTTGTTATTTCAGATTACTAAAACAACATAAAACAAACTAAATAAAACCGTACTTTCTCCTTTTTTTCAATTAAAACATAGATTTCACACCACCATATAAAGCCATGACCGCATATAGAATGAGTTTAAAACAAAAATAAAAGCTATTAAAAAGTATCCAACCGTAATTAAAAATCCCCCTAGATTATTACTAACCTAGGGGGGTTCTCACTAAAACATTTACTGCTTATTTAAACTTATATTAACTTTGTTTTTCCGAAAAATATAAGTAACAAAATAACCTCTATCGTCCTGATCTTCAATATGTTTGATTAGCTCAAAATATCTTTGTATACCTGCAAAATCAGTTGGTTGAATCAAATCCTCTTCTCTGATTTTTGAATTAACTACATGTTTATGTCCAAAACCATTGATAAATAAAATTCCATTTTCTGATATGTGATTTTCTAGCCCTATAAGTTGTTCATTATTTAGCCGATAATGGTTGATTAAAATATTATCAAACACTTCAATATCCTTTTAACAATTTGCTATACTTAAGTCAATTTGTTTTGTATTCACTAAATAATTGTTTTGTTTAGCAAATATTTGCAATCGTTCAAGAGCCTTACTGCTAAAATCAACTCCTGTTACATCAAATCCATTTTCAAGTAAAAATAAAGTATTTCTACCATCCCCACATGCTATATCAAGAAAAGAACCTTTTTTAAAACCATACAATTTTCGACTAATGATTTCTCAGGACTTAATAAATTATCACTTCTGCTTGCAAATTTGTCATCCCAGTATTCTTTATTTCCCATGTACTCCATTTTAGTTTACCATACTATATTTACTAAGCTAAAATTTCTTTCACAAAAGCTTCAATTTTATCGCATTTACAATTTGCGAAAAAGTAATCTTTAAATTTCACTCCAGCAATTGCACCTTTTACTAAGTCTTGGTCAATTCCTTTTAATGTAGTAATTAAGTCCCCTAAAGAAACTTTTCTAACTTCGTCTAAGATCTTCTTGTTTCGTTGTTCCGGAACCACTCTATCTTTTGGATATCCTTGTCCACTTTCACCTTCGAATAATTTTTCAAAGATATATTGAAGATTTAACTCTGCGCCCCAACCAAAACCTTTTGCAAATGGTAATGCAATTGCGTTTCCATCATTAATTTGTGAAAACATATATGCATCAGAAGGATCAACTACGTGACCACAAATTACACCTGGAAATGAATTACAAGCAAGCATAGCTCCCTCGCCAGTACCACATCCCGTAATAACATAATCTGCTGCTCCTGAATTCAAAAGAATTGCAGCTAGAATACCATTTTGAACATAAGTCAATTGATATTCGTCATCCGCGCTATACATTCCATAGTTAAATACTTCATGACCTTTTGGTTCTACCACTTTTTTTAAGGTGTCACAAATCATCTCGTTTTTAGCTGACTGACTATTTTCATTAATTAAAGCTATTTTCATTTTAATCTCCTTTTATCGTACATTATATTTTACTAGTATTTAGACTTTCGGCTACACCTAGATTATAACATATCGGATTTTCTCTTTCTTGTGTTTTTTTAGATAAAATAGAGTAATTATTGAACAAGTCTAATTTATTTTTTGTAAACAGAATTACCTTCTTTAATGGTTTCTAGTATTTGTATATCTTTAATTTTACTCTTTTCTACTAAATTAGGATTTTGATCAAGAATTACGAAATCGGCAAGTTTTCCTGGCTTGATACTGCCTTTGTTATTTTCTTCAAATATTTGATATGCCGCATAAATTGTAACCGCTTTTAATGCCTCTTCGACCGGTATGATTTGTTCTTCACCTAATACCCTTCCACCTTTTGTTGTTCTATTCACTGCATTATGAACTGAAAATATAACATTAGGTGGAACAACGGGGGCATCTTGATGCAACGTAAATTTCATTTCTCGTTCCATAGCAGATTTAAGCGGGCTCATCCTATTTGCACGTTCTAGCCCGAGCACTGACTCATAATGATAATCTCCACCATAATAGACGTGATCTAGAAAAAACGTTGGAATCATATCAATTTCTTTCATCCTGTCTAGTTGTTCATCCCTTACAATCTGTGCATGTACCATGACTGGTCTAAGCTTCGTTTCACTTTTTGTTTCCTTTAAGGCGTTTGTATATGCTTCTATATATTGTTCACTGGCAGCATCACCATTACAGTGAGCATTCATTTGCCAGTTATTTTCAATGCAGATTTTACATGCTTCTAATACTTCTTCATCTGTTCTAAGAGGAAATCCTCTATAATTATCTGCTTTTCCTTCCGGAACGACATAGTAAGGTTTACTAAGCCATGCTGTTTTTGTCTGTGGTGAACCATCTAACAATAATTTATACCCACCAATTCGATAGTGATTCTCATATTGTGTTAATGGATTAGCAAACTTTGATAATACCTTATCCGACGCCTCCCTTGATACATAAGATACAATATCAATTTGAAACAAACCCATTTGAGCTAACTTTTTTAATAAAAAATATTCTATTATACCTGTTTTCGAATCTTGTGCAGTTGTAATACCATATGAGGTATATTGAGCAATCGCTTTTTTAAATGATCGTACTACCTTATCAAAAGAGGGCAACGGAATTACATTTGTATCTAATAAGGCATTATCTTTTATCAGCCCAGTTGTATCTCCCTTTACTTGTTCTACCACACCACCACTTGGTACGTAAAAGCGTTCTCCACTATACCCAAATTCTTTCAAGGCAGGTGAATTACATACTGCGCAATGCCCGGAAATATCTAGCACCATAATTGGAATAGAGGTACTTATTTTGTTTAAATCATATTTGGTTGGATGCTCCCCCCCCTCAAAATGCAAATTATTATAGCCCTGACCAATCATCCATTCCGTTTTCTGTGGTCTTTCTTCTTTAAATGCTTCTCTTAAAACTTCCACTAAATCTTGTATTGAATTACATTTACCAAATGGTGATGGCGCTACATTTACCATTAACATAGTAAACGCAATCGAAGATATATGTGAATGAGAATCAATAAATCCTGGAAGTACTGTTTTATTATCTAAATTAATCAAAATGGTATCCGCATCTTTGAAGGTTAGAATATCAACATTTGTTCCTACCTCACTTATCCTTCCATCCTCTATCAGTATTGCCTCTGCGTTTGGTTGTTGTTCTTCCATCGTAATAATTTGACCATTATAATAAATAATTCTCTTCAATTTTAATTGCCCCCATACTTCGTGTTTATATCGATACCAATATCTATGTGCAAATGCCAATTTGTGTAGATTGAACTTCATTTGAAGTATTTGCATTTACACAAAACATATACCTAAAAAGCAGTAACATTTTTAGGTTTTAATTATTATCGCTTAGCAATTTAAAGGAGTACTGAGAACCAACCTATTGGGTTAGTTTACAGTACTCCTTATTATTTGGTTTTACTATTATGAAAGGGAGCTTTTAATAACAAAGTATCTGCTTGCAGACATTTTGACACGTTGTGCCTTTTATTTACTTTAGAATATCAAGTGCTCTTTGACCAATAATATTTGCCTGTGCCAAAATACTTTGATTTACTTGTTGAAGAATTTTTCCTTTTGAGTAATTTACCATTTCAGATGTCATATCGGTATCTCTGATACGACTCTCCGCTCCTGCCACATTTTCTTCTTCATTATCAACATTTGCACGTGCATGCTCTAACTCATTTTGATAGGCACCAAATGTCGACCTCGCCTCCGACACAATGCTAAGTGCCTGATCCAACGTTTCAATTGCTGTATCCGCATCGTCTCTTGTCAATGTTGAAACGGTATTTACTCCCAAATTGTTACTATTTAAACTCCTATATTCTATAGCAATACAATTATTGGTATTAGCTCCTGATTGTATATTCAAACACATTCTACTTTCATAAATTGGAGAATCAATCATAACTGATTTAGCTCCATTGGAATATGTATTATAATAAGTATGGGACGATGCATTGGTCAATTGATTTCCTGCATCTATATCGACACCACTTAAGTTTTTCAAATTATTCGTAATTGAGTCTATTGTATCTGTCGAGCTTACATCTATAGACATGGTTATACTTCCTACGCTGGTAGTACTGTCACCATTATCTAATGTATAAGCGGAATCTGACGTTAAGTTAAAGCTTACATTTATTCTTCCGCCAGTAATTGTATCATTTACTAAGTCTAATCCACTATTTTCCAACGATGCATTTACAGAGTCTAAACTTCCGTCATTTGGAGTAGGTGAGAAAATCTTCGTATATGGTCCATATATCGTTGTCCCCCACCAGTTTTGATCAGGATCTTTCCATGTACTGTAATAACTAGTACTACTTGCTGTTGCTTTAACTGTACCAATATTAGGCATTTCAAACTCAAATACCCATTCACTTGAAGAATCTGAATCTGTCGGATCATTAATCAAATTATCAGTTGTTAAAACATTACTTACAGAGCCCTCAATAAATAGGTCATCATATGCATTAAGGTCTTTACCTGAACCTAATAAAGCAGTGTAATTGATGGAGGATATAAATGATATTCCTGTGAGTGCATTCCCATCTTCAGAATAGCCAATAGCATTTACATTATTATAAGGATAACAACTAACGCCTACCCCATTTAATGAATCTATTACATCTGTTAAAGTTGCTGCGTCATCTACATTATAAGTATATTTAAAATCTAATCCCACAAGTTCTGGATACGTGGTTGTATCTAAATAATCTGATAGTTGAAAACTATGACTACCATTTACCTCAGTCGGCCATCCTATTAAATCCGAAGTATAGGACGATCCATTATAAGCATCCCACGTAACTGTAATACCATTCACATCCGCATTTAATTGATAGCTTAGGTTGCTTGGAATAGATGCTTTGTTTGTATTATTCAACACACCGCTTGTAATTTGCTGATTAGACTTTACTGCGACCACTTGTTCTGTTCCAATTTGCACCTGATTTTCTGGATTATTATCCCATATCTTTTTTGTATTAAACTCAGTATCACTAAAAATATGTGATATTTGCTTTTTTAACGCTTGTGTTTCGTCATCAATTGCCTGTCTATCTACTTCTGAATTTGTATCATTAGCAGATTTTACAGAAAGCTGACGGAGTCTAATTAAAATATCTTGTACATCGCCAAGCCCACTATCCGCTACTTGAACATAACTTATACCATCTTGGATATTACTAGATGCTTGATCTAAACCTCTTATCTGTTTTCTCATAGTTTCTGAAATCTGAAGTCCTGCCGGACTATCCGCCGAGCGATTAATTCGATAACCTGAAGCTAATTTTTCTGTAGAACTTCTTAGTCTCTTATCATTTGCCTTCATATTTGCATTTGCATTCATGGCTATGAGATTATTTGCTATTATCATAACAATAATCCCTCCAAAATCATTATATTCCCTATGATTTTTAATATACAGCATTTCCCATTATTTTACAATGCCATACCAATAATTCTTTCAAATATTGTAATATTTTGCCAGTTCGTGTGAATTAAATTTTTAATAAATGTATTACTATTTTTTTCACCCTAAAAATAATAAAATCCAGACACAGAAAACGATTATCTCATTCTCTTAGTCTGGATTTTATTACTTTTGAATTTCTATTTTCGCTTATTATGTTATTGATTCAATTCAGCTTTAAACGTTTTGCAATATTCTTTCACTACTTCTAGACTATAATTACTCTCCTCCATTATATTAATGAAGTGCGACCCAACAATTGCTCCATCTATGATGTCTTTCATAGGGTCTATGTCTTTGGCTATACGAATTCCAAATCCCATCATGACTGGTATTTGAGATACTTTTTTCACTTCGGCTAAATAATCTATAATATCTTTGTGAAAGGTAGCCGCCTGCCCTGTTACTCCCATAGAGGATACACAATATACAAATCCACGTGCATGCTCAAGAATTTTAGGAATTCTATGTTTTGAAATTGGAGATACTAATTGAATCAACACTGGCGCTTCTTCTTTTACTAAAAATTCGTTTATTTCTCCCTGTTCTTCAAATGGGAGGTCTGGAATGATAAGACCATCTACTCCAACTTCAATGCATTTGTCCACAAACCGTTCTACTCCATAATACATGATTGTATTGTAATACATCATAAATACAATTGGTATTTGAGATTCTTTTCTTACCTCTTCTACGATATGAAATACCTTTTTGAGATTGGTTCCTAATTGAATTGATTTAAAGGAAGCCGCCTGAATAACAGGACCATCTGCTACAGGATCAGAAAACGGAATACCAAGTTCTATAATATCAGTTCCTGCTTCATCTTGTGCTAAAATAATATCCTTTGTACCTTCTAATGATGGCAGTCCAGCTGTCATATATGTTATGAATGCTTTTTTATTCTCTGCTTGAAGCTCTTGAAACCTTTTTTCTATTCGATTCATTTTGTTCCCCCCTTAATTTAAATAGCCTTTACCACTAAAATAGTCTGCAACCGTATTAACATCCTTATCTCCACGTCCTGACAAACATATAATCATGGACTGATCTTTTGTCATAGTAGCTGCTTTTTTAAACGCATAAGCTAATGCGTGCGAACTTTCAATTGCAGGTATGATGCCTTCCAGTAAACAAAGTTCTTTCAATGCTGCCATTGCTTCGTCATCTGTGATTGATACATATTCTGCTCTTTTAGTATCTCTTAAATACGCATGTTCTGGTCCTACCCCAGGATAATCTAGACCTGCTGAAATAGAATGTGCAAGTTCAACATTTCCATCTTCATCCTGTAATAAATAAGAACGCATTCCATGTAAGGTACCTGGCTGCCCAGTGGCAAATGCACTTGCATGTTTTCCTGTCTCAATTCCAAGCCCCGCAGCTTCCACTCCGATTAGTTCTACTCCTTTTTCATCTATAAAATCAGCAAACATACCAATTGAATTTGATCCACCACCTACACATGCAATTACAGTATCCGGTAGTCTATTTTCTTTTTCTTTAAATTGAATTTTCGATTCCCTGCTAATAACACTTTGAAATTCCTTCACCATTTTAGGATATGGATAAGGACCTACTGCTGATCCAATAATATAAAAGGTGTCTTCTGCAGTCTTTGCCCACGTACGTATTGCTTCATTTGTAGCATCCTTTAATGTATTGCTTCCCGACGTAACGCTTACAACTTTTGCACCTAGCAATTCCATTTTAAATACATTCAGAGCTTGTCTCTCAATATCCTCTTCTCCCATGTATACTGTACATTCCATATTAAAGAGTGCTGCTCCCGTTGCTGTTGCTACGCCATGTTGACCTGCGCCTGTTTCAGCAATCACTTTTTTCTTTCCCATACGTTTCGCCAAAAGAATCTGTCCGATTACATTATTAATCTTATGTGCTCCTGTATGATTTAAATCTTCTCTCTTAAGATAAATCTTTGTACCATATTTTTCTGTTAATCTCTCTGCTAAATAAAGTGGTGTTTCTCTTCCTACATATTCCTTTAAATAATACTTCAGCTCTTCTTGAAACTTAGGATCAACAATTGCCTCTTCATATGCAGCCTCTAACTCGTCTAATGTATTGATTAATGACTCAGGTACATATCTTCCACCAAATTTTCCATAATAATATTTTTCCATTTCCTAAATCCTTTCTATTTTTAATTTATTTCTTTATTCTTGATTGTTTACAAATACACATGAATCATGTTAATTTGTTTTCTCTTGTCTTACTTTAGTAACAAATTCTCTTATTTTTGAAGCTTCTTTTCCACTTTCACCTTCTACACCAGAACTTACATCCACCACATCTGGTTTGATTCTCTTAATCGCTTCTTCAATATTATCTTTACAAAGACCTCCTGCTAAGATGAATAGTTTTTCATCTCTTGGAATGTCATCTAACATTGACCAATCAAACGTTTTACCACTTCCAGGTATTGCTGCGTCGAATACATACCCATATACTTTGTGACACTTGTGATATTTATCATATAAATTTAAATCTGTTACATTAAAAGCTCGTAAGATAGGAATTTCAATTTCATCAAACGACTCTTTTGACAACATTCCATGAATCTGAATATAGTCAAATCCAACTTCTTGAATGTTTCTTATTTCTTCCTTGGTCGGTGACACCGTAACAGCAACTGTTTCTATTGATGAATCCTTCAGCATTTCCAATAAGATTTTAGCATTTTCTAATGTATTATTTCTTTTACTTTTCGGATAAAATAATACCATTCCAGCATACGCTACCTGATTATCCAATAACATTTCTACTTCTTCTCTTTTAGTAATTCCACAAATTTTTATTTTAGTATTCATACAACCTCCAACCTATATCAATCATTTTATTTCAATTGTCTAGTTGAAAACTTTTTTCCATTTTCTTGCAAGTTCTCTCGGATTCTCTGATTCCATAAAAGCTCTTCCAATTAACAAGGCATTTACGTTACAAGTTTTAAGAAATTCTATATCCTCTTCTGATGTTATTCCACTCTCTGACACAAATACGATTTCAGAATGAATCATATTGGACAAACGCTTTGTCGTTTCTAAACTAATTGTAAAATCTTTCAAATTCCGATTATTCACTCCTATTATTTTCGCCTTTAAATTAAGAGCTCTCTTCATTTCTTCTTCATCATGTACTTCTAGTAATACATCCATTCCTAGTCTATACGCTAATTCATAGAAATTCTTCATGGTCTCATCATCTAATATTGCTGCAATAAGAAGTATTGCATCGGCACCAATTATCTTCGCCTCATATATTTGATATTCATCTATAATGAAATCTTTTCGAAGAATTGGTAAATAGGAAATCCCTCTTATCTTTTTTAAGTATTCAATGTTTCCATTAAAATGATCTTCTTCCGTTAAACAAGATATTGCGTCGACTGCCTCATTGTACTGGTCAATTCGATCCATCAAATCTATCTTACTATCAATTACTCCCATACTTGGTGATGCGTTCTTGAATTCACCAATAATGGAAAGTCCTGGTTTTGACAAGGCATCATAGAAACTAATCGAATTTCTATCACTTGATGCTGCAAGTAACCTCATTTCATCTTCACTTATCATTATTTTGCTCTGCGCTAAACGTAATTTTTTATCTGCTACTATATCATCTAATATCATATTTTCTCCAATCATACTATTTCAAGAAATATATCTGACTCCTGTGACAAATTCTATCGAGGCGTTCTCTTACACAACTCCATTTACAAAATTCTCTATGAGTCGTTTTCCATGTTCTGTGTAGATTGACTCTGGATGAAACTGAAGTCCTACCACTGGATATTCTTTATGGCGCATTGCCATTATTTCTCCATCCGCTGTTGTTGCTAGTATCGTAAGACAGGTAGGCAAATCTTCTAACTGTACTGCAAGGGAATGATACCTTGCCACTTTGAGTGGTGTATTGATTCCTGTAAAGATACTAGACTTATCATGCTCAATCTCCGATTGTTTTCCATGAAATAATTCTTTCGCATAGCTAACCGTTCCTCCCATCGCTTCCCCGATGCATTGATGTCCAAGACATATACCAAGTATCGGTTTCTTATCATAAAAATATTTGATTACTTCTAAGCAAATACCCGCTTCTTTAGGACTTTTCGGACCAGGAGAAATTACAATTTTTTCTGGATTAAGCTCTTCTATTTCTTCTATTGTTATTTTATCATTTCTTACTACCTTGATATCATTTGTAAAAATTCCAAGGTACTGATACAAATTAAAAGTAAATGAATCATAATTGTCTATTAAAAGTATCATAACTTCTCCTCCTCAACCAATGTTTTCGCCAGTGCCATAACTTTATTGCAACATTCCATATATTCACTGAGTGGCACCGAATCTGCTACAATTCCAGCTCCCGCTTGTAAATAAACTTTATCGTCTATTTTAATCATAGTTCTTATTGTAATGCAAAAATCCATATTGCCGTTAAAGTCAAGATGTCCCGTAGCACCTCCATACATCCCTCTTCTAACTGTTTCTAATTCATCAATAATTTCCATTGCTCTAATCTTTGGTGCTCCGCTAAGTGTTCCGGCTGGTAAAAATGCTGAAACCAAATCAAGTGGATGATACTCACCCTTTTTCTTGCCTTCCACCAGTGATACAATATGCATAACATGGGAATAGTTTTGAACTTCCATAAACTGCGTTACTTTTACAGTTCCAAATTCTGCGATTCGCCCCATATCGTTTCTTGCTAAATCTACCAACATGACATGTTCCGCTTTTTCCTTTTCATCATTTAAAAGCTCTTCTTTCAGAAGCTGATCTTCTTTTTCATCTTTCCCTCTTCTTCTACTTCCTGCAATCGGACAAGTAAATACTTTATTATCCACTTGTTTTACAAGCATTTCTGGAGAGCTTCCTATTATTTCAAAATCTCCAAAATTAAAATAATACAAATAAGGGGACGGGTTTAGTATTCTTAATTCACGATATAAATCTAATCCTGTTTGTTTTGTTTCAATCGTCCACCTCTGTGAAAGTACCGTTTGAAAAATATGTCCTTCTTTAATATAATGCTTTATTTGCTCTACTTTTTCGCTATATTGTTCAATCGAATCCGATTTATTAACAATCACACCATCATGCTCAAAATCATTAGTTCGTTCCACCATGTTGGATATAGCAGTCTTTACCAATTCTTCTGCCTGTTTTTCGCCTTTTATTCTTCCCTCTGCACTATCTTCTCCTAAAACAACACTCATAAGAGTTTCGGCTACATGATCAATTATAATAAATGCAGTTACTAGCATAAATTGTATTGTTTCAATCCCTATTTCATCTTCGTTATTATCTGGTAGTTCTTCTGTATATCTGATATAATCATAGCCCAAACTTCCAAAAAGTCCTCCAGTAAATGGTAATTCCGATCCATCCGTTCTAACATCAAAATCAGAGTAATATTTTTTTAATTGTTCTACAGGATTTCCCTCTATTACATTTTCCGTGCCATCATTTTTCTTAATTACTAATTTATTTCCTCTTGATGTAATAATTTCTTCTGGTTCTGTACCAAAAAAGGTATATCTGCCATTATTCTTATCGTAGCTTTCTAATAAAAATCCTTTTTTATCTTTAGCCAATCCTTCATATAAACCAATTGCAGTTTCATTTACAATGCTTACCGTCTTCTTGTATGCTCTCAATATACGTTTCAATTTATATCCTCCTATAATTACTTTCTATTTTCTACTTTTTTAGTCTTCCTTACTCACATCCAATAAAACAAATAAATTGATTCCGTCGGTTTTCGCGGTGCTCGTCGAACGAAAACATACAAATATGTTTTCGCTCTCCTCGCTACTCGCGAAAAAAATCCCTGCTACTATAATAATTTATAGTAACAGGGACGTTGTTCACGTGGTACCACCCATATTCTCAAAGTATGTGGTTATATAATTTTCTTATACAATGAAAAGTATTATTCAAACTTCATTCTATAAAATTATACAAAAAAGATACACTCTCCAATCGGAAAATATACCTGCCACCAATTCATATCTTGACTTATTAACAATACGGAAACTTATGTTTCGATATTATCCCTCTATAACGTGAAGTCACGGCTACAGCTACTCAGAAATCTTTTCACCTTGCATCTAACAAAACCATTCCTTACGGTTATCCATACTGGTTCACACCATTCCCAGCTCTCTGTGATGTACCTTCCATAAGTACTTTTTTTGATCATCGATTTTTTCTTTTTATAGTTATATCCTAACATGTATATTATCTTGTTGTCAAGATGCAGTTGAGTTTTTATTCATTTATTTGAATATATTGTTACTGTTCACACAGTAGCTTAACACTAGCTGTTAAGCTACGTAAGAAAATGATTCGACAAATGATTTCTGCTTCGCGTAGCGAATTTGCATGCAGAAATCATAAGTTACTGTGAACGGAGTGAACAGTAACTTATATTTGTTACAGCCATTGTGACCAAGAGGTATTTTATGTGAGCGTAGGTCACACAAAACACCTCTTAGCCATATGTAAAATACTGTGTAGCAATATTTCTGTGCATAATCTGTTGCTATAAAGTCGTAGGCTGAATAGTAACTATTGTTTTTATATCATTTCACATCAATATCACAACAAAATCGCTTTTATTAAAGAATCTTTATTATAATTCTTTCCGAATACTCATTGTCCCCATTTTTCTAAAATATACCGTTGGCAGCAATATACAGATAAACGTTAAGCAACAACATAAAATACCTATAGCACCAATTGGATAGTAAAATTTAAAATAAGACAATTTCTGAGTAACTAATCTTCAAAGCCCCCATAACAATCCGACTTGCCTGAATATAATTTTGTGCCGATGCAATAGTATCTGAATTTGCTGTGATATAAAAAATGGAGGCATTTTTTTTATTTATCTCCGCCACCCATTGCATCAACTGTTCTTTTATTGTTACCTCTTTAGCATCCTTCACATTGAAAGAAATATGAAAAATTTGTTTCTTAAATCTAAGCCGTTGAAACGCTTCCTCACTTACTACTAGATAATTGATACCGTCACCACTATAAGTACAATCTAAATCTGGAAACACTTTTTTTGTAATATCAAGATAACCGGCACATGCAATACTTGTACTATTTTTCTCCTCTGCCATATCTACATAGCTTTGATGAAAAGTAAGACTCTTTCCCAATGCCATCTTTGCTTCTTCTTTCAAACTAGCCGAAAGTTCATTCTTGTGTATCAGTATAGCCCCTGTTCCATTTTTAATAGCCTCAATATCAATACTGTTTTCATTATCTGCCACATAGGTCTCAGTCTTCTCAAGCGCACCCTTACTTAAAATTTGAATCGTTACATAATTACTATAATTAGATGCCTCTTTTAGAGCTTTCAATCTTGGAGCAAATCCATCTTCTAAATCTGTATCAATAAATCCATATCCCCCTTGACTGATTTCTATACTTTCTTTGCTAATATTTGCAATCTTGGCGATATCGTCAACGTACTCCTTCGCAAATAAATTCTCTTGTTCAATATTTTCAAATTTTATTGCGTCTAAATATTTGTTTTCTGTGTCTTCTTCTATACCAATTTCAAAATCGTAATTTTGTTCTAACTTATGAATGTTGTCCGTGCCTTTTGCCAATACTACGGCGCCAAGTGCAACCTCACAGCCTAATGCCAGAGATAGCAAGGTTACCACAAATTTTGTTTTCGACCGCATCAAATTTCGCCATGCCATGTGGGAAATCTCTGATCCATTTTTTGTCTTTCTTTTGCATATTTGTCGGTGTTTTAGCCGTTTTGAATTATTTGTTTCCTGATATTTTACTGCTTCAATGGACTGAAATACTTCCAGCTTTTTTATGGCTCTTGTACTTGCATAGAATGAAAATACAAATACAAATATAATGCTAAATGCTAGAATACCACCGTCCTCTCTGTCTTACTCAAGAACTTTTCCATCTTCGATTCGAATACAGCGGTCTGACATTTTTGCAATTTCATCATTATGCGTTACGATTGCTATTGTCTGATGAAATTCTTTTGCCATTTGTTTTATTAACTCAACCACAGTGTAGCTTGTTTTGGAATCAAGGCAACTTCTTCAGCGGCATTTGATAACTTATCTCTCTCATATATTGCGACACCTATAATAACACTTACACAGAAAATCAATACTAATATCCCAATAAATTTTCCTTTTTCATGACATTCTCTCGCTCTTACCCTTTAATTATTAAACAACTTTTTCATCTACATCTATATTTTTTACTTGTCCATCTTCTAAAAAAATAACTTTTCACAGTACTCCAAAATATTCTGTCTATGACTAATAAAAATGCACATAGTTTTTTTATATTCATTCTTTAAATTATTAAAAATTATCTTTTCTGTTTCTACATCAATATTACTAGTTGCCTCATCAAATATAATTATTAAGGGATTCTTAAGTAAGGATCTTGCAATTGATATTCTTTGGCACTGACCTAATGAAAGATTTTTGCCTCCTTCTTCAATGACAAAGTCAAATTTATTATCCAATCCATTAATTACATCAAATATGTTTGTCATCTTCACAGCTTTAATAACTGCCTCTTTGTTTATATTTTCAACACCTAATGTTAGATTATTTAGTATTGTATCATTAAACAAAAATTTTTTTTGATCTAAATAAATAATTTGATTTCTTATTGTTTCTAAATTGTAACTTTTGATATCTTTATTATTCAATATTATTTGATTATTATGACACTCGTAAAATCTTGCAATTATTTTTGCAAGAGTGGTTTTACCACTACCACTCTTTCCAACTATGCCTACAAATTGTTGATTATTTATCTCAAATTAAATGTTCTTTAATATTTTATTTGAGTTAAAAGCAAATTCCAAGTCGTTTATTTTTAGATTTGGCAAATTATCATTATTTATACTTTTAATATAACCAATATTTTCTTCCTGAGGTAATTCATAAATTTCGTTAATCCTATTCAAAGAAGCACTCATTGATTGATAATTCGCTTGTAAATCGACTATGTGTTTTAAAGGATTCCAAAAATATGGCATAAGAGCAAATACAGCAACCATTTGACCAACTGATATTTTATTTGTAATAACATCGTATGCACAAATACCTAAACATACAATATACCCTATCAACTCCACTAATAATTTCAAAGCATATAAATTATTTTGAATGCTATTAATTCGGATATCTGCCTCAAAATATTCTTCCACAATATTTTCAGATTTTTTACTAAAAACTTTATAGGCGTTATAGTTTTTAATAGTTTGAATTCCTTCAAAAGACTCTATACAAAATGAAGAAATTTGAGCATGTTTTTTCATATATATTATGTTTAATTTCTTTAACGTTGCATTAAACAGTAACATTAAAATAATATATATGCTTCCCATTATTAGTATTATGCCAGCGATTTTATTATTTACTTTGAAAACAATAATTCCACCAGCTACAATCATAATAATATCTGAAAACAGTGTAACTATAACAGATGAGATAAATTCTTGAATTTCATTTGCATCTTTCAATCTAGCTTCTAGTTCACCAACTCTATGCGTATCAAAAAATCTTATAGGTAATTTTAAAATATAATCATAAAATCTATTTAATACTTTTTTACCAATTCTCTTGCTCATTAATAATGTTAATTTTATTCTGGCAACACTTAAAATTGCAGTTATTCCAGCTAGAACAATAAATTCTATAGAGAGTTCTTTTAATATCTCTTTTAAACCATAGGGCATTATTCTATCAAATAATTCTTTATAATACCATGCATTCAAAATCTGTAGTAGCGTAATAAACACAGCCATTATAGAAATTATATAATTGATAACTTCTCTTGATATAAAATTTTTTTATGTATATCGAAAATAATTTACTCTTTTCATTTTTAATCCTAACTTTATCTACCATAAATAAAATAAATATACCTGTCCACTTAACACTATTATTTTGACATTGTAAAACCTCTTTATTTAAAAAAAATTTTTTATCATACTTTATATTTCCGATTGCCGGATCAAAAACTAATATGTGTTGCCTTTTAATTTTTTGTATAACGGTTAGTTTGATTTTGTTATTATTTATATTGTAGCTATTTTTGTATAATTTATAATTAACCTAGAATTGTATTCCACTATTTTATTATCATCAACTAATGCAACTCTAGTCTGTGAATACACTTAATTTCTACATTAATGTAATCTACTTGTAAATTTTTCAGTATTTTATGCTTCCTACTCCCCAGGTAATTTACCATACCAAATAAACCCTTTTAAGTTATCCCATTTTTATTTGCAATAGCAAAAATGACATCAAAATCGTCTATATTTATTATATTAACACTCAATTTTTTCTTTTTAATAAATATTTTCTTACATTTCACTATCAATTAATCGCATATTAAGCACAATCCATATGTTCTATCAATTTGAAGCAAATATGCAGGAAATAGATAATCCTATACTGATGCATGAGATAAACAGACCGTTTAACATGTTCAAAAGCATCTTACATCATGCAAAGACTGACAATAAAACAAAACAGTCCATTTTCAAGGTAAACGAAAGTGATTATGCAGTAAGGCTTGTTATAGACGATGACATGGAACTATTCCTTAGTAAGCTGATAAAACGTAGAGATATTCTTCTGTATAAGATATTGTATCTCACAGGAGCCTGAATACAGGAAGTGCTTGATTTAGAGATTGAATCCGTTCCTATTCCAGATATGTCAAAGCCTGTTGGTGTCTTTCAGCAGATTAAATCCAAAGGTACGACAAGAAATTTATATGTGCCCATGTCATTGATTGCAGAATTGGATGATTTCATCTTTGAAGAAAGAAATCAGATAGATACGGAGAATAATTACATCTTTGTATCAGAACAGTTGAAACAGTTGGGAAAACAGCTTACATACAGTGCTGTTTATGACAAACTGAAAAAGGTACAGAATGAAATTGGAATCTACTTCAACTTCCATGATTTACATCATACATTCTGTTCTAATCTTATTCAGTCAGGAATGGATTCAAGTGTTGCAAGAATCATTATGGGGGGAATTTTAAATTTGACTTTTCCTATATTGCAAGTGATAAAATAAAGGATATTGTAAAGGTTTATATCTGGCAGAATTACAGAGTTGGAAATAAAGCATTAGTTACGTTATATTATGACGTAACTACCTGCCTATATAGTTTTAATGATTTCATTGTCCTTAGGAAAATTACGTCATTGAGAAATCTTTCGAATACAGATGTCGAGAACTTTGTGTCTTATCTTCATACAATGATTTCTTATAAAACAAATAAGCCATTATCTATAAAAGGACAAAAATTATCTTTGGATACAGTGAAATCACTAATCCGATGGTGCCAGCTTCACAGACCGGAGGATGTACCACAAACAGAAATCTTTATAGGTAATGAATACAGAGGCGTGAACAGTAAATTAAGGATTGAGTTCATTCCATATGATGTTGTTACACAGATATATGAAGCATAAAGTACAGAAAAACACCCCCCCATGCCAGTCAGAAGTGAATGCGTATAGGCAGTTGAAAAGCTGATTGAACTGACTAATGATTTGCGTAGTGAATGTGAGGAAAAAGATAGAGAAGTATTATTGATACATCAATGTACAAACGGCAAAGATGTAAGAAAAGTTAGCATTGTAGGAAAAAATACATTTATACAGTCATGGTTCCGTAAATTTATTAAAGATAACAATATCATGGATATAAATGGCGAATATTACAATCTTACAAGCCATCAGTTTAGACGCACTCTTGGAACAGATATCTGCGATAGACTATTAAAAAGGCAGAAATTATATGCTTGCAGTCGTTATATCACTACGCCTGAGTATTTGGAAGCACATAAACAGCACTTGGCAAACCTTGAAAAACAGCTTGAAGAAGGTTCTATTTACGTAGAACACTACGCAGAGAATTTTATACCTACTATTGAGGTGCTAAAGATAATCATTAATTATCATTCAGCGCTAGACATGGCTTCGTATCAACGAGGTATTGTCTATCAGAAAGGGCTGTGTCAAGCGGACATCAGATGGCTATGATTACATAGAAGTGTCACTTAGTAAGACGGAAAAAGGCGATCCAATTATCCATAAGGTGTTTATCAATAAACTTGTAAAGGATATGATTGTAGAACTCACAGATGCTACAGAGGTTTTTACGCAGGGAAAGCGGCTTGAATGAACTGTTTATTATCAGAAATCATGGAATAAGGGTATTGAATACATTAAAATGGAATGAAAAGAGGTTGCCGAGTTTTATAAAACGATGGAATATTCGAGATAACAAAAGAGAACTGGATCTGTAATTGCAGTATAAACAACTGGTATATCTGTATCTAATGTTGCACCATATGCACTTTGTGCCATGGGTGTTGCAATAGCACAAATTAAATCAACTTTTTTAGATACATAATTATCTGTAATTTGATCTGCTGTTCCTGTATCAGCATTTGCATTATCTATAATGATTGTAAGATTCTTACCTTCTTCAATTTCAGCTTCTTTTAATCCTTCTATAAATCCTTCTCTACAATTATCTAAGGAAGCATGCTGTGCAAACTGTCCAATTCCGATGGTATATGAATCTGTATCTTTAGCCTGTATATCTGTTGTTACGTTTTCTTCTGTTGTAGATTTTTTACTGCTTCCACATCCACTCATCATTGTTACTATCATCGATACTGTTAAAACTAATGCGGTTACTCTTTTAAATATTCTCATATCCCCCCCCATTTGTGCGGTATTCGCACATTCATATCGATAGTTGTGAATGTTTTTTTCACACACCCATATTTCTTATTAACATTTACTCTTTTATTACCTTTTACATTACTAATAATATACCAATTTTCTTTGTGTAACCCATGTTATTTAGTTACTTACTTCTTCTGATTTGACAAAATTGCATTAAAAAACCGCCTCAAGCTATAATTGCTTGAGACGAATATATTCCCGCGGTACCACTCAAATTGACTACTGTCCACTTTATTCACATACTAACATATGCTATGCCTTTGTAACAGGTGCATCATCCTGTCAACGCCTACTATTATTTCAGGTTGCCCTCGAAAGCCCATTCAATTAGAAACTACATATCGCATTCCACCACCTGCGACTCTCTGAAATGTCATCCTTAATCTACTATTCTTTCTCAACGGTTTTTCTTATTATAGTTAAGTTATAACACATTAATTTTTACTTTTTCAATAGTTATTTAAATTAAATAGGTCGAATGATGCTATTCAACCATTGCACCGTGGAGTGTTTTTTGTGAGCGTAAAACTCAATCTAGCTCTTCTATAATTTACTAAAATATTTATTATTAATTATCCTATTTTCTGCTATACTGAATACAATAATATTCAAGTATGCTAACAGCTACTTGATATCAAAATCTGGAGGTAAATATGGAATTTATAGAAAAAAAGAGAATTTTATTTTGTGGTCTTCCTTTTACATTTACAAAGTATACAATTAAGGATGACGTAATTACAATCGACGCTGGGTTATTAAAATCAACTCAGAATGATTGCTACATGTACAAAATTCAAGATGTCACCTTAAATCGCAGTCTTATTGAGAAGATTTTTCATCTTGGAACCATAATTTGTAGAACTGGTGACATAACTGATCCAACCTTGTCATTGATACATATTAAAAATCCGAAGGTAATCAAAGATTTTATTCTCTCACAGTCAGAGGTAGAACGTCGAAAACGTCGTACCCTTAACACCCTTGACATCGGCGTTGATGCTGATGATATCAACTAATTTTAAACATTTTTCTTAATTAATAGATTTAATTGTTACTATTTTAAATAAACAGTATAAAGCAGCGATATCAAGTAATCTGAATTACTCACCAAAATAATGATTGATATACGCTGCTTCAATTGGTTGATATTATTCTTTATTCCTACCGTTAGTCAAGGTGAAATACCATTGGTAAATCTACCGCAACGGGGCTATTATCTGGATTTGTTTCCATGATATCTGCCATATAATCCCACCATTTTCTATTGATAGCAGTATCAGCACCTTTACTCCAACGCTCTTCGTCTTCAATCTCAATATATCCAAATAATGTTAATGTTTCTTTATCTAAAAATATAGTATAATTTTTTCCACCATATTCATGTATCATTTCTATCATCTCTGGCCATAACTGATTATGACGATATTCATATTCTTGTTCCTGACCCTCATTTAGTTTCATTTTAAATCCTTTAATCATTTTAATATCCTCCTTAATTTAAGCTTTCGCTTATAACATCTGAAATCTTTTCTTATCTTTAATAGTATAAAACAACCTACTATTTTATTCAATATTTGCATCTATTTTTTATAAATTTTTAGCTACAATTGATTATGCACATAAATGATGCATTTTGTATAATTTGTCACTTGAAAATGGCACGTAGTGCCTTTTAATCGAGTAGGAGGTAGGTAATTAGTTTACCTACCGACCTCTCACACCACCGTGCGTACCGTTCGGTACACGGCGGTTCAATAGAATTAACTTTACCGTAAATATCTTTCGCTTAATGTTATAAATTTTTGTTCTTTAAGATATTGATTTGTAAGTGACTTACTCAAAATTGGGCTTGCGCAAATTCTCCAATAGCCTTTTCTTGTATTTGCATACTCCCAAGCTTTGTAATTATTTATACCTAGTTTAACTAGGTTATCGTGCTTGGTTTTTATCTTTTTCCATTGTTTCCAATAGCAAAGTCTTAGTCTTCTGCGTAACCACTCATCTAAATACTTGAGAACACTTTTCATATCTGCTAAATTAAAATATTCACCCCAACCTATTATGGTTTGTCTTAGCTTCAATGCCCTATATTCCATACTCATTGCACTTTTGACTAATCGCCACTTTTCTTCTAATGTTGCCCTTACAATCCTGATTTGGAGTCTATTAATATACAAATCTGCTTGTTCCCAGTTAATCTGGTTCCATTTCACTTTCAATATCCGTACCGTCCTCACTAATCGTGTCGTTGAACTTAGTTTTGTTCATAAACACCAATTCCTTCATGTAATTAAATAC
Organism: Lachnotalea sp.; assembly: GCA_041821265.1. GTDB lineage: Bacteria > Bacillota > Clostridia > Lachnospirales > Lachnospiraceae > Lachnotalea. The sequence continues at coordinate 14,384 of JBGUEQ010000011.1, read as the reverse complement.
GCACTGGAAGTCTGCCATCTTTCGATTAGGACAAATCTTGAATCCTTATCTCATACATTACATATGAGCCTTCGCTTTTTCCAGTATCCTCTGCCCTCTGTGTATTGTACCCACAGACTTCCTTCAGATTCCACCTCACGATGGACACCCTTGTCTTAGGCTATGCACTTTCCACTACTAGGACGTGCTAGGGACTTTAACCCACAAGATTTCGCCCATGCTGGGCGCACAACAAAACAAATTCCTGCGGTTTATCACCGCAGGAATCTTGATAGACTTTGTCTATAATAAACTTTTATTAATATACAGTCTTCCATTCTGCAATATTACTTGGATCAAATTTAAATGGAGGTCCTAGGATAACTTCTGTTCCCGTGTCTGCCGAAGTAACGATTTCATATTCTCCCATATCGCCAGCTGTATATTTCTCTCCTGCTGCTCCAGTGATTTCACCTTTTGCTAAAGCGATTGAAGTATAAGCAGATAATCTTCCGATATCGATTGGATTCCATAAGTACATATAAGGACAAGCATGAGCATCATCATCGCCAATGTAATCAGCCATTTCTGAAGGAAGTCCAAGACCTGTTAATTTGATTTTATCAGCAACGCCCTGATCTTGAAGCACTTTAGCTGCTGCCATAATACCTACTGTAGTAGGAGCACAGATGCATTTTAGATCTGGGTAGTTAGATAATAAAGCTTGTGTCTGGTCAACTGATTTTTGATATTCATCATCGCCATATACAACATCAACTAATTCAAGATCTGCATATTTACTATCTGTCATTACAGTTTTCATTGCTTCAATCCATGCATTCTGATTCGATGCCTGGCTTGTAGCTGAAAGTATAGCAAACTGTCCTGAACCACCAGTAATATCTGCTACTGCATCAACTAATGTTTGACCAATAATCTGAGTACCCGCCTGATTTACATGAACTGAACGGCTAGCTGCGTTTGTTGGTGAATCAAGTGAAGAAATTGCAATACCTGCACTCTTAGCGGCAGTTAATGCTGGCTGTAATGCATCTGCATCATTAGCTGCAATTGCAATCGCATCTACCTGCTGTGCAACTAATTCATTAATCATTGCAATTTGAGCTTCAGCTGTAGCTGATTCAGGCTCTTTAACAATACATGTTCCACCTTGTTCCTCGATAACTTGTTTGAAACCTGAAGCCTCTTTTGCATTGTAAGGATTACCTGCGCTCTTTACAATAATCGCATAACTTCCAATTGCATCTGTAGATGCTGCATCAGTTGTAGTATCCGTGGTTGCTGCTGAGTCAGCTGTTGAATCTGTGGTTTCAGTAGTCGTAGTTGTTGAATCCGTAGCTGGCTCTGTTGTTGCTGTGTTTCCACCACAACCAACTAGCATAGACGAAACCATGGTAGCGCAAATAAGTACGCTGAGTAATTTTTTCTTCATTCTTTGTTCCTCCCTAAGAATTTAGTTTTCCCATATTTGGGTTATATACAAACAGCAATGCTGTTAGTACCACATTTTATAATTTCAGTATTTGTTAAAAATAGATATTTATGCAATTTTCTTTTTTAAAATATTTTTAATATTTAAATTCGGAAGCAAAACTGCACATATTAACAAACCACCTATAATCACTAACATAACTTGTGAAGATACGTTGATAAGACCTAATCCATATCTTAAAAATCCAATTATAAATATTGCTAGAATAGCTCCTACAAAGTTTCCTTTGCCTCCTGCTGTTGAAATACCACCGAGCACGACCATAGAAATCGCATCCAGCTCATATCCCGAGGCTATATTTGGTCTTGCACTTCCCATACATGATGCTAAGAAAATAGCTGTTACTGCTGAAAAGGTACCCGTAATTGTAAATACAATGCATCTAATCTTTTGAACTTGAATTCCTGCGTATTCGGCAGCTATTCGATTACTTCCAATTGCAAATACTCTTCTACCAAACGTAGTCTTATGCAATACAAAACCAAATGCTATAGCACAAACCATAAATATTATAAATATATAAGGTATAGGCCCTAATTTACCCCAATATAATTGACTAAACCAATTTACGCTTGTAAGTCCCTGTGATGCTTGATCTTTTAATATAATTGTGGCAATTCCTCTAAACAATATCTGTGTACCCAACGTTACAATCATTGGTGCAAGTTCTGTAAACTTTGTTAATATAATTCCATTGATGAAACCACAAAGTGTTCCAACCAAAAGGCAAATAATAACAGCAACTCCCATCGGCAATCCTAATTTATTATAAGACTCAGCCATTACAACTGCTGATAATGCTACTGTGGATCCTACAGAAATATCAATATCGCCCAAAACTAAAATATAAGCCATTGGCAAAGCGATAAAGGCTTTTTCCAAAAATGATAATGTTGCATTAAACAACCCTGATAAGCTCATGTAAATTGGCATTCCAGTACCTTTATCGATTGGTGATACAACAATATTCAAAATGTTTACACCAATAAATATTACTAATAAAAACCATTCCCATTTGAGGAAAAATTTCTTCCATGAAAATTCCTGCTCCGCAATAATTACTCTTTTTTGTTTCGCCATGATTAGATTTCCCTCCTCTTAAGGTTCTGTTTGTCCTTTGATCTTTGTAAAACTACATTTAATATTACTGCTACTATAATAATTAATCCTTTAATTGCATCTAGCCAAAACTGTGATACTCCAATTAACGGAAGTCCATTTCCTAGAACTGCAATAGTAAGAGCTCCTAATAGTACTCCAAGTACACTACCTCTGCCACCCGTCAAACTAACTCCTCCAATTACACAAGCTGCAATAATATCCATCTCTATACCTGATGCCATATCTCCTTGAGCCGATGCATAAGTAGACACCCATAAGGCTCCTGACAGACCGCACAGCATTCCCATTATTCCAAATATCATAACTCGCACACTGTCTATATTAATTCCACTAACTTCTGCTGCTTCTGCATTAGAACCTACTGCATATACTTTTCTACCTGTTCTTGTGTATTTCAAGAAGTAAAAGAAAACGATGTAACACACAATTGCAACAACTATCATGTTATTCATCAAGCCAAATGTTAAATATTTACCTGTAGCAAATCCCTTGAAGCTCTCTGTCACCTGATATGCAGCTACCCATTGATTTTTTGCTAACAAATAAGTTGCGCCTCTAAATATATTCATAAAACCAAGTGTTGCTATAATTGATATTACTTTTCCTTTTGCTATGACTAATCCAATCACAACGCCACATAAGGTTCCTACCAAAATTGCTATTAAAAATACGACAATCGTAGGAGTTCCTTGATGATCTCTTAGCACCAATGCCCCTGACATACCCGAGAGTGCAATTGTGGAACCAATTGAAATATCAATCTCTCCGATTACAAGTACACACATCATACCAAGTGCCAAAATCATATAAATTGCGTAATTTACAAACATATTATTTAAATTCTTGGGTGTTATAAACGTATTGTTTCTAAATGCTATTAATGCACAAAGTATAATCAATACCGTTGCCAAACTCGCTTCACGTGAGCTGGTTAATTTTTTTATGTCGAAACTCTTTTTCTCCATCTCGTCTTTCACCTCACTCCACTCTTATGTTGTCTTCTGTGTCTTAGCCATAGCCTTTTCGAGAATTTCTTCTTGAGTTGCTTCGCCTCGTTTCAATTCACCGGTTACTCTGCCATCACACATAACTACGATTCTATCACTCATTCCTAATATTTCTGGCATTTCTGAGGAAATCATTATAATCGCATACCCTTGTTTTGCAAGATCTCCCATTATTTCATAAATAGCTGCTTTCGCCCCAACATCGACACCTTTTGTTGGTTCATCAAGAATAATTACCTTTAAATCTGCTGCTAATAACTTTGCCACAACAATTTTTTGTTGATTTCCGCCTGATAATGAACTTGCTTTATCAAATAGTGTAACTGCTTTGGTATCTACTCGTTCTGCTAATTCTTTTGCTTTAGCTCTTTCATTTTTTTCGTTAGTCAACGAGTATTTTCCTAATTCGCTTATAATTGGTAATGTTATATTTCTTCCAATTCCCCAATCAAGAATTAAACCTTGATGTTGCCTGTCTTCTGGAAGTAATCCAATTCCTAATTGCATCGCGTCTAATGGTTTATGAATATATACTTGTTTTCCATTCATGTATATTTTACCTGAATCATATGAATCAATACCAAATATAGCCTGAACAACTTCTGTTCTTCCAGCTCCTACCAAGCCCGTGAGCCCAAGTATTTCACCTTTTTTCACATTAAAAGAAATATCTTTAAAATACCCTGTACGGCTTAACTGTTCTACCTTTAGTACTTCTTCTCCGATTTTAACTTCTGGTTTAGGAAATAAATCATTTATTTCTCTTCCAACCATTGCTGTTATTAAATCATCATTTGTAATACCATCTACATCATAACAACCAATGTATTTAGAATCACGAAATACAGTAACTCTGCTTGCTAATCGATACATATCTTCAAATCTATGAGAAATAAATATAATGGAAGCTCCATTATCTCTAAGTTTTTCTGCTATTTTATATAATTCTTCTGATTCTCTCTTCGTAAGTGAAGCGGTTGGTTCGTCCATGATTATGATTCTTGCATCCATGGATAACGCCTTGGCAATTTCAACCATCTGCTGCTGTGCAACACTAAGTGTTCCCATCTCATCAGTAGATTTAAAATCTGAATTCAATTGTTCCAGTAATAAATCCGCTTCCTGGTTCATTGCTTTCCATTGAATCCTACCATTCTTAACTTTTTCGTGTCCCATAAAAATATTCTCTGTAACGGATAACTGTGGATAAGATGTCACATGTTGATATATGGCTGCGATTCCTGCCGCCTGTGCATCTTTAGGTCCTTTAAACTGTACCGGTTTACCATCTATATACATTTCACCTTCTTCAGCTTTATGAACACCTGTAATAACTTTTATAAATGTTGATTTACCTGCACCATTTTCCCCCATTAGCGCATGTATCTCACCTGGTTTCAATTGAAAATGCACATTGTCTAGTGCTTTTACACCAGGGAATATCTTAGTAATTCCTTTTAGCTCTAGAACACACTCCGACATTCTTCTTCCTCCTTCACTCGCTTATTCACTAAGCATCAATTATTTTATTCACAACAACTTTTGTTGTTTTTGTCTTATCCTTATAATATCACACATATTTCTTACTGTTTATCGTAAATTTTTCTGATACTGGGTAATTTTCTTAGATTAGTCTTGTATCTATCTTGCATTTATTTTATAATTTGGTACAATAAATACAGCAAACTGCCAAAAGGAGCGCCTATTATGAAACTTTTAATCATAGATGATGAAGAACTTACAAGAGATGGACTGATTCACAGTATAAATTGGAAGAGCCTGGGAATTGATTCAATCTATCAGGCAGATGATGGTTTAAATGGATTTGAACTTGCAAAACAACAATCCCCTGAAATAATTTTAAGCGATGTACGCATGCCTCGTATGGATGGAATCGAAATGGCTCATAGAATAAGAGAAATTTCACCTGAATGTTCCATCATATTTATGAGTGGTTATTCAGACAAATCTTACTTAAAAGCTGCTATCAAACTCAAAGCGATTAGTTATGTTGAAAAACCTATTAATCCATCTGAAATTGAAGACTCTGTAAAAGAAGCAATTGCAAATCATAAATTACTTATATTAAACAAGCAATCTGTAGACAACAGTAAACACGATGCTCTATCAAAATTTGCACTCAGTATTATTTATTCTAATCATAGTAGTGATATTAGCTATGTGGATACCTTTTCGTCATTGGGATTTTCACCAAAAAATACAGTTTCTTATACTACTCTTATTATTAAAATAATTGACAATAGCGCTCGTATTTTAGATGTCGATATTTCCAATATTATTGCAAGCTTAGAATCCACTTTAAATGACTATGATCTAGACTATATCTACGGAGTAAAACAAGAAGAATATATTATTTGTCATTTGTTTTCGCATGTAAAATTAGATCAAAATAGCCTTGTTAAACTATCTAAAAAATTTTCTACTTCCATTAGCAATTACTGTTCACATTATATTAGTATTGGTAAATCTGTGAATTCAATTCATAAAATCTATGAGTCTTATAACTTGGCAATTGTACAAATGCACAGTTCCTTCTTTTATCCTTTTAACAGCATACTCTTTCAAGGGACTGAAAATAAATATAATACCGTTTCAATTCCTTGTGAAATGATTTCTGATTTTTCAGAAGCTCTTCTTCAAAGAAATAAAAATAAAGTAACGAAACTTCTAGATCACCTAAAAGAAATTTTAATTAACAATAGATCAATATTAGTAAATCATGTAAAAGATGTTTATTATAAATTATTTTTAGAGCTAACTGAATCTGCCAACAATTTTCACATTTCAATCTCTACGGATAGTACCGAGAGCATCCTTGGCCATGTATCCAAAAGTTCAACCATATTTGAACTTCATTCTACTCTTGAAGATAAAATAAATACGTTTTTTCAATCTTTTGAAGATGTAAACCGAGATAATTCCACTGTGTTTATGATAAAAGAATACATTAGCCAGAACTATCACAATGAGGGTCTATCCATTAAAGATATTAGTGATCATGTATTCTTGTCTTCTTCTTATGTATGCACTGTATTTAAAACTGAAACCAACAAAACACTAAACCAATATTTAACCGAATATCGTATTGAAAAAGCAAAAAAACTATTAATGGACTCAAGATATAAAATAACCGATATTTCTTCAAAAGTAGGCTATAATGATGGTAATTATTTCGGGAAAAGCTTTAAAAAACTTGTTGGTTTTTCACCTTCCGAATTCAGAGAACAATATCTTGAAGGTAATATATAATCAATTAACTCTACTAACTATTGATATAAGGAGCGATTTTACACATGATTAAATTTATAAAAAAAATCATTTTATTTTATACGCAGGACATGAAGTTGCAGTCCAAGTTTATTATTTCACATTTAATCTTAATACTTGCTCCTACTATACTAATCGCTTTTATTTTATTACATCAGCTTTCTGATATTCTTTTATCTAATACCGTCGTATCTGAACAAAATCTTTCCAAACAAACTGCGGATTATATAGAAAACTCGATTGCACAGGTGAACTATGCATCTAATTCTATTATTAATGATGCTTACTTCTCAAATATTCTTTCAAAAGCATCTTACAATGTTTCTTTTGATAGTGACGAAGACTTCCAAGAAAATACTACTACCTTTTTAAGTTCCATTAACTCTTTAATTGATGGATTTGTTATTACAGATGTCAAAATATATTTGAAGGATGATTTTAAGTCACTTTATACTAATACAAATTACTCCACTTATAATATCTTTCAACCTATCGCAGAGACGAGAGGCTCGTATTGGCATGGAATTTTCTCAAGTACAGACAAAAACTATTTAGTTTGTCCTAAACTTTATTTATCTCCAACGGAATATAATAATTATGGTGAATTAGCTATTATAAGAAAAATGACTTATACCAATGATCCGACTTCTACTGCTGCTTATGTTGCTATTTATTTTTCTAAAAGCAATATTGATTTTATTCTTGGTAAAGATCTATCTATTAGTGATAGCTCGACCTATGTAGTGAATGAGAGAAATGCAATTGTATCGACATCAAATTCGTCTCTTTCCGGAAAATACATCTTAAATTATGAAACAATACAAAAAAAGTTTGCTCACGTCAATAAATTTATAACCATGAATTTAGGCGGTGAAAAAGTATATGCAGAATGTAACGAAATCCCAAATACTGACTGGTATATGATTTCTGTTATACCTACGAATAATGCGCTGTTTCGGACTAGAGATCTAGTATATCAGTTAGTTGGAACTTATATGATTTTCTTAGGTTTTGCTTTTTGTATTGCACTCCTTTTATCAAATTCAATTGTAAAACGAATTAAATCTGTTATAAACCAGATGAATTTGATACGTATCAGTAACCCAAAACAATTATCCATTTACCCAGGTCAAGACGAAATTGGCAATTTGATAGAAACCTATAACTACATGACTGATGAAATGAATAACCTATTAAAAAAACAAGCAAAAGCTTCCAATGATTTGAGACTTGCTGAATTTAAGGCTCTACAAGCTCAGATTAATCCTCATTTTCTCTATAACACATTAGATATGATAAATTGGCTTTCTAAAAAAGGGCAAAGTGAAGAGGTTTCCTCTGCAGTTCAAGCGTTATCTAAATTTTATAAACTTACCTTAAACAAAGGAAATATTACGGTATCAGTAAAGGAAGAGTTGGAACATGTTTCGCTCTATGTGGAACTACAAAACATGCGGTTTCAAAATAAAATACACTTTCTCGTTGATGTTCCTGATGAACTTCTTGATTATGAAATACCAAAACTTGTATTTCAACCAATTGTCGAAAACAGCATTCAACACGGAATATTTGCCAAAGAATCCAAAGAAGGTAATATTGTAATTATGGGTTGGTTAGAAGATAATACTATTGTATTTATTATTTCCGATGATGGTGTTGGAATTGCCAACGATAAATTGGAATCCATTTTAACAGGCTCTCGTGCAAGTACTACTGGTAGTAATATTGGCATTTCAAATACACATAAACGGTTACAGTTATTTTATGACTCTGAAATCGGCCTTACTTATCGAAGTACGCAAAATGTTGAAACGGAGGTAGAAATAAGAATTCCAGCTAGGAAAATTCCTAGCTGGACATAAGTTTCAACATATGTTTAGAAGAATATATTTATAATTCCAAGTGTAAACCCAATGACTGCTCCTAAATTAACCACAGCTCTTAACTCTTTCTTCATAACTGACATAATTAACTCTTCAAGCTCTAATACGTCCATTTCATTTACTTTACTTTCAATAATTGATGCAATATCAATTTTCGCAACTACTTTCCCAAGTTCGTTTTCCACAAAACTTTCGTAGCATTTCATAGTGATCTGATTGATATCCATATTTTCTGTTAATTTCACTACATACTTGATTGGTGAATTTGAAATTTCTTCGCACTGGTCACTTACCTTACCATATATAATAGCCTGTCCATTTTCGTCTATATAGTTATTAATTGCATCTACGATTGGTGCTGACATTGATTCAATTAAGGAATCATTTACCATCATTCCAAAAAATGAACTACTTATTTTTTGTTTAATTGCTTTGATTCCTTCTCTTGCAATAATTTCTCCAATATTCATTTCACTTAGCTTCTCAACTATTTTATCCGTAATCGCATTTTCAGCACTTTCTATTGTCGCATCATATTGCTCTTGTTCGACATACTGCAATGCCTTTTCTTTAATCGTAACTTCATTTTGGTTCTGCTTATCCCAAAATAACTGAACATCACTTTTCACTTTTGCTTTCATTTCATCCGAAAGAAGTGCTGCTTTTAATGATTCATCTGTTAACAGTGTTGTGCCCACCGCTACACCGATTGCCTTGCCTAAGCGTTTCTTTCCCTTTGGTATGATTCCGGGTGTAAACGGTAGGGTGTAATTACCTATTTTGATTGGTCTTAATGGTCTAAATAGCATCTTTACTGCTATATAATTGGTACAATATCCGATTACTCCACCTACGAGTGGTCCTACTAACATACTTATATTCATTGTTTTCTCATTTCCTCCTACGTATAACGTATATTCACACTATTATATATTACAATAACAATATTTTCAAGATTATGATTTTGTATTATAAAATAAACCGACTAACACTAAAACTCCGCCAATTACTTTACCCATTGAAAACTCGCCATACAAGAAATAATCAATAATAATTCCTGAAAACAACTGACTTACAAATATAATTATGGTTAAAGAAAAAGCCGATATTTTGGGTGTTATAATATTTGAAATACTAATAACCGCAACTCCAATCACTCCCCCAAAAAACATCGCATAATATCGTATGCCCGTAACCGATATGGATGGTTCAAATGCAAATCTTCCTCCCATTAAAGCTAGCACAATTAACGACCCAATAAATCCTATAATATAATTAAAGAAAGTACTTTGATAAACGGATAATTCTTTCCCTAACTTTGCATTCGTCATCCTACTAACAACAATTGTGACTCCTGATAAAATTGCTAATATTAGATACATGATTTCCTCCTACTATTTACTTTTTTCACACAAATTGGCAGTCCAACCCGATTCTTCTATCATTCTTTTAACCGTTAATAGATGAACATAACCAAGATTCCGCATAATATGAATCCTATTCCAATAAAATGCTTTCTATTTACTACTTTTTTAGGTGTTTCAAACCAACCATACTTCTCAATAATTATGGATACTACGCTTTGCCCAAGTAATGCTAGTGCAAGGGTTTTTGATACCCCCATATTCGACACTGTCAAATTTTGAAATACGGTCGTAAGTATACCAATCGCTCCTCCACTATACCAATACCACGGTATATTCTTATGGTATTTCATACTTATTTGCTTTATCTTCAGAATGATAATAATTAAGATTAAACCAATCAAATGAATCAATGCAACGGAATAATACACCCCCATGGTTGACGATAAGTCACTATTCATCGCAATCATGATAGAAAGTAACGCTCCACTTAATATAGATAAAAATACTGTCATTTTCGCTCTCCTTCACTTTATTAGATTTATTATAAAACTTTTTCTTGCAACAACAGATGACATATGTCACTATAGAACAAAGTGTATGCTTGCAGACACTCTCGCGCCCGAGTGGATTGCGTAGCAATAAACTTCCTATCCACGAGGTGCGCATTTTGGCACGTAGTGCCTTTTTATATAATAGGGACGTTCGTAGAACTTTCCTATTATATAAATAATGTAACTATTCAGTACCTTCATAGTTACCTCTATGCGATGCACCTCGTGCACCCTAGGTACTGAATAGTTAATAAATAATAATCATGAAGGGAAATAGCAATGGAAGTAATTCATAATAAAATATTATTTAATAAAATTATAAAAGAAAATCCTATTGATCAAGTTTTAACTAACTATGAGGAATATCCCCTCGAACTTATCCTTTATAGAAAGGGTGAGCATATTTATGAATATGGTGAACCATTAACTTATATTAGCTTTTTTGTCTCTGGGAAAGCGAAAGTTTACTCATTATTGTCGAATGGTAAACATTACCTTCATACCTTTTATAATTGTTTTGAAATTATTGGAGATGCCGAATTTGTTAATAATTTGCATATTAAAACAAACGTTCAAGCGATTAGTGATGTTTACTGCCTTGTCTTACCACTTGCTACGTGTCACGATCGATTATATGATGATAGAAAATTTCTTCGTGCCGCATGTAGCCATCTATCCAAGAAACTAGATATTACTGGGCAATTCAATTCACATAACCTTCTGTATCCACTTGAAGAACGCCTTGCTGCTTATATCATAACAGTTTCAGAAAATAATGTGTTTTCAGAAAATCTAACTTCTCTTTCCGAACTACTTGGGACAAGTTATCGTCACCTTTTAAGAACTATAAAAGACTTTTGTGATAAAAACTATCTAAGAAAAGAAAAGGGTGCTTACATAATAATTGCACCTAATCAGTTAAAACAATTAGGTGCAGATATTTATATTAACTATTAAATTATATTATTTAATCGAGTGATTTCCTGTATTATTTTTTCAATAATATCAACACGATTAAATGGTGTGATAATGTAGTACCCATCTACATAATCGCCAATCTTAGCCGCGATGTTTAGAGAAATTTTCACTGCAAGCTCGCTTGCTTCTTCCCTTGTCTTATCTTCATACATATCAATAATCTCTTGTGAAACATCAATTCCTGATATTTCATTATTCATAAAACAGGCATTCCTATAACTTACTACTGGTATAATTCCACCTAAAATTTTCGCTGGCAAAATTTCTTTTGCCCTTTTCAAATTCTCAATTGCGGTATCCGTTAATATTGGTTGGGTCAAAAACATAGTAACTCCATTGTCAATTTTCTTTTGCGCATGTTTCAACTGACTATCAAAATTCTTAGCATTGACATTCAATGCCGCACAAATACCAAATGGTGACGAAAAAACCGTTTCGTTTAATTCTTTGATATGATTGGCTAAAATTGCCGAATTAAAACTAAACATTGTTTTAATTTCATCACGCAGTGGCGATGGCACAGGGTCGCCTGTTACTACCAGTACATTTTCTACCCCCTCAATATTAAGTCCAAGTAACAATGCTTTTGTTGCATTAATATTTCTATCTCGGCAGGTCATGTGTGGAATTGGTGTGATATCCAATTCTCTTTTCAACTTACAGGCTAGTAGACTACTGTCTACTCTCGCTCTTGCAAGTGGACAATCTGCAATTGTAATCGCATCTACTCCATTGTACTTTAATCTTTTAGCGCCCTCCATAAAGGATGCTATTTCAGCCTTTACTGGTGGATCTAATTCTACCGCAATAATCTTCTTGCCAGCATTCATTTTTTTCATTAAACTATTTTCTTTTACAGCTGTAACATTTTCTTGCACTTCTTTTTTTCTATATTCAATCAGCTTAGGCTTTTTAAAACCTTGCATTATTTCAACTGTTTTTCTAATATATTCTGGCGTAGTACCACAACATCCACCTAGAATGTTAACACCTAACAGCGCTGTTTTATATAAGGTTTCAGCAAAATAGTCGGAACTATTTTCAAAAATTGTCCTATTATTTCTAACGGTTGGAAATCCTGCATTTGGCATAATTGATATATATTTTTGTATTTGTTCAAACTGCTTAATATATTCGTACAAATGGTGAGCACCCGATACACAGTTAAAGCCCACCGCATCAATTTCTGCTATATCCAATACTCTTTTAACTATATTTTTCCCTGATAATCCCATTCTGGTAAATCCATCAGGCGTAACAGCAAACTGTGCGATAATAAAACTATTCTCATTTCTCTGCTTCATATACTTAGAAAGTTCTGCTAGATATTCATCACTTCCAAATGTCTCGAATAAAAAATTCTCAATACCATGATCCATAAATATATCAATGATTGTCTTATATTCATCAAGAGAACTTTCTCCTATATACGGAATTGGACCCATATCACCAAATATTGCTACGTCTCTGTCTGACACTGCTTCTTTTGCTATATTGATTGCTTGTACAACAACTTGTTTTACTGTCTCTAAATCAGCCTCTAAGCTTACCTGATTAGCCGCAAACGTATTCGTTTTAATCGCCATACAACCAGCATCTATATACTGCTTATGAATATCTAAGATTCTTTCTCTATTAGTTAAATTAGCAAGCTCACATTTTCCATCAAATTGCTCACCATAGTAAGTTCCCATTGCTCCATCAAATATGATTGGATTCTTTTCAATATGTTCTCTTATTTTCATTTTGCACCTCTATTATATACTATTGTGTTATTTCAACTCTATTTCCATCAGGGTCTGCTTACAGTGAAGTTCAGAACTTTCTTATAAAATAAAAAAGAGCGCATATCGCTATACTCTCTTTTATATTTTTTTACTGCACAAGATGGGACTCGAACCCACACGATATTGCTACCACAGGCACCTGAAGCCTGCGCGTCTGCCAATTCCGCCACTTGTGCTCATATATAATTTTCTAAAACATAAAAGTCTTGTAAATGATTCACAAGACCTCATATCCGAATGCAGTTGACGGGACTTGAACCCGTACCCAGTTATCCCAGACTAGATCCTTAGTCTAGCGCGTATGCCAATTCCGCCACAACTGCTTATTTACTAGCATTTTCAACTTCTTTCGCTAGTTAATTTATATTTTATTGCTTGAAACTTTTTTACCAAGCATTTAATATTATATAAAATTTAGAATTATTTGTCAATCTTATTTTGAAAAGAATTTATTTTTATTATTTTGAAAAATTTCATTTCTATAATAATTACGTTACAGTTTTACCATCAATGTCATTTAGTTAACTTTCATAAGCATATGGTTAGATTTCCAATAATGGGGGTCTAACCATATTTTTGTAAAATTTCAAAATAGTAGTTGACACATCAGTTGAAATGTGCGGCCGCTCTTGCTACCGATTATTTATAAGAGGTTGCGAGAGCGGCCCTTGAATTAGGAAATATATTTCATTTTAATTCAAGGAGGTACCTATACACATGTTTCATCAAAAAATCAAAACACTATTTCAATCTGCAGTTTGTCAAGTTTCATCAAATATTTCGCAATTTACTCTTCATCCAGAAAAAGATTTGATTCGAAATAAGAAACTTCCACCCGACAAGCTTATATCATTCCTTGTTTCAGAAGGCTCGTCATCTACCAAAAATGAATTACTGGATTTCTTTGAT
>JBGUEQ010000010.1:0-104980 GCA_041821265.1 Lachnotalea sp. | reverse complement strand
AATGAGTTACCATCAAACAATAACAAAGGCTATGATAATTTGCAACTAAGTTTGCACTTTATCATAGCCTTCTTTTTTGATATGGAGAAAATAAATAGCAAAAAAACTTGTGATATGGGAAATTAATTTTCGCAAATCTACATTTAAAAGGTGTAAGTCATTAGGAGAAGATTATACGGAAGAACGGATAAGAGAAAGAGTCTTTAGTGAATCTTTATCTGATTATAGACCGTTACGAAAGGGTGAGCAGCCTAGAATTGTTACGTATAAGATTAAACGATTCAAACGAGCTAAAATGTCTAGATTGCAGAAACGATATTTAACAAAGCTCTATCGCATAGGTCAGCTTAAGAAGAGACCATATAGTCAGGCATGGAAGTACAAGGATGATATTTGGAAGATGCATAAGTTACAGGAACAATACTTATTTCTATCAAGGCATGATATCCGCAATATTGCTGATCTTGCGATGACGACCGAAAGCCTGACAGCAAAGAAGGCAGACGTGTCAAAGGAGAAAAGTCTTGTATTTAAAGACAGAGCTAAATGTAACTAATAACGTTGACAGCATCTTGTTCACTGAGCGATGCAATGTTTGAATTTGCATCTTCTCTCGGTACGGTAGGTCTTTCCATTGGATTGACAGGACCAACAACGAATAGCCTGACACTTATAGTTGAAATGATAGGAATGCTTTTAGGTAGATTAGAAATTTTCATTGTAATTATAGGAATACATTTGAGTATTAAAAAGGCATCTAACTTCTTGAATAGAAAGATTAATGCGTAATAATGTATATTTTATAAAAATAATTCATAAATCACTCAGTTCACAGTCAATGTGGGTCGGGTGATTTTTTTCGTATCCTTTTATTTATAAAACAAATCGCCCTGAGGGCAGAAAGGTAGGTACAGAATGTGTACGAAATAAGTAACGTAGGAAAATATCAACCAGTAGTCATTGGCATTGAGCATAGTTTTTAGTCTGATCAATTAATACCGGAGGTGCATACCTATGAAAAATAAAGAAAAAAAGCTATTTTTTTCCATGACCTTTGAATTTTTCGAATTATATATGAAAGTTCATATGATGCGTAGCCTTGCAACGGTAAAGTCTTATCGTGATGCACTTACTATTTTCCGGTATTACCTTAGGGACAACAGAAATATCTCAAAGCATCTGGAAATAAACAAGGAACACGCAATCAGCGTTTGACGGTTATTAAAACATATCTTTGGTTTGCTGCTGATAAAGATATTTCACTTCAATCTATTGCACTGGAGATTCGGCTTATATTCATGTATTGGGAAAATGTCTGAATCTAATGTAGAAAGATACGCAGTTCCAGCTCTTTATAAAGATACGTTAGAATACAAGGGTAAGTATTATTGAGTAGAAACCAATAGACAGGAAGTTACGGCAACACGGGTCAAAGGGAATAGTAGCTTGTAGTCAGCAAATTTTATTGCTATACTAATTTACATAATTGAAATAGGAGGAGTCGTTATGCTAAACATTGCTATTGTAGAGGATGATGATAGAGAAGCAAACATTCTGGAAGAATATATTAGCGAATATGGAAAAACAAATAAAGAAACATTTCAAATTGAACGATTTAAAAATGCAATTAATTTGTTAGAGAATTATAGGCATGTGTATGACATTATTTTTATGGATATTATGATGCCACAGATTAATGGGATGGAAGCGGCTGTAAAACTAAGGGAACTGGATAATGTAGTCATTTTGATTTTCGTAACGAATATGGCAAAGTATGCTGTTAAAGGTTATGAAGTAGATGCTCTTGATTTTATTTTAAAACCTGTTGGATATGCCACTTTTTCTATGAAATTTAAAAAAGCATTAGCTAAAATATCTTCCAATGCGGGATTTAATATTGTGGTATCGCGTAAAGGAGGAATAGTATATTTATCTTCCAGACAGTTAGTTTATATTGAGGTATCAGGACATAAGGTACAATATCATCTTTTTGATAGTGTGGTAGATGGTTATGGATCGTTATCAGATTTAGAAAAGCAATTACAAGTTTGCAGCTTTCTAAGATGTAATTCCTGCTATTTGATTAATCCTCAATATATTTCCCGTGTTCAAGGTTATATAATTACAATGACGAATGGAGAGGAACTGTTAATCAGTCATCCAAGAAAGAAAATGTTTATGAAACAATTAGCTGATTGGCTGGGGGCGGGAAAAAACATATGATTATTAAAATTCTGGAAAATATTTTTGAATTTCGTTTTATTATTGAATTATTTGTATTAAGTATTTTATTTGCCACTTGTTTTCAGAGACGGAAATATTTTACCTTAAGGGTTCTTTTTCTTATAACTATATGTTTAATTATAGCGAGTATATTCTTGCGTTATTATACGGACGATTGGATGACAAGTATACTATTTACGATATCTCGCTATATAGTTTTATTTTTTGCAGTAGTAGCGGGTATGATTTTTTGTTATAAGATTTCAATACTTACTGGTATTTTTTGTGTGACTGGAGTTTATGCAATTCAGCATTTGTATTATGAAATTAATGAAATAATTATGGAAGGGTTAGGTATAACGAAATATATTTACAATATTAATAAAAATTACATCATATATTTGATACTATATATTCTAATCGAGAGCATTTTGTATGCTTTGTCATATTTGCTTTTTATTAAAAAATTCGAAAAACAGGATGAAAAATATTTTAATAATAAGATTATCGTTGTATTATGTATTTTTGTGAATTTATATGCTACAGTTTTTTCAATTATATTTAGAATTTGTCAAGAAAATGCACAAACTCAAATTTTTATGATTTGTGCACTATTAGATATTATGTGTTGTATTTTTACTATGTACTTTTTGCTGTATAACTTTCGAACAAGTGTATTACAAGATGAACTAAATATCATTGAGTCACTGTTGCAAAAGGAAAAAGATCAGTTTTCTATATCACAGGCAAATATTCGCCTGATTAATATTAAATGTCATGATTTGAAACATCAATTGAATCATTTTTCAAATAGAATTGACGAGTCAGAAATCGAAGAATTGAAAAAGGCGATATCCATCTATGATATACCAATGACGGGAAATCAGGTGTTGGATATAGTAATAGCGGAGAAGAGATTGCAATGTGAGCGAGAAGATATTGAATTTACATGTATGATAGATGGAGAAAAACTGAGCTTTATGAAAGAAGCAGATATCTTTTCACTTTTTGGGAATGCATTGGAAAATTCCATTAATTCTACTCGTAATTTGAAAGACAAAGAAAAACGAATCATCACTTTGATTGTTAAGGATACCATAGGACTTATATCCATACATTTTGAAAATTATTACCAAGGTAATATGATATTTGAAGACGGTCTACCAGTAACGACGGATGAAGATATAGACTATCATGGATTTGGAATGAAAAGTATGAAGTATCTGGTAGAGAAGTATGGAGGGGAGTTATCAGTCAAACTGGATGAAGATATATTTAATTTGAATATCGTTTTTCAGAATTGTACAATTTAAGGTTAAGCTAAAAAAATTTAAGTTTAGGCAAATTGTATTGATAACAAAACGATATTCCTATAATATTACAAAAGAAGTATTTGGAAGTTAAGATACTGATATTTTAACAAAAACATTTTAAAGGAGAAAGTAAAAATGAAAAAGAAAATGGTAAAAATGGTACAAGTAGTTGCTTTAACTTTGGCATTAACATTCAGCTTGGCTGCTTGCAGTAAAACACCTACAAACGAATTAAATGGTTTCTATGAATCGACTGAAGACGTGGGATTTATGAGTGCATATCCTGATTACACATATAAACAGGCAACATTCTCTGTAGAAACAATCGAGACTTACGCTGACAATACCTATTGTTTGACAAATACTAGTACGACGTTCTCTGGAACTTTGGCGTTTAATGATGATGGTACTCATGATGAGGTTCCTAGAGGCTCTAATGTAACGAAATACTATGGTACTTTCACTTCACAAGAGGAGGAAGGTCTTAACACTTTGACATTATCAGCACCTACCTCTATTATTGCTAATATTTCATTTGCAACTAGTGATACTGCGATTGGCTACTTAAATACAAATGCATGGACAGATGTTATGGGCACATCTGTAGGCACAGATGGCGGTTCTTTGACAGCAGAAGAATACCTTGCAGCAAATGCATTCCCAGAAGCAACTGTAATTGTAGATACAATTAATTCTTCATTTGATTATTCAGTGATTACTGCAGCAAAATAAGTTAGATTTTTATAGGAGGAAAAATGATGAGAAATAACACTAATATATGGCGTGGTATGACTGCCGTTTTGGCCGTTCTACTTTCTTTGTCCATATTTATGACCAATCTGTTGCTTAGCTGGAGTGGTCAGGTAAATGTTTTTTTACATATTGCTCCACCGGTGCTAGAGGCTGAGGGTGATACTGCATATTATAAAAGCGATTATGATCTATCAGATGATGGTCTGACAGCTATGCTTCAAGCTTCGGATATACATGATGTACAGACAATGGAGGAAGGCACGGTTCTATTAAAGAATGAAAATGCCGTCTTGCCATTGGCTTCTTCTGAGCGGCGTGTTACATTATTTGGACGTGCTGTAGCAGATCCCGTTTATAGAGGTAATTCGGGAGGTCCTAGTTCGAACCCTGACAGACAGGTTGGTCTATACAGTGCACTAGAATCAGTAGGATTTGCAATCAATGATACATTGTATGATGCTTACGCGAATAGTTCAGTTACAAGAACAAAAGCAGCTCCAGATTGGTTCGTCGGTGAAGTTGATCAAGATTTTTATACAACAGAGTTGCAGAATTCATATTCAAGTGATTATAATGATGTTGCTATTGTTATGTTTTCACGTGATGGTGGTGAAGGCAAGGATATTGCAACCTCAGATAGAGATGGGATTTCCTATCTGGCTTTGCACGATTCAGAAAAAGATTTATTAAAAATGATAAAAGACAGTGGTAAGTTCTCCAAAACAATAGTTCTTATCAATAGTGCCTATGCGATGGAACTTGGTTGGATTGATGAAGAAGAATACGGCGTGAATGCTGCACTTTGGATTGGAGGTCCAGGACTAAAGGGCTTTGAGGGCGTAGCAGATATACTGACT
Source organism: Lachnotalea sp. (assembly GCA_041821265.1). Classification (GTDB taxonomy): domain Bacteria; phylum Bacillota; class Clostridia; order Lachnospirales; family Lachnospiraceae; genus Lachnotalea. The sequence continues at coordinate 99,834 of JBGUEQ010000010.1, read as the reverse complement.
GGAAAGGCTGAACCTTCTGGACATTTTGTAGATACTTATGCACAAAATTCCTTGTCTGCTCCCGCTGTTAGAAACGCTGGTTCATTTACCTATGCAAATGACTCCAAGAACTATATTGTTGAAGCGGAAAATATCTATACTGGTTATAAATACTATGAAACAAGATATCAAGATCTTGTCCTTGGTATTAACAATGCCGATAGCATGGCAGGTGTTTATGCTGGTGAAGATGCTGGATGGGATTATGCGACTGAAATGGTTTATCCTTTTGGTTATGGAATGTCTTATGCTAATTTTACCCAGGAGTTAGAAAACGTTAACTGGGACAGAACAAACCATACCATTACTGCTGTTGTTAAGGTTACAAACGAGGGGTATCCAGAGAATTCTAGTTATACTGGAAAATCCAAATCAGTTGTTCAGTTATATGCACAGCTTCCCTATCAGTCTGGGCAGGCTCAGAAATCTGCAATTCAGATGATAGGTTTTGAAAAGACAAACGCACTTGGTGCGAGTGAGTCTGAAGAAGTGACCGTAACGGTGGATGATTATCTATTTGCAACCTATGATAACAATGCTACAAATGGCGTTGATGAGTCAAAAAAGGGATGTTATGTTTTTGATTCAGGCGATTACTATTTTGCAATTGGTAATGACAGTCATGATGCACTAAATAATGTGCTTGCTACAAAAGACGGAGCAAAGGTTGAAGGAAAGCTTGTCAATGCTGATGGTACAGTAGCAGATGGCGATGTAACGAAGACATCCTCTATAACATTGGATGCTACAGATAACACAACTTATGCTAAATCACAGTTTACGGATGAGATTGTTTCCAATCAATTTGATAATATTGATCTTAATTATTATCTGCCAGATAGCGTGACATATTTGAATCGTGACGACTGGAATACTTATCCTATTTCTTATACGGATATTTCAACCACAGACAACATGACAAAAGTTCTTGAGGGGGATACCTATGAAGAACCTGCTGATGCACCTGCTTACACAAACTTTATACAAGGCGCAGATGTTACACTGAAACTTATTGATATGAGGGATGTGCCATTTGATGACGATAATACATGGAATCAATTCCTTAATCAGTTGACAATTAGTGATTTAAGCTCCATTGTTGGAGAAAACTTTGGTCAGCCAGCCGTTGCTACAATTGGAAAACCAGCAAATACAAATACAGATGGACCTGATGGTGCTCAGTCCAATTATAAATATGGTAGTCAATCTGCTCCTACGATGCATGTAAACGAAGTCGTTGCAGCGTCCACCTGGAATAAGGATTTAGTAGCAGAACGAGGCGGATTTATTGCAGAAGATTGTCTATTCAATGGTACAACTCAGTTATGGTCACCTGGTGCTAATTTGCATCGTACGCCATTTAGCGGAAGAAATTTTGAATATTATTCTGAGGATAGTATTATGTCATATACCATGAGTGCTGTTCAGGCAGAGGCAATGCAAGCGAAGGGTGTAAATGTTGCTATCAAGCATTTTTGTGCAAATGATCAGGAAACGAACAGAACGGATCTATCCATGTTTATGACAGAACAAGCTTACCGACAGGGACCTCTTAAAGGTTTTGAGGGAGCTTTCACAAAAGGTGGTGCACTGGGTACTATGCTTTCATTCAGTAGTGTTGGTGGTCTTCAGATGTATCAGGATCAAGCATCGCTTACGCAGGTACTAAGAAATGAATGGGGTTTTAAAGGGGTAACGATTACTGACTCTGCTAAGGGTGAAACTGATGTTCCTACGATTTCCAGTCTAGTTGCTGGCACAGATACATTTAATGCTGATACAGGTCGAGCAAGTGAAGTTAAGAAGTATCTTCTTGCTACTAAGGACGGTTATGTACTACAAAGCCTAAGGGAATCCAATAAACGATTCTATTACGCAATGGTACATTCTAATCTGATTAATGGTCTTACACAAGATTCAGATATTGTAGAGTTCACTCCTTGGTGGCAACCTGCTTTGTATGCAATTATTGGAGTTTTCGGTGTGGCTATGATAGGAGCTGCAACAATGTTTATCTTTACTGGTTATATTAAGCGCCGAAAGGAGGATAATTAAGATGAGATTTTTTAATAATAGAACAGTTGGTTTCAGGATTGGTCTTATAGCTTCCTGTTTGATGTTGATAGGCGATATTCTTTTTATTATCACGGATCATGCAGATAGAACATTTTCAATGGTGACATTTATTCTCATTTTAATTGGAGTAGTGGGTGAAGGACTTGTTATTTTGAAAAATTATAAGTTTACTCCACTGCTACCTTCCATATGTTTTGGTGTGGCAATGTCATGGCATTTTTATTTAGGACTTCCGACGCTCTCGGACATTATGAACGGTGTTAATTTTATTGGTGGAAATCCCAATGCGGTAATCGTGTTTGGTGTAATTTTCCTAATAGGTACATTAGCAGCTATTGTTTCTTGTTTTATGGAACAGTCAAAGTTAATAAAATAAATGAAATAGCTATAAATTATAACAGTCGAAGCTTTTTGCTTCGACTGTTATAAAATACAGATGTAAATCAAGCAATAAGTAGACGATATATAGAAAAAGAGGACATTAATGAAAGCAATCATATTTAATAATAACTGGACATGTAAGCATCTTAATGAAGAAGGAGAAGGAACGCATGTCACTATCCCACACGATGCCATGTTGTACGAAAATCGAACGAAAGATGCGCTTGGCGGTATTAATATTTGCTGGTTTGAGGGATACGATTATCTCTATACAAAGACATTTGAAGTACCTTCTGACTATGTGAAAAAGACAGTTATCTTTGAATTTGAAGGTGTCTACCGCAACGCAGAAGTGTACATTAACGGTGAAAAAGTCGCAGCTCGTCCTTATGGATATACTAATTTCTATGCAGAAGTTGGTGGTATACTAAAGTATGGAGAAACAAACAAGATTGAAGTCATTGCACATAATGCAGAGCAGCCTAATAGCCGCTGGTATTCAGGTGCAGGAATTTATCGCTCTGTTACTATGTGGATTTCCGATAAGAAACGTATCCGTATAAATGGCGTTAGGATTCAAACACTTTCAATCGATCCTGCAGAAATTCAGGTTTCCGTTGACACAGTAGGCGAGGGAGAAGTGCAAATAGCTATTTGGGAGGGTGAAAAAGAAGTCGCTGTTTTAAATGGTATTTCCAACGGTAATGTAATTTTAAAAACGAAAATTATGGATGCAAAGCTTTGGAGTCCTGAGCATCCAAACTTATATACTTATAAGGTCACATTCGGCACGGATGAATGTGCGGATTCTTTTGGTATCCGCACATTGACATGGGGTGACGACGGCATTAAGATAAATGGAGAACGCATCATCATCCGCGGTGCATGTATTCATCATGATAATGGGCTTCTTGGTGCTGCTACATACGCAGATGCAGAAGAGCGAAGAATTAGTATTTTAAAAGAAAACGGCTATAATGCTGTAAGATCTGCACACAATCCTTGCTCTAAAGCTCTACTTGATGCCTGTGATAAGCTAGGTGTCATGATGATGGATGAATTCGTTGACTGCTGGTATATTCATAAAACTGAATACGATTATGTAGATCATTTTTCAGAATGGTGGCAACAAGATCTTAAAGATATGGTTGATAAGGATTTTAATCATCCATGTGTAATTATGTATTCAACGGGAAATGAAGTTTCAGAGACCGCTCAGGAACGCGGAATTAAACTGACAGGTGAAATGACAGAATATCTTCATAGTCTAGATAATTCTCGTCCGGTTACTTGTGGTGTCAATATCTTCTTTAACTTTTTAAGCTCAATTGGCTTTGGAGTATACAGTGATAAAAAGGCCAAGTCAGAATTGGCCAATGCAGAAAAGAAAGCAAAAAAGGATATTAGTGATAGGGAAAACGGAAACTTAGAAAAGAAAAAAGCAGTTGGGAGCGAATTTTTCAATAATCTAGCAGGACTTCTTGGTGATGATTTTATGAAATTAGGGGCGTCAATCCCACCATGTGATTGGAAGACGAAAGATGCATTTGCCAACATGGATATTGCAGGATATAACTACGGCATTCTTAGATATAAGCATGACCTTAAGAAATATCCACACCGTCTGATTCTTGGAAGCGAAACTTTTTGCAAAGATGCAGCCCAATTTTATGAACTTGCAAAGAAAGAGCCTAGAATAGTTGGAGATTTTGTATGGGCAGGTATGGATTACCTTGGAGAAATTGGTATTGGTTCATGGGAATATGAGGATTATGCTCCTGACTTTGACCATGGTGTAGGTTGGATTTCGGCTGGATCAGGTAGAATCGATTTAACAGGTAAACCACTTGGTGAAGCCGCCTATACTAAGACAGCTTTTGGATTGATGGATAGACCGGTAATTGCCGTTCGCCCAGTCAACCATACAAAGGATAAACATTCACCATCCGCATGGAAAATGACAAATGCAATGGAAAGTTGGTCGTGGAATGGATGTGATGGTAATTCTGCTATTGTGGAAGTATATTCGGATAGTTATGCTGTTGCACTCTATATCAATGGCAAACAAATTGGAAGAAAGCGTATTAAAAATTGCCGTACCATGTTTAATACTACATACAAATCAGGAAAGATTACAGTAATTGCCTATAATAGACAATATGAAAAAATTGGATCAAGTGAACTGATTACGGCTTCTAAGAAGACAGAACTTCGGGCCTTGCCTGAAAAGGAATCGGTAAAGGAAGGAGGACTGGCCTATATCCGTTTGCAGTATACAGATGAAAATGGCATAGTGAAACCGTTAGAACGTGGTGATATCAAAGTAAATGTCCAAGGTGGGCAGCTTCTGGCACTTGGTAACGGATGTCCCTTCAACTTGGAGGGGTATTTAAACAATCATACAGATACCTATTTCGGTGAAGCACTTGCCATCATTAAAGCAACGGGTGAGTGCATTATACTTACGGCAACAGATGGCAGTTATTCAGCTCAAACAGTTGTAACTGTTGAATAAGGAGATTTTCATGGAAGAAGCACAAAACAAAGATTCAAACATTACACAGCAAAAAGTAATGGAGACAGGAATAAAAGGTGCTATTACCAATTGGTGGAAGAAATTTTCATTTGGGTATCCGAAAGCATCTAAGATAATTGAGCAGTTTGTGAAGTTTTACTTGATTTCATTGTTGGTAACCTTACTTCAATATTTCATGCTAACATTTATGCCATCATTTTTTTCAAAGGTTACTGATTGGGAAAACATAAATTGTTATTTGATTCCTATCTTACATTCAGGTAAATATATTTTTAATTTTTCAATGATAGATGGAGGTTTGGCTTACTTTGCGGCTTATGGTACAACCCTTTTTGTGGCACAGTGCGTTAACTTTCCATTACAGAGAAATGTAGCATTTAAGAGTCATGGCAATATTACCTATCAGATTATGTGGTACGTGATAGCCTTTGTTCTTATTTTTATGGTATGCAGTGGGTTGCAGACTTTTTATCAACCATTTTTAAAGGAGTATATCGGTATTCCAGCAGTCTATAATATACTTATTACAGTGATTAATGGGGGGGTTCAGATGGTTATTTATTTCCCAATTTATAAAGTTATTTTTCCAGAAGAAAATGTCGAAGCCAAATAGATGACATTGAGTTGCAATCAGGTGAAGAACAAAAAGTAACATTTAAAATAACAGAAGATATGTTAAGATTTTATGATATTATGATTTCGCTCAGGGAGAAAAATATTTTTGCAGAATCCTATACTGAAAAATTTGGCAGACATATGAAGATTCTCACAGAACAGACAATGAAGGCTTTAGAGTAAAGAGTCATTAAAAAAGAAATACGTTCTATGGATTTTTTTATGATGACAAACCAATTCTGGAGTGCAATTTATTCCTATATCATTCAGGACATCTTGTTTGAACAATATAAAATGTATGCGGTAGATAAGAAAACATATTTAGAAGAGATTGTGGACTACACATTATTAACCTATACCCACAAGGGACTTGTCCCTTGTCCTATTTGTTTTGGAAATGATGAATGTGAGCCTCGAACCAGGAAATTGTGATTCGGGGCTCTTTTTATGTTCATTTTTATTTTATATCATTAAGTATGCATATCCGGAAAATGAAAAAAAATGGGGGGAGGATCTATCATTAATATTTGTTCCACAGCTGCTATTAAAGCTGCAGGTCCTATAGCTTATACTGCAAAAAAGGGAGCTATTAAGAGTCTTGCTCGCCTACTGGGTAAGTCTTTTGGACCTATGAAAATTCGTGTCAATTCTATATATCCTGGTTTGATAGAAACAGAAATGACTGCACTTGCAATTCAAAATCCACAATTTTTAAATGACATCCATAGGTTAAAAAATGTTCTTTCCATCTTGGGTGCTCATCGTTAGTAAATAAATTTTCATTCTCGCTCTTTTCAATTATTTCTTTCATGCAAGAAGAAAGAAAATTTTCATAAAATGCTTTATCACCATACTTTACACGCAAAACATGAAGCAGTTCTTTTCTATCTCTCATTTTTTCTAAAAACTGCGTGAAAATATCATAATTATTAGTATGGTTAATATTAACGATAATGTTTCTGGCATTACTTAAAAAAGTGTTTTCCATTTGTTCAATCCAATCATAGGGATCTTTATAGTATCTATAAAAAGTAGCTCTATTAATTTGAGCAATTTTACATACTTCTTTGACAGTTATTTTATTTAATGGGATTTCATCTAGCAACTTAATAAAAGCATTTTGAATTCTCATTTTTGTATATCTTATTCTTGCATCGTTTGCCATAGTTACTCCATTATTTTATTTCCTTAAAATCTATAAAACATATTTAAAGATAATGTTTATTATATTTCATTATTAAGAAAAGTGATGATTGTTATTTTTATCTTAATTGTATATTATCAAATTAATAAAACATAATCAATGCATATTTATTATGTTTTATTATTCAGGTTTGGATTGATCAGCTTAAATTTAATGAGTAGTTTTCTTGGGGATGTTACCCATTTGCAATAATGACAGAAATACAAATATCTATGTGGAATTATCATGGAAAATTTTAACGTGCAGGGGTTATTTCAGGCTGGAATCATTGTAAGCGACATTGAGGAATGATTGCGTTTGTTTCGCGATGCCTTGGGATTAAAAGTGGTATTTTTGCCGGGTTTAAATACGCATACTTCCGTGGCCCTGACGGTATAATGGTCGAGTCGCAAGAAGGCTGTTATTCAAGAGCATAAGTTTTATTTATAATAAATTACTATAGTCAATGGGAGAATGAGAGCATTTTAAACTAATAGGAATGTGGTTCTGGACCTAGCATGAGTAAAGATAGGGTTGAAGAAGCTTATGCTCCAACCCTGTTTTTATAATCAATCTATAGACAGGCCAGTACATTTGCATTAATGGAGAAACCACATGCGTGACTAGAAATTAGCGAAATATTAGTTTCTTGGATATAAACACCGTCATAAGCGCAGTAAATTAATTATATTTGATATATTTCTTCTGGTCATTATGAACGCCTCTTTCTTTCAAATCTTTTTCTAATAAATCAAATATACTTTCCGGCTATTCTACTTCAATAATGAATAATTATTACATGGAAAAGTATCCAGTAAATCAAAGAAACTATTGAATCTCTTTTTATTTCATATTTGCAACTATAGTGGAGATTCAGATTGGAAGAAAGTCCTTTGGGAGACTTTTACTTCAATCTGATTAGAATGATGTCATTTTTAAAGTAAATAATGTAACTTTAACATTAGGTTAACAAAATAAAAGAGTAAATGAAATAGATGGTTTGTATAGTAATACCTATAATTAAACATTTAAACGGAGGAATTGCTATGAAATTTTGTGAGAAATGTGGTTATGAACTTACAGAGGATGATAAATTTTGTCCTAAGTGTGGGCAGAAGGTCTATGAAGAAGCAAAAATCACTCATACTAAGGATAAGCGAAGTATTGTAATGGGTGTTGCATATCTTGGAACTTTGTTCTGGGTTCCCATACTGGTAGGTTCAGAAGATAAGCGTGCCCGAACCTGTGCAAATCAAGGATTGTGGATGCTGATTTTATCTTTTATAGCCTGTGGAAGTATGTCGATTATTAGCGATATTGGGATAGCATTTAATAGAAATACCTTTATTGAGAGTGGTTTTAGAAATCTGCTTTTTGTATTTTGGAATGGCATTTATACGATTCTTTATTCCTCGATACTTGCATTTATGATTTTTTTGTTGATTAATTGCATTATGGGATTTAAGTCAGTAAAATATGGAGGGCAACCACACATTTTACCCCTAGTTGGAAAAATACAGATTATTCATGATTAAGAAATATGTAGTTTGAAATATCATTTTTTAACAAATTAAACAAATTTATATATTAAATAGAATGGAGAGATTGATATGATAAATATCCTTGTTGTGGAGGACGATTTAAAACAAAATCAGATCATTTGTGAATATTTGAATTCTAATGGCTACTTTACCTATAGAAGCAAAGATGGAACAGATGCACTGAATACTTTGGCATCTAGTCTGATTGACATCATTATATCAGATATTATGATGCCGGGTTTAGATGGTTTCGAATTGGCAGAGATGGTTCGGAACATAAATAAGAGAATTCCTATTCTCTTTATCAGTGCCAGAGATGATATTGTTTCTAAGCAGAAAGGTTTCCGAATAGGCATTGACGATTATATGGTAAAACCAGTGGACTTAGAGGAGATGCTGCTTCGGGTAGGAGCCCTGGTCAGGAGAGCTAATATCGAAGAACAGAAGAAAATGGTTATTGGAGACATGGTATTAGATGCCAATGAGTTGTCTGCTAACTTAAACGGAGAAGATATTCCTCTTTCTGTAAGGGAATTTGGGATTTTATTTAAATTATTGTCTTATCCCAAGCAGGCGTTTACCCGTTCACAGTTGATAGATGAGTTCTGGGGCATGGATAGTGAATCCGGTCTACGGTCAGTAGATGTTTACGTAACAAAGCTCAGGGAGAAATTTTCTCAGAGTGCTGATTTTGAAATTGTTACAGTCAGAGGATTTGGCTATAAGGCAATATTAAAGAGCAGAGAGTAAGAAGATGGAAAATAAGATGAGAAAGAGATACAATACATACTTAAGTGCCAAAGAGTATGGTGCAATTTTTGCCTTTATCCTGATTACCAGCACTTTTCACGATACCGTTTTAAATGGGTATTTTAATAAGTACTGGTATGGTTATAATTCAATTTACTTTATGTTGGCTATGCTAATGAATCTTGCAGTAACAAGTATTATTAGTTATTTTACTTTGATTATTATACGAAGATATTTTTTTGAGAGACCCATTAACAGAATTGGCGAGGCAACTAGAAAAATTGCTGCAGGGGATTTCACTACCCGTATTGAGCCTATGCGTACAGATGGCAAGGAGGATGAACTAACATTACTCCTGGAAGACTTTAACAAAATGGCAGAAGAATTGGCTAGTATAGAGACACTTAAAACAGATTTCATTGCCAATGTTTCACATGAATTAAAATCACCTCTTTCTGTAATACAGAATTATGCGTTTGCTATTAAAGATGAAAAGCTGACCCCTTTACAACGGACAGAGTATGCAAATACAATTATAACCGCATCTTCGAAATTATCGACGCTGGTTACGAATATACTTCAACTAAATCGATTAGAAAATCAGAAGATTTTTTCAGAAGCTAAACATTACACCTTGGGGGAACAGCTCAGGGGCTGTATTTTAAGTGTAGAAAATAGTTGGGAGACAAAAGATATTGAAATGGATGGAGACGGGATTGCGGATTTTCAGATTTATCAATATGAATCCCTGCTTGAAATTATATGGAATAATCTAATTTCCAATGCAATCAAATTTACACCGGAACATGGAACTATTAATATTACTATAAAAAAGGAAAAATTAGATGCTGTGGTAACGGTTGGTGATACTGGATGCGGCATGAATAAAGAGACGATAAGGCGTGCTTTTGAAAAATTTTATCAGGGTGAAACGTCTCATTCGCAGGAGGGCAATGGTCTGGGGCTTTCTATGGTTAAAAGAGTTATAGATATGGTAGGAGGTAATATAACGGTAGACAGTACACCAGGAAAAGGCACTTTATTTACCGTTACTATACCCATAAATCTGCAGATGTAAAAGGATAGATTAAAGGAAGATATGGGTATTAAAATGTATCATTTAAAAGTAAATAATCACAAGAATATTTTTTATATTAACGATCGGCTAAAAAGTGAAGAACTGCAATTGACTTTACTATTCTTTTTTTTAGCCTGTATTATTGGATGGTTATGGGAAGTAGTATTCATCTGGATTAACAATGGAATTTTGGTAAATCGCGGTATACTGCATGGACCATGGTTACCGATTTATGGTTGTGGGGGTATATTGATGGTGATATTAAAAAAATCGATTGGTCATAAACCGTTTTATTTCATTGCTGGAAGTATTGTGTCAAGTGGTCTTTTAGAATATATAACATCTTGGCTGTTAGAGACCATTTTCCACGCACGCTGGTGGGATTATAGTAATCAGCCTTTTAATCTACAGGGGCGTATTTGTATAAAATATTTAATTTTTTTTGCTGTAGTAGGTAGTATAGCTGTGTTTGTTGTTAAGCCTTTATTTGATAAGCTGTTATTATACTTTCCGACAAAGATTAGAAAATATCTTTGTATAGGATTAAGTATTATGTTTCTCATTGATTTAGTATATTCTTTTCTTTTTCCGGACATTGGAGTAGGGATTTCTACTTTAATTTAATATTATTTTAATAATTATCGAGAATTTTATAAATATTACATTTGTATGATAACTACATAAAATTAATTTTGAAAGGAGATAGTATAAAGATGCAATATTGTTCACATTGTGGAATTAGATTAAAAGAAAATGCGGCATTTTGTTCTTACTGTGGGCAATCAGTCAGAACGGAAAACGAAAAAGGCTATCAATATCATTATGAGGTAAAATCTGTAAACAAAGAACGAAAGGGGAATAGCTTAATAAATCATCTGCCCATCTACTGTACTATGGCTTACTTACCTGCATTTTTTTGGCTACCATTATTATTTGATGGAAGATCTAAGCTTTCGCGTACCTGTGTCAATCAGGGGGTCTGGATTACACTGCTTTCCACTCTTATATCCGGAATTGCAATTGTAGGTGCTAGTGCAGCTTTTTATTATGGGATGATTAATATAGAGGGAATTGAATGGTTTTTTAATCATTTTAATGTTTACAATTTATGGCAATATATACCGTACTTTCTTGTTGTAATGTTCATAAGTTTTATTATATTTTTCATTCCATTTTGTAGCTTCCTCGGATTTTTAAAAGGTTTTTACTCATCAGAACCATTAATGGTTCCGTTCTTTGGAAAAATAAAACTAATTAAGGATAGAACGGAAGAGGTATCTGAATACTAAAATCGGCTTTGTCCGTTACGAGATACTTTAGAGGAATTTTAAAAATTTTGGAAGAATCAGGGACCAAAATCTACAGATTTGCAGGAGCAGGAGCTTCTATGGTCTCTGTTATATGAAATAATTATCTTAAAAATTAATATATTCAATGGAGGTTATGTGATGAAAAAAATTATTATAACAGTAGTAGCTGTCATTTGTGCGATAATATTAGTAATAATTATGTTAATTAGAAAAAAATAAACAAATAAAACCAACTAGTTAAGCAGGTAGAAAAAGAGTTATTTGAATGGAGAAAAAGATGAAGTTAAGAAATAGAATTTTAAATTACACGATAAATTCAATTAAATTTAAATTAGTGTTTGCAGTTGTCTTAGTTCAATTTATAAGTACCAATATAGGACAATTCATTAATTCTTCTTTAATAAAAGGATCCCCTTTTTTTAGAGCTTTAGGAATAAAAACTGAGGCTATGGATGTTGAAGTAGGTCTACATGTTTCTTCGGGGCTAAGTGTAATTATATCGATTATAATAATAGTATTTATTTATGACAGGCTAGTTTTAAAAAGATTGAAAAAAATTATAGATTATACAGAAAAACTGGGGGTAGGTGATTTGTCGGTACAGCTAAATTTTAGTGGGCATGATGATATGAGCCGATTGGGAAATGCTTTAGATAATGCCTCTGCCAATATAAAATCTTTCGTTGTAGAGATTGAAAAAAAATCCTTTTTTATAAAATCATCAAGTTTTGAAGTACTCGAATCCGCAAGAAATTCTTCTGAAAGTATTAATAATATTTATACTACATCATCTTTGCTTTCAGAGGACGCATTGGACTTATCAAATGATACAAAAAAGGCAAATGATTCAATAAAGCAAATCAGCGACATAAAAGAATCTCTTTCATTACATTTAGATGCTTCAATGGAATCATCCAATCAAATGGAAATGAGAGCAACTAACATGAAAAATACAGTTATGAACTCAATTCAAAAAGCGAACCAGACTTATAGCGAGAAGCAGGTCAAAATATTAAAGGCAATTGAAGCTGGAAAGATAGTAGAAGAAATCAAAGTTATTTCTGATACAATAAGGGAAATCGCTTCTGAAACAAATTTACTGGCCCTTAATGCATCAATTGAAGCAGCAAGAGCTGGAGAGCACGGAAAAGGATTTATTATTGTCGCACAAGAAGTGAAAAAATTATCAGAACAATCCACGGAGGCTATTTCAAATATTGAAGAATTAGTGGCCAAAGTGAAGGACGTATTCAATAATTTGTCAGAAGGTTCACAGGATATTTTATCGTACATAGATTTAAATGTAAGAGCTGATTATGAATTATTACTTCAAACAGGTGAACAATACAAAAAAGATGCAGAGGTAATACAGAATATAACGGAGAGGGCTTATGAAACGGCAGCTACTATGAACGATTCCATAGATGAAATCAGTAAAGTTATAAATGGGGTTGATATGATATCAGATAAAACCTCAGACTATATAGTGAATATAAATAGCAGTATTTCGGAGATAGCTAAAGTTTTAGATGATTCAACTTTAGCTATGGAGGAACAGTCTGATTTATCGGGAGAACTTATAAAATCTGTTAAAAGATTTAAAGTGCTGGTATAAGTAATGTGTTGGATGCAGTCCTTTAAGATGCGTCCAGCATAATGTAATGAGGATACTGATAAAGTCCTAAGAAGTACGTGTTAGATAAAAACCTTACAAATGCAGAATATCACCGCACTTGTAAGGTTTTTTTGTTATAACCAGAGTATGAAATTCCCGAAAAAGTTTCAAAAAGTGATTTATTAGTTTGTAAATATGATGGTGGTAGATGATTCATTTTTATATAATTAAATTAAATTTTTGTATAATTTGACAACTATATGAAGAATTTTTGTTTTAAAAATGATAAAAATCACTAAGGAGTAATCTAATATAAAAAAATTTATGTTAAAGAATTTCGAAAGACATGAAAAAACTGGATTATATATCAAAGATAGGTTTGAATTGTTAAGAAGATTCACTGGAATAAATCATTTTACTTCATTACGTTCAAAGTTAATTTTATCTTTTATGATACCGATTGTATTCATCATATTGCTTGGAATCGTAACCTATGAAAAAGCAGCTGAAGATATATGCAGCAGTTATGAACATGCCACAATGCAGACTATAAAAATGACCAGTAAATACCTTCAGTTGGGAATTAATTCAATTGATGATTTGTCAACACAATACATAAATGATGACAATATAAAGTATTATTTTATGGGATTATCCAGTTCTAATGTTATGGAATATAAAAAACAAACAAAAACAATTGAAAATTCTATTAAAGCAAAAGTAACAACTGATGACTTTATCTCTAATATAGCAATAATATCCGATCGTGTTAAATCAATTACTTCAAATACATTGTCAGATGATAATATTCTGAAAGGATTTTATGATACGGAAGAAGGCAGGTCTATCAAGGACAATCCTTCAAAGGTTACGTGGGTTGGTAGTGAAAAGTTTCTTGATGATAAGCTTGGAGCAGATAAATATTCAATACGTTTAATTCGGAAATTTATTGATACAGATGCGCTGGTGGTTATCGACTTGGATTCCAGTACTGTTTTGAATATACTAAAGAATATAGAATTAGATAAGACAGGAATCATCGGGATGATTACATCCGATGGTAAAGAAATAATCTCCGCAAAAGAGGAAGGAACAATATTTACAAATCATGAATTCTATCAAAAGGCAGTAACTTCTGTTGATAAAGAGAAAGCATTTTATGTAAAATACCTGGGAAAGAGTTATCTGTTTCTTTACTCAAAGATTGGTGATTCAGGGGAAATGATCTGTGCTTTGGTACCCAAAAGTACAATATTAAGTCAGGCTGATAATATTAAACTGATTACATTTGTTATAGTTTTCACAGCATGTGTAATTGCAATTACAATCGCTGCATTTATATCTAATGGTATAGACAAGATAATAAAAAACATGATAAATAAACTAAAGAAAGCGGCTGGAGGAGATTTAAGAGTAGATTTTACAACAAAACGAAAAGATGAATTTAGTATTTTAACCAATGAAATTAATAATACTTTTGGTAATATGAAAAAGTTAATTACCCAAGTGAAGGATTTAAGCAAGGATGTGTCAGATGCATCAATCAATGTTTCGCAAACATCGGATGAATTCTTGCAAACAACAGAAAACATATCCAATGCAATGAATGAGATTGAACAAGGAGTAATGCAACAAGCAAAGGATGCGGAAGAATGCCTGATGCATATGGATCATCTTTCAAAAATGATAGTGCAAATGGGAGAAAATACTAGTGAGATTGGCAAGATAGCGGATGGTACAAAAAAGAACATCCAGGATGGCACTGCCGTTACAAAAGAATTAACAGAACAGACAAAGGCAACCGTTGATATTACAACAGACATAATTAAGGGTATAGAAGATCTGGATAAAAAATCAAGAGAAATCAATTCAATCGTCAATGTTATTAGTGAGATTTCAAATCAGACAAATTTACTTGCTTTAAATGCTACTATAGAAGCTGCCAGAGCAGGGGAGGTTGGTAAAGGCTTTGCTGTGGTAGCAGATGAGATTAAAAAACTTGCTGACCAGACAGGGAACTCAGTTAGGAATATCAAAAATATCGTCGAAACAATTCAAAAGGATACAAAGGATGTTGTGAATATAGCGAAGAAGGCAGAACGCGTTATGGTGATGCAGGACAAGGCTGTAATAAATACCTCAAATTCATATCTTAAGATTAACGAGAGTGTTGATTATCTTACCTTACTACTTAAAACTGTCATTGAAAATGTAGATAACATGGAAGAAGCAAGAGTCAGTACCTTAGGAGCAATTGAAAATACTGTCATATGTTGCAAGTACCATCGCGCTTTTGCATACAATCACATCACACCAGGTCTTTGCTTGGCCTTTAAAATTCACACCACTCACTTCAACTAGTCTACCAAAATTCATAGAATCATATTCTTCAAGTTCTATCCCTGCCAAATCTTTAAAGTAGCCAGGGAGCGCACTTACTTTTCTAATCTCATCTATTTGAATCTTTTGATATTCTAAAACAGCATCTGACTTGAAGCTATAATAGTCTAGAAGCAACCCTGGATTATGATTAAATGGGGGTCTATTAATGGAGTAATTAGTGTTTATCCTTCATAACAAATAGTTTGAAATTAAGATGTTAAAGTTTTGAAGTGATATGGCAAAAAGCAATTAATTAATAGATAATATAGTTATATTATACGCCCCGAGCTTTTTTAAGGAATGCTCGAGGCTTTTGGCATTTGGGTTAAACCTTTAACCAGTTTTAGAACTGATATTTTAGACATTTTATAGTATAATAAAGTTAGGATAGTTGAACGAACAATTAAATCTTAAAAGAATTCGAGGAAAATATTATGCAGAAAAAAATTAATCGATTATTTAATTCTGTATCAACAAAGGTAATCTTAATCATCATTATTTTAGTATTACCGTTGAATTTCATCGCTATTTTTCAAAACCAAAGAGTTATTGATACTATGGTTGAACAGAACAGAGCATCAGCCAAAACTCTTTCAGATACCTTTATGTCCGATATTGGGTCAAGAATGGTTAATACACAATCCTTATTATATTATTTTTTATCAGAAGATCCGTATTGTATTCGTATGAAGTTGCAAAAGGAGAATAATTATACGTACCAAAGCTCGAAATTAAAACTTTATTATAATTTAAAAAAAATGTCAGGTATGACGGATGGTGGAGATGGTTATTTTTATTTAATGAAGAAGGTTAATGATATTTTGGTATATGATAAAAGTCCTAATGAAAGTAACCAATTATATAAATCCATTAACAATTTTTTATCAGAACAACTCAGAGAAGGTGTTAAGAGCGGTTGGCATATCTATGAATTTAATAATAAAAAATATTTATTTCTTATCGTAGATCTAAAAGATGTAATGTACGGTGGTTGGTTTAATCTAGATTCTCTTAAGATGCAAATGGAGAAAAGGTTAAAATATACGGATTACTTAATCAGCTTTACTGAAAAACAAAAGAAAGAAAATCCGGATGATCGAATTATTGTATCCTCCGGTATTAAGAAAATTTATATAGAAATTAGTATAAAGAGAAATGAAATTGTTGGTGGAATATCAATGTATGTTAAGATTTTGAAAATTATGGCATTTTTATATTTAGCTCTGATACCGGTTTTATTTATGACATTAAGGTCATTATTACTACATCCTTTAAATAAAATAAATTATGCGCATCGGCAGATTCAAGGTGGGAATCAGGATTTTAGAATTAAGGAAAAATCAAATTCTGTTGAATATCAGGAAGCATATAAATCTTTCAATCAAATGGCAGATAATATAAAAACATTAAAGATTGAAAGTTATGAGAAAGAAATCTCAAAGCAAAAAATGGAACTTCGTAATCTTCAATTACAGATTCGGCCTCATTTTCTTCTTAATACTTTTAATTTGATTTATACACTGGCTCAACGGAAAGAAGAGGATGCAATTCAGGATGTAATATTATATATGTCAGATTATTTTCGCTATATTTTCAGGAATGACAAAGACTTGGATCTTTTTCCAAAGGAACTTAAGCTGATAAAGGGTTATATGAAAATGATATCCATCCGTTATTCGGGAAATATCAAAGCAGAATATGATTTTGACCCGGAGATTATGTTTGTGAGGATACCACCTCTTCTAATTCATAATTTTATAGAGAATTCTGCAAAATATGGAATTAAACAAGGAATAATACTTAATATTTCAATTATTGGTAAATATAAGAACAAAATGGTTACTTTTTGTGTAATAGATGACGGTAATGGAATGGATGAAGAAACACTAGATTATAATAACAAAATGCTTAGCGGAGAAATTGAACCGGATAGTCATAATTCCCATATAGGGTTAATTAATTCTATGAGAAGGGTAAAACATTTTTATGGGGATGAAGCAAATATTGAGATTACTTCGGAACAAGGAAAAATGACATGTGTAAAAATAGTATTTCCATATAACCTGGAGGTGGATAATGAACCTTTTGATGATAAATGATGAGATTCTAACTGTAGAGACAATGAAAACAGATATTCTATGGGAAAAATACGGAGTAGATAAAGTTTATACTGCCTATGATGTGGTAACCGGAAAAGCTTGTATTTTAGAACACCCCATTGATCTTATTCTTTGTGATATCGAGATGCCAGGAGAAAATGGTATCACCATGCTCCGTTGGTTAAGAGAAAATAAAAAAGATATAGAGTGTATTTTTTTAACCTGTCATGCCAGCTTTGAATATGCCAAAGAAGCAATTCAGTTGGGCTGTCAGGACTATCTTTTAATACCAGCAAAATATGAAGAAATTGGAGAAGCTGTTTTAAAAGTTATAAACAGAATTAAAACGCAGCGGGAAGCAGCGCGGTATCAGGAATATGGAAAACAGGCAGTAAATGACAAGATAGTTCAGGTAACAGAACTACATGGACAGAAAAAAATAGAGGATGTAGTTAATGATATAATTGGCTATGTTATAAAAAATTTAGGAAGTGAAACACTTTCTGTAAATGAAATTGCAGAAAAACTATTTATACATCCGGTTTACTTAAATCGAATTTTTAAGAAAGAAAAGGGAATTTCATTAGGCCAGTATATCATAGGAGAAAGAATGAAGATGGCTTCAGATCTTTTAAAAACAAAGCAATTGAGCGCAAATTCGGTTGCTGAACTGGTAGGATATAAAAGTTATTCAAATTTTAATTTAATGTTTAAAAAATATTATGGGTGCTCACCCTCCCAGTATAGTGAATAGTTTGAATTAAATATAAAATACTGCTATTTCACCGCTTTATATAATCGGTTAGCAGCAGTATTTTAGCATATATAGTATGAAAAAGAATCCGTGAAAGACCAAATTCTTTCTGAATAACGCTTGCTCGCTCCGTTATTTATGCGGTATAGCTGGCAAACCTGCGATATGAATGGAAGCCAAACATGTAAGAGTTTGTTTTTGAAAGATAGCGGTTTGAAATGAATATGGTATAGAGAACAAATAATATTTATAATAAGTATGTAATAAAAAAAAGGAGGTTAAGGTATATGAAAAGAGTTTTATCATTAGTATTATGTTCAGCCTTAGTTCTATCTACTCTGACAGGATGTGGAGGTAAGAAAGAAACAACCGGCGAAACAGGTAGTAATTCGGATAACACAACGGTTACATCTGATGTAAGTACGGGGGATGATACGTCGGCAGCCGATTCCGGTGAAATCACAAATATTATCTGGCAATATCCATCAGCGGGTGATCAAGGGTCTGGATTTCAGGATGTGGAAGATGCACTGAATAAAATGATGGAAAAAGATATTGGGGTACATGTAACATTTGAACCGGTTGGGCTTGCAGATTCTCAAAAAGATGCAATTCTTATGACATCATCCGGGGAACAATTGGATATTTGCCTCACTGCTTTTACGAGCTTGGCGCCATTAGTAGATGGTGGGTTAGTTTATCCTTTGGATGATCTCCTTGCAAAAGACGGTAAAGATTTAACACAAATGTTGGGAACAAATGTAAATTTAGGAAATTATAACTCAAAAATTTATGGTATACCACCGGCTGATAGAAAAGGTAATGCATATGGTTATTTAGCAAGGACGGATTTGCTAGAAAAGTATGGAATTATCATTGACAGTAAAAAAAAATATACGCCAGAGGATGTTGAAAATATCTTTGCGACAATTAAAGCTGGCGAAGGCGATAATTTTTATTGCACCATTCCTTGGAATACGACACAAGATCCTCTGAACAATTCTTTTTTAGAATATGATAAAATTGGTGGAACGTTTGCTTCTGGGGTTTTGATGTTAAATCGTAGTATTGATGATTTGACAGTAACCAACTTCTTTGCAACGGATGAATATGCAAAATATACTGAAATGATGTATCGTTGGGCACAAAAGGGATATATCTCACCGGATGCAGCTGTTACAACGGAATCTCCGGACACATTAATTCAAACTGGTAATTATTTGGGTATGTTTTATTGGAGTCTTCCTACCTCAGCTATTGATTATGGTGCATCATCAGGTCATGACTTAACCTTAATACCTATGATCGATGGTTATGTTGCAAATAACGGTGGTGGAGCAATTCTTTGGAGTATACCGATAACATCAGTAAATCCTGATAAAGCAATGCAAGCTTTAAATTATTTATATAGTAATCCTGCAGCAAATTGGTTAATTCAATTTGGTATTGAAGGAGTAAATTATAAAGTTGTAAATCAAACAGATGAAGGCACACAAATACAATATTTATCAGATGACTACTCCAAACTTCCATATTACAACCCTTATGGATTGTGGGGTAATATTTTGGAATGGCCTGTTGTAGCGCCGGCACCTATTAATAAAAATAAACTTATAAAAGATTTTGATGCAAGTATTCCAAAATCAAGATATTCAGCAGCTTTAGGTTATAATTTTGTGCAAACTAATGTAACAACAGAGATCGCAGCTGTAAATACAGTAATTGATCAGTATACACCTAGTTTTAACAGTGGAGCTTTGGATTCTTCTAAGGCACTGCCGGAATTTCTGGACGCATTGAAAGCAGCAGGAATAGATAAAATTATCGCTGAGAATCAGAAACAGTTAGATGAGTGGGCTGCAACGCAGTAAGAGACTATTTTGATGTTGAACAGGGTTGCCATTGAATGAAAAGGTGGCCCTGGTTTTATGAAAGGAGATTATAATGACGAGTTCTGAGAATACGCAGCTGGATTCTAACAAAAAAAAGAAAATTCGTTGGAGCCATATTATTCCCTTCTATTTAATGGTTTTACCGGGTTTACTATATCTTTTGATTAATAATTATATACCCATGTATGGAATTATTATAGCATTTAAAAAATTGAATTTTCAAAAAGGCATCTTTGGAAGTCCTTGGAATGGATTTAACAATTTCAAATTCCTCTTTGCTACAAAAGACGCATGGATAATTACAAGGAATACCATACTTTATAATATAGCATTTTTTATTATTGGTACCATACTTGCTATGACAATGGCAATATTGATTAATGAGATTCGTAGTAAAATTGCTTCGAAATTATATCAGAGTTTGACACTTCTTCCGTTTTTAATGAGCTGGGTTGTTATTAGTTATCTTGTATTCGCATTTCTTTCCGGAGAATCAGGCTTGATTAATAAATCAATCCTGGAACCACTGGGAAAGAGTAGAATTAATTGGTATCAGGAGAAAGAATACTGGCCGTTCATATTAATCCTTGTAAACACTTGGAAAGGTATTGGTTACAGTATGATAATTTATCTATCCAGTGTTGTAGGTATTAGTCAGGACTATTTTGAAGCAGCAAGGCTCGACGGTGCAAATAAATGGCAGCAGATTAAGAAAATTACATTACCGTTATTAAAACCTACAGTGATTACCTTGTTTATTTTAAGTATCGGACAAATTTTCCGCTCTGATTTTGGATTATTCTATCAGATACCAAAAAATAGTGGACCGCTCTTCCCTGTGACGAGGACTTTGGATGTATATATATATCAGGCGTTGATGAAGAACAGTGATTTTACTATGGCCAGCGCTGCCGGTGTATACCAATCGGTTGTTGGGTTTGTTCTTATCATATTAGCTAATCAAATCGTGAAAAAATATAGTAAGGACAGCGCGTTATTTTAAGGAGGAGAAAAATGCGATCAAGAGAATATAAAATAACACAGTTTATTGCCCATTTTTTTTGTGGGTTAGCGGCACTTTGCGCTCTATTGCCCTTTATTTTATTGGTAGTATCTTCATTTACGGATAATGCATGGGCGACTGCAAACGGATACTCATTTTTCCCTAAAAAACTTAGTTTGGAAGCTTATA
This sequence comes from Lachnotalea sp., assembly GCA_041821265.1. Lineage (GTDB taxonomy): Bacteria > Bacillota > Clostridia > Lachnospirales > Lachnospiraceae > Lachnotalea. The sequence continues at coordinate 78,391 of JBGUEQ010000010.1, read as the reverse complement.
AATATATCGCGGTTCAATGGAGCAAGATTGGGCATGCTTATTTAATGACGATTATTGTCACTCTCATAGGAACAACGGTTAGTATTTTAATTACTACATTATTTGCTTATAGCATTTCTCAAAAAGATATCCCGGGAATGAAAATTATCACCTTTTTATTGATTTTTACAATGTTATTTAATGGTGGATTGGTATCGACTTATTATACTTATATCAAATATTTTCACATAAAAAATACAATTTGGGCATTACTGATACCTAACCTTATGATGAATGCATTTAATGTTATATTGGTTAAAAACTATTTTACCTTTAGTATTCCGGACAGCTTAAAAGAAGCAGCCAGAATTGATGGTGCCAGTGAATTTCGGATTTTTGGCAAAATTATTTTTCCTCTTAGTTTACCAATTGTAGCTACTATTGGCTTAATGACCGCTTTAGCATATTGGAATGACTGGCAGAATGGTATGTATTATTTGACAGAGCGTGGTGGTAGCCATTTATATACAATTCAAATTATTCTAAATAATATTAATGAAAATATCCAGGTTTTAAAGCAGAATGCGTCACAGGCAGCTTCTATAGGTGCCGATACAATGAATATGCCATCTACAACAATACGTATGGCAATTGCAGTTATTGGAATCTTGCCGATTCTTGTATTATATCCCTTTTTTCAGAAATATTTTGTTAAAGGGATCACCTTAGGTGGAGTAAAGGAATAAGAAACAGTCAGGATATAAAAATAGTATAAGCTATTTTTAATATTAAGGTTAAGGAATAAATATGAAATCTATGAAGAACCAGGAACTTATTTTTCATCGGCAAGAGTATATATTCAGCGTCAAGGCGATGAAAAGAATAATTTTACACAGATTTGAAATGTGGCAAGAGTTAGAGTCATAGTTGAATAAAATTTTACCGATTCAACATATCTTTTAAAAAATATATTAAACTACCAGCCTATATTTTGGGGCTGGTAGTTTACGTTATAGAAAAGTCGATTTATCCAGAATTATGTGGTTTAAAATGATGCAAGGATATGAAGGTTGCTTTTAGAAAAGGTAAGAAATTGTAACATGAAATTTTAGAGTTAAATAACGGTATCAGATCACTGAAAAAAGGATTTATAAAATAGGAAGCAATATAGAGAAAAATAATAAAATATATGTAAATAAGTAATTATATTAAAATGAATCAACATATAATGAAAAATTATGTTAATCAAAGAAGATATAATACATATTGCATATAAAAAGGATGAACAAAGATGTATATATGTACATTGTAACATGTAGAAATTATGGAGGCGATTTTATTGATGTAAATAATTCCTAATTAATTGATGTGGATAAAGAAGAAAAATTTAAAACTTTTAATGGAGGATATGGAAATATGTTTGGGAAAAAAAGAAGAGAGTAGCGACAAAATAGAATTAGAAAAATTTTGGGAATGAGGTTCTCGTGAAATTCCAGAAACAGCGAATGTCTTGATATTAGGTTACATAATGTTTTATTGTACGAATACACTGTTACTAAATTCGGCTATTCTTGGTATTTTATTGGAAGTCAGTAAAATTATTGATGGAGTACCTCTTTTAATCATAGGTATCATGCGTTTTGTTTTTATCAAAGAAATCTACTCATTTTATACTTAGGGCTACAGGTATGATGATACTGCTGAAAAATCAAATGATATATGGATTCGAAAGAGTTTACAGAATATTAGACAAATTGAATTATAACAGCAAGATAAAATTAGAAAATAATTTTAGAAGGTATAAATTTTGGCATAGGGAGGAACTCATACAAATGAAGCATGAATATGAACAGAATTACATGATAAAAGTCAATAAGGTTGTTTTGGTGCTGCTGTGGATCGCACTACTTCTTTCAAGTTTAACATTTTTTGCCGGAGGTGCGACCGTTCCAGTGGTTTTAACGTTCTCAGCTCTATTTTTAGGGGGAGCAACTAGTTCTGTTTTCATTCTTCGTAAGAAGTTTGTAAAGGGTACTGCTTTCATCTTAATCTATAGCTTCTTGATATTTATATTATCGGTGGTATCATCAGGACCAGATAGTGCGGGTGTTATAGTTGCAATATTTTTATGCCTTACAGCTTTATATTTGAATAAATCTTTTATTTCTGTCGCGGGTATTATAGTAAATGCTTCTTTATTCCTACTGCAGGTATTCCATAATAGTTTTCAAAGCATGGATATCCTCTTTAGTATACTAATTTGTATTGATTTTATTTTTGTGATTTTATTTTTCCTCTGCAAATGGGGAAACGATATGATACGAACAGCGTCTGATAAGGAAGTTTATGCTAAGGAATTACTGCAATCCATGGACCAGATGTTCAAGACCATAGAGATAAATACTCTATCCATGAATACAGATATCTTACAATGTAAAGAAAGTACAAGTGTATTAAAGGAAATCAGCTTTTCCACAACAACTTCGGCACAGGAGATTACAAAAGGAGTTGTAGAGCAGGTGAAAGATATTTACCATATTAGTGAGATGATACATCAAACAGATATGAAAATGACTGAAATTAAAGGGTTATCAAAAGGCGTAATGAACGCTGGCCAGGTTGTTGCTGAATTGGTTTTCAAAAGTGCCGACGGAATGGTAGAGATGAGTAAGCAGATGGAAATTATTGATAATGCAGTTGAGGAATCGATTACAACGGTGAACTATTTAAAGAATAGTGTAGAATCAATACATAATTTTCTGTCAGGTATTCATGAAATTGCGGAACAAACAAACTTATTGGCACTGAATGCGGCAATAGAAGCAGCTAGGGCTGGAGAATCGGGTAAAGGCTTTGCTGTAGTGTCTAGTGAAATAAAAAAGCTTTCAACACAAACCGCTGGAATGGTTGAGCAAATCAATTATATTATAAAAGAAACCAAGGAAAAGACAGATACAGTTATAGAAAAAGTTACTCAGGGCAGCGATGCTGTAAAAGAAGGAGATGTTATTACACAGAGGGTAAATGGGTATTGCGAACAAGCAAAAATATCATTTCTTGAAATGGGAACACATTTGCAAAACGAGAAAAAAATGTTTGAGAGTGTGAGTTCTACTTTTAATCAGATTGATAAAGACGCTCAAAGTATAACATCTATTTCGGAAGAGCATTCTGCGGCGACGCAGGAGATGATGGCTGCGTCAGAGGAACAAAACGCGAACGTAGAGTTGATTTATAATTTAATGCATAATATTCAGGCATCCAGTCTAAAACTTCATGAAATATTAGAACACAAATAACAGGCTATTCTTGATCTTGCCCAATGGGTGAAAAATGGGTAGGAACCACTTGCGACAACTAATTATGAACGGGAAGGCGGTCATGTATTTATCACAAATAGGGGAATACATACGGACTCTGAAGGACGGCGTCCCTGGTGCAGTTTCCACGATAAAACATTTATATAATGAGCCAGGCATATATTTTGCCTCAGCGAAGGTTGCGACAAATAGGAGTGGCGATGAAAAGGATATTTTCTCTCAGATAAAGAACCTTGACCGTGTTCGGATTAGCGTTGAATAGTCTAGCAATGAGATTGCTTATCATATTTAGTTTTTATGTTGTAAAAAACAAACATAATATAGCAAAACCGTATATACAAGAAATATTGTATCTATGATGATTTAAAGATAGATGAATCATCTGTACAAATATATAAAAATAAGTCATAAAAGGAGTATGAAAATGAGTAAACATGAAAAAACAATGAACGCAAAAGTAGACGAAACTGTGACGGAACAGAAGCCACAGGAAAAAGAAAAGGGTATGGAATTTTTTAAATTGCTTTCCTGGTCACTTCGTCCTGCATCAACAGGAATTGCAGTTATGATTATGGGTTATCTATCAATTTTCTGTACAGATACGCTAGAAATGAATCCAGCACTAGTAGGAGTTTTGCTTCTTGTGAGTAAGGTCATTGACGGTATTACAAACCTTTTTGCGGGTTATATTGTTGACCGGACTAATACAAGATGGGGCAAGGGGCGTCCATATGAATGGTGCGTTGTTGGAATGTGGCTGAGTACATTTCTACTTTATGCAACACCGCAAAGTTTTAGTACACCATTAAAATGTATATGGATACTTATTATGTATTCTCTTGCAAATTCAATATTTTACACATTCCTTTGTGCAAATACAAATGTTTATATGATACGTGCGTTTAGTCGCCAAAAGGATTATATCGACCTTTCCACATACGGTGGACTAGTTCCGATGCTTTTAACCCTAGTATTTAATATTATATTCCCAATTCTTATGGGAACACTTGCTACTTCCCCACATGGATGGAGAACACTGGTAGCAATATTTGCTGTACCACTAACATTACTAGGAATGTTGCGTTTCTTTGTAATTAAAGAAAAGAATGATATTGATGTGGAATCTCACGGTGAACAAGTAAAGCTGAAGGATGTTTTTAAGGCTCTGAAAAGCAACCCATATATTTATATTATTGCAGTAAGCACGTTTGCCATGAATCTTACTCTTAATATGGGGGTTAATGTATATTACTTTACACATATAGTTGGAAATGTTAAGTTACTGAGTATCCTGGCTGCAACACAGATTGTTATTCTTCCATTGATGTTTGTTCTTCCGCAAATTCTGAAAAAAACTACAGTAGCGAAGGTGATGAAGGGTGGTCTTATTTTCGCGATGGCCGGCTTTTTGGTTAACTTCTTTGCGGGAAAAAATGTTATACTTCTGACAGTTGCAAATTTAATGATAGGGGGTGGTCTTGTCCCGATTTCCATGCTGGCAAATCTTTTGATAATCGATTGCGCAGAATATAATGAATACAAGGGGCACAGACGTCTGGAAGGCTCTCTTACATCTGTTAATGGATTTGCAAGTCTAATGGGAGCAGGTATCGGAAGCGGAATTCTTGGTATTTTAATCGGCATTGCTGGATACAATGGACGATTATCAGTGCAGCCGGATTCTGCAATTACAATGATACGAATGCTTTATTCACTGATTCCTTTTGCATTGTTTTGCATTGTTTTTATTTTGTTTAGTTTCTATAAGCTTGATAAGTTGATTCCTGAAATTAGAAAAACGAATGAAGAACGTAGAAAAGCTATTGTTGAGGCGGTAACTGCAAAAGAATAGGGTTGATTATGAAATTAGCGGTTCAGGAGGTTATAGTGAGGAGAACGGATGAAGAACGTCTTAAGAAGGACAATATCATAATTTTTATCGGGTTGTGTGCTAGAGCTGCAGTGGAAGGTGGTCTTCCAATCGAAGTTGCGAAAAAAATGGAAAATCAGTATGTTTTTGAAAGTGAAAAATGATATAGAGAAAATATAGGAGGATAGAATAAAATGAAGCTAAAAAAAGATGTTGATTTAAAAAAGTTTGTTGAAAACGTTAAGAAGTGTGCGAACGATGTCTATTTTGAAACAAAAGAAGGGGATCATCTGAATCTGAAATCAACCTTATCAGAGTATATTTTTGTTGCTTCTAGAGTAGACAATGATTTTCTGAGACGAGGTGTAGTATTATGCGAAAATGTTAATGACTTTGTACACCTATCCGAATTTCTCGAGACAGTATGAAATGAAATTTAATCTGCTGGTAATTAGACAAAGTGATTCGGAGAAAGAAAGGCATAAACACATCTTTAATGTTATCTTTACCTATGGTAAAGTCGTTTTTGTGGCAGTGCGAGGAAGACAATTGTGTTCCTTTGTTAATTCAAAACTGTTAGCTAAGACGTAGGAACAGAATGGGGTTTCATATATTTATGAGACCTTTCCCGGAACGGCTCATGGTTGAGGCGTGGGAACGGGAACAGCTGCAGAAGGATGGTTAAATAGAGCAATTGATTTTTGGAAAAGAGAGATTTAAAATTTGGGAGAATAGATAGAATGATTAAGCTTGCAAGAATATTTTCAGATGGAATTGTTTTACAGAGAAATATGCCAATAGTAATTTGGGGAGAAAGTGATTTCGATTCTCAGCTTACCGTTAAAATAAACAATGAAGCGGTAGGGAAATTTACAATTCAAAATGGACAGTTTTTTCTGACCATTCCACCTCAGAAGGAAATGGAAAATGCAACTGTCCAAATTGGTGATATAGTACTTGAAAATGTCGACTTTGGGGAAGTATGGCTGGCTGTAGGTCAGAGCAATATGGAGTTCGAATATGAATTTGCAAGCGACAAGGAACCCGCAGCTGCAAATGATGAACATCTTAGAATGTATACCGTTGGAAGGTATTCATTTGAGGGAGAACGCGAGCTTAAGGATAAAGAATGGGAGCCTTGGGATAAGTGGTATACTGCAACTAATAATAACGAACAGAAATTTTCGGCAGTGGGATACGCCTATGCAAAAAAGCTTAGAGAAGGAGGCGTTCCAATAGGAATAATCAATTCAAGCTGGGGGGGCACAAGTGCCTCTGCCTGGATATACAGAAAGCTTATGGAAAAGGATTCTGAGCTTAAGGCTTATATAGATGATTTTGAAACCTTTAAAGAGTCCTTAAACCTTGATGTATTCAAGAAATTAAAAATGAGTATGAGAGCTAATAATACCAATCCTGTTATAGAAATGGCAAATAAAGCCGGGATGTTACAGAACACAACTCATCCTATTGAGTTTATGAAGCGGTTTGATGAGAATGGTGATGGGATGTCAGCTCTTCCTAAAGAGCTTTTTAAAGAGAACGCAAAAAGACCAAGCGATATTAACAAGATATTTGCTTGGGGACCATGTAATCCGAATGAACCTGGTGCCTTATACGATCATATGGTCCAGGAATTTATGGGTTACTCCGTTAAAGGAGTCATTTATTATCAGGGTGAATCTGATGAACACAGAGCAACTGTGTATGATAAACTCTTTTCAACTCTCATAAACAGCTGGAGAGCGGACTGGCTTTCCCAAAATGCAGCTCAGACAAGACTGCCTTTTATTTTCACCCAACTTGCGCCTTTCGGAATATGGGGATTTTCAAATGGAAATGAGTACACTGTCTTAAGAGAAAAACAGGAAAAGGTCGAAGCAGAGCTTGATGATGTTTATATGGCATCTATTTCAGATGTAGGAAATGTTTTTGACATCCATCCGAAGGAAAAGATGATTGTTGGAAATCGTCTGGCTCTTCTGGCTGAAAAAAATGTATATAACAAAGTGGTAGCAGCGGATGCTCCAAAAGGTGTAAAAGTTATTGTAAACAGAGAGAAAGGTAAACTCGAGATGAAATTTGATAACGTGACCGACCTCTATTTAAAGGAGCAGTCTGATGCAGAATATAATGGCTTTGCAGTTGACACCATAATGCCGGAATTTTTGCCATGCGTACTTGGAGGGGTAAATGGTCTTGAGGTGATCGCAGATGGTACAGCAGTAAAATTGGCATTATGTGAGGTAGAAAATGATGTGCTTGTTGTAAAATCGCGTGAACTGGTTGGAGTAAATGATATTAAAGTCAAGTTTGCAAGAACAGCATTTTATCAGGTGAATTTATATAATGAAGGCGGAATCCCAGCTATTCCGTTTGAGGTGTAGAGTTTCTAGTTTGGACGATTTATTGAAAACTAAAAGAAGTGAACAGGGTAAGGGAATTACATTACATAATCCATTATTTCTTGGATTTTATCCGGATCCATCTATTTGTAGTGTAGAAGATGACTACTATATGGTAACGTCTTCCTTTTCATATTTCCCAGATGTACCAATCTTTCATAGCAAAGACCTAGCGCATAGGGAGCAAATCGAACATGCGTTGAATCGTCCAAAACAACAGGGTGCAGAGGGAATTAATCCTTCGTTTTTCTGGGATGATGTTGATGTATTGGCAAATTTGATATGGCGGATGTAGAAAGGAGAGAAAGTTGACTATTATTGAACGAATCAATCAAGGCGAAGTGACAAAAGAAGAATTGATTTCGGTAATTGAGCAGTTTGGAGTAATTATGAAAGAGCAACAAAAAGGAGAGCAACTAAAAAAGGTTCGAAATTACAAAGAACTAAACAAAGTTGCTGTAAAACAGGGAGTGCTTTTTACTGGATCTTCTCTTATGGAACAGTTTCCAATCAATGAATATTGTATGAGTGGTGGGATTACGAAAATGGTATATAACAGAGGAATTGGCGGAACTACGACAGATGATTTTTTAAGAGAAATTGACACTGTACTTTTTGATTTGGAACCGGAAAAGGTTTTTATCAATATCGGAACCAATGATATTAACAAAAGAGAAGACAATGAACCATGGCAAGAACATTTGCTGAAAAATTACGAAGAAATTCTTAAACAGTTGATTGACCGACTGCCACAGACAGAAGTGTATATGATGGCCTATTATCCGGTAAATGCAGAACTTCTGGAAACACCGGAATGGGCAAAGACCGTGTTTGCAACTCGTACGAATGTGGCTCTTAACGATACAAATGAAAAAGTAAAGTTACTTGCAGAGAAGTTTAATTATCATTTTATCGATTTAAACGATGGGATTAAGGATGCAAAAGGAAATTTAAGAGCTGATATTACGGTTGAAGGTATGCATATGTATACTAACGGGTATGCAAATATATTTGAAAAAGTGAAGTGTTTAATTTGAAATCCGACCAAAGCGGAGACGAGAACCCGTACCGAGAGTGAGTGATTTCACTTTGGTTCATACCACCCAAATATAGCGTATCTGAAATAATGGGATATTTAAAAGGGAAAAGTTCACTAATGATATTTGAAAGACATGTTAATCTAAAATATAAATAGAGAAACAGATATTTTTGATGTAGAGAATATAAGAATTAGCCGAATTATAAATTTAGATTGGAGGAAATATATCACCTTATGAATCAGTATGAAGTATTAGAACTTACAGTGTCAGGAATGGAACCAAGAGAAGATTGGGTAAATGTTGATGTCAATGCAGTATTTGAAATCAACGGAAAAGAATATACAAGAAAAGGTTATTATGCAGGAAACGGGTTATATAAAGTACATTTTTTACCACAAGAGACAGGCCTCCTTCGCTACAAAGTGAGCGGAATAGTAGTTGCTGCAGGCGAGGAGCAGGTGGTACCTGCGGCTAACGGAAGACACGGTCTGGTAAGAGCAGTAGGAACGAAATTCGAATATGAGGATGGAACAAAATATTTGCCTTTTGGAACCACTGTTTATGCATTGCTCCATCAGGAGCAGGAATTAGTGAAACAGACCATGCAGACTATGAAGGAAGCTCCATTTAATAAAATTCGTTTCTGTGTGTTTCCGAAGTTCTTTGATTTCAACCGCAATGAACCGATTACCTTTGCATTTGAAAAGAATGAGGCTGGAAACTGGGATGTAAACCGACCATGTATGGCGTTCTGGGATGAACTGGAATATCGTATATCCCAATTTGATAAGATGAATATCCAGGTGGATTTAATTTTATTCCATCCATATGATCACTGGGGATTTATGAATCTTACCAGGGAGGAGTGTTTTAACTATTTGGAGTACATGATCCGCAGACTTTCCGCATATCCAAATCTCTGGTGGTCACTGGCAAATGAATATGACCTGATGGTTGATTTTGATCTAAAGCGTTGGAAAGATATCGCAACTTATCTTCGTCATCAGGATGGTTATGGACACCTTCTGAGCAACCATAATTTTGTGATTCCATGGGATTTTTCCAATCCGGATATTACTCATGTCTGCCTTCAGGTATCAGATGCGCAAGAGATACCACTTCTGATGAAGAAATATGGAAAACCGGTTATGTATGATGAAATGGGTTATGAAGGTAACATACCATATAGCTGGGGAAATCTATCTGCTTTTGAGATGGTTAATCGTTTTTGGAAAACAATGTGTTATGGAGGTTATGCAACCCACGGGGAAACCTATATGGAGAAGATGAATGATGACCAGGTTCTCTGGTGGAGCAAGGGAGGAACTCTAAAAGGTGATAGTCCTGCAAGAATTCGTTTTTTACGCGACATAATGGAATCCTTCTCTGGAACACCTCAAGTTTATCAACCAGAACATAGATTTAATATTGAGAGCCAGGAACAATTGAAGGAACAATTAGCTAAGAATATTCCTGGATTTTCTGACAATCCTGTGTTTATCTGCATGTCAAAATTGAATGATCAGCAATTTAAGAATATGCAGAAATTTTTTACACAGCCAATGCTTCATGTGGGGGATGAGGTATATCTACAATATTTCGGAGATATGTGCACGATCTACGGTAGCATTGAACTTCCTGAAAATCATAAATATAAGGTTGAAATCGTTGATGTGTGGGAGATGAAGCGAACAATTGCAGCAGAGAATGTGAATGGTAAGGTAGAAATAATACTCCCTGGAAAGCCTGGAATCGCTATATTAGCGACGATGGAATAAATTGTATCAATTGTATGAAAATTTTCACCAATTATATAGTTACAATAAAAAGTATTTGTGCCTGAATCTTAAAAAGATTCACCACAAATACAGATAACGTGATAGCGGTCAACGTTGTTTCTTCAAGCTTAGTCTTGATTAAACCCATACCATAACAACGTTTACTCAAACTGAAGGCAATGCTCGGTTATCTCGGGTTCGATAAATTTGATCTGCCAGAACTCTTTTCGGGTAATGTCCTGTTCGGTTTTTAAATCGTTCAACTGCATCTAGTAGGCAGGTACTTTCGTTGTAGACATCAAAAAATATTTTCTCGACTCTACCATAGCCTTCTGTATCAATACTTAAATCAAACTTAGCTCCAAATTCAACGGGTGCTATGTTGTCAGCCATTTTGATCCAACGATTATTGGGGTTCATTCGAAGGCCCATCGGTTGATTAAAATCGAGAAATGTATGTTGTAACTTATCAATTGGTTTGTACATGATTTTAAGACTCCAATTTATAGTGAATTTCATAAAAAGAGCAAGAAAAATGAGTTTAAGTTAACGAAACCCTTGCACTTATTATACTATAAAACAGCTTCAAAATCAGCAAAATCAACACCTTTTTAATTAATCAGCAGACACTATTTATAATTGAAGGAGTTTAGTTAAACCAGGAGGAACAAGAATAAACCGATGTTTTACATCTGAAACTAGTATTCATATGAATCACAACAAAGCTATAACGTAGAGAGTGTACAGTTTATTGTGCAAGACTCAACATTTTGACTAATAGATGTACTCATCCGTTTCATCAGATCAAAAATGCTTTGGATATAAAATAAATTTATTAAAATACAGCAAGTAAAATTATTAATATTACCAATTACAATAGGTTTTATCGTGTCTATAATACGGAGGTATTTCGAAATTCATGGGGCGTCATACCCATATGTTTCTTAAATACAATATGAAAATAGCTTTGACTTGAAAAACCCAAACGTGTAGAAATCTCAATTAATGATAAATGTGTGTTTTTTAATAAATATTTGCTTTCATGAATTTTCAATTCGTTGGTATAATCCGTAATTGTTTTACCGGTTTCTTTCTTGAAGTGGTTACAAAGGTAGGAGCAGCTCATGTTTAAATTATTTGCAATTATAGAAGGAGTAATTTTCTCATTTATATGAGTAGTTATTTCTCTACTGATTTGTTTTACCAATAAGGATTTTGATGTTAATTTGTTGGATTGAGCTACTTTATTAGCAAAATCCAAAAATATCTTTTTTATAAGTAACGTAATATCAGTTGTATTATTTAAGAATTCCATAGTTTCTAAATATTTAGTTCCCATTGCTGTTGCAATAGTATAATCAAGACCTCCCTTAACTGCAGCTCTAGAGGATAGCATAACTGATGCTACAATTATATCACGATAAGACTTTTTAGCTTTTGCATCATTGTAAAATTGTATGGGGGCAAAGAATCTAATTGTTTTTTCAAGTTCCTCTACATTGCCATATTCAATATTAGACAAAATCGCCTTTTCAAGATCCATATTGACAGGTTCTATGAATTCTAGATTGCTGCTGATGGTATAATTATAAAATGCTTCATTTGGATAGGGTATAGTAATGACGCTATGATCTGACTGTCCATTTATCGTTAAATTTATAAGATAAAGAATACCATATAATCGTTGCTTATTAATAATTGGTATGGAGCGAAGCCATTCAAGTAAAGGTTCCACTTTACGATCTGACTGCTGCAGATGAAACAATAAGCTTTGAGCCTGTTTTTTCGTGCATTCTGAAATTAGCATCGGCCCGATAATCAAATAATCAGAAGTATCACGGATGCGGACAAAGCCAATGAAGATATTATCAGGAGAGATGGATAGTCCGAGAGTGCAATCGGATGCTAGGGCAGAAGGAATAATTTGATTGGCTGGATTAGGTTCAAAAGGATGATTGCCAAAATAAGAAATATCATTTCCCTCAAATAGCTGAATCAGTATTCCGGTTGCTTCTTGAATGTGTTGCAGTATCATCTTTAGTTCCATAATACACCTCCCATTTAATTATTATCGTCATTATTATCATACAAAGCAGGCAATACCTCCCCGCATCATAAACAAAGTAATATATATCATTATAAGATGAATGAATCAGTTGTCAATATGTAATTAAATTATTATAAGCAGATAATGTAATTATATTATTATAAGCAGATGGATTCTATAACATACCGTATTGTATTGGACTACATAGATCATCAATTAGAAATGAAATTTGGAAAGAGAAAAACCAACTGCACTTGGCTATGCTACAAGCAAATCCCCGCTGGGACCGTTTGAATATCTGGGAATTCTGATAGACTTGGTTTGGTTGTCTGATAAAAAAGTCGATTTATTAAACTATATCTATATATATTAAAATACTGTGAAATTGTTTGTGATTATAATGTTTATAGATAATAAAAATATATACCATCACCAAACTGGTAATAATTTGTAACATACTTTGATTATTAAAGAATTACATTAGAATACAATAGAACTGGTGCCAACACAGGGTATTCATAAGAAGGGAGTTCATATGTGGAAAGAAGCAAAATGGATTGGTGTTGCGAAGGAGGAAATTGCGGACAAAAAGATTTATGAAGGAGATATGAATGGTCGATTTGCATATTTTGTTACGGCTGTCAATGTTCCAGAAGGTGGAAAACTTAGTATAGATATCACGGCGAATAGCAGATACCGTCTATGGATAAATGGAAAACCTGTTTTGTCCGGTCCATGCAAAGGAGATATTTACCGTCATTATTATGAAACATTAGATGTTAGTAATTACCTAATAACCGGAGAGAATATACTGGCAGCGCAGGTGCTCTGTTGTGATCCGGATTCAACAATGGACCAGTATGATGAACGTGCAAGTATCTTTGGCGTATATTCACCGGGAGGTGGCCATCGCCTGGCGGTGGAAGGAGATGTTCTCAGTGCATTCGGAGAAGAAATGGGAACGGTGACTACAGGCATAGCAGACTGGCGAGTTTGGCTGGACCACACTTTTTATCTAATATCGGATCAGATTACGATCTACCTGGGTGCCATAAAAGAAAAAATATCCTTTGACAAATCGCCATCTCATTGGAAGGAAGCAGTAAATTTAGATTGGAGAAAAGCTTCTCTGATGGGAAATGTATTAGAGTCCGATCTTATGAAGATAGTAGGCATAGTACCAAAGTTTCCTTTACAGGAAAGAGATATTCCCTTGTTGTATGAGAAATTAGATACCTTTCCTATAGAAATGACGAAGACTGGTATTATACAACAGGGTAAGTTAACCATACCGTCTGGAAAAGGTGCAGAAATCATTCTGGATGCTGGTGTGATTAAAAATGGTTATCCACAGTATGAATTTATAGGTGGAAAAGAAAGAAAGGTATCTATTACATATTTTGAAAAGTTTGTAAAGGAAGGCGAAGATATTCGTCGTTCCGATATGGAAAATGGAACAGTCGTTGGCCTGATGGATGAAATTGTACTGGGAGAAGGTGGCAGCCTTCGTTATGAGCCTTTCTGGTACCGCACCTTCCGATTTGTGAGGATTCAGGTGGAAGTTGGGGATAGCGAGGTAACGGTGAAGGCACCGGTATTTTTTAAGACCGGTTATCCGCTGCCGATAGAGTCAAATGTGGAATCTTCCGCAGAATGGGTGAATCAGGTGTATGAGATCTGCGTGCGTACCTTGGAGAACTGTATGGTGGAAACATATATGGACTGCCCATTTTATGAGCAGCTCCAGTATCCCATGGATACACGGTTACAGATCTTATTCAATTACGCGGTCAGCCGGGATATCGGGCTCGTAAAGAAAGCAATTAAGGATTTTCATAATGGGATTTTGCCCTTCGGATTACTTCCAGGTAAAAGTCCAACCTCCTATTTACAAGTGATTTCAACTTTTTCACTTCACTATATTATGATACTTCAGGAGTACTATCAGCAAACCGGAGATGAGGAATTGTTAAAGGAATACCAGCCTGATGTGGATCGAATACTTGGCTATTATGACCGAAAGATTGGATCAGATGGGCTGTTAGGAAGCTTAGGCTATTGGGAGTTTGTGGATTGGCAGAAAGAATGGGAAAAAACTGGGGGAAGGCCACTGGCAAGTCTGTCGGGTCCGTCGACGATTATAAATTTGATGTATGCGTATACGCTACTTCAGGGGGCGAAGATTTATAAGGCCACAGGAAGAGCTGGTATAGCACAAGAGTATTTAGAGCGTCGTGAAAAGATATTAACTCTAATTCAGAAACTATGTTGGGATGAAGCAGCTGGGATGTACCGAGAAGGTCCGGACTTTCTACAGTTTTCACAGCATGCGCAGAGCTGGGCTGTGTTAAATGGGATGAATGGAGAAGAGGAAGGCTGGAGAAAAGTAGAAAATCGTAGTGGTATGAAGCGCATTATGACAGCTACTATTTCAAAGGATGCGCCACTTCCGGGCTGCGAGCCAATAATCCAAGTGTCTTTCGCTACTGCTTATGAATTTTTCCGTGCGATGGAGATTGCCGGAATGTATCAGGAGACCGAAGAAAGCTTAATGCACTGGGCACACTTGATTGATTTAGACTGTACTTGTTGTCCGGAAGTACCGGAGCTAGCAAGAAGTGAATGTCACGCCTGGAGTGCATTACCAATTTTTGAAATGCTTCGTAGCATGGCGGGTATAACAGGGGAAGATGCCGGATGGGAGCATGTGCGTGTAATGCCTCATCTAGATTATGTACCGGATTTAAAGGGAAGAGCAGCTACCCCAAGAGGTATGATTATTTTTGATTATAAGAAGGTGAATGGTACTTGGGAGTATGAGTTGATCATGCCAGATGGGCTGACCGGCATGTTTGTATTAGGAAATGGACAGGAAATAAGGTTAAACGAAGGCAAGAATATGATAAAAGAATCAAGTTTGGTTTAAATACATAAAAAGGCGATATTAAAATAGGAAAATTTAAAGTACATGGTTTATTTCAGGCTGGAATTTTAGTAACGGATGTTGAGGAGTGTCTGCGTCTGTTTCGTGATGCATTAGGTTTAAATGTAGTATTCGATGCTAGAAATTCAGTTCAAAAGGAAAAAGGACTTTCCGGTGTGGACAATCAGATTATGAATGTGTTAATGTTTCGCGGAGACGAGGGCGTGGATTTGGAAATTCATCAGTATGTGGAACCGCTTGCGATGCCTCACAGAGCACTGGAACATACCCCTTTAAAGCGTGTTGGTCAGTCAGAGGACATTGCTGACTGCGTGCTGTACTTAGCTTCTGAGGCATCATCCTTTGTCACCGGGCAGGACTTTATTGTTGATGGTGGATATACATGTTAATGTAATTATTTTGTAAGGTCAGGTAATGATAAATCAAGATTTATTATAGTGAATTATATTACAATTCACTATAATAATATTATGCCTGTGTTTATAAATTTGAAGGTTGATAAGAGAGGCTGGTTTATATTATATGAGAAAGATAAAGTGTATCAATGAGGATTGGATATTTGAAAAGGAAGGCCAGTGTAGCACTGTGAACCTGCCTCATACCTGGAATGCAATCGATGGACAAGATGGCGGTGATGATTATTACCGTGGGGTATGTGTATATAGGAAAGAGCTTGCTAGATCGGAGATGGAAACAGATTGCGAAATCTACCTGGAGTTTCGTGGTGTCAATTCTATAGCGGATGTTAAGGTTAATAATATGCATGCAGGGCATCATGAAGGCGGTTATTCAACATTTCGAGTAAAGATTACTGAGCTTTTAAAGGAGAATAATATCATCGAGGTGTTTGTAGATAATTGTGCAAATGATTATGTATATCCTCAGAAGGCAGACTTTACGTTCTATGGTGGTATTTACAGAGATGTATATTTAATTACCTTATCGGAGAAGAACCACTTTAACCTGAATAATCATGGTGGATCCGGATTC
This sequence comes from Lachnotalea sp., assembly GCA_041821265.1. Lineage (GTDB taxonomy): Bacteria > Bacillota > Clostridia > Lachnospirales > Lachnospiraceae > Lachnotalea. The sequence goes on along the minus strand of JBGUEQ010000010.1, from coordinate 62,018 downwards.
AAGGTAACACCTGTGATGCATGGTGGGGATGCTGAAGTAACACTGGAAGTAGAAGTTATTGGTAATTATGATGATATTCGTTTCATAGTAGAAGATGTTGGACAGGTAGTGATATCAGGAGGGAACCAAGCACAAGGAAAGCTGCTGATTAAGGATGCACATCTTTGGAATGGAACAGTGGATCCATATCTATACGAAGCAAAGGCTGAGCTATTGGTCAATGGTGAAGTGGTAGATGTGTTGACGACTAGGTTCGGATGTCGCTCCTACCATTTCGATCCGGAGCAGGGATTTTTCTTAAACGGAAAGTCTTACCCAATACGTGGAGTTTCCAAACATCAGGATTTTAAGGGCTTAGGTAATGCAATTACGAAGGAACATCAGGATTTGGATATGGAACTGATATGTGAAATCGGAGCAAATTCTATTCGATTGGCCCATTATCAGCATGATCAGTATTTCTATGATTTATGCGACGAGAAAGGTATGGTTGTTTGGGCGGAAATTCCGTATATCACGGCTCATATGACAGGGGGAAGGGAAAATACCATTTCTCAGATGAAGGAGCTTGTAATTCAAAATTATAACCATCCATCCGTTGTTTGTTGGGCTCTTTCCAATGAAATCGGTGTGGCTGGAGTAACGGATGATTTAATAGAAAATCATCAGATTTTGAATGACTTAGCTCATAAACTAGATTCTACCAGACTAACGGCGATGGCAGATGCCTTTATGCTCCCTACAGACAGTCCGATCAATGATATTCCCGATATTTTAGGCTATAATCTTTATTTTGGCTGGTATATGGGAGAGTTGGAGGATAATGACAATTTCTTTGATGAATTTCATAAGAAGCATCCGAATCGTTGCGTGGGTATGACCGAGTACGGGGCTGATACCTTGTATCAGTTACAATCACCGAAACCGGAAAAGGGTGACTATTCAGAGCAATATCAATGTGTGTATCATGAGCATTTGCTGGAAATGTTTGCAAAAAGGCCTTATATCTGGGGAACCTACGTATGGAATATGTTCGACTTCGGGGCAGACGGAAGAGCAGAAGCTGGTGATAACGGTATTAATCATAAAGGATTAGTTAGTATAGACCGCAAAGTTAAAAAAGATTCCTTCTTTCTTTATAAGGCTTGGTGGAGTGGAGAACCATTTGTGCATTTGTGCAGTAAGCGTTATATGGATCGTGTGGAAAGCCTGACAGAAGTAAAGGTTTATAGTAATCAAAGTAAGGTTGCTCTTTTCTTGGATGGCACAATGGTAGAAGAAAAAGCAGGTATTCATGTGTTTACCTTCCAGGTAGAAATCAATGGAAAGCATAAGGTAGAAGCACGGAGTGGAGCTTACGAAGACGCTATGGAAATTCAGAAGGTCGACAAAGCAAACCCTAATTACTATCTGGAGAGTTCAGCGGTGCGAAACTGGTTTGATGAACCAGGAATGGAGATTATCCAGGGGTATTATTCTGTGCAGGATCGACTTGAGGATATCTGTCTGGTACCGGAAGGGAAAGTGCTTGTGGATCAGTTAGTTGAATTTGCGAGAGCATCCCGTGGAGAGGTAACGAAGAGTGTTAAGAGAACCCCCGAAATGGAACGGATGACTTACCGGAATACCGTGTTAGGCCTGGTTAAGTTGGTAGGAGGTGCTATTACGACGGAGATGGTGGTAGATTTGAACAAGAAGCTGATAAAAATTAAGAAACCGCAGTAAGTAATGTGAAATCATATTTATAAAGATAAATACTGATATTTGATAATGATAAAAAGGAGGCTACAAAATGGCAGTAGTAAAAGAAATATATGAGGTGAAAAAGGATCCTGAGTTTCAGAATTCCTACATTGATATGGATGAATGGAGGGATCGTGTGCTTCCAGATGGCAGCAAGGCGAAATTCCGTTACGTCCATGGAGGCGTTGAGAAGAAAGGGTTGAAATTCGTGTTCTGTATGCCTGAGAAGGAGAAGTATACCGGACGGTTCTTCCATTATTTATCACCTTTCCCGGGACCGGATGAGGAAGTGGCATCCTTAGAGCGTACAGGTGTGGATGACAGAATTGGTTTTGCATTAATGCATGGTGCTTATTATGTGGAAAGTAACATGGGATCTACAGCGATGTTCGGCCCAAAAAGTGATAATACCCTGGTTTGGAAGGCAAGCGCAGCTGCAGCAGAGATTTCTCGTGATGTAGCAGAAGAAATGTATCAGGCTGGTCGTCCATATGGTTATGTCTATGGCGGAAGTGGTGGCGGATATAAGTCCTTGGCATGTATTGAGAATACCAATGCTTGGGATGGTGCTGCACCCTTCGTAATCGGTTCACCGGTATCTTTACCAAATACAATCACCTTACATGCACAGGGTCAGCGCTGCCTACGCCATGTATTTGGTAAGATCGTAGATGCATTAGAACCAGGTGGAAGTGGTAATATGTACGAAGGGCTGACAAATGATGAAGCAGTTATGTTAAAGGAAATTACTCAGATGGGATTCCCTCCAAAGGCATGGTTTATTGAGGCTTCAGGCAAGATAGATGATGGTTCTCTTCCGGTCTTAACACCCGGTGTTAAAATGTCTGATCCTACCTATTTTACGGAGTTCTGGGAAGTGCCGGGCTACATGGGTGCAGATCTGAACAGCAATGCGCGTCGCGATCGTCTGCAATTTGATGGTGTAGTTAAGAGTGTTCATGTACCAGGACAGAAGAAGGAAGAAAGTGCTATTGATGGGCGTAATGGTGTCGATGATGCTTGGCAGAAGCAATTAGCGGATGGTGCCGGTGCATGGATTGAGTTAGAAGAGGTACCACATGGGGATGACTTATATTTAAAGGGTGTAAATATTACCTTCTCTTCAGGTGAGACAGTTGGAAAGACACTGTTATTAGATAAAATCGAAGGAAACCGGTTGACTATTGGAATGTGCTTTGGTATGGATGACTTAAATAGTGTGATTGCTTCTATACAGCCAGGCGATAAGATTCATTTAGATAATTCCGATTATATTGCCATCCAGTCCTACTATCGTCATCAGGTACCGTCGGATTTATCCTTCCATGCCTGGGATCAGTTCCGTAATTCGGATGGAACCCCGTCACTACCACAACGTGCCAATATAATGGGCTATGGTTTTACAGGAACCGGAACGGTGCAGGACGGAAATATTCAGGGCAAGGTTATTTTAACGCAGTCTTTAATGGATGAATCTACTTGTCCTTGGTGCGGTGACTGGTACCGTAAGAAAGTCATAGAAACCAAAGGAAATGAGGATGATTTTCGTATTTATTATATGGAGCATTGTCTCCATGGTGATATCTCAATTTTACAGAATAATCACATTGTAAACTACCTAGGTGTATTATATCAGGTTCTGTTGGATTTGAGTGATTGGGTAGAGCGTGGAATCCAGCCATTGCATTCTACGGCTTATGAGTTGAAGGAAGGGCAGATTTACCCTGAAGAAGATATCGTTAGTAGAAAAGGGATTCAACCGAAGGTAACATTATTAGCAAACGCAAGAGAATGTGCCCATGTAAAATTAGGAGAAGAGATAACCTTTACCGTTAATGCAGAAGTTCCGGAAGGAGCAGGTAAGGTAACCGCGGTAGATTATTCCTTTGAGGATCACGCGGAGATTCCTTGTGAAAATGCATTTCCGGTATCAGGCAGCATTACAGAAACCTATAATGGAGCTGCTTATGGAGCTACTTCTCAAATCAAGTATGCATATAGCCAACCTGGAACCTTTTTTACATCGGTTCGTGTTATGTCAAACCGTCAGGGAAGTTTAAACAACCCAACCACACAGGTGCTAAATCTGGCGAGAGTAAGAGTGATTGTCGAATAAAAATACATAGGATACGTTAGGCGGAAGGGCGTGTTATTTTGACTACCCCTTCCTTGAAGTAGAATATGTAAGCAACTACAGCATATGTTAAGGGCTTGCAAGGAAAAGGCATCGTAGCATGTGTGAAACATTTTACGGCAAATAATCAGGAAACCCGTCGTATGAGTGGTTCTTCTCAGTTGGATGAAAGAAATCTACATGAAATTTATCTACCAGCATTTGAAGCAGTGGTGGAAGAAGGAAAAACACAGGGTATCATGTGTTCCTATAATCAAATCAATGGTACATTTTTATCGGAAAATAAATTATTTTTGACGGATATTCTAAGAGATAAATGGGGATACGAAGGGTTTGTTGTAACAGATTGGGGTGCGGTAAAGGATCGTGTAAAGAGCTTGCTAGTAGGTCTGGATCTGGAAATGCCAGGTGGAGCCGGAGTACGGGATCACAAAATAGTTGAAGCGGTTAAGAATGGAACTTTGGATGAAGCTATCTTAAATAATGCGGTTTGAAATATACTAACTTTTATCAGTAATTATCAAAATAATCATAAGCAAGATTTTCATTATGATATCCTAAAGGATCACATGCGAACACCTAATTTTGCAAAAGAATGTGAAGTATTGTTAAAAAATGAGCATAAACTACTACTGATTGCAAAGAAAGCAAAGGTTGCATTTGTCGGAAAGTTTGCCGAAACACCTAGGTATCAGCGATTTTGAATATGTATCTGGGTGGTGATGGAGTTGGTGCAGTTGCTGTAGCACTCTTGTATGGCGATGCGAATCCATGCGGTAAACTGGCAGAGTCATTTCCAATTAAACTTTCAGATAATCCATCCTATCTGAACTTCCCAGATGAAAATGGTGTAGTGGAATACAGGGAAGGAATTTACGTTGGTTATCGTTATTATGATAAAAAGAGATGGAGGTTCTCTTCCCATTTGGCCATGGGCTTTCTTATACAAGCTTTGAATATAGTAATATAAAATTGGATAAAACAAAGATGCTCGACATAGATACACGTTTGGTAAGCTGTGATGTGAAAAATAAGGGAGATATAGCGGGTAAGGAAATTATTCAGCTCTATGTCAGAGATATTAAAAGCACAGTTGGTCGACCAATACGTGAATTAAAAGACTTTGTAAAATTAGCACTTGCACCAGGTGAAGAAAAAACGGTAACCTTCGTATTAAATAAACGATCTTTTGCATATTATGAGCCAAAACTTTATGATTGGTTTGTGGAAAGTGGAAGTTATGTGGTAGAAATTGGGGCTTCCAGCCGTGATATTCGCTTAGCCGCGGAGCTGGTAGTGGAAGGTACATCGGAAATCTCTATGGTTTTCATAGATGTTGGAAATGCCATTATGTGGATTAGTTACCTTCGGACGTATCTCCCATGATCAATTAGATCAGATGTTAGAAGAGTTGAATTCCTAAAATACTCTAATGAAAATGATTTGTAATCAATAGAAAATTGTTTGAAAAAGAGATCGCTAAACTTCTATTTATCAATTATAATATGTATTAAAATTGTATTGATAGGGTAGGAATGATGAAAGTTTTATAGGATGAAGAAATTGGCCTAATGGTAAGTTTGTTTTAGATGGTCACTGGTTTATTTTTAATGTGGATTTAATACGTAATAGATTTAATTTAGATGTATCTAAGGAGGAATTATCAATGAAAAAAGAATTAACTATAAAACCTGTCCAGGAAGTACTTTCTATGGCAAGTGGAATATCCTACAGCTGTGTTTCGGATTGGTATGAAAGCACTTTTCGTAATCTTAAGATGAACCTGATCTTTCCAAAACATCGTGAAGGCCATGCTAAGCAACCGGCAATCCTTTGGCTTTGCGGGGGTTCATTTTGCGTAGTAAACGAAGATGTATGGCTACCGGAAATGATGGATTTTGCGAGGGAGGGTTATACTATAGCAAGTATTGAATATAGAACATCGAACAAGGCAAATTTTCCGGCAGCGCTGGTAGATGCAAAGTCTGCAGTAAGATTTCTGAAGGCTCATGCAGAGCAGTTTTGCATTGACCCAGATCATATTTTTGTCATGGGAGAATCGGCCGGTGGAACGTTGGCAAGCCTAGTTGGTGTGACAGAGAATGTGGAAGAATTTGAACAGGGAGATAATTTATCCATAAGTAGTTCTGTGGCCGGAGTAATAGACTTTTATGGATTGACTGATTTATCGATAATAAGTCTTGATCGGTATGGGGCTTTACCTTACTGGATCTTGGAAGCTTTCCTAGGAGTAAATTATAGTCAAGACATAGCAAAGAAAGCGAGTGCTGTTAATTATATTAACCACGACGTTCCACCATTTCTTATCCTTCACGGAGATGAAGATCCGGTCGTTCCATTACAGCAGAGTGAAATACTCTATGAAGAATTGCAGAAAAATAATGTTGATGCTTCATTTTATATAGTAAAAGGTGCTGGGCATGGAGAAGATCAATTTTACCAACCGGAAGTAAAAAATCTTATTAACCAGTTTATAAAAAAAGTAGTTAACAAAAAAGTCTAGAGATGCAGAGGAATTATTAAGTTATCTGAATATTGACAAGGCTATAATAAATGGATTCTCAATGGGGAGTATGGTTTTGTTCTCTTATTTAAGGCAATTCGAAACTGCAAGAGTGGAAAAAGTTATTATTGGAGATATGACTCCTAAAATTGTTAACGACGATGAGTGGAAATTAGGTCTTTATCAAGGCTGGTATAAACAGAATAATTTAGAGGAAGATCTTTTTAACATTGTGAAGGATTATGAAAAATTCAACATATTCTTTAGTTGTCAGCTAATAACTAAGAATAGAACAGAAGATTTTAGGGATTTTAAAATGGATATGACAGACCTTCTAGAGATAATTCAAGATAGGTTAGGTGGGCAAATGAATGTCTCAGAAAATTTACATGCTTTAAACGCTATAACAGAAGAACAGAAGAAGATAAGATATGATTACTGGAAAACAATGTCTGAGGCTGATTTTAGAATTGATTTAACGAAGATAGATGTACCTGCCGGAATTGTATATGCTGACCCGGGGGTTATCTATTATCCGGCAACGGCAGAGTATATGGCGGAACAAATACCAAATGCAGTCATGTTACCAATGAAAGATTGTACCCCTATGTGTGTATCGGAAAAATCGAACGATTATGTTCAGTACATCGTGTCTTTTTGCAAATAATGGCATAACGATACCACAAGAGAAACAAGTAAGAGTAATCATCGATACGGATGCTAAGAATGAGGCGGTTGGTGCGTTTCTTTACGGGGATAGCTTTAGTCATGAAATAAGTAGTATATAGATGTTATTATGGAGTTTTAAACAACCCATAAAGGAGGTACAACATTGTACAATGCAATAAGACCTGGTCAAGTCTGGCTTGACACAAAGGGTGAGCGTATACAAGCTCACGGTGGTTCCGTTATGTATATTGATGGAGTGTATTATTGGTATGGTGAGAATAAGGAAAAGACAACAGGGGATAATGGGATCTGGCACTGGGGTGTGAGAAGCTACTCATCCACTGATCTATATAATTGGGAGGATTGCGGACTGATTATACCACCAGATACGGATAATCCAGATTCTTCACTACATCCGACTTCCTATATGGATCGACCCCATATCATATATAATAAAGATACGAAGAAGTATGTCTGCTGGTTAAAGATTATGAATAAGGATGGCAGCCAGACAGAGACGGTGATGACCGCTGACCATATCTTAGGACCTTATACTAAGGTTAGGGAAGGGTTGAAGCCATTAAATATGAGTGCTGGAGATTTTGATCTTGTGGTGGCGCCGGATGGTAAGGCATATTATTACTTCGAGCGAGTGCACAGTGAGACAATCTGTGCGGACTTGACTGCTGATTATACCGATGTTATAGGTTACTACAGCACACATTTTCCGCATATTTCACCCCCTTATGTTAGAGAAGCAACCGCTCATTTATATCGAAAAGGGAAGCATTATCTTGTTACCTCCGGAACTACGGGATATCTACCTAATCCATCTGAGGTGGCAATTGCTGATACGTGGCATGGACCGTTCCAGGTGCTTGGCAATCCTCATCCCGAGGATGTGAGTAATACCTCATATCATTCTCAGATTGCTTCCGTATTCAAGGTGGAGGGTAAGAAGGATCTCTATATCGCCTGCGCTGATCGTTGGGTACCAGATCACATGGATTATAATTATAAGGAATATAAGAAATTGTTTGAACGAATGTTCAATCCTGAGAAAAAGGTGGAATGGGATGATAAGTTTGGACATGATGCCACACGCAATACCTCGATCGCCGACTATGTATGGCTGCCATTTCGTTTTGATGGTGTGATGACTTACCTTGATTGGAAGGATGAATGGAGAGTAGAAGATTATGAATAGCCACAGCCCATACATTCCAGTCCTCCTGGTTAAATGAGAATCCTTTAATCATTTATGCCTATGGCTCGATCGGTGAATGGATGTATGAAAAGCTAGCAGATCTTCAGATAGTGGAAAACGTAATATAGAAATGAGGAAAAATAAAATGAATAAAAAACATAATTATTTAGATACATCATTATCTCCAGAAACTAGGGCGAAAGCTTTGTTACAAGTGATGTGCATAGAAGAGAAAATGGGGCAGCTTGTCTGTTACTTTCCTAGAAAGTTATCGGAACATGAGGAGTTAGATAATAATTATCCACATGGTGTTGGACAGGTCAGCTGTCTAGAAATGAGAGCACTGGATACTCTGGAAGAGGCTTCAAAGTTCCAACGTGAGATACAAGAAAAGGCTATGGCGTTAAGTGAGCATCATATTCCTACTATTTGTCATATGGAAGGTCTTTGTGGGGCATATGTGCAAGGAGCTACAAGTTTTCCCTCTGGTATTGGACGTGGATCTAGTTGGGATCCACAGTTGGAGAAGGAGATTGGTAAGATTGTTGGAAGGCAGGAGCGTGCGGTTGGTGTCTCCCAAGTCTTTGCACCGGTACTTGATATTTCCAGAGATTCACGCTTTGGTAGACAGGGAGAGACTTATGGGGAAGACCCTTCCTTAGCTTCTGCTATGGGCGTTGCCTTTACAAAAGGAGTTCAAGAAGAAAATACAGGAACTCTTCAGTCAGAATGTGTAGCGAAGCACTTTTTAGGTTTTCATGATGCCGAAAGTGGTATTCATGGAGCGCATTGTGATATCCCAGCCAGACTTTTGCAAGAAGTGTATGGAAAACCTTTTCAAGCTGCTGTAACAGAAGCTGGATTAAAGGGTATCATGCCATGTTATGCTTCTATTGATGGAAAGCCTGTATCTGCGTCAAAGGAAATTCTAACCGGATTATTACGAGATGAGATGGGCTTTGATGGCCTTGTTGTATCTGATTATTGTGCCATCATGAATATCCATAATGTTCAAAAAGTATGTGAAAGTGAAACAGAAGCAGGTTTACTTGCTTTAATGGCCGGTATGGATATGGAACTTCACTTCAAAAGATGCTTTAATGATGAACTGGCAGAATGGTTTAAGTCAGGGAAAGCAGACGTTGCAATTCTCGATCAAGCGGTGAAAAGAATACTGACTGCGAAGTTCAGAATGGGATTGTTTGAACATCCATTTGCACTTTGCGGTAATGAACTTGAAGAAGTATTTTACAAAGAAAAGGATGAAGAGATTACTCTTCGTTCTGCGAAGGAATCCATAGTACTTTTGAAAAATGATGGAGTTTTACCGGTTAAGAAGAATGTCAAAAAGATTGCTGTAATTGGATGTCATGCTGATAATACGAGGATTTTCTTTGGAGGTTATACACATTTCAGTATGGCAGAAGGATTATTAGCTAGTATTTCAACTATGGCAGGTTTGGAAACGAAGAAAGATGAAAATATAAGTATTATGAAGACAATCCCAGGTACACCAATACAAGTCGATGACGATCCTTCTTTTGATAAATTGTTACAAAAACAAAAGCCTGGAATTAATAGTTTACTAGAGCAGTTAAAAATTAGTCTACCGGAGACGGAGATTACTTATTCTTATGGTTATCCAATTGCAGGTGATGATGTGTCCGGCCACATGGAAGCATTGGACGCTGCAAGAGAGGCTGATCTGGTAATAATGACATTAGGTGGTAAGCATGGTACCAGTTCAATTGCTTCTATGGGAGAAGGAATTGATGGAACGGATATTAATTTGCCAATCTGTCAGGAAAGCTTTCTGGAAAAATTATCAGGATTACAGAAGCCTATAGTGGCGGTACATTTTAATGGGCGCCCCATTTCCAGCGATGCAGCAGATAAAAATGTGAATTCCATTCTGGAAGCATGGAATCCAGCTGAAAAAGGAGCAGAAGCCATTACAGATATACTTCTTGGTAATTGTAATCCGAGTGGCAAGCTACCATTGACGGTAGCCCGTTGTTCTGGGCAGATTCCAATTTATTATAATCATCCAAACGGATCCAGTTATCATCAGGCAGAAAGCATTGGTTTTTCCAACTATGTAGATATGTCACATTCACCAAGGTATTACTTTGGTCATGGGCTTTCCTATACAAGTTTTGGGTATACCAATCTGAGACTAAGTGGTACTCAGGTTGAACCAAATGATATGATAACAATTAGCGTAGATATTGAAAATACTGGGGAAATGCAAGGTACAGAGGTTGTACAGCTTTATGTAAAGGATCGTTATGCCAGTATGACGAGACCGGTTATGGAACTTGCAGGTTTCAAACGTGTTGATTTGCAGCCAGGAGAAAAACAAACAGTTAACTTCCAGTTATCACCAAGCCAGATGGCGTTTCTTGATCAAGATATGAGATGGAAAATCGAAGCTGGTGATTTTGATGTGATGATTGGTAGCTCCTCCAATGACATCAGGTTACAGGATAGCTTTCGGATTAAAACCGACGAATATGTTATTGGAAAGAACAGAAAATTCTATACTGTTTAAGATGTGGATCGGAAAACGATGCAAAGAATGCCGAAGGAGAGCTTACTATTTCTTGGTTCCTATGTGAACCAAATATAAACCAAATATAAACGGATGGAAAGGATATAACGATGAATATTTATGACTTAAAGGTAAATCATCTTTCAAATCCCTTGGGATATCGGATGGAACATACTGTATTCTCATGGAAAGTAAAGGATGCAAAGGGGAAAACACAGACCGAAGCAAGGATACAGATTGCTTCAAAGGAAGATATGACAGACGCTATCTTTGATTCCGGATGGGATGATCAGGCAGATAGTTTGGGATATTTGGTGGAGTTAAAGCTTACATCGTCCACAAGGTATTTCTGGAGGGTAATAGTACGTACGGATGCGGGGGAAGAGGAGCATAGTAAGGTACAGTGGTTTGAAACAGCAAAGCTTGCTGAGCCTTGGATAGGAAAATGGATTTCCTGTGACAGTGCAAAAAAAAGACATCCATTTTTCGAGAAGAAAGTCCTTCCGAAGAAACCAGTAAAACAAGCCAGATTGTATATTTGTGGTCTTGGTCTTTACGAAGCATATCTGGGTGGTGAGAAAATTGGAACGGAATATCTAACACCATATAGTAACGATTACAAAGAATGGGTACAATATCAAACCTACGATATCACGCAACAACTGGAAAAGTCAGGAACACTATCCATTCTGCTCGGAAATGGATGGTTTAAATCTCGCTTTGGATTTTCAGCTATCGAGGATATTGGTTTTTATGGAAGCGAGTGGAAGTTGATTGCAGAAGTGAAGCTGTTCTATACGGACGGCACGCAGGAGATCATAGGTACGGATGAAAGCTGGACGGTAAGAAGAAGCAATATCCTGTTTTCTAATATTTATGATGGAGAACAGAGAGATGATACACTGCCTGAACTTCCGATAGTAAATGCCATTTACTGTGAATCGCCCAAGGGAGAACTGACAGCAAGAATGAGTACACCGGTAACGGTGCATGAGACCTTCCAACCGATTGAACTTTTATATACACCGGCTGGGGAACAGGTATTTGATATGGGGCAGGAGTTTGCTGGAATCTTTAAGCTCAGAGTGAAAGAGCCTGCCGGAACGAAAATTCATATCCAGACCGGTGAAGTTCTGCAAGGGGGAAACTTCTATAATGAGAATTTGAGAACGGCTAAATCTGAATATATTTATATTTCTGATGGGACTGAAGTAGAAATTATTCCGCATTTTACCTATTATGGATACCGCTTTGTAAAAATTGAAGGTATCTCTGATTTGAAGAAAGTGGATTTTACAGGTCTTGCACTTTACAGTGAGATTTCTCAGACAGGTAATATAAGCACCGGGCATGGGTTGGTGAATCAATTGGTTTCCAATGTAAGATGGGGCTTAAAGAGTAATTTCGTGGATGTGCCCACGGACTGCCCTCAGAGAGATGAACGTATGGGCTGGACAGGAGATGCACAGGTATTTACACCAACAGCTACTTATTTGGAGGATACCTATGCTTTCTATGCGAAGTATCTGTATGATATGGCAAAGGAACAGAAAGCCTTAGGCGGAAAAGTTCCGGATGTTGTTCCTTCTTGTGGTGTAGAAACGTGTGCTACTGTCTGGGGCGATGCAGCCTGTATTATTCCCTGGAGTCTGTATGAGTTTTACGGTGATAAGAGCATTTTAAAAGAGCAATTTGAAAGTATGAAGAGTTGGGTGGATTACATTCACTCCGTAGATGGTGAGGACCATAAATGGAGAGAGCAATTCCATTATGGTGACTGGCTGGCACTGGATAATACAAATGGCGGCGTAGATCAGGTACTTGGCGGAACGGATGAAGAGTTCATTGCTAATGTCTATTATGCAGTCAGTGCCGGAATTGTTGCAAAGGCAGCCGGAGTACTTGGACTTACTGAAGAAGAAAAGAAATATGCAAAACTCTCGAAGGAACAGTTTGATATCGTAAAAACAGAGTATTATAGTCCGAGCGGACGCTGCTGTATCAAGACACAAACAGCACTTTTATTAACCTTGAAATATCACCTGTCAGACAATGAGATACTGACAAAAAAAATGTTGTACAAGCTGTTTACAGACAATAACTTTAAGTTAAAGACCGGCTTTGTAGGTACACCGTTGATGTGTAATATATTGTCTGATAATGGGTTCGACGACCTGTCCTACCAGTTATTGTTAAATGAAGAGTATCCGGGATGGCTGCATGAAATCAAGCTTGGTGCGACTACTGTATGGGAACGCTGGAACAGTGTGACGGAAGATGGAAGTATTTCCAGTACTGGTATGAACAGTTTGAATCATTATTCCTACGGCTCGATTGTTGAATGGATGTTCCGACATGCTGCAGGGTTAAATCCGACAGTGGATATACCGGGTTTTAGAGAAGCAACGATTATTCCAACGCTAAATTGGAAGATAGGTCATGTGGAAGCATCCTATGATTCTGCTGCAGGTTTATATAAAAGTGCATGGAAGCTGATTGATCCGACACATGTAGAGCTTATGGTTACTGTGCCGTTCGGCTGTAGGGCAAGCTTGACGCTTCCGCTGGCAAATCCTGAGACATATGGGGATAACACAAATCCTATGTTTATACAGGTGCAGGAGGGGGTATGTTATCTGACTGCGGGTGAATACCAGGTAGTTTACGAGACTACCCAATCAATAAAGCCGATTTACGATACAACCACACCATTAATAGTGTTGTTACAAAATCCGGAACTCAAGGAAAAACTTTATAGAATAATAATGCAGATTAACGCACTTTCGACTCAATACCTTTCCAATTCCATAAGAGAAATCACTGAGAAATTCAAGGGAAGTATTGATGAGGAAGAGATGAATAAGCTGGACCAGATGATAAAGGCATATTATTAAACCAATAAAATATCAAATATGGAGGTATATCATGAGAACACAGAATATAAAGCTATGGGAAGCAGAAGAATATACTTATCCGAAAGCGTTTGGATTTATTCCTTATCTTGTCAGCTATTTACATGATGAAGATGATAGCAAAAGACCTTGTATCCTGGTAGTACCGGGGGGCGGCTATTCTATGGTTTCTCCGACAGAAGGTGAAATTGTTGCCAAGAAATTTTACGAAAAGGGATACAATGCCTTCATCTGTACTTATACAACGGACCTATTACGATTAGCGGCATTAAAAATGCAACCGCTTCGCGACTTATCAAGAGCAATTCGATATATCAGAGTGCATAGTGATGAATTCAATATTCATACCAATCAGCTTGTGGTATGCGGTTTTTCCGCAGGCGGCCATCTTTGTGGGAGTGTTTGTGTCCATTATGCAGATATTATTGATGAGAATCCTAATTATGCTCATGTGTCCAACAGGCCAGATGCATCTATACTATCTTATCCGGTTATAACCTCGAGTAAGTATGCCCATCGTGATTCGTTTCTTACACTTTTAGGTAATGAAGCTACGGAGGAAGAACTAGAATATATGTCCTTGGAAAAGCAAGTAACAGAAGAGACACCACCCTGCTTTCTATGGCATACAGCAACGGATGAATTAGTACCGGTAGAAAACAGCTATTTGTATGCGAAAGAATGTAAAAAACAAGGTGTTCGTCATGCCTGTCATGTGTTTTCAAGAGGACCTCACGGATTGTCGTTATCGAATAAAGATTGGGAAACCGGTAACTTTGGTGAGCTGAATACAATGGAACAGTTGGTGAAGCTGGCACAGGCAATTAAGGATGGAAGAATAACAGTTGCTGATGATCACAAGAAGTTTGTGCTTTCACTGCTTGATACTGATTTATCCAATAAAATGCGAGTAATGTCGCCGGAGGCAGTGGAGGAAGTGGCAATATGGCCCATACTGGCAGATCAGTGGCTTAAGTCAATTTGGGTGAATTAGTGTTATAGAAGAATGGAAATTTGTATGTTAGAAAGGAAAAATAATGAGCGGGAAAAAACAGGTATTTAATCCTTATTTACCATCTTATGAATACGTGCCGGATGGTGAACCTCATGTATTCGGAGATAGGATTTATCTCTATGGAAGCCATGATCGGTTTAATGGAGCAGAGTTTTGCTTAAATGATTATATCTGCTATTCAGCAGATGTGAAAGACCTGACTAATTGGAAATATGAAGGAGTTATTCTCCGTAAGGATCAAGATCCTAGAAATCAGAATATTCCAAAGGATGCACCACCCGCAAAACCATTATTTGGGGCTGTGCCTCAAGGTCCGGAGGACTTAAATTCTCCGGGAGTCCATGCGCAATGGGCACCTGATGTGGTGAAAGGATTTGACAAAAGATATTACCTTTATTATTGTCTGGATTATTTGCCTCAGATTTCGGTGGCGGTCTGTGATACACCAGCTGGGGAATATGAGTATTTGGGAATGGTCAAACATGCCGATGGGACTGTATTAGGAGAGAAAGGAGGAGATAAGGTTCAATTTGACCCGGGTATATTTATTGATGATGACGGGACGATCTATCTCTATTCCGGAAATGCGCCAATGAAGCAGGAACATATACAATATATGAGCAAGCATGGTTCACAGGTAATGAAACTGGAGCAGGATATGCTGACTATTAAGGAAGAACCAAAGTCTTTGCTGTGTGATTTGAGAAATAGTGCCGGAACCGAATATGAGGGACATGAATTCTTTGAAGCAAGTTCAATTCGTAAGATTAATGGAAAATATTATTTTGTGTATTCCTCCTTGCAGAGCCATGAATTGTGCTATGCAGTCAGTAATAGACCGGATGAAGGATATCAATACGGAGGCACGCTTGTTGATATAGGTGATGTATTTTTAGATGGACGTACAGAGAAGGATACAGTAAATTGCCTGGGCAACACACATGGTGGAATTGAATGTGCCGATGGACAATGGTATATTTTTTACCACAGACAGACAAACAGAACGAATTTCAGCCGTCAAGGATGTGCAGAAAAAGTTTATTTTAATGAAGACGGTTCCATTGCTCAGGCAGAAGTGACATCCTGTGGTCTGAATCAGGGGGCATTGGAAGGGAATGGAATCTATCCGGCACAGATATGCTGTCACTTAACAGGAAAAAATGGAAATGTATTTTCAGATCCATTGGTAATGAAGATGGATTACCCATTTTTAACACAGGATCTGCCGGATATTTCACCAGATTCTGAACTTGCCAAACAGGAGGAAGTATTAGCAATACAATATGTAGCAAATGTAATGGATGGTACTACAATAGGATTTAAGTACTTTAATTTTGAAAATATTAAGAGTATCAAGGTTCAGGTGCGGCAGAGGAAAGAACCATTAGATGGAAAATTTGTGGTTTCTACAAAGCCAGGAGGTCTTTCTCTCGGTGAGATTACGGTAGAAACCACATCAATAATGTGGGAAGAATTTCAGGGAAATGTCGATATTTCTGATGGAGTACAAGCGTTGTATTTTACCTATGTTGGATGCGGTGCATTAGATTTTGTGACATTTGAACTGATTATTTGAGCTTAGATGCAAAAAAGATGGAGAAAAAGAAATAAATAGAAACAATACAAAATGAGCAAAATCGGGCTTTTCAGAGTTAAGAGAAGGCAAACTTACAGATTGCAGTTACTGCTAACTCCAGATACCGTCTATGGGTGAATGAACAACCTGTATTATTCTTATTCCGTTGTTCATTATGTTTATAGCATTACAAAAATATTTCGTTGCAGGATTGACCGCAGGCGGTATAAAAGGTTAAAAAATTATTGTTGTACCGCTAAAAGAAGGAGGATGTTATTATACATCCTCCTTCTTTTAGCGGTTATATCGAAAGGCTCTAGGTGTTTTACCACTTATATTTTTGAATACTTTTGAGAAGTAGTTATAATCATCGATACCAACAACGGATGCAATTTCTTTTATTGGCATTGTCGTTTCCAAGAGCAATTGCTTGGATTTTTCTATTCTTAAATTCCGAATGTATTCAGCGATACCGATACCATAATTTTGAGCTGCAATCTGATAGAGTTTTGTACGGCTTATTTCAAATTGGGTGCTTAAATTCTCAATGGATATATTTTCACTAAAATGATCAGTGATATAAGTGTCAATTTGAATTGGAAGACTGTCATATTTAAGTCTTGCCATATGAGAAACACAAAGATAGGAAGCTACGGTTTCCATGATCTGAGTAGCTGCATTTATGTGCTCCACAGAAAAATACTTACACATATGATAAGATTCCTTTAATGACAGCATGTTGATATTATAATTTTCACATTTGCTTTGTACATGGTTCCAACCTTCCTCTTTATCCGGGTATTGCGCAATGTGTCCAAAAAGCATATAACCTATAATTAAATTTCCTATTATGATTGGAGTTATAGATTCAGTTAAACCGGCATGACAAGAATAAATATAGTTTTTCTTCAATGTTTTTGCTCTTTGGCAAGCTCTTTCATCACATAACTTACAATTATGGAGAGCTGTTGGATCAGAACGAATTATGGAACAAAAAACTGGTATATTGTTGGGATAAGATACAATTTCTTTAAATTCCTCATCAAAGACGGTAATCCTAATTTTAGATAATACATAAAAATCTTTTAGTAACTTTTTTAGATTAACGATATCAAATACAGAAATCAAATATGCCCATCTCCTCTCTGATAAAAAAACATAATTACTATTAATAGATATAGTTAAATTACAATCTGTTAAAATTATAGCATATTATGCGAAAAATAAAAAGATATTTAGAATAAAAAATAATGTACGTTTTTACTATTTTATGTACGAATAAATCTATTTTAAACATAAGAAATATTTTAAAATTAAGACATAAATAGAATTATGAAAACAACTTGAAATTGGAGGATATTATATGAAGAAAACAACCTTTGCACTTTATTTCGGAAACAGAGGTTTTATGCCGGAAGTATTGATAGCAGAAGCAAGAACAGATATGGTGAAGTCAGTAACGGGTGCAGGATATGATTATATTATGATGGATGAGACTGCTACCCGCTATGGTGCTGTAGAGACTAGAGAAGAAGGCAGAATTTATGCAAGATGGTTGAAAGAACACGAAGGCGAATACGATGGTGTCATTCTGTGCATGCCAATCTTCGTAGATGAAAACGGTGCTATTACAGCTTTGGAAGAGGCAGGCGTACCAATTTTAATGCAAGCTTATCCCGATGAAATCGGTAAAATGAATTTTAAAGAAAGAAGAGATGCATTTTGCGGAAAATTTAGTGTTACAGACGTGTTTTCACAATATGAAGTTCCCTACACAGTATTTACACCTCACGTTGTACATCCGTTATCTGATAAATTTGCTGAGAATTTAAATGATTTTGCAGCTGTATGCCGTGTTGTAAAGGGAATGAGAAAGTTTACAGTTGGATGTATTGGTGCCAGAACTACAGCCTTTAAAACAGTTCGTTTTGACGAAATCACACTGCAAAGATATGGCATAAATGTAGAATCCTTTGATTTATCAGAGTTGATTTATAAAGTAGGTCAAAAGAAGGATGACGCGAAAGATGTTATAGCTAAAAAAGAACGTTTAAAATCTTATACGGATTGTAGCAATGTACCAGAACCAAATATGAATACACTGGCAAAGGTAGGAGTTGTTATTGATGAATATATTGATGAATACAAGTTGGATGCATTGACGCTTCGTTGTTGGAATGAATTTGAGACAATCCTAAGAGTATGCCCATGTGTACTTCTAAGTGAATTAAATGACAGAGGTATTGTTGCTTCCTGTGAAATTGATATGTGTTCAGCCATAACCATGCATGCGATGAAACTTGCTTCTGAGAAACCAACAGCTTGTTTAGACTGGAATAACAATTACGGCGATGATGAAAATAAAGTAATATTATTTCACTGTGGACCAATCGCTCAAAGCTTAATGAAAGAAAAAGGAACTGTAACAGAACATAAAATGTTTGCTAAAGGTGACCCTGGTAGTGGATGGGGAAGCAATGAAGGAAGAATAGCAACATTTCCAATGACAATGTCAAATTGCAAGACGGAGAATGGAAAGTTGACTATTTATGCAAGTGAAGGCTATTTTACTGATGATGAAATTGAAGATGGTTTCTTTGGATGTGGTGGAGTTGCCCAAATTCCTGATTTGCAGACTAAGTTAACCAAATTAGCGAGAGGCGGATTTAAACACCATACAACCGTTGGTATGGGTAATATGAAAAAGGTGTTGGAAGAAGCGTTTCGAGTTTATTTAAAATATGATGTGGTTGATATTGATTAACTCTTATTTATCATAAATAGCCTATGTTAATAGAATAGAAAGTCAGGAGGCGATATTATGTCAATTGGAGGTTTGGATATTGGCACAACCGGATGTAAAATAACAGTCTATAGTGATGAAGGTAAATATTTAGATAAAGCGTACAGAGAATATCCAGTATCAAGAAGTACCAGTACACATGAAGTAAAAGCAGAATATATCTGGAAAGCTGTAAAAGAAGTTATTAAAGAAGTGTCAGAAAAAAATCCTGATATAAAAGGAATTGGTGTAACTAGTTTTGGAGAAACATTCGTGATGCTGGATGACAATAATAATCCTATCTTTCCTTCTATGCTTTATACGGATCCAAGGGGAAATGTAGAATGCGAGGAAATTGAAAATAGTATTGGTGCAGAGAAGATAGCTTATATTACCGGACTGAATCCGCATTCAATGTTCAGTCTTCCTAAAATCATGTGGATAAAGAAAAATCAGCAGAAGGAATATGCATCAGTAAAACATATAATGCTAATGGAAGATTATATTGTTTTTATGTTAACAGGTACAGCACAAATTGACTATTCACTGGCAACCAGAACTATGGCATTTGATATCAGATCTTTGTCCTGGAGTAAAGAAATTCTGGAAGCAGCCGGCGTCGATATTAATTTATTGTCAAGACCTGTACCAACTGGTACTAGCGCCGGATGTGTAAAGGAAATATTATTGAAGGAACTTGGACTTACAAAAGATGCTATTATCGTATCAATTGGTCATGATCAGATTGCAGCCGCAATAGGTGCAGGAGTGTTTGATTCGGATATCGCCGTGGACGGAGCTGGAACTGTTGAGTGTATTACACCAGTCTTTGATAAATTACCGGATAATAATATTCTATTCAAAGGAGGCTATGCTGTAGTCCCATATATAGTACCTGGAAAATACGTATGTTATGCCTTTACCTATACTGGAGGCGCACTTGTAAAATGGTTTGTAGATAATTTAGCCGGCTATGAAAAGAGTCTTGCAGATGAGCAGAAAAAATCCGTCTATGAAGTATTGGAACAGAAAATGGAGGATGCGCCAACCGGCATCTTGGTATTGCCACATTTTGCAGGTGCAGCAACTCCATATATGGATTCCGGATCTAAAGGGGCAATAGTTGGATTAACTGTGGGTCATACTGCTTCAGACCTGTACCGCGCCATGATGGAGGGTGTTGTCTATGAGATGCATTTGAACATGGAGGAATTAAATAAAGCAGGTATTGAATTTAAGATTCTGCGTGCTACTGGTGGAGGTGCCAACTCCAAAGTGTGGATGCAAATGAAAGCAGATATATTAAACATACCAATATCATCACTTGGTTCAAGTGAAGCGGGAACCGTAGGATGTGTAATGCTCACTGCGATTGCAGTAGGTGTTTATAAGAATATCAAAGAGGCTTCTGACAGTTTGGTAAAAGAACTTGATTTCTATTATCCCAGAAAAGAGCAGCATGAAGCCTATATGAAATACTATAAACGGTATAAAGAGCTGTACAAAGCGGTTCGGCCCTTGGTATGACCTGAACGGAGGATGAGAATGAAACATTATAAATATATTGGTCATGAATCACAAATCTGCGGTGTAGAAGAGCATCGCTTAATCGGAGGAAAAGGCGATGGTATGCGCCTTCTACAAGTTAAAAATGGTTTGGGATTGGAGTTCACTGTATCAGCGGACCGTTGCGCAGATATTTCAAGGTTAAGTTTTAAAGGTGACAATTGCGGTTATTTTTCATCCAATGGGTACGTAGCACCGTCCTATTATGAAGAAAAAGGTGTTGGATTTTTAAAGTCTTTTACAGCCGGGTTTTTAACAACCTGTGGTTTGACGGCTGTGGGTTCTCCATGCATGGATATGGGCGAAGAACTTCCTCTTCATGGAACAATTGGCAATACACCGGCAGAACATATTTATTGGGATATGGATGAAGATATGATTCAAATAAATGCTAAAATAAATGATTCTGGTATTTTCGCAAGAAAACTTGTAATGAATAGAAACATCCAGTGTTCAAAAAGCGAAAATAAAATAGTAATTCGGGACTCCATTACAAATCAAGGCAATGAAACTATGCCTTTAATGATATTGTACCATATGAACATTGGATATCCGTTTCTTTCGGAACAATCGATCGTCCATATTCCTTCTGACCGGGTAATTGCTCGTAATTCGCATGCTCAGGATGGAATAAAAGAATGGAACAAAATATGTCCGCCAACTCTAGGCTTTGAAGAACAGTGCTATTTCCATGAGTTTGATAACGAAAGTATAGCCGCCATTTATAATCCGGAAATAGATAAAGGACTGGTAATACGTTTCGATAAGAATTCTTTGGATTATTTTGTGGAATGGAAGATGATGGGTGAACGGGATTATGTATTGGGACTAGAACCCGGAAACTGTCATCCCGACGGAAGACATAAGATGCGTGAAGATGGCAGGTTAAAATTTATTAAACCAGAAGAAACGGTTTGCTATTCCGTTTCCGTAGAAATGCTTCAAGGTTTGGATGCATGGAATATAATAAAAAATAAATAAAATGGAGGTAGAAATATGTTAGTTACATTAAAAGAAATATTACAAATTGCGGAAGCAAAAAAAAGTGCAGTTGGATCCTTTAATACACCAAATTTAGAATCGGTTATGTCAGTAATAGGGGCTGCTGAAGAGTTGAACGTACCAGTTATTATTATGCATGCAGAAGTGCACGAAGATCTTATGCCATTATCAGTAATTGGACCAATCATGGTAGAAATGGCAAAGAAAGCCAAGGTGCCGGTCTGTGTACACTTGGACCATGGTGTAACCTTAAGTTATTTACAGGCGGCTGTGAATTTGGGATTCACTTCCATTATGTACGATGGTTCTACACTTTCATATGGTGAAAATGTAGCAAATACCTGTATCGCTGTGGAAATAGCTAAAAAAACTGGAGCATCTGTGGAAGCAGAAATTGGTGTACTGGGAAAACGTGAATTAGGAGCCGGACATGAAGATAATGAAGAGGCACCAAAGGAAGTATATACGGACCCGGATGACGCAAAACGATTTGTGGAGGAAACCGGGATTGATGCTTTGGCTTGCTCTTTTGGAACGGCACATGGCATATATCTAAAAAAGCCAAAGTTAGATATGAGTGTATTAGATAGAGTAAAAGAAAAAGTGAACATTCCTCTTGTAATGCATGGAGGGTCAGGTGTTAGTGAAGAAGATTATAAAATAGCTATTAATAAAGGTGTTAGAAAAATCAACTACTATACATATATGGCGAAAGCAGGCGGAGAAGCAGTGGTTTCAAAAGTAAAAGAAAAGTCGGATAATGTGGTTTATTATCATGATATCGTACTTTGGGGAAGTAATGCTATGAAAGAAAATGTAAAAAGTGCATTGAAAATATTTTCATAAAGGAGGATAAAAAATGAATAATTATGAAATTCCCAAAACAGCAAAAATATCTATATTAATGAGTGAAAAAAAACTAGAAGTAAAAGAGTTACCTATTCCGGAAATTAATGATGATGAAGTCTTAGTGAAGGTGGAAGGGTGTGGAATCTGTGGTACAGATGTTCATGAATATAAAGGGGATCCTTTTGGTTATATTCCTGTACAATTAGGACATGAAGGCACAGGGACAATTGTAAAAATTGGTAAGAACATATCAAGTGATTATTCAGGTAAATCCCTTCAAATTGGAGATAAAATAGTTACCGGTTTAAAACCTTGCGGTGTATGTAATACGTGTACAAAGCATCCGGAAAAGATACATCTCTGTGAGGAGGGAGAAATATTTGGTCTCTTACCTGGAGAAAAACATTTTTTTAATGGTTGGTTTGGTGAATATATTAAAATAAATGCTGGTGGTGTTATTTTTAATGTTAGCGATATGGAAGATCTTGATTTAAGGTTATTAATTGAACCATCTGCTGTTATAGTACATGCAGTTGAAAAAGCAAAAGAGATATTCAACTTTAAACATGATTCTTATGTATTGGTGCAGGGGTGCGGGCCTATTGGTTTATTACTGTTAACCCTAGTTCGTACGATGGGAGTTAGAAATATTATTGCTGTTGACGGCGACGTAAAAAGATTAAATATGGCTAAAGATCTGGGAGCAAGTGAAATTATTAATTTTACTGATTTTAAAACACAGGACGAAGCGGTTGCAGCAGTGAAAGCAGTAACAGAAGGATTGGGAGCTGAAATGGTATTTCAATGTACCGGTTCACCCAAAGCGGCAACTACTTTATGGCAATACGTAAGAAGGGGCGGTTCTTTGTGTGAATTAGGTTTCTTTGTTAATAATGGTGATGCTACATACAATCCACATTTGGATATCTGTAATAAAGAAATTAAGGTTACCGGTTCATGGACGTACCAATCAAAAGACTGGATGCAGGCTTGTGAATTCCTAAAAGAAGCTCAGCTGAGGGGACTTCCGATTCAAAAGCTGATAACACATAAGTTTAAATTAGAAGAACTGAATGAGGCAATGGAAACGAATATTCGAATGGATGGACTCAAAATAGCAATGATAGTATAATATTGTCAACATTTGAATTGTCCCAAGAACCTTATATTAAGCTCCAAGTAACTGGCTTATTAAGTTATAAGTATTTGTTTTATCAAGTAGATATTTTATCAGTTTTAACAATATACAAAGAACTCGTTCGAAACTATTTATAACTCGTTTTCGAATAAATAAGATAAGATGAGTAGAGTTAAAGTATATTTTTCAGAGACAGGAAATCATATTTCCTGTCTCTGTTTTGGGTGTAAGTTAATTAGTTTATTTCAGGTGAAGGGCAATAACGATAGCATTTAGTCGTTGACCGCTAAAATATTTCAAAAAATCTCTAGCTCTCAAAATTGTTTGAAACACTAATGAAAACTAGAGATTTACTATTTACTATTTAAATTGTTGCGTTTGTCCTAACGTTATATTACTTATCAGGGCTGTGAATAGTAACGAACTGTAACCAATAAGGATAAAAAAATGAGTTTATGACTTGATATTCAAATTATAATATGATATTATAAAAAAAAATAAATAAATGATATATCAACATATCAACATATCAACGTATCAATATATCAATATATCAATCTACTTGTTGATGTAAATTATGATACGATTCAGAGTTTTCTATCAAATCAAAATCTGAATCACTTAATTATTACAAATTAATAGGTCCAATTTAAAATAACAAAGGCGTTATTCATTAGAAATATAATGGATGCCTTTGTTTTTTTATTTTAAGTTAGGATAATGATATGACTAAATACACAAGACCAGGAGGAAAAAATGAATTATTTTAATTACAAACAGGATGAATTTATTAAAGTGGATGAAGGAAAGATACTACGGGTTGATATAAATCCGCAGAAAGCTTGTATTTTTAACTGCGTAATGTGCAATCACAAAAAAACTATGTATATGGGCGAGTGGCATGATTTTGGTCCAGTTGAGGATTCATTGAAGTATCTCGGTGAAAA
The DNA here is from genome assembly GCA_041821265.1 of Lachnotalea sp. Lineage (GTDB taxonomy): Bacteria > Bacillota > Clostridia > Lachnospirales > Lachnospiraceae > Lachnotalea. Next base: position 37,403 of record JBGUEQ010000010.1, on the reverse strand, counting down.
AATTGTCCAAGAAAATCCGGAATTGGTTGAGGTGTATGGACAAGGCGATGTTTTAACCAACACAAATTTGGGGGCAGTTATCGATTGCATTCACAATCATGGTCTGCCAGTTCGCATACTTACAAATAGCTATTTGGTTGGGATTGGAGAGCATATGCGATTGGCGAGTATGTGTGAAGAGGTAGTTGCGGCAATTGGCCTTACAAATGAGGCGGATTTCAAAAAGATTCATCGTCCGCTAGAAGAAATGGACTTAACTGCTGCGAAACAAATAGAAAGTCTTGTGACTTTCAGTAAGCAGTATAAGGGGAAGTTAAAACTACGAATATTCCTTCTCAAAGGCTATAATGATTCTGACGAAAAAGTAAAAGAATTGAAATCTGTTATTGATAGGGTAAACTATGATTCTTTGTGGGTGGCCACCACTCAAAAACTTAGTATTAGCGACGAACGAGTAGAAGAGATTATTGAAGTGTTGAACACTAAATAAAAATCAAGTCTGTATTTCAAGGCGTGGTGGCAATTAGAGAAATAGGCGAGTTTACTGGCAGATTATACGGTATTAATTAAAATTATGAATATATAAAAAAGGAGATTAGTGTGAATATTGAAAAGAAAATTGAAAAAATGGGAATTGTCCTCCCAGAAACGTCTAAAACAGGAAGCTTATTCATCCCAGTAAGGCAGCTCGGAAATGCACTTTATGTATCAGGTCAGATTCCATTTAAGGATGGGAAATTACTATATACTGGTAAGGTTGGGAAAGATTTGTCGCTTGAGGAAGCAGAAGAAGCAGCTCGTGTTTGCATCATTAATATGCTCGCTGCATTAAAGTTTTATTTGGGAGATTTGGCAAAGGTGAAGAGTATTGTTAAGTTACAGGCATTTGTCAGTAGTGAAGTGGGATTTGAGCAGCAACACATAGTCATCAACGCAGCTTCTCAGCTATTAATCGATATTTTTGGACAAAGTGGCCGACATGCCCGTACTGCAATAGGTACAAATCAGCTACCAATGGACGCTCCTGTTGAAATTGAAGCTATCATCGAAGTCTGAGTTGAGTAAGTTAGTTTTAAGAATTAAACAAGATTACAAGCAATATGTAATTAAACACATCAGGTGGAATAAGTATTTTGAACTAATGATGAAGAATATTTAAGCAATATTAAATATGTTAACAGTTAAAAAAATAAAAAATGAAAGAAGAGGTAGTAATTATGAAAAAAATGTTACGGATTTGCGCTGTTTTAATGATGGGTGTTTTTGTTTTGAGTATTTCCGGTTGTAATAAAAATGATATTGAAGGAAAAAATAATGAGCAAAAAAAAGATACTTTAACAGTAGTTATTAACAATGACCCAGGATCGATGGATCCAAATGATACTGATGACTTCGCGCATCATCAAGTTACCCGTCAGATTTACGAAACGTTAGTGGTACGTGATGCTGATGGTAACTTAAGTCCATGCCTCGCTGAAAGCTGGGAGTACCAAGATGATAAGACGATTATTTTCCATATTAGAAAAGGTGTGTTATTTCATAACGGCGAGGAATTAAAAGCTAGCGATGTACTATTTTCATTTAAGAGAGTATTTGATGACAATATGACAGGTAAAAATCAGATTCCTTTTATAGATCTTACTGCTTCCAAAGTAATCGACGACTATACGCTCCAGATAGTAACTACAGAACCTTCTGCACTTCAGTTGCCAATGCTGGAAAGCCCAAAGATCAGCATAATAAGTGAAAAAGCTTATAACGAATCAAATGGTGATTTTAATATAGCTCCAATCGGTACAGGTCCTTATAAATTTGTGAGTTATAATACAGGTGACCGAGTTGAATTGACAGCTAATGAAAACTATTGGATTAAAGATGAACCGAAAATAAAGAACGTAGAATTCCGGATTATTACCGACAGTTCCAGCCGTGCAATTGAAGCCGAATCTGGCGGAGCAGATATTGTATATGATATTAATGCAAATGACGTGGATCGAGTAAGAGATAATCCGAATATAAACTTAGTTACCGCTATGGGCTATAATACCAGTTATCTTTGTTTCAATATTGCCAAAGAGCCGTTGGATAATCCGTTGGTACGTGAAGCTATTTGGTATGCAGTTGATGTACCTAATACAATAGAGGTGGCTTATGGTGATTATGGAAATATTGCAAACGGGTTTGTCTCACCTGGTGTTGAAGGTCGTAATGAAGAACTAAGTACATACTTTCCAAAGAGAGATGTTAATAAAGCCAAGGAATTACTTGCTGAGGCAGGGTATACAGATGGTTTGACTTTGCATGTTTCCTGTGAAAATTCCAATCAGCAACGCATGGATGTTGCACAATCGTTTCAATCCCAGTTAGCAGAAGTTGGTATCACACTTGAACTTGATTTCATGGAGATGAATACATGGATTTCCAGTCTGTTTGCAGGTGAGAGTGAGTTATCTATATTTGGATTTACTGCTAGTACCGGGGAAGCAGGAAGTGTTTTAATGCGTTGGTTGCCTGATAGCTCAACAAATAAAATTTTTAACTGGGAATCTGATGAATATACGAGTCAATGCCAAAAGGCACTGGGAACGATTGATGAGCAAGCGCGTCTCGAATTATACAAAGAGTTACAGGTAATGATTATGAAAGACAAAATAGCATTGCCGATATGGCACAAAGAAATCAATGCTGCAATAAAAAAAGACGTTCAAGGATTTAACTTGATGCCAACTTATGAAAACCATTATTTACAATCTGTTTATTTTGAATAAATCAATTGTCTAGTGCTAACAGGACCCAAGCATACTTTTATAGAGCTTTTTCATTATTTGTGGAGTTTAAGTTTTCATGATATTAATAATATACTCCTAGAATGTAATAAAAGCTTTAGAAAAGTCGGTGATTGGTTATATTTTCAGATTAAAATAGTTTCGTGCATTAGTAAGCTATGGTAAGTTATAAACACCTGCATTTCTAAGTATATAAGGAGTAAGCAAATGTTAAAATATATTTTGAGTAGAATAATATATATGATTCTGGTATTACTAGGAATTATTGTAATCGTATTTAGTTTAATGTATATCACTCCAGGTAATCCGGCGATTTCAATGTTAGGTGACAATGCCACGCCTGAAGCAATTTCGCAATTAAATAATGAATTAGGATTGGATGATCCATATTTTATACAATTGGGTCATTATATTACTGGACTATTACATGGTGATTTGGGAGATTCTTTTCGCAGTAAACGCCCTGTAATTGATGAAATTATGGATAGATACCCTACTACACTGAAACTTACCTTTGGTAGTGTTTTTCTGGGAATTATTATTGGTGTTCTATCAGGTATTATTTCCGCAGTGCGTCAGTATTCGTTCTTGGATAAATTATCTACAACTTTTTCACTATTTGGTGCATCGGCACCATCATTTTGGATAGCTATGTTGTTAGTGTTGTTCTTTTCGGTTAAACTAAAATGGCTTCCTGCCACTGGAAGTTATAGTTTTTTACATTGGATATTGCCACTCTTTACGATGGGTTTACAGGCTAGTGCTTCAATCATGCGAATGACACGTTCTAGTATGCTGGAGGTGATTCGACAGGATTATATTCGTACAGCTAAGGCTAAAGGTCAATCGGAGATTGTTATTGTGTTTCGACATGCATTTCGTAATGCTATGGTACCGATAGTCACCGTCATCGGCATTCAAATCTGCACTTTTCTTGCAGGTTCAGTACTGGTTGAAACAGTCTTTGCGTTACCTGGATTGGGTAAATTCATTATTGACAGCGTTGGTTTTAAGGATTACCCGGCGATACAGGGGGCTGTGCTGTGGATTGGTTTAAATTGTGTTATTATTAATCTTGTTATAGATCTCATTTATTTCTTCATTGATCCGCGTATCAAAACTATGCACATCTCTAAGGGAAAAAAGAGATCTAAGTCTTATGTTTTAGATATAGGTGGAAAGAAGGTGTCCAAGAATGTTTAAGAGTAAGAAACAAAGAAAAAAAACACTTATATACGAAATATGGAAACGATTAAAACGTAATCGTATGGCTGTGATAGGTTTGATCACAATGTTATTGGTTATTATTATTGCTATTCTTGCACCACTTCTTATCCCGTATGATTATGCTGCTCAAAACTATGAAGATACATTTGTATTTCCTAATACTCAGCATCTTTTTGGGACAGATAATTTTGGACGTGATATTTTTAGTCGTATCCTTTATGGCAGTCGATATACGCTAATCATTGGTATAGGATTCATTTCAGTTGCATCACTAGTTGGTATTATGCTTGGATCTTTTGCAGCATATTTTAATAAGGTTGATAATTTGATAATGAGAACTATTGATGTTGTCATGGGAATTCCCAATTTTATGCTGGCGATAAGCATAATTGTTGCTCTAGGAAATAATATGAAAAATATGATGATTGCTCTGATTATAACATCGGTGCCGGCTTTCGCTAGAGTAGCACGAGCACAGGTTTTAACAATAAAGGAACAGGAGTTTATAGAGGCCGCTCGTTCGCTAGGAGCAAGTGATTTACGTATTTTGGTGCGGCATATCCTTCCGAATGCTATTTCTCCGCTTATCGTTCAATACACATTGGGGGTTGGAAATGTAATCTTATACGCAGCGTCGTTGAGCTTCATTGGTTTGGGGATAAAGGCACCGACTCCAGAATGGGGTCTTATGATTTCAGAAGGTAGAACATATTTGAGAGATTATTGGTATATTTCAATTTTTCCTGGTCTTGCTATTATATGTACTACTTATGCACTTAATATGCTGGGGGATGGCTTGCGTGATGCAATTGATCCAAGGTTGAAGTAGGAGATGAAAAATGATTAAGAAAAATGAACCATTAAAGAATAATATAATTTCGGAAAGAAAGCAAAAGTTATTAGAAGTCAGAGATCTAGAAGTTAAATACATCGTCGATAATGAAGTGGTTCGTGCGGTTAATGGTGTAAGTTTTGATATTTGTCATGGAGAGACATTAGGATTGGTTGGTGAAACTGGCGCAGGAAAAACTACCACAGCGCTCAGTATTATTAGGTTAATATCTGATCCACCAGGTAAGATTGTTAAAGGGGAAATTTATTATGAAGGAGAAAACCTCTTGGACAAGTCAGAGCGTCAAATGCGAAAAATCCGAGGACAAGATATCACGATGATTTTCCAAGATCCAATGACTTCATTGAATCCATTGATCAGCATTGGTGATCAAATAATGGAAGTAGTGCGTTTACATGAAAAAACATCTAAAATGAATGCTATCCTTAAATCAAAAAAGATGCTAGAAATTGTCGGAATCAAAGGTGATCGTTATGATGAATATCCACATCAATTTTCAGGGGGTATGAAGCAAAGGGTGATGATTGCTATGTCGTTAGCGTGTAATCCTAAACTTCTAATTGCGGATGAGTCTACAACTGCACTTGACGTAACAGTTCAGGCACAGATATTAAATTTGATGAATGACCTCAAGAAGGAATTTAACACCGCAATGATAATGATTACGCATGATTTAGGTGTAGTTGCAGAAGTGTGTGATAAAGTCGCTATTATGTATGCAGGAGAAATTGTGGAATACGGAACTCTTGAGGATATTTTTAATAATCCACTGCATCCATATACAAAGGGATTGTTCAGTTGCATCCCTGATTTACAAAAAGATTTAGAACGACTTGAGACGATTAGAGGTATGGGACCTTCTCCAACAGATTTACCGAATGGTTGTAAATTTCATCCTCGTTGTAATTATTACTCAAAAGAATGCGATTCTACTAATATTAAAGTAGTGGAAGTTACCAAAGGGCATAAGGTAAAGTGCATCTTATGCTCAGGTCAATAAAGGAGTGAAAAGAGATGAGTATATTACTAGAAGTAAATGATCTAAAAAAACATTTCCCGACGAAGTCCGGTATGCTTCATGCGGTGGATGGAGTGAGTTTTACCTTGGAAAAGGGGAAGACTTTGGGTATTGTTGGCGAATCTGGATGCGGTAAATCCACTTTGGGTCGTGTAATCCTGAATCTTCTCGAAGCCACCAGTGGTAAGATTATTTTTGATGGAAGGGATATTTCCAAGCCTTCTAAGGCAACATTTCATGAGTTACGTAAGGATATGCAGATGATTTTTCAGGATCCATTTTCCTCGATTAATCCTCGCATGACCGTGGAGAAAATCATTGGAGAGCCACTGATTATCCATAAGGTTTGTCAGACAAAACAGGAATATCAGAAGCGAGTTAATGAAATAATGGATACGGTAGGCTTAGCATCACGACTTGGTAACGCTTACCCGCATGAGTTAGATGGCGGGCGTCGGCAGCGTGTCGGAATAGGTCGTGCATTGGTGTTAAATCCAAAGTTGATGGTATGCGACGAGCCGGTTTCCGCTCTGGATGTTTCGATTCAGGCTCAGATTCTGAATTTAATTCAGGATTTGCAAAAAGAGCGTAATCTGTCATATATTTTTATTACTCATGACCTGTCTGTGGTTAGGCACATCTCTCATGATATTGCAGTAATGTATCTAGGGAAAATTATGGAAAAATGCGAAGCTAAAGAATTATTCAATAAACCGTTCCATCCATATACTAAAGCACTGCTTTCGGCAATTCCTAAGCCTCATATCGGTGCCAACAAAGAACGTATTCAATTGATGGGGGAGATTACTTCACCAATTGAACCACCAGCAACATGCAGATTTGCGCCGCGATGTAATTATGCAAAAAATTTATGTTTTAGTTCTGAGCCACCACTCATCGAAGTAACCCAGAATCATTTTATTGCTTGTCATTATGCAAAAGAGATCAACAATTTGTAGGTATCAGGTGTCAAAATACCTTTTGACACCCTAATCATAAATAGGAGTTAAGTTAAATTCTTTATTAAAGCTTAGAACTGTATATTGGCAATTGCCATTACGTGTAAATTTTGATAGAATCATTAATAAGGAAATTAATGAATTATATGGAATAGAAGAGTTAACTATCAGTGCTTCAAGAAAAATGTATGAATAAATCAAGATATTAGCATTAAGTTATATCATCATAGTTTGAAGCACTTACGTTAAAGTTAACTGTAATATAAATCAGATTTAGTAAAGGGGAAAAAATGGGCATTCCAATTTATATGCGTATACAAGATTTTATAAAATTAAAAATAGAATCAGGTGAATGGGAAGAAGGAGCAGCTATTCCGACTGAGGCGGAGTTTAGTAAATTATTTGGATGTAGTCGCATTACGGTCACGAATGCTTTACGAGAGCTGGTGACAGACGGTCTCATATATCGTGTCCAAGGAAAAGGAACTTATGTTTCCAAGCACAATAAGGTTGTTGACTTATTCGGAAAAGTTGACTTGGCACATACGTCGTTGTCTATAGAAGCAATGTCTATTTCTGGAGAACATAAATATGTTAACAATAGCGTGGAAGAACCAACATTGGAAGTGGCGAATTTATTAAATATAAATAAGGAACAGAAGGTTATTTCTTATGAACGCATAAAATTTGTTGATGATAAGCCTTTTGCTGTTGAAAAAGTTTATATTCCAGAATTACTATGTTCATCTATACTTGACAGGTATTCTGAGCAAGATTTAGGAAGTCAACCGATTTCAAAAATTATGAATGCATGTGGCATTACAATTGGAAAAAGTTATATATCATCGAAACCGATAATATGTGATGATAAAGTAGGTGAGCTCTTAAGTGTCCTTGCTGGAACACCGATTTTGGAATTCTGTATTGAAATACATGACCTGCAAGAAAAGCCTGTTGCAGTTGAATTTGTGTTTACAAAAGGTGAACTGGAGAAAGTACTTTTTACCTAAAATAAGTTACATTTTTCCCTATCACTCTATTTGCAGGTAATCCTGACAGTTTTTGCACTAAATAAGTCATCACATCAACCGGATTGGTTATTACAACAAATATGCCATCAAAACCACTTTTCATGATTTCAGGAACAATATTCTTAACGATTGCTCCGGCACTTTCAGTCATATCAAGTACTGTCATACCTTCTTCATTTCTTCCTGCAACAGAGAGAACGACGATATCCGCATCGCTGCAATCTTTCGTTGCCCCTTGTGAAACTCTCATCTTCCATTCGGTATAACATAATAAATGGTTTGAAGCTGTGACTTCAGCCCATGCCATATCTTCATTTCTATCAATTAAAACCAACTCATCACAGGTCTTTTCAATGACAAGTTGAGTTAGTAATATTTTAATACATTTGTTCAATAGCATGTATTTGTTCTACGAGTATCGTATTATTAGGAGTAGAAATGCCATATTCCTTGCCGAGATTGGCAACAACACCATTTATTCGATCGATTTCTGTTAAGCGTAGATTAATACGATCCTGATACATACTGGCATACCCAGATGCATTATTTTGGCAAACATCTTTAACGATTTCAATTGCATCCATTCGATCAAAATAGGTTCCATCTGCTTCTGCTACCAATGTGCATTCATATATAATTTTTTTACAAAGGCTCCATAGATATGGGTTGGTATAAACTTCACCTAGCTTACATTGCATTACTGTACTAAGTGCATTGATTCCACAGTTAACAAGGAGCTTTTGCCATAAGACTTTTTGAATATTTTCAATTACATTAACATCCAATCCACAATCTGTTAAAGTATGTGCTACTATTTTTACATCCGCTATTGATTCGTTGCAAGGATAGTCAGGTCCAATATTAGTTGGACCACATCCGGAGTGATAGAATTTACCAAGTTCCATAGAAACACTGTTATGACTGCTGGTTCCAACGATTATTTTACGCTTTGATACGAAATTTCGAATATCTTTATTATTTCCTGCACCGTTTTGAAGTGACATTACAATCGTATTGGGACCGATGAGTGTTAGATTTTCCTTCATTGCTTGATATGTATGTAAACCTTTTACAAAAACAATAACTAAATCCTGAATACCAATATTCGTACCACTTAATACTGCTTTTGCCATAAAGGTTTCTTCTGATTTATCAGGATTTATTTTTATTAACCCATCAATATTTATTTTATCTACTTGTGGTTTATAACTATCTATTAAACTGACATCATGTGCAGCAATGAGATAGCTTGCGTATAAGCTTCCCATAGCCCCTGCTCCCAAAATTGCTATTTTCATACTAGTCCTCCTATTTTTGTTTGGTTTTATTGTACCATGAATAAAATCCTATATAAAATACTAAAAATTCAATGGTATCATGAATGATTTTCATGTATAATAAATAGAAAAAACAAGGATGAAAAATATGGATGTCAATAAATATGTTTTATTTGTACGTGCAGTCGAAACTGGAAATTTGTCAAAGGCAGCAGCACAGTTAAATTATTCACAGACAGCTGCTAGCCATATGATTTCCTCAATGGAAGAAGTATTGGGCATTAAAGTTTTATATCGGGGACGAAATGGTGTATCATTAACGGAAGAAGGAGAACGAATCTATCCTCTGGCGAAAGAGCTGGTATTAAAAGAAGAAGAAATACGAATTCTTGCTGGTGAAGAAAATATTCATCGAGGAAAAATAAGAATTGGAGTCATTACAAGTGTAGCAGTGCAATGGATGCCACAAATTATCATGGAATTTGGTAAGTTATATCCCCTTGTAGAGATTTATATGAATGATGCAATTAATTATGAAATTATGAAGGATTGGTTTGCTAAAGATGTGATTGATTGTGCAATTACAGTAGAATCAAATAAGAAGATAAATGAGACGCCTCTAATTAGAGAGCCCTATTATGTAATTGTGCCAATTAATCATACGTTAAGTCAGTACGAGAAGATTACACCTCAATTGTTAAAGGGAGAAACCTTTGTAATACCGAGTGAAGGTACGAGCTATGCGGTTGGCAAAATACTTCGACAGGCGAAAGGAAAAATAATGGAACCTAATGGATTTTTGAGTGATCAGGCTACAATAGCGATGGTACGAGGTGGATGTGGTATAAGCATTTTGCCAAAACTTGTTTTGGATTCGTATGATGATAGTGGTTACACAAGAAGGATTTTAGAGCCAGAAGTGAATCGTATTATCTACTTTTGTTTATCGTCCAGAGGGTCATTGCAACCTACGGTAAAAAGCTTTGTTGCTTTTGTTAAGGAATGGATAAGGAAACATGTTGAAAACGTGTTATTGGATTAGTTTTGAAAGGTAGTGTGCACTGATTGAAAAATTCAGGCTTAAATGACATAATATAAGAAATAATAACATTAGCAGATAGAAACTACTTGCATTGCTGCTTTCATGAATTGTAAGTTCAATCGGGAGAAAGAATAATGAGAGAAAAAGATTCTAACCAAAATCAGATATTTGATATAGTTGTATTATCAGGGAAAATACTTTTGGAAAATGGTGCTGAGATTTATCGAGTGGAAGAGACAATGAAAATCATAGCCAGACATTATAATATAAATGAACTCGATGTCTTTGCTATGGCAAATGGAATTTTTACATCCATGTTGATTGAAGGGGAAGGAATTCGCACGGGGCGAAGTATGCATATTCCAATTTCTCCGGTGCATTTGGGAAGAGTTACAGCAGTCAACAATATTTCAAGAGAGATAATAAATGGGAAATATACAGTAGAAGAGGCTATCGAAGCATTAAAAGTAGTAGAAGCGATTCCCTATGAAACCAATTTACTTCGCATTTTATTTGCAGGAGTGGGGAGTGCCGCCTTTGGATACATGCTTGGTGGTACGTTAAACGACAGCTTGGTTTCGTTTATTGCTGGTATTATTTTATATACTTTCATAATTAGAATGCAAAAGGTAGCAATTCCAGAAATTCTTAAAAATGCATTTGGTTCTGCTTTGGTAACTACAATTTCAATCCTTTTATATTCAATTGGATTGGGAACAGATTTAGATCATATTATGATAGGATCAATTATATGTTTGGTGCCCGGCGTATCATTCACTACTTCTGTCAGAAACTATTTTGCAGGAGATTATTTATCAGGGACAGTTCGTTTGGTAAATGCTTTATTAGTTTCTCTCAGTATTTCTGTTGGAGTTGGTAGTGTTATGATGATATTTCAAATGCTTAGATAGGAGGAGCTGGTTATGTTTTTGAAAATTATCGCAGCGGGATTAGCAGCATTATCTTTTTCCATTTTATTTAGTACGCCAAGAAAAGAATATTTATTTTGTGGCTTAACGGGAAGCATAGGTTGGTTTTGCTATCTTATGACATATGAGTTACTGTCTTCAGTTGTACTAGCCACTTTTGGAGGAACTATAGTAGTTACTTTTGTTTCGCGATTCTTCGCGGTGAATAGAAGAGTTCCGGTGACTGTATTCTTGATTGCTGGTATTTTTCCACTTGTACCGGGAACAGGCATTTACTTTACTACCTATTATATTTTTATAGATCAATTGTCGCTGGCGGGAGATTATGGACGAGAATCTATGGGAATAGCTTTGGCAATAGCATTTGGAATTATGATTATTTTTCTGATCCCGCAAAAATGGTTTCACTATAAAAGTAAAAATAGAAAATTTGATAACCTCATTAAAAAGTGGTACTGATAAATTCGACAATAACAAGAAAGATGCTGAAAAATGTCAGGAAATAAAACTTTTTCGTGATATGAACTTTGAGTTGCAAAAATAGAAGGTTGGTTCTTCTGTTTCAGTTATTCTAAGTGGCGGCATATTAACTGTGATTGACGTAATTGATCATAGGTAAGAATTTACGCCAGATTGATACTAGTCGCAAAATAGTATATACTATGCATATGAATAAGAAGATATGAAGAAGAATGAAACATATTATGTGAGCAACTGAAAATCAATGATATTATTAATATTTAGTAAGGTGACAAAATGAAAATTACGCTGCAGCAACTGTACGATGATACCAGAGAAAAATTTCAGCTCAAACTTTTATCAGGGAAAGAAGGTATGATGAATGAAGTGACCCGAATGTACTACATGGAAGATATAATGATATCCAATTGGACAAGACAGGGTGAGTTGATTGTAACCACAGCTATGATGTCCCCGATAGAAAATGATTGGCTGAACAAGTTTATTGAAAGTATAAAATCATTTGAACCAAGTGGCGTCATAATAAACGTGGGTGGATATATAGAGGTTATTCCAGAAGAGATCATTGCCTATTGTGATGAAATTAAACTTCCACTATTAACTTTCCCTTGGGAAATGTTTTTACAGGATCTACAGCAGGATTTTACGAACCGTATTTTTAAATCTGTGCAGAGAGAAAGCAACATAACCAATGCATTTTTAAATGCAATATTTACTCCGGAAAACTTGACAGAATATGTTTCCTGCCTTGAGCAGAATGAATACGATAAATATGATAAATATGCAGTAACAGTAATTTCTTCGGAAATGAATCTTCAGAATAGAATGTTGAACCGACGCTTACAGGAAATGTCATGCAAGGCGGTTTTGATAGCAAGGGAAACAGATATTATTATTGTATTTTGTGGAGGTAATTCAGAAGAGATAAAAGAGGACCTGCTCAATTTCCTGGAGAATAGTACTCAATTTATTTCAAAATATGATCTCTGGATCGGAGTAGGAAGTATAGTTCAGCATTATGGACAGCTCCATATTAGTTATAAAAAAGCAAAAGACTGTATTCTGTTTGGAAAGAAAAAAAGCCAACAGCTTACTATTTTTGAACAATTGGGCCTTGAGAACTTGTTAATGACCTGTGACCCTGATTTGATGAAAATGTATGTGGAGAAAAAACTGGGAACTATTTTAGAATATGACAAAAACAATCAGACTGAATATCTCCAGACGCTACGTACGTTTGTTCAGTATGGTGGAAACACGGCAGAAACGGCAAAGCAGCTTTACGTCCATCGAAATACTATAAATTACCGGATGAAGAAGATAAAAGAAATGCTGGGAACAGAGTTTGCGGAGGTAAAAGATATAGTCGAATATCAAATATCTTTTTATATATTTGATCTTATCTGAATCAATTGTGCAGTGTGAACAAAAATATGTGTTATTTTTGATATGAATGAATATTGTTTTGAGATCTGTCAATGATTATAATAAAAGTTAGAAAGAGCACAATATTGCAGTGCTTTAGTTAGTAATACAAAGGAGTATGCTGAAAATAATTGGCGTGCTCTTTTTTTGTTATATAAGGTATTGCTCTAATCTAATAGGTAAAAGTCTAATCACGTGTATTTACAACGAAATGTAGGGGATTATAAATTAGAATGAAGGACAGAGTTTGGTTTTTTTGTCAATGACATAGAATGTATATTTAAATGTAGATTAAATTCACTTAGGGAGGTATAGTTTGAGTAATCCAGACAAGATAACAATTGGAGTAGTTAATTTTAATGTAAGAAATGGCGATAAAGAACATAATTTAACCAAAATTGAAAAAATTTCAATAGAGGCTGCCAAGAAAAACGTGGATCTGATTCTATTTCCAGAAACATGCCTTATGGGATATGATTATTTTATTAATGAAAATATTTTAATGGAGGAAAAAATAAAACATTCAGAAAAGCTTGATGGGGAATCTGTAAATAGAATTAAAAAAATAGCACAATCTTATGAAATATATATTATATTTGGAATGTCAGAAAAAGACGACAATGGCAATTTATATAACTCGGCAATTATTACAGAACCAAATGGAACGGTTGGAGCATACAGAAAAATTCATCCATTTGATAAAGAAAATACTTGGTGCCTAAAAGGAACAACTCCCTTTATGATCGATACGAAGTGGGGATTAATCTCCGTGGGTATTTGTTATGATACTTATCAGTTTCCGGAACTTATGCGTTATTATGTTGCAAAAGGTTCTCGTCTTTATTTAAATCTTACTGCACTTGCGGAGGAAATTAATCTTGAAGGCAGCAAGGATGCTTTTCTAAAAAGCTATACAACAATGTTGGAATATGGTGTTTTAGCAAACTCAATATATATAGCAAGCTCAAACTTGTGTGGCTATGACCATTTCAATTATTTTGGTGGAGGAAGTATGGTAATAGGTCCCAAAGAAACTGAATTTAAAGAAAATAATCTTAAAGTATATTGCGGAGACGATAGAAATGTTAATGAGGGATTGTTTTTTGCAGAAATTGACCTTTCATTAAGTAAACGTGATATTTTTCAAAAGAATGCTATTACTGATACACCGGATTTTAGACCGGATTTATATAAACAACTTTATTCTAGTTTATAATACATATTATTATAAATGTTACCAGGAACAATTAAATCAAAAAATTAGGAGGAATGAAAGAAATGAACGAAGTATACCAAAAAAGAATCGACAAGGCAAGAATGAAAATGAAAGAGTATGAACTTGACGGGTTATTGCTTTACAAGCCGAAATAATATCATTTATTACACCGGGGTTGGTCATGAGGATACAGCAGCTGCTTGTGTAGTAATTCCAAAAGAAGGAGAACCGGTATTAATTACATTGTGGACGGATATTCAATATACAAAAAAGAAAACTGATATGAAGGTTTTTCCATATGCTATGGCTGCAGGAACAATACATGATCATGTTGCAAAGGTTCTTGATAAATTAGGAATCGTGGATGGAAAGTTCGGGGTTGAAAGAGATTGGATGCCGATAGGGCAATTTGAAATGCTTCAAGAATCCTTACCAAATTCAACATTTCCAGAAGCAAAAGAGATTTTTCTTTACAGTTGGATTGACGATCTTCGAATGGTTAAAACACCTGACGAGATAGAGAAACTGCGTAAAGCTGCTAAGGTGACAGATCTTGCGATGGAAGCTGCTATTAGAGCGATTAAGCCTGGAGTTACAGGTTTTGACATTATAGCTGAGGCAGAATATGTTATGAAAAAACATGGTGCGGGATCTTGGATCGGTGCTCATCCTACACTTGTTGCCTATGGTGAGCTTCTAAATCACGCCCATCCGTTTTCACCAAAAGATAAGATTGAGAACAATGGACTGATAACAATTGACCTCGGTGCGGTTATTGAGGGGTATCATTCAGATTTATGTAGAACAATAGCACTTGGAAAAATCACGAAAGAGGAAGAAATGGCAACACAAGCAGTTCTAAATGGACAAACCGCGGCTATTGAAGTAATGAGGTCTGGAGTTAGTATTAGTGATGTTCAAATTGCTACTTTAGAAGGATTTGGTGACTACAAAAAATATCATTTTGGTGGACTAATCGGTCATGGTTTGGGCTTAGGGAATGGGCCTCAAGCTTTTGACAGCCCATTTATTGCTAAAGGTGATGAACGTAAAATGGAAAAAAATACAGTTTGGGCTCTTATTGAAATTCCTCCATTTGTGCCAGGGGTGGGGGCTCCGAGATTTGAAGATGCAATATTGATTACCGATGATAAACCTGAGTTGTTAACCAAATATCCTAGAGAGTTAATTCGAATTTAGTTTATATGAAGTGAAACAAAAATGATGATGGGTACACCATTTTAACGCCTACTATGTATGTACCTTGAGCGAAGTTAAAAGAATGGAGACAAGAATGAAAAAAAAGCTATTATTTCTATCTGGATGGCTCCTGCTAGGAATAGCGACTCTGGGAATATTTTTGCCTATCCTTCCTACTACACCACTTGTAATTTTAGCAGCGTCATGCTTTTCAGTCGCAGATCCCAAACTATATAAACGTTTGGAGTCAAATAGAATTTTCGGACCTTATATTGAAGGGTGGAGGACAAAGCAGGGCATCACTCTTGCAAGAAAGGCTATTGCTATAGTGATAGTGTGGGTTCTGTTGCTTATTTCAATATTTGTAACACAAAAATTATGGCTTAAGATTCTTCTGACATTTGTCGGTATAGGCGTGACCGTACATCTTCTTCTCTTTAAAACAAGGGTTACTGAGAATAAATTAGAAAAATTCTAAATAAGGGGCTCAAAAATAAGAATCAGAGATGAAAGTTCAGGCACTTGATTTAGTATTTTTAGTTTGAAAAGTTACACAGTATGATCTATCATGAATGATTAAGTTGGCATTTAGTGAAGAAATTTATAATTTCATGTAAAATAATCTCAAAATTCAAAAATGGTCTCCTTTGTTAGACCACAAAGGAGACCATTTTTGTACAAAATCATTTGGGTATGAGGGTATTATGTTTCTAACGTAGAAAATGTCTAAGAAGATACAATAAAGAAATATATACTTAGAGTAATATATATTCAAGTAGACATGAGACGTGCAGAAAAGAGATTTATAGAAATCATCAATAATTTTTAAGGAGGAAGAATTATGACGCATAAAATGAAAACTCGTATTGCAATGGGACAATTAAGTGCCACACCATCAATTGAGGAAAATTTAAAAAAAGCGGCGGAACAGATAGATGAAGCAGCCGCTAGAGGTGCCGAACTTATACTATTTCCAGAAGTAGGATTTGAGCAGTTTTTCCCTAAATATGCTCATGACCCTACAAAATTTGAATCTGCACAGAAAATACCAGGTCAAATTACAGATTTTCTATGTAGGAAAGCAAAAGAAACAAATATTGTTATTGTAGCAAGCTTGTTTGAAGAAGGTAATATTTGTGAATATTATGACAGTGCTGTTTGCATAGATTCAGATGGTACTCTTCTAGGTGTCACAAGAATGGTTCATACCTACGAAAATGAAGGTTATAATGAAAAATATTATTATGGACCTGGCAATACTATATATCCAGTTTATGAAACAAATGCTGGAAACGTTGGCATTGCAATATGCTATGACAGCTGGTTCCCAGAAGCCGTACGAGCATTGGTGCTAAGAGGAGCAGATATTATTCTGGTACCAACTGTTGAAGTTTTGGTTGAGGATGGCGTTCTCCCACCTTCAGATTTTGTTGTAGGAGGAACTCAATACGAAGCTGTTACAACCATGCAGAAAGCTAATGCCATTGTGAATGGTGTATGGGTTGCAGTATGTAATAGAGTCGGACTCGAAGAAGATCAAATGTATATGGGATCCAGTCTTGTAATTGATCCATGGGGCCACATAGTGAATATGGCAAATGATAAGGAAGATGAGGTTCTAGTTACAGATATCGATTTAAACGAGTGCAAAAAAACAAGAATGATATGGCCAACGCTGAAAGATAGGAGACCAGACACATATGATATTTTACTTAAACCATATGCGAGTGAACCATACTACAACAAAGACAGAGTACGTAGATAGTTTTATATATCAGATATTATTTCTATTTTAATGTTTCAATAGGAAGGTTCATTCCTTTCCAACCCTCAAGTGCTCCTGCAAGCTCATAAGCTTCAAAACCTTCTCATATGCAAATTTCAAAAAGTATTAAATTTAGGTGGTGGTATTATAAGAAACTCCTCTTTTATATAAAATGGATTGCAAAATCAGAGAAATAATTATTTACTATTTACGAAACGTACTTTCTATGGTATTGTATATTCAGAATTAAGAATACGTATTTTTAATAATTCACAAGGAGATTCCAAATGATTACAATGACAGAAATTGCAAAATTGACTGGAGTTTCACAGGCAACTGTTTCAAGAGTTTTAAATGGAAATACTTCAGTCAATACTGAAGTAAAGAGAAGAGTGTTAGAGTGTGCAAGTGAACATAACTATCAACCAAATATTATGGCGCAGAGCCTCGTTGGAAACCAGACGTTCCTTCTAGGGATGGTTGTGACAGATATTAGTAATCCGTTCTTTGCTGAACTTGTTAAAGTAATTGAGTCAGAGGCAGCACAACGAGGCTATACTTTGATGCTTTTTAACACAAACTATGATACCAAGAGAGAAAAAAAATATTTGGATATTCTAAAAAGGTACCGTGCAGATGGTGTTCTTTTAGTACCTGCATCTGAGGAAGAATCTTATATAGAAGAACTGAAACAAATTGAGATTCCTATGGTCTCGGTAACTATGGATCTAAAAACAATAGATTCTGTATACATATCCCATTTTGAAGCTGGAGCAAAAGTTGCAAATCATTTACTTGGTATGGGATTTGATAGTTTTATCTTCGTAGGTGGAGATAGAGATGAAAAAGAAAAAGGTTTTGTAAATGAACTTCGAAAAAAGGACATAAATATAAATGAACATTATTTCCCAATTATAGATAAGCCAGATATTAACTTAAAAGATATTTTATTAGAACGTCTAGAGGAAGAAGAACAATCGGATGGAATTGGTATATTTGCAAATAATGATGTTCAAGCACTCAAGGTACTCGAAGTTTTAAAAGAATTAAACGTAAACATTCCACAGGATGTTGCATTGGTAGGTTTTGATAATACATTTATATGCAAGATTGCATCACCAGCACTTACTAGTGTAGCACAGCCTATTGAAGAAATAGGAAAACTGGGAATGGAACGTATTGTTGAATTAATACGAAAAGAAAATCAGGAACAATGTGTAAGATATCAATTAGATACTCGTCTTATTACTAGGGCAAGCACGGTAAAGAAAAAAAAGAAAGTATCATATTGAGAACGAAATAAAGGCACCACTAAAATGGTACCTTCATTTATAAATAATGTGAATACGTATACAGAATTATACACAATATTCACAAAGGGAAAAGGAGAAGGATTATGAGAGTGAAAAGAGTAATTGCAACAATGCTGACGGGTATCATGGCAGCAACATTATTTACGGGGTGTGGTTCCAAAGAAAAAGAAGTGACAACAACAAAAGATGGGGCAACTGTAATACAACTGTGGGTACATCAAACAAACGATACACCAGAAGGAAAAGTTTATGATGAACTGGTAAAAGAATTTAATGAGCAGCACAAAGGTGAAATTGAAGTGCAGTTAACTGGTATTGCAAGAACTGGAGACGCAGGTGGTTATGATGACAAAATAAATGCAGCTATTACCAACGCTGACATGCCAGATGTATTTACGATTGATGGACCTACGGTAGCAGCAAATGCTGATGCAGGAACGATTGTTCCAATTGGAGAATATTTGGATGACACGGAATTGGCAGATTTCAACAAGGACATCATTCAGCAGGGTACATATAATGACGAACTATATACATTAGGGACTTTTGATTCATCGGTATGTATCTATTATAACGTAGATATGTTTGCAGCAGCAGGCATTACTCCAGCTACAGTAGAAGACCCTTGGACATGGGATGAATTCACTGAGGCATGTAAGAAATTGAAAACTGATAGTGTATTTGGTGCAAATCTTGGTTTGAATGATATAGGCGAATGGCTTACCTATGCATATCTTCCATTGATTCAATCAGGAGATGGCAGCATTGTATCAGCTGATGGAGAAGAAACTGTAGATGGTTATTTAAATGGTCAGGCAACAGTGGATGCGTTAACATTTATTAAAAATTTAATAGATGGCGGTTTGGTAAGTGCAACACCGGAAGATTATACTTTTGAAAAAGGTTCATCAGCAATGACTTTTTCTGGTCCTTGGGAAATTGCTACATTAAATGACTATCCAGAAATTAAATGGGGGACTATGCCATATCCAATTAAGGCAGATGGAGCAACAGCAGCATCACCATGCGGTTCTTGGACCTATGGAGTTTCAAAGGATTGCCCAGAAGAAAGTAGAGCAGCAGCAGCAGAAGTTGTTAAATGGCTCACCGCTACAGAAAGTTGTGTAAAAATGTACGATGCAATTTCAATGCCACCAGCAAGACAATCTTCTTTTGCAAAAATTGATGCATTTCAGGAGGCTCCATTAGATGTATTTAGTTATCAGATGGCGAATTCAGCAATTGCAAGACCAATCGCTGTTAACTACCCAATCCTTTCAGATAAATTTGCAAAGGCGGTTGCAAATGTTGCTAGTGGAATGGATGTAAAACAAGCATTAGATGATGCAGTAGAACAGTATAATTTCCAAGTTGAGAAGTAAGCTGTAGACTGAATGGATGGAGGGCTATTTTATGAATAAGCAAATAGCAAAAAGAAGAATAAATAAGGAGAGTGCCACAGGGATTGCTTTTGTGGCACCTGCCCTCATTCTTTTATTTGTATTTTTAATTATACCGTTTGGTTTGTCGGTATCTTATAGTTTTATGGATTATAATATTTTGAAACCAGATGAAAAAACATTTATTGGGTTTAAAAATTTTATTAAATTGTTTCATGACAAAGTATTTTTAAAAAGTGTTTTAAATACATTTATATTTGTAGTTTCGGTTGTACCATTGCAGGTGTGTGCTGCTTTAGGATTAGCACTTTTAATTAATAGAAAAATGATAGGTATTTCTATTTTTAGATTAGCCTTTTTCGCACCGACTGTTTTGTCATTGGTAGTGGTATCTATCCTATGGTACTACATCTATAATCCAAATAATGGATTACTAAACGCAATGCTAGGTATGTTTGGAATCAGTGCACAGCCATTTCTGACAAGTACCAAGCAGGCAATGGCATGTATTGTAATAATGTCAGCTTGGCAGGGATGTGGATTTCAAATGATGATATTTTTAGCTGGTTTGCAGGATATTCCGAATCATCTGTATGAGGCAGCCCGAGTTGATGGAGCCAATAAACTTCAGCTATTTAGAAGTGTTACACTGCCCGGTCTTAAAAATATTTCTGTATTTATTACATTATCTATTGTAATTAGTGCGTTTCAATTAATTATTCAACCAATGATGTTGACACAAGGCGGTCCACAAAATTCAACAGTAACCATTGTTTATCAACTTTATCAAACCGGATATAAATTTAGAAATGTAGGTTATGGTTCGGCAATGGCAGTTGTATTCACATTTATGGTACTGATTATTGTAATGATACAGAAACAGTTAACATCTAAAAACAATGAAGACTAGGAGGGCATCATGAAGAAAAAAAATAGCATTATAATTAAAAAAGTAATATTTGTTTTATTTATGACAGTACTCGCGCTGGTCTTTGTGTTTCCGTTAATATGGATGATAGCATCTTCATTTAAAAACGATGCACAAATTTTTAAAGATATTAATGGATTAAGAGCATTTACGGTTACATCATTTAATAAAAATCCTTTTTTCAATTACCAGGAAGTATTAGCAAAGATACCGCTCATTGGAGCAGCACTTAATTCGTTTTTTTATATTGCCATTATTATTGTTTTAGGAATGACGATTAACTCTATGGCAGGCTATGCATTTGCAAGAATTAAATTTCCAAAGAGAGATTTAATTTTTAGTATTTTATTAGCACTCATGATTATTCCGTCACAAACTGTAATATTGTCACAATTTTCTATTATTTACAAATTGGGATGGACAAATTCCAAGTTGGGTCTAATTGCCCCATCGTTAGCAGATCCGTTATTTATCTTTTTATTCCGACAGAACTTTCTTGGAGTACCAGAGTCTATTGAAGAGGCAGCCAAAATAGATGGGGCTAGCAGAGTGCGTATTTTCTTTCAGTTAATTGTACCACTTGCAAAACCAATATACGGCACAGTAACTATTTTGACATTTATAAAGTTTTGGAATGATTTTCTTTGGCCAGTTATGGTTATTACAGACACTAAGAAATATACAATCCAAATGGCGCTTAATAGTCTGTTTGCAATTAAACCTGTAAATTATGGAAATGTTATGG
The DNA here is from genome assembly GCA_041821265.1 of Lachnotalea sp. Classification (GTDB taxonomy): domain Bacteria; phylum Bacillota; class Clostridia; order Lachnospirales; family Lachnospiraceae; genus Lachnotalea. The sequence goes on along the minus strand of JBGUEQ010000010.1, from coordinate 15,809 downwards.
CAGGACTTACATTTATTACAATTCCCGTTTTGATCATATTTTTATGTATGCAAAAATACTATGTACAGGGAATTGCATCTACGGGAGCCAAAAATTAATTTGAGAGAAAAGGTAATTTATGAGCAATAAGAAATTAATAGAAGCGAGAGCATATGAACAAGAAAAAATGAAGGAGATTGATGAAGTATTGAGACCGCAATTTCATGCAGCGGTCCCGGTAGGTTGGATGAATGATCCAAATGGATTTTCTGTTTTTAATAAAGAGTACCATCTTTTTTATCAATATCATCCTTATTCTACAGACTGGGGCCCCATGCATTGGGGGCATTTTAAAACAAAAGATTTTGTTAAATGGGAAAAGCTCCCTATAGCATTGGCACCAGATTCAGATAATGATTTTGCGGGGTGCTTTTCTGGGAGTGCATTGGAACATAAAGGTGAACATGTTCTGGTTTATACTGGTGTTATAGAAGAACAAGATGACACAGGGACAAAAAAGGTGCTGCAAGTGCAATGTATTGCATCAGGCGATGGAATAGAATATAAAAAATGGGATTGTAACCCTATCATTACAGCAAAATCATTGCCGAAGGGTGCTTATGAAGAAGATTTTAGAGATCCGAAAATCTGGAAGCATGAGGAATGCTTTTATATAGTAGTCGCAAGCAGAAATGAAGATAAGAGTGGACAGATTGCCTTGTATAAGTCTGAGGATTTGAGAGAATGGCAGTTTGTAAAGATCCTTGTAAAGAATAATAATCGATACGGAAAGATGTGGGAATGCCCTGACTTCTTTGCATTGCAAGACAAGTATGTACTAATAACATCACCACAAGACATGGTTGCGAAAGGAATGGAATTTCACAATGGAAATAATTCCATATATATCAGTGGGAATTTTGACTACAAAACAGCCGAATTTACACAGGAGTGTGTAAAAAGCATTGATTACGGACTTGATTTTTATGCACCTCAGACAGTGGAGACGGAAGACGGAAGACGTATTATGATTGCATGGATGCAGTCATGGGATACGAAAATCAATCCAGACTATTTGAAATGGAATGGTATGATGACTTTCCCGAGGGAATTGGAAATAGAAGGAAATGAGATTATACAAAAGCCGGTAAAAGAGATTGAAAAATATTATTGTGATAATGTTGAATATCAGGAATATGTTCTTTCTGATAAGACACAATTAGAAGGAATTTCAGGAAGAGAACTGGATATTCAGATTGACATTATAAAAGGTGAGTATCAAGAATTTGAAATTCAATTTGCTCATAGCGATACTTATACAACAAAGTGTACTTATATTCCGAAAGATGGATTGTTTACTTTTGACAGAACATATTCAGGACTTAATAGAGATGTTCCTTGTATCAGAACCATGATAATTCCAGAAAAGTCTGTAAAACTTACCATTCGAATTTTATTAGACAAATATTCTGTTGAAATATTTATTAATGATGGAAAGCAAGTGATGAGCAATGTAATTTATACACCTCTGGAGGCACGGGATATTTTGTTTCATGTAAAGGGTGAACTGGTAGCAAATATTGTTAAACATAGAATCTGTGTATAATAAAGAGTCATTACATAAATCATTTTATAGTGTTTTAATGAAAAAATGAGGATATTAATTTTATGAAAAGTATAGATGTTATATCATTAGGTAAATTGCTAATTGATTTTACAGAAAATGGTTCTAGTAATCAAGGAAATCGTCTATTTGAGGTAAATCCAGGTGGAGCTCCATGTAATGTATTGGCGATGTTACAAAACTTAGGACATAAGACAGCGTTTATCCAACAACTTATCAAAATATTTTAAAATAAGAATTACTATCAATAACCCAATAGATCAAAATAGGATATTTATTCTCTGACAGCCTCTTTTTCTATAATAGCCATAGTATCCTGTCTTTTATAATTGAAAGCAACGTCAATCATTCCAAATAGTGCTATAATTGCTGTGATAAAAAAGCATTTATTGTATACCTTATAACTTTCATCTTCCTTGACAATAGCTATATGATCAAGTGTTGAATCTAACTCAACTTCCTGTGCGCTGAAATTCTCTTTTACTGCTGACTGTTGGTCTTGAGGAAGTGTAGATAGAATACTCTTTTCTTTTGATCGATGATGTTTGCCATGAAATTCTTTACGACGATTCAATTAGGAATCCTGACATCTATATAGAACAGACAGTTGATTTGCTCTACAAATTGCTTCAGAATCTGACAAAACTATAAATATCTCTAATATTGCTGTGCAAAAGTCAAAAACTTATAGCATAGCAATTTTTAAATTATACATTTTAGATATGGAGAAATGATACAAACAGGAGAAAACATGCGCTATTTTGCGATGTTTAATAAGAAAATAATTGATAAAGTGGTTTTGAAAAACCAAGTGTTGATGTTCCAGTACCGCTTTGGCAGCAAATAAAAGATGAATATTATGAGAGAGAACTTCATCAGGTTATGGATGACCAGATGTGGATAGAAGATTATCTTCAAAATATAGAAGAACAAGGAAATATAATTTTAAATCGTGAAAAGTAGGGATCATTATGAATGAAAGAGGTACCCATTTTGATCCCAAATTAGTAAATTCTTTTATAGAAATTGAAAAGCAAATCCTTGAAATTTCACAGAGCTTCACGAAAGACTAATGGAATCATATGAGTCAAAAAAAATTAAAAAATGTATTGACAAAGTTAAAAAAATCGTTATAATGAACATATGAACAGTTATTCATATGAGAGGAGAAACTAAGTTGATAAATAAAAATGATATTGAACAATGTGATTATATACATGTACATAAAGATATTATTGAAAAAGTAGAAGAACTTATGCCAGCAGAAGAAAAATTAATGGATTTAGCAGAGTTCTTTAAAGTCTTTGGAGATACTACAAGAATCCGAATATTATATGTATTATTTCAATCAGAAATGTGTGTATGTGATATAGCAAATCTTCTTAATATGACACAATCAGCAATTTCACATCAATTGAAAACATTAAAACAAATGCAGCTTGTCAAATATAGAAGAGAAGGAAAGACTGTATTCTACTCATTGTCTGACGGCCATATAAAGACAATTATAAATCAAGGAATGGAACATATAAGTGAATAAATTGTAGAGATTGTCGAAGGCAGCAGAAAGGAAAAACTATGAAAAAAATATTTATCTTAGAGGAATTAGACTGTGCAAACTGTGGAGCAAAAATGGAAAATGCCATTAATGAATTAAACAATGTAAGTAAAGCAACGGTCACTTTTATGACAAAGAAGCTTGTAATTGATACAGATGAAGATAAGATGATGCAGGCAATTAAAGATGCAATGCAGATTATTAAAAAAATAGATCCTGATGTTGTTATGAAAGAAAAATAATGATTAATTAGTTCGTCTTTTGTATAAATCGTTACTATGAAACCAGAGGTGAATAGTAATAGTAAATAGGAGTTAATGTTATGACTAAGAAAATGAAAAAAAGGTTATATCGAATTATAGGTGCAATTGTTGTATATCTAATAGGTATCATATTGCCGAAATGTTTGGCAGTAAGTAATAATATTGAACTTATTATATTTCTAATAGCATATTATATTATTGGTATAGATATTGTAAAGCGTGCTACGAAAAATATTTTAACGGGGCAAGTGTTTGATGAGAATTTTTTGATGTCGATTGCAACGATAGGTGCTTTTTTTGTGGGGGAATATCCTGAAGGTGTTGCAGTAATGTTGTTCTATCAGATAGGAGAACTGTTCCAATCCTATGCGGTTGATAAATCGCGTAATTCCATAACTGAACTAATGGATATTTATCCAGAATATGCAAATATAAAGCGTGGAGACAAAATTATACAAATAGACCCAGATGAAGCTATGATAGGAGATATTATTGTAGTAAAACCAGGAGAAAAAATACCTCTAGATTGCAAAGTCGTTAAAGGATATACAACGTTAGATACGAAGGCATTAACAGGTGAATCAATGCCAAGAGAAGTTGAGGTTGGAGATACATTAATAAGTGGATGCATTAATATTAATGGTGTAGTTGAAGCCGAGGTAATGAAAGAATTTGGTGAATCAACAGTTACTAAAATTCTTGATTTGGTTGAAAATGCAAGTAGCAAGAAAGCAGAAGCAGAAAATTTTATAACCAAATTTGCAAGATATTATACTCCAATAGTGGTGTTTTGTGCACTAGCATTAGCCATTATACCACCTTTATTTGTAGGAGAATGGAATATATGGATTTATAGGGCATTATCATTCCTAGTTATTTCATGTCCTTGTGCACTTGTTATTTCAATACCATTAAGTTTCTTTGGAGGACTTGGAGGCGCATCCAGGTGTGGCATACTGATTAAAGGCAGCAACTATTTAGAAGCGTTAGCTAAGACCGAAATTATAGTTTTTGATAAGACAGGAACACTTACTAAAGGAATTTTCCAGGTAACGGAAATTAGAAATAATAGCCATTACAACGAAAGCGAAATTATTAAGTTTGCAGCATATGCAGAAAGCTATTCCAATCATCCAATTTCATCTGCATTAAAAAGTGCCTATGGACAAAATATTGATAATAATATTATTAATGATGTTGAAGAAATCGCTGGGCATGGAGTGAAGGCAAGTGTGGGTGGAGCAGTTGTTTATGCTGGGAATTCCAGATTAATGAAGTCAATTCATGTGGAATTTGAAGAAATTATAATTGCAGGAACGGTAGTCCATATCGCAGTGAATGGTAGGTATGAAGGTTGTATTATCATTTCAGATAGGGTAAAGGAAGATTCCAAACTAGCAATCGATGGGTTAAAAGGCTATCATATTAATAATATAGTTATGCTCACGGGCGATAGTAAAGTTTCTGGTGAAACGGTAGCAAAGGAACTTGGAATAGAGAAAGTTTACACAGAATTATTGCCAGGAGATAAAGTTGATAGAGTAGAAGAGTTATTTGAGCAAAAGTCCAAAGCTGGAAAATTAGTTTTTGTAGGGGATGGAATTAATGATGCACCTGTTCTTGCAAGAGCAGACATAGGAATTGCAATGGGAGGTCTGGGATCAGATGCTGCAATTGAAGCCGCAGATATTGTTATACTAACAGATGAACCATCTAAAATAACAACCGCAATACAAATTTCTAGAAAAACATTAGGCATTGTAAAAGAAAACATTGTTTTTGCGATTGGAATTAAAGTGTTAGTGCTAATTTTAGCAGCAGTTGGAATTGCTACTATGTGGGCCGCGGTATTTGCGGATGTTGGTGTATCTGTGATCGCAATATTAAATGCAATGCGAGCATTAAAAGTAAATAAATAATAGAGCATAAAAAAGCATGTAGGAGATATGACCTACATGCTTTTTTGAAGAATAATACTGCTTAAATGGAAGGAAGTGCATTGTATTCCGCACTACCAAAACCAAGGATAAGCATAAAAATTTGTGGTAAAAATATAAGACCAATTGTAAAACCTGCACCTTTCCAAATGATTGAGTAAGTTTGTTCGTTGTAATAATACAAATTACTATGTTAACAAATGGTATAAAACAAGTTAGAAAAATCCATCCAGATCCCCAAGTGATCGTGTATAAACAAACGGCGTTGTAAATAGGTATAATAGATTTCCAACCTGCAACATTTGCCTTTTCATAAATTCTCCACAAAGCAATAATTGTAATAACTGCTAGTATAAGTGATACAACTCCTAATATTAAGTTTGTAACGATTAGCTACAAATCTTTTTACAGTAATAAAAAAATATTGACAATATTACAAAGAGTGTTATAATAGTTATAGAACATATAGATAGTGACAATATAGCAATGTAAAGGTTTAAACTTTCTTTGTTATAAATTAATAGGAGGTGTGCTTATGAATATAAGTAAATTTACTCAAAAATCAATGCAAGCAGTAAATGATTGCGAAAAGCTTGCTTATGAGTATGGCAATCAAGAAATAGAGCAGGAACATTTGCTATATAGCTTGTTAACACAAGAGGATAGTCTAATACTTAAATTGATTGAGAAGATGGAAATTAATAAAGAACATTTTTTAAACAATGTTGAGGAACACGTAAAGAAGAGAGTAAAAGTATCGGGAGGTCAAGTTTACATTGGACAGAACCTGAATAAAGTATTGATAAATGCTGAAGATGAGGCAAAGCAAATGGGAGATGAATATATTTCAGTTGAACATTTGTTTTTGGCATTAATGAAGTATTCCAATAATGCAATGAAAGAAATTTTTAAAGAGTATGGGCTTAGCAGAGATCGTTTTTTAAAAGCGTTATCAACAGTTAGGGGAAATCAAAGAATAACAAGTGATAACCCAGAAGGAACCTATGATACCTTAAATAAATATGGTTATGATTTGGTAGAACGTGCAAAAGAACAAAAGCTTGATCCTGTAATCGGACGAGATGGTGAGATTAGAAATGTAATAAGAATTTTATCTAGAAAAACTAAAAACAATCCGGTACTAATTGGTGAACCAGGTGTTGGTAAAACGGCTGTTGTAGAAGGTCTTGCACAAAGAATCGTTCGTGGAGATGTTCCAGAAGGATTAAAAGAGAAAAAGTTATTTGCATTAGATATGGGGTCATTAGTTGCCGGAGCAAAATACAGAGGTGAGTTTGAGGAACGATTAAAAGCAGTGCTAGAAGAAGTTAAGAAAAGTGAAGGTCAGATTATATTGTTTATTGATGAACTTCATACCATAGTAGGAGCTGGTAAAACAGATGGTGCTATGGATGCTGGGAATATGTTAAAACCAATGCTAGCAAGAGGAGAACTTCATTGTATTGGTGCAACAACGCTAGATGAATATAGAATGTATATTGAAAAAGATGCTGCATTAGAGAGAAGATTTCAGCCAGTTACCGTTGACGAACCCACTGTAGAAGATACAATTTCTATTTTAAGAGGATTAAAAGATAGATATGAAGTCTTTCATGGGGTAAAAATTACAGATTCAGCACTTGTATCTGCTGCGATATTATCCAGTCGCTATATATCAGATCGATTTTTACCAGACAAAGCAATTGATTTGGTAGATGAGGCATGTGCATTAATTAAAACAGAACTTGATTCAATGCCAGCTGAGTTAGATGAGTTATCAAGAAAAGTAATGCAGATGGAAATAGAAGAAGCAGCACTTAAGAAAGAAACAGATAGACTCAGTAAAGAAAGACTAGAAAGTTTACAAAAGGAGCTTGCAGAGTCAAAAGATGAATTTACAGGTAAAAAAGCGCAATGGGATAATGAGAAGAGTGCTGTAGATAAACTGAGTAAACTAAGAGAAGAAATTGAAGATATGCACAAACAGATTCAATTAGCACAGCGTAATTATGACTTGAATAAGGCGGCAGAATTGCAATATGGAAAGCTTCCGAAATTAGAAGAACAGCTTGCTATTGAAGAAGAACAAATGAAAAAGACAGACCTATCATTAGTTCATGAAAGTGTAACAGATGAAGAAATTGCCAGAATTATTTCAAGATGGACGGGAATACCAATAGCTAAATTAACAGAAAGCGAACGAAGTAAAACACTTAATCTTGACAAAGAACTTCATAAAAGAGTAATAGGACAAAATGAAGGTGTAACGAAAGTAACAGAAGCTATTATTCGTTCTAAAGCTGGGATTAAAGATCCTACTAAACCAATTGGGTCGTTTTTATTTCTTGGTCCTACCGGTGTTGGTAAGACAGAACTTGCAAAAGCACTTGCAGAAATTCTATTTGATAATGAACAGAATATGATTCGAATTGATATGAGTGAGTACATGGAGAAATACTCAGTATCCAGATTAATTGGGGCACCTCCAGGATATGTAGGTTATGAAGAAGGTGGGCAGTTAACAGAAGCAGTAAGGAGAAAACCTTATTCAGTGGTCTTGTTTGATGAAATTGAAAAAGCACATCCAGATGTTTTTAATGTATTGTTACAAGTACTTGATGATGGTAGAATAACAGATTCGCAAGGTCGATGTATTAACTTTAAAAATACTATTTTAATTATGACTTCTAATATTGGCTCAAACTATTTACTAGATGGTATTGATGAAAACAGTAAAATTAAAGAAGCAAATAGTAACATGGTTATGGAGGAATTGAGAGGTCATTTTAAACCAGAATTTTTAAATAGACTAGATGAAATAATTATGTTTAAACCATTAACGAAAAAAGATATTAGTTTTATTGTTAATTTACTTATGGATAATCTTAATGAGCGTTTAGAAGAAAAAGAATTGACAATCGAGCTTACACAAGAAGCAAAAGATTTTATTGTTGAACATGGTTATGATCCGGTTTATGGAGCAAGACCATTAAAGAGATATTTACAAAAACATGTTGAGACGCTTGCAGCTAAGTTGATATTGTCAGATCAAGTAGTTGCTGGTAATAAAATAGTAATAGAGGTTCAAAAAGAAGAATTATTTGCATCTGTAAAAAGGTAATAAGTAATAACGATGGAAAAAATTTTCCATCGTTATTACTTATTTATGCAATGATTATTTTATTATTGTAAAAAAACTCCCAAATTTATATGGAAAATCAAGACAAAATTTGTAGAAAGTAGTATAATATAAGAGACAAAGAGTAGTGAAGTATTTCCTTAGAAGAAAGTTGGGTGATAAAATGAACAATACAAGGTTAATTATTGTTGAACAGCTTAATCCCGGCATGGTTATTGCGGAAGATGTATATGATAACAGAGGGCATTTGATTGTTTCACATGAACTTCCAATATCAGAAAAGATGATAATGCGTCTGAAACTATATTCAATAGAGCGAGTGAAAGTATATTATCAAAGTGGAGACAGTACAAGAAGTCAGCAAGGACGTGTGAAGCAAAACAATGTGATCGCACGTAGTTTAGAGTTTGAGGAGTTCAAGCAAAAGTATGTTAAAAATGTGGATGAATTTAAATATACCATTAATGATATTGTTTATGGAAATGAGCCTATAGATAAGAATAGATTACTGAAGAATATTAATCAGTTTATTGATGAGAGTCCGAGTAAGGCTCAATTATTTTATATGCTTAGACATCTGAAACAATATGATGATTCTGTTTATATGCATTCTTATAATGTAGCCATTATTTGTAAGATGTTTGGAATTTGGCTTAAAAAAAGCGAAGAAGAAATTGAAGTTCTAACCATGTGTGGTTTGATGCATGATATTGGAATGTTTGTAATATTAGAAGAATCAATAAATGAAAATTTGAACCTAAATCAAATCTACGAAGAGAAATTAAAAGAGCATGTTATAAAGGGTTATGAAATTCTGAAAAATGAAGATATAGATGATAGAGTAAAGTTTGTTGCATTGCAACATCATGAGAGAAGAAATGGAAGTGGGTATCCCAAAGGACTTAAGGGGAATGAGATGTGTGAATTTGCACAGATTGTAGCCATTGCGGATACTTATGACGACATGACGGCTAGAAATCAAAAATTACCAGTTTCACCATTTAAGGTATTTGATTTTTTCCAAGAAGAAGGGTACGATTTATTTGAAAGTGAATTTTTGTTGCCATTTATTGAAAAGACCGAAGAGACATATCTACATAATAAAGTAACCTTGACAAATGGTGTCGAAGGTGAAATAATATTGCTAAACGGTCAACAAAAGAGTAGACCCCTCATTAAGACGCAGTATGGTTTTATTGATTTAAATGCTGAACGCAATATAGAAATTGAAGATGTTTTGTAGTTTTTTAGAAAGAGGCAATATATGTTACCAAAAGATCCAGTAATTTTATTAAGTTATGTCAACACTCAATTAAGAGACTTTTATCCAAGTCTGGAAGATATGTGTAGTAGTATGAATATAATGAAAACAGAAATCATTCATAGTCTTAAATCAATAGATTATGAATATGATAAAGCCCTAAACAAGTTCGTTTAGGGCTTTATGTGTGTGGCTAAACTGTTACTTATGTGATTAAATATATTAGTTTTACATATATTAATATATAATAAGTGTGAAAAGGTTTATATATGAAAACAAAGTGCTTTATTCTTTTGTGTATTGATATAATAATTCTAATGATATTGATGGTTGTAAAGGTAAATAATGTTGAAATAAATGGATTAACGCAAGTTTCAATTAATATTTCAGATTCAAATGATGATGCCAAGAAAGTGGCATTGACGTTTGATGATGGACCACATCCGCGCTATACACAGCAACTCTTAGAGGGGTTGAAGGAAAGAAATGTAAAAGTTACATTTTTTGTAGTTGGCAAGAATGCTGAAAGATGGCCCGATGTTGTTAAAAATATTGTGGAAGATGGTCATCTTATTGGTAATCATACATATAGTCATGTGCAGCTAAACAAATTAAGTGTTGAGGAGCAATGTTTAGAGATTACAAAAGCAAATGAAGTAATATACAATATTACCGGCAAGTATCCAGAGTTTATACGTCCTACTTTTGGAGAATGGGATAAGAAATTAGAATGTAATATGGATATGATTCCAGTATTATGGTCAGTAGATACATTGGACTGGACTACTACGAATGTTGCCGAAATCGTTAAGAATGGAACAAAAAATATAAAAGATGGTGATATTATTTTGATGCATGATTATTATAAAACATCAGTGATAGCAGCATTGCAAATTATTGATCAACTGCAAAGCGAAGGTTTTGAATTTGTGACGGTAGATGATATTATTTTATAAGGTAACGATTCAGTACCTTTATAGAAATCACTATGCGATGTATATTAAATGCAGAAACTTGCATTTTAGCGCTATAAAACGCGGGATATTGCTTTGCAAAACACCTCGCATTAGTGGGTTCAGAATAGTTATGTTATAAGAAACTAAAATAATAGGGAGAATGAAAAGAGACAGGAATTATGAGTATGATTTTATGTGATTCATATTAAGAATTGTGATAGAGAACTTTTACAAGGAGAATACAAATGGATTTATTTGATTATATGAGAAACAACACGTTGGAAAAAGAATCGCCATTAGCAGCGAGACTAAGGCCAATATCATTAGACGAGGTAGTAGGGCAACAGCATATTATTGGAAAAGACAAATTATTATATCGAGCAATAAAGGCTGATAAATTAAGTTCAATTATATTTTATGGTCCACCAGGAACCGGAAAAACTACACTTGCTAAAGTTATTGCTAACACAACAAGCTCTAATTTTACACAGATTAATGCGACAATAGCGGGCAAGAAAGATATGGAACAAGTAGTGGAACAATCAAAGAATAACCTTGGAATGTATGGAAAGAAGACCATATTATTTGTAGATGAGATTCATAGATTTAATAAGAGCCAGCAAGACTATTTATTACCCTTCGTTGAGGATGGTACCCTTATTTTAATTGGAGCAACTACGGAGAATCCATATTTTGAGGTAAATTCCGCGTTGATTTCACGTTCCGTTATGTTTGAATTAAAGCCACTTGCAAATGATGATATTAAGAAACTGATAGAGAGAGCCGTTTATGATACTGAAAAGGGTATGGGTAGTTATGATGCAATAATTGATGAGGATGCGAAAGACTTTTTAGCGGACATATCTAATGGTGATGCTAGAAATGCACTTAATGCGATTGAACTTGCAGTTCTTACTACGGAGAAATCAGAGGATGGAAAAATACATATCAATATTGACGTTGCATCCGAATGTATTCAAAAGAGAGTAGTTAGATATGATAAGTCGGGTGATAATCACTATGATACTGTTTCCGCATTTATTAAGAGTATGAGAGGTTCTGATCCTGATGCAGCAGTTTATTATCTTACCAGAATGCTTTATGCAGGAGAAAGTGTCACATTTATTGCTAGAAGAATCATAATATGTGCTTCAGAGGATGTAGGGAATGCGGACCCTAACGCGTTATGTGTAGCAGTAGCGGCTTCACAGGCGGTAGAAAGAATCGGAATGCCAGAAGCTAAAATTGTACTAGCACAGGCAGTTATCTATATTGCGACAGCACCAAAGAGCAATGCTTCTTATATGGCTGTTAACAAAGCTTATAAAGTTGTTGAAAATACAAAGACAGCATCTATCCCAGCACATTTACAGGATGCACATTATAAAGGTGCAGCAAAACTAGGACATGGAGAAGGATATAAGTATGCGCATGATTATCCAAACCATTATGTAAAACAACAGTATATGCCAGATGGACTAGAACATGAAATTTTATATGAACCAACTTTAAATGGTTATGAAAAGCAAATTACACAACATATGAAACAGATAAAGCAATAGGGTGTGATAGAAATAAACAAGCAGAAGCGTAAAATCGCTTCTGCTTGTTTATTTCATAAGTTTATCCATTAAATAGGAATAGACTTCTTGGCTTTCGGCTTTCCAATTGTTACAGATTGCATTGGCTTGGTCCTTGGTAGGAACTGTAAGTGTAAGACTAATGATAGCAATATTTCGCTCTTTTACTTTACATTCAACAGCATAATCGTTATTTGTTGTCTTATAAAAATCTGCAGTGGTAGAGACTTCGTCTAATAAGGAGTACTGATTAGACTTGAGGTACTCATTAATATCTTCTACAATAGAAGGAGATATTTTATTTCCAAAATACTCCAAGGTGTTTCTTCCTTCATCGGTAATTCGATAGTGAGAGGTGTTTCTAATTACCTCAACCTTCATTAAATCGGCATCAATAAGTTCTGAAAGGGCTTGCCTTAGAGAAAAATAAGTAGTATATTCTTTTCCTAAAATAAAGTCGGTTATTTGTGACTCGGTAAGAGGAAAGTTAACCTTATCAAGCATATATAATACGATTAATTTATAAAGGGTTAGTGATTCAGACATGTATTTTTACCTCCTGTTACATATAAATTTTATGTGACATCTTAATTATACCTTAAATCAGTCTACCTTGCCAAGTTTCTCTTAATTTAAACTGTTGGTTAATTGTATTTAATACAAATTTTTTGTTGTTACTCCATTGTGGTTCAATTAAGAGTGATTTTGGACCATCGCCAGTAATTCGATGAATTACAATGTGTTCTGGCAGACGCTCAATGATTTTAATTACTATATCAGTATATTCGTCCAATGTTAAAATATGAAAACTTGTATTAAAATATAGATCAGCTAAATCTGTATTTTTTAATACATGAAGTAGTTGAAGTTTAATTCCGCTGATCGCAAGATTACTAATATAGGACACGGTTTCAAACATTTCGTCCGTCGTTTCAGAGGGAAGGCCCAATATTACATGAACAATTATTTTGATATTAAGTTCTGACAATTGCGAAACAGCAAGATCAAAGCAAGATAATGGATAACCACGTCGTATCAAATCAACACTTTTTTCATGAATTGTTTGAAGTCCAAGTTCTATCCAAACAGGCTTGATTTGGTTTAACTCATCTAAAAGGGATATTACTTCATCACTAAGACAGTCGGGTCTTGTTGCAATTGAAAGAATCACAATATCAGGATTAGTAATTGCTTCATAGAAAATTTTGCGAAGATAATCTATGGGAGCATAGGTATTTGTATATGCTTGAAAATATGCAATAAACTTTTGCCCAGATGTTTTCCTATTTACTAATGATTTGGAAGTATGAATCTGATCAGTGATAGAAAGTGATGGATTAGAAGCAAAATCACCAGAACCGCCTTCACTGCAAAAGATACAGCCTTTCGTTCCTACTGTTCCATCTCGATTGGGACAAGTCATTCCGCCATTTAATGAAAGCTTATATATTTTCTCGCCATAGATTGTTTTTAATTCATAATCAAGGGAATGATATCGCTTATCATTCCACATTTTATTTTTTATCATAATTATTTAATATGATCTTTTACTGCTTTGCTTACAAGTTCAGCAACGCGTGGATCAAAGGCTTCTGGCATAATATTATCTTCATTCAAATCTTCATCAGAAACTAAGCTTGCAATAGCAAAAGCAGCAGCTAATTTCATTTCTTCTGTAATCTGAGTAGCTCTTCCTTCCAACGCACCTTTGAAGATACCAGGGAAAGCAACTACATTATTTACTTGGTTGGGAAAATCAGAACGCCCAGTTCCAACCACCCTAGCACCCGCAGCTTTCGCTATATCTGGCATAATTTCTGGTACAGGATTAGCCATTGCAAAAAGGATAGCATCTTTATTCATAGAAGAAACCATTTCGGCAGTCACTATGTTTGGAGCAGAAACACCAACGAATATATCGGCACCTTTAAGAGCATCTGCTAAAGAGCCAGTTTTTCCAGAAAGATTTGTTACTAACGTCATGTTTTTTTGCATCCAGTTTAAATTCTCGGTATCTTTAGAAACCATACCACATTTATCACACATAATAATATTTTGAAAACCGTAGGTTAATAATAATTTTGTGATAGCAACACCAGCGGAACCGGCACCATTTACAACAACGTTACAAGTTTCTTTTGACTTACCAGTTACTTTCAATGCATTAATAATACCAGCTAAAACAACAATTGCAGTTCCGTGTTGATCATCATGAAATACCGGGATATCAAGAAGTTCTTTCAATCGTTCTTCAATTTCAAAACAACGTGGAGCTGATATGTCTTCTAGATTAATTCCACCAAATGCAGGTGCAATATTAACGATTGTTTTAATGATTTCTTCGGTGTCTTGTGTATCGAGGCAAATAGGAAATGCATTTACGTTTCCAAATTCCTTGAATAATACAGCTTTCCCTTCCATAACAGGCATTGCAGCGTAAGGTCCAATATTTCCAAGGCCAAGAACAGCACTACCATCGGATACAACGGCAACCATATTTGATTTAATTGTATATTTATAAGCAGCTTCTTTATCGTGGGCAATCACTTTACAAGGTTCCGCTACACCAGGAGTGTAGGCAAGACTTAAGTCTTCTCTTGTCTTAACAGGTACTTTAGATACAATTTCAAGTTTACCTTTCCATTGTTCATGAAGAAGTAGGGCTTTTTCGTTTGTTGTCATAATATCCTCCAAATTTTTCTAATATTAGTTCATATATTCAATTAATAGTATTCATACTTTTTTTCAATTTGTACAATTCTATGTAACTATTCAGTACCCACTAACGCGAGGTGTTTTGCAAAGCAAAATCCCAAGTTTTATAGCGCTAAAATGCAATTTTCTTGCATTTTATGTGCATCGCGTAGCGATAACTAGGAAGGTACTGAATAGTTACAATTCTATTATATACAACATAGTAAATGTGAATGATTCTTTCACACTTTACCTTGTGAATAATAATAACATTTACTTCATAGCAAATCAAGGTTACATTGGATATTATAAGTATTAATACGAAAAATGTGTTGCAGTTCGGACTGTGCTAACATGAGATGATTTTGAAGCAAAGTTCAGTAAAATGGAGCAGTATATACGCAATAGCCATGAAAATGTTGGTTGACAGCTATCGGTAATAGTGATATAGTAGTTTTAACTTAATAAGGTAGCAGTTTTTAAAACTGCTTTGGTAGAGGTTGCGTTTAACATTAGTAAATTGTCAGATATGTCAGGCATAAGTGAAGACAATTGAAAGGGAAAGACGCCGAAGTTATATATATCCTGAATATATATTTCTGGGCATATGATTAATAATTATATGACTGTCATCTTAATAATAAGATGGGGCGCTATCTGGAAGAAAGTATTGAAAAAGAAATCTTTTTGGAGTCTGACCATCACGTCGGCTCCTTTTTTATATCATAGGAAAGTTCTCCTTCGGAGAACCTATGAATTAAAATGCCCGTTAGAAACGGGCATGAGAAACAGACGAAGATGTTAGAAAATATAAAAAC
>JBGUEQ010000009.1:0-109418 GCA_041821265.1 Lachnotalea sp. | reverse complement strand
ATAAAAAAAGAAACCCTAATTCCCCTCATGAATGAGGGGCTAGGGGAGTTGAGGTGTGCTTTGCACACTTTCTAGTTGGTTATAAATATAAATATCAACAATTCAGTATCCATAAAGTACGAGGTGTTTTGCTTAGCAAAATACTGAGTATCCGTTTGACAAAGGGGAGAATTATAAATGAAACAAATAGTAAAAAAATTAGTATGTATTATTTTGGCTTTATTAGTAATTGCACCAATATTACCAAGTGACAGAGTATATGCAAATAATTTAACTCAGTTAAATATCGTAGAAACAATTATTAATAAAGGGAGTACTACTGCATTGTCTGTTTTAAATGCAGAGGGAAGTGTTATTACATGGACAAGTGAAAATATTGATGTTGCAACAGTTGACAAAGATGGTATAGTAACAGGCGTCGATAAGGGAAAAACAAATATAATTGCAAATGTAGTATGTTTAGGATCAACAAATGCGAATCGATATGTATGTGAGGTGGGAGTTAAGACAGCAGATTATCTTCCCAAAACGCCAGCAAACTTTAGATATTTAGCAGGAAAAGACATGATTGCTGGAACGTATGTTGTGTTTTCGGACAAGACAAGTTCGTTAGGTGCTTTTTGGGAAATAAACAATGTGAAAGGTAATAAAATAATTGAGAATGAGTTTACGAGTGAAGCTTCTGTAATTACAGTTGCTCAAAGTCAAAGTTTAGTCATTCACCGTGGATATGCAGTACCAATTAGCGATGTATCAAATAGTATTCTTAAGTTATACAATTTGAATGAAGCAATTATTTTGTATTAAGCAGAAATTATTAGATAGATTTATGCAGTTGAATCAATAATGAAAGAACAAGAGATATAGTGAAAATTGCTATATCTTCTTTTTGAGCTATATATATCTAAATAGTTTTATAACGATATAGAAAAATAGGTAATGTTGAAAAAGTTTTAGTAACTATTCAGAATAATAATATAAAATGTTGTATTAAAGATATTTAAAAATTGTTAGGAAGGTAATAAAAATGAATTTAGATAAACTATTAATTAATCCCGTAAGAATTATGATTATGCAATACTTAACAGTCAATGAATCAGCAACTACTTCAGAAATTATTGGTAGTTTAAAAAATGTATCACGTGCCACTGTTTACAATCATATCAAGATTTTAGAAGAAAACGAGTTGATCAGCGTAGTTCAAGAAAATCAAATTAGAGGAACAATTGAAAAAACATTTAGTATTAATAAAAATAATAATCATAGATCAGATTATACTTCTGTCTCTAGTTATTTGCTTTATTTAATGGTAGATTTTCAAAATTATTTTGAAAATTTACAAAACGAAATGAATAAAGACATGCTTTTCATAGATCGGTCAGTAATGTATCTTGACGATGAGAATTTTAAAAAATTTTTTACAGAATATGAAGAATTGTGCAAAAAATATTTTAGTTTTGAATGTAAAGAAAATAACAAAGGAAGAACGATTTCACTTATTTCTTCTCCATTTGTAGAAGGTGAAAAGGCATAGTATGAAAGCGATATGGAAGAAAAGTAGAAAACTAATTGTGATCAATCTGTTTATTATTTAATTGCTTCAACGCTATCAACATTAATTGCATACTTTATTCAAATGATTATTGATATAGCGACAATTTCAGATTGGGATAGATTAAAAGTAATTATGATACATAGCATTATTTTTTTAGTAATATATTTCGTTTTTAGTTTTTTGAAAGCATATTTTTCAAGACGTTTTCAAAATAATTTTATAAATAGTTTGCGTCTTGCTTTATTTCAAAATATTTTTCATCGCATGCCAGAGAATTTTAGAGAATATGATAGTTCGGATTATTTATCTATTTTAACAAATGACATTCAACTATTTAGCGAAGGTATGTTAAATGCATCAACAATGATAGCTCAAAATTTGATAGCTGCAATTATTACACTAGCAGTATTATTTTATATAAATCATTTTATTGCGTTTGTGGTAATCGTGTGCGTTATTATCATGTACTTTGTGCCACTAGTACTGGGAAAGTTGATACAGAGGCAGCAAAAAGTTTTATCTAAAGATTTGATGAATCTAACTGCAACTACAAAAAGTTATTTAGATGGGTTTAGTGTAATCTTTTCCTACTTGATTCAAAATACATGCATTAATCATTTTTCGGATATAAATACTACAGCTACTGAAAGCAGAATGAAAATGGATCAACAGATTAGCCTTAGTGAGGGATTATCGGCTGTATTAGCGGTGGGAACAGAATTCATTGTATTATTTTTGGCTGCGTGGGGAGTGATTCAAGAAACAATAACAATTGGCACGATGGTAGCAATTATGCAGTTGAGTGGTTCTTTTATTCAGCCCATCATGGTTATTATGCAAAATATTCCGAAAGTTATTGGCGGAAAATCTATTGTTCAAAGATTTGAAAAAGTAATGGCATATCAGGAGACTGATTTCTGTGGAACGGTATCTCCAAGTTTTCAGGACAAAATAGAATTAAAAGACTTATCTTTTTCCTTTGACAATAGTCGAGTGATTTTGAACCATATTAATTATTCCTTTGAAAAAAATAAGAAGTATGTGCTAGTAGGTGACAGTGGTTCTGGTAAAAGTACTTTGGTTGGTCTAATTACAGGAATATCAAGCAGGTATCAAGGTTCTATTTTATTTGATGGTGTAGAACTAAAAAGCTTGGATTTGAAGCGTGTGTTATCTTTTGTTACAATTACACAGCAAAATTCTTTTTTATTTGATTCCACTATTTTGGATAATATAACTTTAAACGCAGAATATGAGAAGGGAGCATTAGATACAGCATGTCAAATAAGTGGTGTGGAAAAGTTCCTAGATGAAATTCCGAATAGATTAGAAAGTAATATAGTTGAGGGTGGAAACAATTTATCGGGAGGTCAAAAGCAGCGTATCGCTATAGCACGTGCATTATTACAAAAAAAGCCAATTTTGATACTAGATGAAAGTACAGCAGCAATTGATAAGAAAACAGCGTTTGATATAGAAAACAATTTGTTGAAAATACCTGAATTAACCTTAATTACAATAACTCATAATCTAGATACGAAAGTATTAGAAAGATATGATCAAGTTTTATTTTTGAAAAATTCACAGATTATTGGTTCGGGTACATTTTTAGATTTATATAAGAAAAATTTAGAGTTTAGGCAATTTTTAGATATTGCTTATGATAATTAATGTGTGACCAATCAGTACTATCATAGCTACCGCTGTGCGATACACATAAAATGCAAGAAACTTGCATTTTAGCGCTATAAAACTCGGGATTTTGCTTTGCAAAACACATTGCGTTAACGGAATCTGAATAGTTGTTATAATTTTAAATATGCCCCCGAATTAAAATAAGACTTCAAGCGTTGAAGTTACCTTTCATTTTTGATATGATTAGTGACAGATACAAGAAGGTAGGGGGGTCAATATGTCATTGCAGTTATTGCTTGGAAATTCAGGCGCAGGAAAGTCATATCGTTTAAATCAATATATAATAGAACAATCGATGGCAAATCCAGAGACAAATTACATCATCATCGTTCCAGAACAATTTACCTTACAGACGCAAAAGGATATCGTTACACTTCATCCGCGCCATGGAGTAATGAATATCGATATCGTAAGTTTTCAAAGACTTGCCTACCGTATTTTTGATGAAGTAGGTGGGAATGAACTAGCTTCATTGGATGAAACAGGAAAGAACCTGATTATAAGAAAAGTTGCTGTACAAAAACAGGCAGAACTCAAAGTGCTTGGCGGTAACTTGAAGAAAATTGGCTATATCAGCGAGGTAAAGTCTGTTATATCGGAGTTGACACAATATAATATAGATATCGATCAACTTGATATACTCATAGAAAACACGAAGAGTAAACTTTCGCTCAACTATAAACTTCAAGATATTAATGTCCTATATAAAGGATTCAAAGAATACTTAGCAGATAAATTTATAACAGCAGAGGAACTATTAATTGTGTTATCAAGGATAGTGAACCAATCGGATATTATTAAAAATAGTGTGATAGCAATTGATGGGTTTACTGGATTTACACCAGTGCAATTTGTACTTTTAAGAGAGTTATTAAAGCTATGTAAAAAGATAATTGTAACGGTAACGATAGACAATAAGGAAGAATTTTATAAGCTAAGAAATGAACATGAACTTTTTGCAATGAGTAAGAAGATGATTCTGTCATTAAATCAGATAGCCCAAGAAGTTAATACACAAATTGATGACAGTATTGTAATCAAAGACAAAGTTTCCGCTCGACACAGACAAGCAGAGGCGCTTCATGCATTAGAGCAAAATATTTTTCGATACCCAGTGAAAAGTTATGAGAAAGAACAAGAAGAAATTAAAATATTTACCGCGAAGAATCCGTTGCTAGAAGTGAAGGCAATCGCGGGAGAAATACTGCATCTTGTACGAGAAGGGGGATATCGTTATAAAGAAATTGCTGTTGTATCAGGTGATATAGCGGCTTATTCTAGTTATGCTAGTAGGATATTTGAACAATATAATATTCCCGCGTTTATTGATAATAAGAGAAGCATTTTAATGAATTCTTTTGTAGAGTTTATTCGATCGACTCTTAAGATGATAGAAGATAACTTTAGTTATGAAAGTGTATTTCGATATTTGCGATGTGATATGCTGCCAATGGATAAAGAGGATATTGATATTCTTGAGAATTATTGTCTTGCCTTTGGAATACGAGGAATGAGTAAGTGGAAACAAAAGTGGATAAGAACTTATCCAGAGATAGATGAAGAAAAATTAGCGAAAATCAATACGTTAAGAGAGGCGTTTATCGAATCAATTCTCCCATTACAAGAGGTATTGAAGGATTCTTCAAAGAATGTCACCTGTTTTATAAAGGCAATCTATGATTTTGTGGTAGGATTTGGACTTCAGCTTAAGCTTAGCAATATAGAACTAGAATTTGAACAGGAGGGGGAACTCTCCTTAGCAAAGGAATATTCTCAAATTTATAAAATAGTACTAGAATTATTTGATCGAGTCGTTGAATTGTTAGGAGACGAACAATTATCAGTGAAAGAATTTCGTGAAATACTAGATGCTGGTTTTGAAGAAGCGAAGGTGGGAATTATTCCGCCAAGTATTGATCGAGTGGTATTTGGTGACATTGAAAGAACTAGGCTTGATAATATCAAGGTTTTATTTTTTGCAGGTGTCAATGAAGGAATCATACCCAAAAGTATGAATGGAGGTGGAATTATCTCTCAAATAGAGAGAGAGACCCTTCTGGAATACAAGATAGAATTAGCACCTACAGCCAGACAAGATGCTTTTACACAGAAATTCTATTTATATTTAAATATGACAAAGCCAAGTGAAAGACTTTATTTATCTTATAGCAAAACCGATTCACAAGGTAAAACCTTAAGACCTTCTTATTTAATTGGAACAATGGTAAAAATGTTTCCAAGGATTCAGGTGAAGGACATGGATGAAGTATTAAATAGCATTGAGGGTGTCGTTTGTATTAATAGCGGATTAGATTATTTGACTTATTGCCTAAGACAGATGAGATTAGGTAATATACCAGAAGGTTTTGCAGAATTAT
Source organism: Lachnotalea sp. (assembly GCA_041821265.1). Classification (GTDB taxonomy): domain Bacteria; phylum Bacillota; class Clostridia; order Lachnospirales; family Lachnospiraceae; genus Lachnotalea. Next base: position 103,790 of record JBGUEQ010000009.1, on the reverse strand, counting down.
ACCACTGGTATTATAAGCAAGAGGATTACAGTTTAATCATGAAATCACTAGCAGATGCAGCGTATTTCACCAACAGTGAGAGTGAAATTAGTAAAGCAGTAGCAAAAGCTATGTATGGAACGGTACTTGAGAATAGTGTGACGCGACTTGAAAAGTATGCAGCATGCGCATTTGCGCATTTCTTAACCTATGGACTTGAATTAAAAGAGCGAAGAGAATACAATTTCAAAGCAATGGATATGGGAAATATTTTTCATCAGGTATTAGAATTATTTGCGAAAAAGTTGATTGCAAGTGATTATGATTGGAATAGTATACCAGACGATGAAAGAGATAAATTGGCAGAAGCATGTGTAGAAGAGTGTATTCTGGATTATGGAAATACCGTGCTTTATAGTTCGGCACGTAATGAATATATTATAGGTAGAATCAAACGAATTGTAAAAAGAACGATGTGGGCACTTCAAAGTCAGATTAACAAAGGGAAATTTAATCCAAGTAGTTATGAAGTTTCTTTTTCAACGGCAGATAATTTAGAGAGTGTAAACATTGATTTATCTAATGACGAAAAGATTAAACTCAAAGGCCGAATTGATCGTATGGACTTATATGAAGACAATGAAAATATTTATGTTAAAATCATTGATTATAAGTCGGGCAGCACTTCTTTTGACATGGTAGCCTTGTATTATGGATTGCAATTACAGTTGGTTGTGTATTTAAATGCTGCACTTGATTTGGAAAAGCAATTGAATCCAAATAAGACAATTATTCCAGCGGGAGTGCTCTATTATAATATAAATGATCCAATTGTTGACAGGGAAGATGGAGATAGTGGGGAACAAATCAGTGCAAGAATTTTAGAAAAGCTAAAGATGAATGGTTTGGTAAATAGCGATAGCAATGTTATTAAATTAATGGATAGTGAAATGGATAACAAATCAAGTGTATTACCGGTATCGTTTAATAAGGATGGAAGTCTGTCTCGATATTCTTCGGCTGCTTCTACAGATCATTTTAAAATGCTTGGAAAGTATGTAGATAAAAAAATTAAGGAAATTGGCACTCAGATTTTAGATGGAAATATTGAGATATCACCTTTTGAATCAGGTAATAAAACAGCCTGCGATTATTGTACTTACAAGGGGATTTGTGGATTTGATCTAAAAAGTCCAGGATATGAATTTAGAAGACTGAAACAATTCTCAGATGATGAGATATGGGAAAAAATAGTGAAAGGAGAAAACGAATGGGAGTAGCATGGACAAGCGAGCAGCAAAAGGTTATAGATCTTAGAAATAGAAATATTCTTGTATCAGCTGCAGCAGGATCGGGAAAAACAGCTGTGTTGGTAGAACGAATTATCTCAATGATAACAGATAATAAGGCGCCGATTGACATCGATAAACTCCTAATCGTTACTTTTACGAATGCTGCTGCAGGTCAAATGAGAGAAAGAATCAGTGAAGCAATTGAACAAAGACTCGAAGAAGAACCAGAGAATGAACATTTACAAAAGCAGGCGGCATTAGTTCATAATGCATATATTACGACGATACATAGCTTTTGTTTGCGAGTAATAAGAAATAATTTTAATCGAATTGACTTAGACCCATCTTTTCGAATTGGAGACGATGGGGAGCTCAAGCTCTTAAAAAGTGATGTAATTGAGAAGATATTAGAAAAACATTATGAAGAAAAGAGTGAGGAATTTTTTCATTTTGTAGAATCGTATTCTACAGGTAAATCAGATAAAGAGCTAGAAGACATTATACTACAATTTTATAATTTTGCGATGAGTTATCCTTGGCCGAAAGATTGGCTGGAAGATTGCAAGAAAGTATACCAGTTATCAAGTATAGCAGAAATAGAAGAAACCGCTTGGTATCAAAATATTACCGAAAATATTAATATAATACTAAACGACATGATCGTACAATTGAATCAAATGATTGAACTTTGTAGCAGTGCAGATGGACCGTATATGTATGGAAATACTATAACGCAAGAGCGAGATATGTTCATAACTATATTAAAATCGAATTCTTATGTGGATTATTTTAATGCCTTTATGGGGCTATCATTTGGAAGACTGTCATCTAAAAAGGATGAAAATGTATCTAGTACGATGCGAGAGGTTATAAAAAAACAAAGAGATGGTATAAAAAAAGCAGTAACCTCACTTAAGGAACGATACTTCTATGATTCACCAGAACACATCGTAGAGGATATACAAAAATGTGGTGTAAGTATCGATGTATTAGTTGATCTTACCAATGAATTTTCTGAAGAATATGCAAGTGCTAAAATGGATAAAAACTTAGTAGATTATAGTGATTTAGAACATTTTGCATTAAATATCTTAGTGGAAAAGGATTTGACAGGATGGAAACCAACAGAGGTAGCTGAAGAATTTAGAGATATTTTTGAAGAAATTATGATCGATGAATACCAAGATAGTAATTTGGTTCAGGAAATGTTACTTCGTTCGGTGTCAAAAGAACGAATCGGAGTGTATAATTCTTTTATGGTTGGGGATGTAAAGCAAAGTATATATAAATTTAGGCTTGCAAGACCAGAATTATTTATGGATAAATACAATACTTATTCACTGGAAGAAGGAGTTCATCAAAGAATTGATTTAGATAAGAATTTTCGAAGTAGAATCGAAGTATTGGATGGAACGAACTTTATTTTTCATCAAATTATGGATAATACATTAGGTGGCATTCACTATAATAGTGAGTGTGCTCTCTATTTAGGTAGTGAATTTCCAGAAGCGGAAAACGAACGAGATTTTGAAACAGAAATCTTACTAGTAGACCTCGATTCCGCTCAAATTGAAGATGAGGATGCTAAAAGACGACCTATTTTAGAAGACAAGGAATATACAGCAAGAGAACTAGAAGCAAAAGCAATCGCTGTTAGAATGAAAGAGTTAGTTCATAGTGAGACTGGATTGAAAATCATTGATAAGAAAACGAAAGAATATCGAGTGGCAAAATATAGTGATATCGTCATTTTGTTAAGAACAATGTCAGGGTGGGCAGAAACATTTACATCAATATTGATGGCGGAAGGAATACCAGCACATACCGGATCACAAACGGGTTATTTTTCAACGGTGGAGGTAACGATATTACTCAATCTTCTTCGTATTATTGATAATCCATTACAAGATATTCCCTTTGCCTCAGTCTTAAGTTCTCCTATTGGAACTGTTTCAGGGCAAGAATTTGCAATGATTAAAAGTGATAATAAAAGCAAAAGTCTTTATGAAGGATGTCGCCAATATGCCTTAGAGGGCTGTGATGAACTTTTAAAGAGTAAATTACGTAAATTATTTGAACAAATAGAGCACTATAGAAAACTTGCCGTTTATACTCCAATTCATGAGCTGATATGGATTATTTTAGATAAAACACATTACGCAAGATTTGTTGCAACAATGCCAGGTGGAGAGCAAAGACGAGCAAATTTAGATATGCTTGTAGAAAAAGCAATCGCATTTGAGAGTACAAGTTATAAAGGACTTTTTAATTTCATAAGATATATTGAGAATCTTCAGAAGTATAATGTGGATTTTGGTGAAGCGGAGATTGTAAATGAGAATGATGATACGGTTCGAATTATTAGTATACATAAGAGTAAGGGTCTAGAGTTTCCTATTGTATTTGTTAGCGGAATGGCAAAACAGTTTAATAATCAGGATGCACGAGCAAAAATAATTATGCATCCAGACCTTGGAATTGGAGCAGATTATATAGATTTTGCAAATAGAGTAAAAGCGCCTACGCTTATTAAACGAGCGATGCAAAAGCAGATTCAGATGGAAAACCTGGGAGAAGAATTAAGAGTTCTATACGTTGCGCTAACGAGAGCAAAAGAAAAATTAATTTTAACTGGTGCTATGTCAAAGATTGAAAATAAGCTCATTGGTTGGCAACAAACACAAACCAATCGAGAAAAATTGAGCTTTCGAGAAATTAGTGAAGCGTCTAATTATATGGAATGGGTGTTACAAGCAATTATGAGACATAAGGACAGTGAAGCGTTCTTAAATTCATATGATGTAGTAGCAAATTCATATCTACTTCCATTTCGTGAGCATGCAAAATATATCATAAAGGTTATTAAGTTAGAAGATTTAGTAAATGATGAAATTATTACACAGATTACCAAGGAAGAAACAAAAGAAGAGTTGATGCAAGGTCTTGTTCATATTGAGGATAAAAAAACACAAATGAATCAAATCAATGATAATTTGAATTTTCGATATCAATATGAAGTAGATAAAAATATTCACACGAAAATGACTGTTTCCGAAATTAAAAAAATAGGACAAAATACTGATGACGAAAATAGTAGCATGCCTATCATGCGGGAAGAAATACCAGTACCACTACTGCCCAAATTCTTGTCAGAAGAAGTGGAATTGATTGGAGCAGATCGCGGAACCGCTTATCATAAAGTGTTACAGCTACTTGATTTTAAATCGATAGAAACAAAAGCAGATATTCAAAATCAGATAGAAAAAATGCTAGAAGAGCATAAGATAACAAAGGCAGCAAAGGAATGCATTCAACTTACTAAAATGGAACGATTTTTTCATTCAGACTTAGGTAGCAGAATGAAAAAAGCAGATTGTGAAGGGAAGTTATACAAGGAGCGCCCGTTTGTAATCGGTGTGAAAGCGAGTGAGATTAATAAGAGTTCGGCTAGTCAAGAATTAATTCTTGTTCAGGGAATTATAGATGCTTACTTTGAAGAAGAAAAAGAACTTGTTATTGTGGATTATAAAACGGATTTTGTTAAAGATGAGAGAGAATTAGTAACAAAATATAAAATTCAATTAGATTATTATACGGATGCACTTATCAAAATAACAGATAAAAACATTAAAGAGAGAATTATATATTCAATAAATTTGGATAGCATATTAAATTTGTAAAAGATGCAAAATATTAAAAAATGATTTTGAAAAAGAGGAAAAAGCAAGAAAAAATATAATTTTTGTAGTAATATGAAAATATTGACATTCGGGTTTTGTGGTTGTATAATACGTAACATGATCTGAAAAAAAGAGGACAATGGAGTTTCTGATACCATTGTGCTCTTTTTTGTTATAGAAAAATAAGAGAGCTTGGAGGATAAAATGGAGTCAATTTACAGTATTGGAGTAGATATAGGAACGAGTACGACCGAAGTTATTATAAGTAAATTGACAATTCAAAGTTCTTTAGGACCTTCACTGTTACCGATTACAATGATTGATAAAAAAGAAGTGATTTATCGAAGCCCCATTTTTTTTACACCAATTTTAGAAGGTGAACTCATTGAGTTAGATAAGATACGTGAATTTGTAAAACAATCTTTGGAAGATAGTGGAATTAATAAAGAGTCAATAGCCACAGGTGCTGTAATTATTACAGGTGAAACAGCGCGAAAAGAAAATGCAGCAAATGTTTCTGAAAAATTATCTGAGTATTTAGGCGAATTTGTAGTAGCAACAGCGGGACCGAAGCTAGAATCCTTACTTGCAGGATTTGGGTCAAAGGCGCAAGAATTGTCCAAACATAAAAATTGCTTGGTTTTAAATTTAGACATAGGTGGTGGGACAACCAATAATGCATTGTTTGATTGTGGCGAGGATAAAATGACGTACGCACTCGATATTGGAGGAAGACTTGTAAGAGTGAATGAACATCAAGAAGTTATCTATATCTCAGATAGAATTAAGCATATGATTCGTGAGCTGAATCTTTGTATCAACGTTGGAGAGGTAGTTGAGATAGAGGATATTACAAGTTTGTGTAGCAGATTATCCAAGAGTGTTCTTGAATGTGTAGGTTTACATCCTATGACAGAATCAACTAAGAAATTGTATATTACCGAGTATGAAGTTCCCGAAAGAACTGATTATATATCCATTTCAGGAGGAGTGGGTGAATATGTACAAGAAGAAAAATTACAGAGAGGCATTCCAACAGAACTATTCAAGCACGGTGACATAGGAGTTTTACTTGGAAGGGAGATTACCAAAGCGTTTGAACCATATCCGTTTTTATTGCAGATGCCCAAAGAAAAAATACGTGCCACTGTTATTGGTGCAGGTGCTCATTCGCTCTCTATGAGTGGTAGCACGATTGGATTTGATGAATCAATATTACCAATTAAAAATGTACCAATTATTAAAATCTTTACTGACACCCAAGATTATGAACGAATATACGAAAAGGCAAAGGATAGGATGCAATTATATAATAGTCCAGTGATTGCTCTTGGATTAAAAGGTCCGGTAAGCCCTTCTTATCAGACATTAAAAAGTATAGCGAGTCAAATCATTCACTTATATGAAGCGGTATCAAGTCCAATCGTTGTATTATTGGAAGAGGATTTTGCAAAAGCGTTAAGTCAGATGCTAAAACAATCGGTAGGGCCGAATAAAAAAGTCATCTGCTTAGATAAAATTGTAACTGTTAACGGAGATTACGTTGATATTGGAACACCAATTTTAAGTGCGATTCCAGTTGTAATCAAAACTTTAATTTACCAATCGTAAATGAAAGTCTAGCAAAGTGTTAATGAAAAAGAGGAGATAATCATGAGTGAGACAACAGAATTAAAAAAAGCATTATCAGTAATAAAACTTTGGGCAATTATCGTAGGTGCAGTAATATCGGGAATGTATTTTGGATGGAATTATGCATTTGCTGAAACTAATTTCGCAGGAGTTCTGATTGCAATGGTCATTGTTACTTTATTTTATGTAACATTTGTGCTAAGTTATGCAGAACTTGCAACCTCGATTCCAAGTTCTGCAGGTCCTTGTGCTTATGCTGAAAAAGCGTTTGGTCGTTTTGGTGGATTTATGGCAGGATTTTCTATTTTAGTAGAATATTTATTTGCAACACCAGGTATTGCTATATCGATGGGAGCCTATATCAATATGCTTGTACCACAAGTACCAACCGTTATCGCAGCAGTTGCTGTTTATCTAGTATTTGTATATATTAATTGTCGAGGCATTGAATCAGCAGCAAAGGTAGAAGTATTAGTTACGGTAGTTGCAATTGTAGGTGTTGTGATTTACATTGCAGCAGGACTTCCAAACATTACGATTGCTAATATATTGACAAGTAACGGATCAATCAATGGAGTAAAAGGTATTTTTGCAGCAATTCCTTATGTAGTTTGGTTTTATCTTGCAGTTGAAAGTGGAGCTATGGGCGCAGAAGAATGTAAAAATCCTAAAAAAGATATTCCAAAAGCTTTTATTTTAGGTATCGCTGCTTTGGTAGTTATGGGTGTTTGTACATTATTTATTACAGCAGGAAATGGTTCAAGTGAAGTAATTGTTTCTTCCGATTCACCACTTCCTACCGTACTTGCATCTGTATATGGAGATAATGCTTTTATTGTAAAATGCGTTAGTTTCTTAGGACTTTTCGGATTGGCAGCAAGTTTGCATGGTATCATCATTGGTTATTCACGTCAAGCATTTGCAATGGCTAGAGAAAAGTACTTACCAGGCTTCTTAGGAAAACTTGATAAAAATGGTACACCAGTCAATGCGGTTGTATCAACAAGTTTAATCGGTATTGTATGTGTAATTTTGGGATCTGTAAATGTATTGGTTGTAATATCATGTATTGGTTGTAATATCATGTATTGGTTCTACCGTTATGGCAATTCTTTGTTTGGCAGCAGTATTTAAATTAAGAAAGATTGCACCAAATATGGAACGTCCATATAAAGTGTTATTCCCAATTATTCCAATTATTGCAAGTATTTCTTGTGGTATTGTAGCAATTGCAACCGTAATGTCACAAGGAACCTTGATTGTTGCAGCAATTATAACTTACATAGTAGCGGCTATTTATTATGCAATCAGTCAAAAAAATTACGAGGCAACTCAAGTAGTAGTAGAAGAGTAAAATAGTATTTATAAAAGGTAACTAAGAAGGTACTGAATAGTTACTAGAAAAGTATCATTGGTAGATGTGATAGTGTTACTTTCATGTCTACCAATGTGTGCGTTAAATAGCACTAATGGAGGAAACTATGAATTTAAAGACAATGCTTTTTGGAAAAACGTATGAATTTAAATCTGTAAAAGAAGTATTGGCAAAGGCCAATGAGGAAAAATCAGGAGATCGATTAGCCGGTGTGGCTGCTATAGATGCTACAGAGCGTGTTGCGGCAAAAGTAGTATTAGCTGATTTGACCTTAGAAGATATTTATAATCATCCAGTTGCGGATTACGAGACAGATGAAGTGACTAGAGTCATTTACGATGGACTTAATTTAGTTGCTTATGAGAAAATAAAAGGGATGACGGTTGGCGATTTCCGTGAATTTTTACTCGAATCGCCAGCGATTCAAATTGAAGCCATTCGAGATGGTTTAACAGCAGAAATGATCGCGGCTGTTACAAAATTAATGAGTAACTTAGATTTAGTATATGCGGCTAAAAAATTAATAGTGATAGCTACTTGTAACACTACCATTGGACTGGAGGGAACGTTAGCGGTTCGCTTGCAACCAAATCATCCAACGGATAGTTTTGAAGGGGTTATGGCATCTGTTTACGAAGGGATTTCCTATGCTAGTGGAGATGCATTGATTGGACTTAATCCAGCAATTGATACGGTGGAACAGACCACTAAAATTCTAAATGCATTCAAAGATTTTATGATAGAGTGGGAAATACCAACGCAAAACTGTGTCTTATCTCACGTAACTACGCAAATGGGAGCATTGAAGCAAGGCGCACCTATGGATTTGATGTTTCAAAGTATTGCAGGTTCTCAAATTTCAAATGAAGCTTTTGGAATCAGCGTAAGCTTAATGGACGAAGCTTATGAAATGATGAAGGAAAAGAAATCTTCAATAGGTCCCAATTTCATGTATTTTGAGACGGGTCAAGGATCTGAATTATCTTCAGAAGGACATTGTGGTGCCGATCAATTAACGATGGAAGCACGTTGCTATGGGTTTGCTAAGCGTTATAAACCATATTGTGTGAATACGGTGGTAGGTTTTATTGGACCAGAATATTTATATGATGGAGCACAGGTGATAAGAGCAGGACTAGAAGATCATTTCATGGGTAAATTAACAGGTATTCCAATGGGCTGTGATGTATGTTATACCAACCATATGAAGGCAAGTCAAAATGATTTGGAAAACTTAGGAGTTATGCTTGCAAGTGCTGGAGTAAACTACGTGATGGGAGTTCCGGCGGGCGATGATATTATGCTTATGTATCAATCTTCTGGATACCATGATGGAGCTGCACTGAGAGAAATCAGCAATAAAAGACCAATGAAAGAATTTGAAAAACGTATGGAACAATTGGGAATCATGGAAAATGGAATGTTAACAGCAAGAGCTGGTGACCCTTCTATATTCTTTCAGAGAAAGGGGAAAGCATAATGGGTGATGGATTTGTAAGAGATATTTCGGCGATTGACTTAAAAGAAAGAGTTACGATTAAAGAGCCTATTGACGCTCATGTGTGCCAAACGATTAAGAAGGAAACTGATGCTCGTATTTGTGTTGGAAAAGCAGGAGCCAGACTTCGCACTGAGACATATCTTCGATTTCGCGCGGATCATGCAATTGCCAATGATGCTGTTTGGAATGAAGCAGATGAGACAGAAGTAGATAAACTTGGATTCATGAAGATACAATCTTTGTGTAAAGACAAAGATGAGTATATTACAAGACCAGATTTAGGTAGACGTTTTTCAGAGGAAACAATTGCGGATATCAAAAAAGAATGCAAACATGATATTGATGTTCAAATTATTGCAGGGGATGGTTTAAGTGCGCCTTCCATTGCGCATAATCTCCCAGATATTTATCCAATGATTATCGAAGGATTAAAAGATAAAGGGTACGAGGTCGGAACACCGATTTACGTGAAATATGCACGAGTGGCAACCATGGACCGTATCAGTGAAGCATTGAATCCTAAAGTTACTATTATTTTGATAGGAGAACGCCCAGGGCTTGCAACGGGAGATAGTATGAGTGCCTATATGGCATATGAGTCAAGTACAAAAAAACCAGAATCACAACGTAGCGTCGTATCTAATATTCATAAATTTGGAATGCCTCCTGTGGAAGCAGGAGCACAGATCGTAACAATTGTTGAAAAAATGATGGAAGAAAAAACGAGTGGAATTAATTTGAAATTATAAAAGTACGGAATTGTTACAAATAAATATTGTATTGTGTGGTATCTTGTTGTATCATATAGTAAAGTGATAAGTAGTAAATGTACAAGTATACTTGAAATTATGAAGGTATGAAAGATAAACAAGTGATACGTAATAGATAAGGAGTGCTAAGCATGGAATTTGATACAATATTAAATAGTGGTACAGAGAAATTAAGAATTGTACAAGAGTTAGTTCCAGGTAAGCAAATTACACTAGCTCATATCATTGCAAGTCCAGGTGAAATCATATATAAGAAGTTAGGGCTTAATCCAAATGAAGACTTTGCTAGAGCGGCAATAGGAATACTCAGTATGAGTCCCGCGGAGATATCAGTGATTGCAGGCGATTTAGCGATTAAGTCAGCAAATGTTGAGTTGGGATTTATTGATCGCTTTAGTGGTACATTAATATTTACAGGAAGAGTGGCAGAGGTTGAAGCAGCGATTGAAGCAATTTGTAAGTATTTAAAAGAGAATCTTTCCTTTACAATGTGTGCAATTACTAGAACGTAATGATTGGATTAAATTATGAAAAAAATTATTTTAATGGGAAGAAGTGAATGTGGAAAGACTACCTTAAGGCAGGCGCTAAAAGGTGACACAATTCATTATCATAAAACACAATATATCAATCACTACGATGTAGTTATAGATACGCCAGGAGAATATGCTGAGAATCATACGTTAGGACGTGCATTGGCGTTATATTCCTACGAAGCAGATGTTGTGGGACTTTTAATCAGTGCAACCGAAAGCTATTCCTTATATCCACCATGTGTTACGGCTTCTTCTACTAGACCGGTGATTGGAATCGTGACACAAATTGATGTGGCAGAAGCTAAGCCAGATCAAGCAGAGGCATGGCTTAGATTAGCGGGATGTGATATCATATTTAAGGTGAGTTCCTATACAGGCGAAGGTATTTGGCAAATAATTGACTATCTTCGAGAAGACAGTGATGAATTACCTTGGGATCAGATACAAGCAGAGCAGCCTAGAACAATTCTTTCAAAGAAAAATTAGTATTTATTAACTTCAGTTTGAGGCAATGGAAAGTTTCACTTTTCATTGTTTATTTGTTTGTTTAACAGGGAAGAATGTGAATTGCTCGATTAAATAAAAGACTCTTTGTGGGGGAGAAGATATGTTAGATAAATCAATTCCATATAAACGTATTATTATGAAATTAGACAGCAAAAAAAACAAATTCAATCAGGATATTAAACTTCCAAGAGGCTACTTTTTTCAGATGTATGAGCCGGGATTGGAACTAGATTGGGCTGAGACAGAAGCAGAAGTTTTAGAATATGAAACAAAGGAAAAGGCATTAGCCTATTTTAAAAAGGAATTAATTCCCTATCAAGATGAACTTGAGAAACGAATGGTGTTTATCAGAAACCATGATGGAGTCATAGTGGCAAATGCCTGTGCATGGTATATTAATTATAAAGGGCTACATCAAGCACAAGTGCATTTCGTTGCAGTGAAGCCAGACTATCAAGGAATTGGTCTTGGTAAAGCAATATTTACAAAAATATTAACGCTATTTCAAATATATGAGGCAGGTCATGATGTTTATTTGCATACGCAAACCTGGAGTCATATTGCAATTCAAATGTATCTTGATATGGGTTTTGAAATTATAAAGGATGAATCGTTAGGCTATCGGGAAACAGATTTAGAAGAAGCAATTGCAGTGTTAAACTTGGTATATGATGAAACGACGATGGAGAGAATCAGAGGCAATCGATATCAATACAAACTAAAATTAATTTACAAAAGTATAATTATAAAAATTAAATCAGCTATATTATCTGAAACATGAAACTAGGAAACAAAGAAAAAGCGATACCATTTAACGTAAGAGGGACCGAAGGATGAATGTGATTTTAAGAGAATATTGTGAGAGTGATTTAGAGCAAATGATTGCTATATGGAATGAAGTGGTGGAAGAAGCAGTGGCCTATCCACAATTGGAACTACTGAATACGCAAACAGGATTAGTGTTATTTGGTGGACAGTCTTTTACCTGTGTTGCAGAGGATATGGATTCAAATGAAATTCTTGGTTTATATATTCTTCACCCGAATAACGTTGGCAGATGCGGACATATTTGCAATTCAAGTTATGCAGTTAGCAGCAAAGCAAGGGGCATGAAAATAGGTGAAAAGTTAGTAATTCATAGTTTGGATAAAGGCAAGGAGCTAGGATATTTAATATTGCAGTTTAATGCGGTTGTAAAAAGCAACGAAAGAGCACTTCGATTATACGAGAAGCTCGAATTTACAAGGCTTGGAGTAATTCCAAAAGGTTTTTTGCTTAAAGATGGAAGTTATGAAGATATCATTCCTCATTATAAGGAGTTATAAATAGTATCGTTATTTATCGTAATCGGCATTAGGTGATTTTACAAAAGTAAGATAGACAGTATAAGGCTCCTATGCTATAATAGCCGTAAACTATTATTCTTGCGAGCGGCAGTATTAAATATTTTACAAATGATTTAATCCGAATATAGGATTACAGAATGACACATTTAATCTTCAACGTAGTAAATTAAGAGTGTTGAAGGCTCAATGTGTTACTGTGTTTATGGAGGTATATAAATTGAAATATGTATATTTTATAAAACAGGGATTGGAACAATTGGGATAGAAGAAAATAGTAAAGTTATTACTGGCGTGTTTTTATCCTTAAATCAATCCAATAAAAGAAAAATTATTAATGCTAGAAGATAGAGTTAAGAATTATAAATAGGACAAGTTGTATTTCGCTTTGTGCAAAGTAAATGCCGAAATTAAGTGAATGATGGATTAAAAAAAATTAGCCATTTATTAGGGAGAACAAAATGATTACAAAAAATTGGGACGATTTTTTAAATACAGAAATAGATTGTGAATGCGGTGTAAAGCATAGATGTGATATTGATAAAATAATAGTAGAAGAGAATGCAATTTCAAAACTGTCTGATATTATAATGTCGGGATTTTACCATAATTCATGCGTTGTATGTGACAGCACAACAGAGGAAATAGCAGGAAAAACGGTATATCAAGAATTGAGAAATAATTTAATACAGTTTGAACCAATTGTATTAAAGGAACAGGTACCAATAGCGGACGAAAGAACAGTTGGCGAAATTATGATGCAGATTGCTCCTAAATGTGATTTGATCATTGCAGTAGGATCTGGCACTATAAACGATTTATGTAAATTCATAAGTTTTAAACTGGGAATTGATTATATTATAATAGCGACCGCTCCATCCATGGATGGTTATGCATCAAATGTCGCACCAATGATTGTTAATAATTTAAAGACAACCTATGAGGTTGGGCTTGCAAAGGCAATTATTGCAGATACTACTATTTTAGCAAATGCACCATATGCTATGCTTACATCAGGAATAGGCGACATATTAGGAAAATATGTGTGTCTTACAGATTGGAAATTATCCAATATAGTTACCGGTGAGTACTATTGTGAATGGGTAGAGAAATTAGTAAGAGAAGCGATAGAATTAGTGGTAGAAGCGGTCTCTAAGATAAAAGAAAGAGACAAAGAGGCAATTTCTTCTATTATGGAGGCGTTGATTTTTTCAGGAATAGCAATGAGCTTTGTTGGGAATTCAAGACCTGCATCTGGAAGTGAACATCATCTGTCTCATTTTTGGGAGATTATGTTTTTACAAAAGAATATGCATTGTGCACTACATGGAACTAAAGTTGCGGTTGGAACCGTCATTACCCTTAAGTTATATGAGGGGATTAGAAGTACACCTATCCGTATTGGAGAGTTAGCAGCGCCTGATTTCGATGAAAAGATGTGGGAAGAAAATATAATTAAAGTATACGGTGTTGCAGCTGAGGATGTAATTGCATTAGAAAATACGGTACATAAGAACAGTAATGAGGCCGTAATGCAAAGAAGAGAAGTGATTGAAGAAAAGATGGATGAAATCAATTCACTTATCGATCATTTACCTAAGTCAGAAGAAATAATAAACCTACTTCATTTAATGGAAGCACCCTATTTACCAGAACAAATTAATGTGGATCAAGATATGCTTAAAAATAGTATTTTGTATGCAAAAGAGTTAAGAAATCGTTATGGAATACTACAGTTATTATTTGATTTGGATGAATTAGATAAATTTCAAACGCAAGAAGTGATTGAATAAAATTTATATAGTAATATAATTTAAAAATATGGGCATAATTGTAAAATATGGTAACGATTCAGTAGCTTCCTTGTTACCGCTACGCATGCACATAAAATGTAATGACATTGCATTTTGGCGCTATAGAACTTGGGATTTTGCTACGCAAAACACCTCGCGTACGCTGGGTACTGAATAGTTACCCAAATATGTACATTAATGAAAAAGGAGTGATTATATGAAATTTTATGTAGATCCAGAAGAATGTATTGGTTGTGGGATTTGTGCTGGAACAGAAGAAGCAGTATTTAAAATGAACGACGAGGGGAAAGCAGAAGCTTACCAAGATGCAACACCAGAAAATGAAGAAAATGCACAATCAGCTATGGAGAATTGTCCTGTTGATGCAATTAAACAGCTATAAACAATTGGGAATGAAAGGTTTATTGATGTATAAGATATAATAACATATACTTTGATAAAACAAAATTCAATGTGGTTTCGTATATTATATGAACTGTACGAATCGCATAAAATAGGCATGTCAGCAACTCGAATCAGAGTGTTGACATGCCTGTTTTTGTGGTGAAAATATTTATTAGAGTTTGGGGTTATAGGAAATGTATAATTACATGTTTATAAAATAACGTATATAATAATTCATTCTTTTGCCTTGTCATAAATTTGTGATATACTAAAATATGGTATATAGTATGCGTTGATAATTGATGCAAAAGGCTAACTATTCAGTACCTTCATAATTACCGCTACGCGATGCACATAAAATGCAAGAGACTTGCACTTTAGCGCTAGAAAACGCGGGATTTTGCTTTGCAAAACACCTAGCATTAGTGGGTACTGAATAGTTACGAAAAAGGTATCATTTCTGTACATAGTTGTTGCTATGAAGTCAGAAGGCAAAATAGTAATTATTGGATTGACAATAAGGAGGAAGAAATAAATGAATTACGAGAATATGTTAGAAGAAGCGAGAAAAACCATAGGAAATTATTGCAAGGCATGTAATGTTTGTAATGGACGGGCATGTAAAAACACGATTCCAGGACCAGGTGCAAAGGGAATTGGTGATACGGCAATCCGCAATTACGATGAATGGCAAAAAATTAGGCTAAACATGGATACCTTATGTGCAAATAGTAAAGTAGATACCACAGCTGAACTGTTTGGACAAAAATTTCGCATGCCAGTATTTGCAGGGCCAGTTGGTGCTGTTAATCTTCATTATGGAGAAAAATATAATGAGTTAAGTTATAATCAGGTTTTATTAAAGGCTTGTGCAGAAAATGGAATCGCAGCTTTTACAGGTGATGGTACAAACGAACAAGTTATGGTAAATGCGACAAAGGCAATTAAAGAAGTAAATGGTTTGGGAGTACCAACCGTAAAACCATGGAGCAAAGAAGTGGTGCATAACAAAATGCTTTTGGTAAAAGAATCAGGTTCGTTTGCAGTTGCAATGGATATTGATGCAGCAGGACTACCTTTTTTGAAAAATTGTGAACCACCAGCAGGAAGTAAAAGCGTAGAGGAATTAAAGGAAATCATTCATGATTTTTCAGTTCCTTTTATTGTTAAGGGGATTCTTACTGCGAAAGGTGCCATTAAGGCAAGGGATGCTGGTGCTGCAGCCATCGTAGTATCAAACCATGGTGGTCGAGTTCTTGATCAATGTATGGCGACGGCAGAGGTACTAAGTGAAATAGTAGAGGCATTAAAGGATTCTAACGTTAAGGTTTTAATCGATGGAGGCATTCGAACTGGTGTGGATGTATTTAAAGCATTGGCACTTGGAGCAGATGGAGTTTTAATAGCAAGACCATTTGTAACCGCGGTCTATGGTGGGGATGAAGAAGGCGTAAAAATTTACATTGATAAAATTGCAAGTGAGCTGGAAGACACCATGACGATGTGTGGTGCTAGTAACATAAAGGAAATAACGGCGGATATGGTACGAGTTAGATCAGAATATTGTCAGTAATGAGGAGTAAACAAATGTGAAATATACACATCGTACAATAATAAGCAATCATCGGATTACATGAATCAATGGGGAAATGGTGACTTTTAAAAAATGTGCAAAGGTGGCAAATTTATATAATGAAAATTCTAGTAGTAAATAGCAGCGGTAGAACAAATGGAAATACAGAAAGGCTTTTGAACGTATTAGAAAAGCAGCTGTTGAAAATTGCTGATAAACAACAAATTACATTAGATATTATACATATGCGTTTAGCTAAAGAAGACATTCAGATTTGCATTGGATGTCGTGACTGCCTTGACAAGGGCAATTGTATATTAAAAGATGATGTTTCCAAAATACAAAAATTGGTCTTAAGCTGTGATACATTAATCCTAGCCAGTCCGGTTTATTTGGAAGATGTCAACGGAATTATGAAGAATTGGTTAGACAGAATGGCTTTTAATAGTCATCGCCCGGCTTTCTATGGTAAATGTGCAATCGCGATATCAACATCAGGTTCTGGTTCATCAAACCATTCTCTAAATACGTTAAAAAACGCGATGACCGCATTTGGATTTCATGTTCTTCCAGTAAATAAATTTAGAATGGGAGCATATATGAAAACGGATGATATAGAAATGCAATACCATTCAAAGTTACTTCATATAGCTACGAATTTAATTTTTTCTATACAAAATGGTAGGTCACAAAAACCATCACTATTTTCGCTTGTTTCATTTAATATTCAGCAGAAATACTATCGATTCAGTGATCGTGCGGGAACGCTTGACCGCGGATACTGGCAGGAAAAGAGCTGGCTTGAACCAAAGGTACATTTTTATATACCGACCAAATGCAATGCATTAAAATTGTTGAGTGCAAGGGTATTGGGGGTATTAATTGCAAAGATATTTATTTGACATGTAAAACTAAATTTGAAGGCATAAATGTAGGTTGAACATATTTCTTTAAGACTAAAAAATGATGATTGGAGTAAGTATGAAAGTAGAGATAAAGGGAGACGAGTATCAGTATTTTGATAATATTGTGGAACTATCTGATATCAGAAATAATTTTATTGAATTAATAAATGAAACATTTGGTTTTGATTTTACGGAATGGTATAACGAAGGATATTGGACAAAGAAATACGAACCACATGTACTTATAAGGGATAATAAGGTAGTGGCTACTGTAACAGTAAATTATATGAAGTACATTTATGATAATAAAGAAAAGATATATATTCAGATTGGTGGTGTACTTACAAGAGAAGAATATTCCAATAAAGGACTAAGTACGTGGTTAATGGAACAAATAATTCACCAGTATCAGAACAGTTGTGACCAGATGTTTTTGCTGTGTGATGATTCAGCTATTAGTTTTTATCCTAGATTGGGATTTATAAAAGCAATCGAGTATATTGCAAAATACCAATGGAAAGGTATCAAAGAAGAGAAAATAGCAAATTTGGAACAGCTCTTTGTAGCCAAAAAGCTTGATGTAAAAATTCTAGAAGATAGAAATATCTTATTAAAATGTTATGAGAAATCAAATCCTATTTCAGTATTTACAAGCATAGAATGTGAGGAATTGTTGCTGTTCTATGGAATGGGTTTTAGAAAGAACTGTGTTTATTATTTTTCGGAAATCAAAACTGTGGTAATTGCAAAATTTGAAAAGGCAGTACTAGTAATTGAAGATATATATGGTGAGTATGATTGCGAGACACAATGTGCGCAAAATGATTTTATGAAATTAATAATTAAAACAATACTTGAAATGAATAAGAGAGAGACAGAAGCATGTTTGGTAGAGTTTGGGTTTACGCCAAGCGATGAGTTGACAGAGTTATCGGTAGAAGAACTAGTGAAAAAAGACGATACGTTATATATTTTAGATGGAAAGGAAAACCTATTTGACCAGTATCAATTAAGATTTCCTATATTGTCACATAATTAGTATAATAAGGGAATCCTTTTGAAATTTTGTTACACTTAGAAAATGGTTAGATGGGAAAAAGGGATAAAAGAATGTATGGAGTGATTCTTGAAAAAGGTGAGAAGTGTTATACTTATTTAGCTAAGGTCTTTACCGCAATTAATGATGTTCAGAAGAATTATAATTGGCTTATAACGGATTGTGTGTGTTATCCACAAACAAATAAATTTGAGGAACTTTTATCTAAAGACTACTGCTGGTTGAGTGGGGAAGAACTAACTGAAATTGTTGAGAAAGAAGATTTTCAATGGATTTGGGCAGTATTGTCAGGATTTGAGAAAAACATAATGCTAGAAGATATACTGAAATTTCCATTGCCTTATATAGATGGATATGTAGGGTTTTGGAAAAATCCGATTTCAATACAACATCCATTGGCAACTGTTGAAATTGTTCCTTGGGATAGTTCGCTTACATTAATGATTAGTAAGGAAAGTAAAATAGTTTCTGACTTTAAGAAAACTTTTCCGTTAAGTGAAGACTTGGCTTTTTATAATGAAAGATAGCTATAGTGCAATAGGATAAACTTGATATAGATTTAGTAATTTATTATAAAATCAGTTGCTTGTTATAGCAATAATGGGAAGTTGAAGTGTTGTATAATTGAAATACGGATAAGGTAGGAGCAAAACATTTTTTAAAGGACAAGTAATATTTTTGAAAAAGGTGTTGATTGTTTGGCAAATAAAATAAACGAAGTGACTAGAGGATTAATTATTGATGAATTACTAATAATTGGCACGGTTACAGGTAAAATAAAAATTTAAGATTTTATTCCTAGAGTATATCCAGATATCAGAGCTATGAAATCAACGGATACTCGCTTTTCTACTGCAGTAGAAGATATTTGGCAACACATGGATAATAATAAAGACTGGGATTTTGACCATCTATTTAACTCATATTTAAAACTACAGGAAATAGATGATGATTATTTCTATGTCGAATAGAGTTGTAATATAAATTGATGGGGTTCAGCATTATGGAGAATATGATCAGCCTGGACAAGGGAAAACATATGATTCACCCCTAAAATGTGCTTCCATGGTAGCTGCCCAAAGGGATATGAGTTTACAGATGATAATATTGAGGAAAACTTAACTTCCTTCTTTAAGCGTTTGTTTAAAAAATATGCATTAATTGAATAGGAAGAAAAGTGTTACATATAAAAGTGTAGAAAATTTCGAGATAACCATAATTAGAAAATTTACGTAATCTTGAATGTATATGAAATTCTCATTATATTTAAAAGTACAAGTGTAGTGATAGAAAAATTAATACAGATGAAGGTGTTAAGATGATTAAAAAGTATAAGATAGGTTTTAATATAGGGGGATTAGTATTGTTTTTGGTAATAATGATACCTAATTTTTATTGGTTTGCTATTCCAGCACCCAATGATATTTTGAGAGCAGATTCGATTACGGAATCATTAGATATAATAGCTTCTGTATTTCAAGTGCTGATGATTATTTTCCTGTGTACTTTAATAAACAAGGATAGCAGAAAAATGACTTTTAGTCCTTTGATTATTACAACAATAATTAGTTGTTTTTTATATTTTGTGTTTTGGATATTATATTATAAAAGTATAACAAACACAGTAGTTGTTTTAGGACTATGTATCTTTCCCTGTGTGGCATTTTTATTTTTTGCTACTGATAGAAAAAATATAATTGCAGTAATATCCATATTTATTTTTATGTTTTGCCATTTAATTTATGGTATTGCGAACTTTATATTGTAATGATAGCTTACGATTTAAAGGGAGAAACCATCTTCCCATTATATTTATTATATAGATGATTATCTATGCTACGTTTATTAATGTATGTGTAAAGAGTATTAAAAAAATCAGAGAGAAGAATGAGGATGAAAATTAGAGACGATTATACTTGTCCGTTAGAAATTGTTCATGATTTTGTAAAAGGAAAATGGAAAACAATTTTAATATTTCAACTTAGAAATGGGACACAGACATTTTCAGAATTAAAACATGGAATTGTGGGGATTTCTGAAAAAATGTTGCTTCAGCAACTAAAAGAATTAAAGGAATTTGGGATTATTAATAAAACATGCTTTAAAGGATATCCTCTTCACGTGGAATATTTTTTGACCAAAAGAGGAACGCAACTATTAGAAGCAGTTTTGATTATGCAGGATATAGGAATATCTTATATGATAGAACATGGACAGTTAGAATTGCTTGAGCAAAAAGGAATTGTCTACTCTAATCCGCTACCTACCAAAAAGTAAGTAATTTACTTTTTACTTTGCCAGATTTATACTTTCTTTGAGCAGGTAATGATTATGAGAAAAGAGGTAGTTACAATGAAATTTGGTTTGGTCATGGTAGATATTCAAAATGATTATTTTAAGGGTGGAAAATATGAGTTGGTTAACCCAGAGCAGGCATCAATGCAAGCAAAAAAAGTTCTGACGTTTTTTAGAGAACAGAACTGGTCAATATTTCACGTGCGACACATAAGTGTAAATCCAGGTGCAACGTTTTTTTTACCTGATAGTGTAGGAGCGGAATTTATAAAAGATTGCTGTCCTTTTGATGGGGAAGAAATTATAATTAAACATAAGCCTGACAGTTTCTTACATACAAATCTGAAAGAAAAACTAGAAGAGAAAAGGATTGATACATTGGTGGTGTGCGGAATGATGACTCATATGTGTATTGATACAACAGTCAGAGCAGTTGCTCATTATGGATTTGCTGTTGACCTAATCGAAGATGCATGTGCTACAAGAGATTTGGTATGGGGAGGAATGACTATTTTAGCAGAACAGGTGCAAAATGCATATATGGCAGCACTTGCTGATAACTTTGCTAAGATCTATCAGACCGATGTATGGATTAAGGAGCATGAATAACAGGCAGGTAGAGGAATATTTTTATACATAATATACCAGAGTATATGAGGAAATTTAAATGTACTTAGGAGAACTTCGTTAAAAAAATGTCTGTGTTTCCTGAATATAAAATATTTTTAATAGATTTAAAACATAATAAAATAAATGAGCACTTTTCATAATGATTTCAAACTGCGTTTCATCAAGTAAACAATAAAATTTTGTTTCATTATTTACTTGATGGGAAGCATATCATTTTAGAAAGTGCTCTTTTTAATAACTTTATTGTAATAATTTAAGAAACACGAGATTGTTAACAACTTTAATGTAACTAAACATTATGTAAATTTATTAAAAAAACAAAAAAAATATATTGACATATAATATTATACAGCGTATAGTATTGTTTATAGATTAGTATTGATTAATAAATAATATTAATATAAAAATAGCATAATAATGAATAAAGGAAATTTGCGAATAAACGTATTAGTTTGAGAAGGAGAGGATACTATGGTATTTAATACAGGAGCAGCATTGCTCGATGCAATAGTTCTTGCGGTTGTATCCAAAGAAGCGATCGGGACTTATGGTTACAAGATTACCCAAGAGGTTAGAGAAGTCATTGATATTTCGGAATCCACACTATATCCGGTGCTTAGACGCTTACAAAAAGATGATTGTCTTGAGGTGTATGATATGGAGTGCGGCGGGCGAAACCGAAGATATTACAAGGTTACAGAAAAGGGAAGTTTACAACTGAATTTGTATATAACAGAATGGAAGAGTTATTCGGCACGAATCACTATGATGTTTTCAGGAGGGAATGAGTAATGAGTAGAAAAGAATTTATGGAAGAATTGGAAAACATGCTTGGTAACATTCAAGAGAGCGAACGAGAAGAAGCATTACAGTACTATAATGATTATTTTGATGAAGCAGGTTCGGAAAATGCAGAGCAGGTTATTAGAGAACTTGGAACACCAGCAAAAGTTGCTGCAATAATCAAGACTAGTTTGCAAGAGAATATAAACGAATCAGGTGAGTTTTCAGAAACAGGTTATTCAGATCCAAGATTTAAAGTTAACTACGAAGTAATTGATAGTAACGAAGAAGGTAGTAAGGATTCAAATAATAGCTACAAGAAGACTACAAGTAGAGAGAGAAAGTATGAAAAAGAAACGTCAGGAGGTAAAATTGCATTGATAGTAATTCTATGTTTACTAGCAATTCCTATTGGCTTACCTATATTGGGTGGAGCATTGGGACTGTTATTA
Organism: Lachnotalea sp.; assembly: GCA_041821265.1. Taxonomy (GTDB): domain Bacteria; phylum Bacillota; class Clostridia; order Lachnospirales; family Lachnospiraceae; genus Lachnotalea. The sequence goes on along the minus strand of JBGUEQ010000009.1, from coordinate 81,282 downwards.
GGAATTCTTGGTACAGCATTTGGTTTGTTTGTAACCATTGCTGTATCAGCAGTAGCACTATCTGTGACAGGTGTAGTAGTCTTTATAATAGGAATTGTAACGCTCTTTACAATGCCAACGGTAGGAATCTTTACTTGTGGAGTCGGATTACTTTTATTAGGAGTTGGAATATTATTCGTACTATTAACAGGACTTATTTGTGGTAAAATTTTACCATGGTTTATAAGGGGAATTGTGAATTTATGCAAAACACCATTTAAAGCAAGGGGGGCAGTATTATGAAATCATTTACAAGAGCATGCTTAATGTTTAGTGGAATTGTGATAGCAATCGGTTTGGTTTTAACTATTATTGGTGGATTGTTAGGTGCAGGTAGCACATTTTTTAATATGGTTAACAATGGAGATTTTTCTTTTTCATGGGGGAACCATCATAATAGTTGGTCGAATGAACCGTTAACGAGTATGAATCAGGAATTTAGTGATATTGACCAATTAGATATTGATATGAAATATGGCGAATTAATTATTCAACAATCAGATGGGGATAGCTATAAAGTAGAGGCTGATAATGTGGTAGATGGATTCACATGTGAAGACAAAGATGGAAAATTAGTAATTGATGATAATATCAAAGATGGAATTAATATAGGATTAGTAAATGATTATCATGCAACTATTACACTATCGATTCCAGAAAACGCTAATTTAGACAAAGTAAAAATTGATATGGGCGCAGGTTCTGTTAAATTAAGTGATATCAATACAAAGGAATTAAAAATAGGCGTAGGCGCGGGACAATTAGAGGGCAATAAAATAAGTGCTGAGGAATCTAATTTTTCGGTGGGTGCAGGGCAGTTCGTTATAGAAGACTTGTATACAAAAACAATCGATATGGAATGTGGAACGGGAAAGCTGGGTATATCTGGTGCAATAGATGGAGATGCAACGATAAATTGTGGAATTGGAAACGTTGTATTATCCGTGTCTAATAGTGAAAAAGAATATAATTATGATGTGAATTGTGGAATTGGAAATGTTATACTAGGAGACTCCTCTATTGGAGGAATTGCACAGGAAAAGAAAATAGATAATAATGCTGACAAGACGATGGATATTGAATGTGGAGTTGGTAGTATAGAAGTCAATTTTGACGAATCAATTTAAGGAGGAATGAATGATGGAACCTAAAAAATTATACAGATCAAGAACAAACCGATTAATTTGTGGCGTGTGTGGAGGATTAGGTGATTACTTAAATGTTGATCCTACTATCGTAAGATTATTATTAGTTGTATTATGTTGTGCAGGACCTGGTATTATAGCTTATATTGTGGCTGCAATTATAATACCTGATGAATATTAATAAATGGCAATGATATTGTAGATGTGTGTTATGGATTTTTGATTAAAGGAAGGAGATTAATTTTTCAAAAACAATAAAATAATAAAAAAAATATGGCATTAGAACGACTCGATATAACTTAATAGAACCCACTTAAATGATAAACTAAATTCCATATCGCAGAATCCGCAGTAAATTTGCGTGACTAAATTCTGCATTTGCACCTTAACAACTTCATATTTTTGCCTTATAATAAACTCATAAGTACTGTTTTTACGAATTTCTTGCATTCCAAAGGGACATCTGAAAATAGTGTGCTAGACTAAATTCCACATGCCTTACGTGTAAGACTAAATTCGGGTGCAGTGAAATCTGCCTGTGCTTATACTATGTTATTTCAACAAACCTGGACCAAGGTTGACTTCATCGGGTGGTATTAATACCAATGGAACTCCTTTATGAAGCCTATTGTCCAGAAGGAGAAGGGACAGTTCATACGGGCTATGGCCGTTAAGACTGTCTCTTTTCTCACTATTTATGTGATTCATGAGCTTATTTACCTGATTGTCTGTTAATTTATTAAACGAAGAACCTTTAGGAAGAACATATCTGATATATTCATGATTCTTTTCACAGGCGCCTTTTTGCCAGAAACTGTATGGATCACAATAATAAACAGTGGTGCTTTTTGTGCCATCACTAAATTCTTCCATTTCTTCACGCGCAGAAAATTCCGAGCCACCGTCTGTAAGAATAACAGGAAACAACTTTTTAAATGACTCCTGGCCAAGTACCGTTTCAAGCCAGATAAGGACTTCTAGCACACATTCCTGATTGTGATTTTCAAGTAAAAATATCAGCATTAAATTACAACTGCGAAAAGTCAGTGTGAGAAATACTTTTCCGCCCTTAACGCCTTCCACACAGTCCATTTCAACCACAGGGGTATCAGGATGCTCTTTCATATGTTTCTGAAAGTCTTCGTAATTATGTCCTTTACGATAGGAACGGTCTTTTGAACTGGCGGTTGTTTTCTGCTTACGTTTTTTATAGCGTACTGCACGTCTTAAATCAATATTTCTGACGTCAAATATACCTGCATCAATATAGCCATATAAAGTACGTCTAGCGCATCCGATTTCTTCTGCGTGTGTAGCATAAACATGGGCAATAGACTGATGTTTATCCTTGATTAGTGGAACAATTAAGGTGTTTATGATCTGGATGCTTTCCGGTGTCTGATTGATTCCTTCACGGCTTGATACTAATGTGTTACGATAACAGTCATTTGCATACTTGGAGGAATAAAACTTTCTAGGCATAAGGCAATGCGTTTTCTTGCCACATCCATTACATACATAAGGAGGGCGATTTAGTTTATCACAATCTGCTGTTTCATATCCTGGGCATATATTGATACATTTCATGCTTGGTTTTTTGCAGATTTTACACATGGTGCCACACTGTTCTTCGCAAAGAAAGGTGATTTTACAACCTTTTCGGTGGATACATGGAGCTGAGGTGTACCCCGCGTCCGGTCTTTCCTTCGTCTGTGAATGTAGGCGTACCTCTTTCGAGATAGTGGAAGGATCTTTCCCTATTGCACCAGCAATGGCTGAAAAGCTTTTGTTTTCAGTCAGACCTTTTTCAATTTCAATTCTTTGACTTAAGGTTAAATGCTTTTGATTGCCTTTATTATTCATAATAATCTCCAATCTGCACAGGCAGGCAATCATCTGCACGTACATTATAAAAAAACTATTATATAAATGGCAATAAGGTAAAAATATGTGTGCAGGAGTAATTTCGATATATATAGAATTTACTTTTGCAATAGCGCATCAACTGGAATTTAAAATTACATTTTAGTCTTAATAGAACCCCTTGCATATACTTGAAACATATGATATTATAAAACAAACATATGTTCGAATAAGGCGAGGGGTGATTTTATGGTTATTCAGGAAACGATGACAATACAGGAGAAGCTTGATATTCTATCAGATGCAGCGAAATATGATGTTGCATGTACTTCAAGTGGCGTAGATAGAAAAGGTGATGGAAAAGGTATGGGGAATTCGGTTGCAAGCGGAATTTGCCATAGTTTTTCGGCAGATGGAAGATGTATTTCACTTCTTAAGATTCTATTTACAAATGAATGTATTTACGATTGTAAGTACTGTATCAATAGATCATCGAATGATGTAAAGCGAGCATCCTTTACACCAGATGAAGTATGCGAATTGACAATGGGATTTTATAAACGTAATTATATAGAGGGTTTATTTTTAAGTTCTGGAATTATGAATAATCCTAATTTCACTTTAGATTTAATTTATCAGACAATTTTTAAATTGCGTAAGCAATATCACTTTAACGGATATATTCATATTAAGGTGATTCCAGGTGCAGATAGTGAGATAATTGATAAATTAGGTTTTCTTGTAGACAGGATGAGTGTTAATTTAGAATTACCTACAGCAGATAGCCTCAAACTTTTAGCACCTCATAAGAGTAGAAAGAGTATTCTAAAACCTATGAGGCAGATACAGACAAATATTATACAGAGTAAGAATGAGATTATGTTGTATCAAAATGCGCCTTCCTTTGTACCGGCTGGTCAGAGCACGCAGATGATAGTAGGGGCAACGCCTGAGAGTGATTATCAAATTGTTTCTGTGGCTGAGAATTTATATGACAAATTTAATTTAAAGAGGGTCTTTTATTCTGCGTTTATTCATGTGAATGAAGACGCAGCACTTCCAGCATTACCAGGTGGTCCACCATTATTGAGAGAGCACAGACTATACCAGGCTGATTGGCTTTTACGATTCTATGGATTTAAGGCAGATGAATTATTATCAGAAGAGAGACCGAATTTCAACATTATGCTTGATCCAAAGTGTGATTGGGCGTTAAGGCATTTAGAGAATTTTCCAGTCGAGATTAATAAAGCAGATTATTATACACTTCTCAGAATTCCGGGAATTGGCAATAAATCAGCACTAAGAATTGTGAAAGCGAGAAAACAGGCAATATTAGACTTTGATGATATAAAAAGAATGGGAGTTGTATTGAAACGAGCAATTTATTTTGTAACCTGTAAAGGCAAGATGATGTACAAAATTAAAATAGAAGAAGATTACATTACAAGAAATCTACTAAATGTTAAAGAGAGAATACCAATTGAGGCATCACAAATCAGTTATAAACAGATATCCTTATTTGATGATGTAAGGTTTAATCCGCACCCCGAAGTAATTGATAATGTGCAAAGTATGTATGGCCAGTTATAGGCAGGATATGTGTATGTAACTTGTGAATCTAGCTATGAACTGGCGAGGCTGCGGCTTAGCTTGTTGATACCAATTTGTGCAAGAAGGATAGCATAAGTGGGGAGGAACTATGAATAATAAGATATATATATGTGAAGATAGTATTGAAGGAATATTTACAGGCGTATATAACGCGTGGGAAAGTAAGTACCCCAAAGAATATATAAAGCTTACAAATGATTTTGAAAGTAACTATGAGCTGTTTTCTGAATATACTAATGTAGTCACTGATTTTGATAAAGCGAAAAAGGTTGCTAGAACACTTCAAAACAGATTCGGAGTTGAGGTTTATACTAGTATTTATCAGGCAGCCTGTTCGAATCAGAATGACAAGGCGGATGCTATCTTTAAGACCATCAATGTAGGTCTCTCCAGTAAGATTCCACATAAATTGATGGAGAATCTAAACAATCAAGATATTTGTAGAGTATTTGAATTGAACAGAGCGGTTTCGAATGAACAATCACATTTATTGGGATTCGTTCGATTTAAAGAGTTATATAATCATATACTATGTTCCATTATTGAACCTAAGAATAATGTGATATCGATGATAGCGCCACATTTTGCAGATAGACTTCCCAGTGAGAACTGGATGATCTACGATAAGGGTAGAAAAGTAGCCGTCGTTCATGAGAAGAATGCAGGCTGGGGAATCATTAAAAGTGATAAGCTTAATTTGGAGATGTTAGAGAATGTATCAGAAGAAGAGGCTCAGTTTGAAATTTTATGGAAAGGATTTTGTAGAAGTATTTCCATAAAAGAGAGAGAAAATATAAAATTGCAGAATCAAAATTTACCACTTAGATTTCAAAAAAATATGACAGAATTTAACTAATAGCAACTAATTTGAAAGAAATATATTTTAATAATTAGAGAAATTAAGTTTTATGATAGAAAATAGAAATATATTTAAGATTATTTTATTTTGTGAAATCTTGTATAGAATAACATACTATGTAGTTTCCTATAATAAATTAAAAAGCAAAATGTTTATAAAAATTTAACAATCAACCTAAAAGTTGTAAGAAATAACCTCGAATTTCTATTTATTATAAAAAACTACCTAAAAGTGTACGTTTGACGCATACCATTTATCTGAATTATTAATTGACAAACGTATAAATTGGTGTCATAATGACAAGACTAAAATTGTAAATCAATTAAATATGAAATATGTTACATTATAATTTTCATGGTGATTGCCGGCTCATATAGCTTATGCTATTTGAGGTTAAATAGAAAGGATTTTTGTTATGGAAAAGAAATATCAAATCAAACTAAAGGCTACTTCTGATGTAAGTGATTTTGTTAATGCGGCAGAAAAATGCGACTTTGACATAGATGTTTTTTATAATCGAGTGGTTATAGATGCTAAATCAATATTAGGAGTTTTGAGCTTGGATTTAACCAAAGTATTAACTGTACAGTTTGGTGGACAAAATCACGATTTTGAGAACATTTTGAAAAAATACGTAGTAGCATAGAGATAGAACGAATATGCCTAGAAGGATAAGCAAATTGCTTATCCTTTTTCAATTATAAATTTAAAATATTTCTAATATATTGAAATTTTTAGTATTAAAAGGTGAACATAGTAAAGTTAAAGGTGATTGGTATGCCATTCGCATTATAGTTTACCAACGAAGGGTTGAAAAGGAGAATCGATAAGTGGTTGCACCAAATGCTATAAGCAGTTAAGATATAGGTAGCAATTTAGTAACTCGTTAGTGGGTTCTGAATAGTTACATAACTTGTTGCTATAAACCAAAGGTGAAATAGAAACAAGCTATGTATATAGGGTGGGAGAACTATAATGAATAAGGATGACAAAAATATTAAAATATCAGTACGTAACCTTGTGGAATTTATTTTGCGTAGTGGAGATATCGATAATAGACAAGGAAACAAAAGTGATAAGGATGCAATGCAAGCTGGTAGTAAAATGCATCGAAAAATTCAAAAACAAAAGGGACTTGAATATCATGCTGAGTACCCTCTCAAAATTGAAATTGTAAAGCCAGAATTTACAATCATTATTGAAGGACGAGCGGATGGTATTATTATAGAAGAAACGGGAGTTACCATTGATGAAATAAAAGGCGTTTATTTTGATTTGGATTATTTGAAAGAGCCAATAGAAGTGCATAGAGCACAAGCTATGTGCTATGGGTATATTTATGGCAAAGCAGAAATGCTTAGTCAAATCAATATTCAATTGACCTATTGCAATTTAGATACCGAGCAGAAAAAGTATTTTAATGAAACATTAGAATTTCAGGAGATTGAAAATTGGTTTCTTAAACTAATGGACGAGTATTTAGTTTGGGCGAAATATCAATATGAGTGGAAACTAACTAGAAATGATTCAATTAAGCCATTAAAGTTTCCTTTTTCCTATAGAGAAGGTCAAAGAGAGCTTGTAACTTCGGTTTATAAGACAATTAATAGAAAGAAGAGATTGTTTATTCAAGCACCAACTGGCGTAGGGAAGACGATGTCTAGTGTTTTTCCTACGGTCAAAGCAATAGGAGAAGGACTTGGAGATAAAATATTTTATTTGACAGCCAAGACGATTACTCGAACGGTAGCAGCAGAGGCATTTGAAATACTTAAAAAGGATAATCTTAAGTTTAAGGTAGTCATATTAACGGCGAAAGAAAAACTGTGCCTTTGTGAAACGACGGAATGTAATCCTGTGAATTGTCCTTATGCAAAAGGTCATTATGATAGAATTAATGATGCAGTATTTCAAATGCTGTCAGAGCAAGATTCGTTTACAAGAGAAGTGATAGAAGAATATGCAGTGAAACACCAAGTATGCCCGTTTGAGATGAGTCTTGATGTTTCCTTATGGTGTGATGCTATTATATGTGATTACAATTATGTGTTTGATCCAAATGTATCATTAAGAAGATTCTTTTCAGAAGGAGTAAAAGGTGAGTATTTATTTCTAGTAGATGAGGCACACAACCTCGTGGAGCGTGGTAGAGAAATGTACAGCGCAAGCTTGTGTAAAGAGGATTTCTTGAAATTAAAGAATGAAGTTAAATTTTATAGCAGGAAACTAGAAAAGAGCTTGGAGAAATGTAATAAAAATCTTCTGGAATTTAAACGAGAATGCGAAACATATCGAGTGATTGAAAGTGTAGGACCGTTTGCTTCAAACTTAATGGCGGTTGCAGGGGAAATGGAAAAATTTTTAGAGGAAAATAGTGATCCTGATATAAAAGAAAAAGTATTGGAATTTTATTTTTTAATAAGGCATTTTGTAAATATGCATGACAGACTGGATGAAAATTATGTTATATATACGGAGCATGATGAGGAAGGTAAATTTAAAATAAAATTATTTTGTATTAATCCATCCACAAATTTGTTGGAATGCTTAAATAAAGGAAATAGTACGGTGTTTTTCTCAGCTACACTGCTTCCAATTATGTATTATAAAAGCTTGCTAAGTGGTGGACTGGAAGATTATGCGGTCTACGCAGCTTCACCGTTTGAAGAAAAGAATCGTTTGATACTGGTAGGAAATGACGTAAGTAGTAAGTATACGAGAAGAAATCATTTTGAGTATAAGAGAGTCGCGGATTATATTAGCGGTGTAATAGATTGTCGAAAGGGAAATTATATGGCATTCTTTCCTTCTTATCGATACATGCAAGAGGTATATAACTGTATGAATATAGGCGAGATAAACTGTATTTGTCAAAAACAAGGTATGAAAGAGAGGGAGAGAGAAGAATTCCTTGAGAATTTCACAATGAATCAAGAGGAAGAAGTAGTTGGATTTTGTGTTATGGGTGGAATATTTAGTGAAGGAATTGATTTGAAAAATGATAATTTGATTGGTGCATTTATTATTGGTACCGGGCTACCACAGATATCAAATGAGAAAGAGATTTTAAAAAATTATTATGATGCAAAGGGATTGAATGGTTTTGATTATTCCTACCGATATCCAGGTATGAATAAAGTACTTCAAGCAGCAGGAAGGGTTATTAGAACGAGCGATGATTTGGGAATTATTTTACTTTTAGATGAAAGATTTAATTCCAGACAATACAAAGAACTGTTTCCAAGAGAATGGAAACAGCCAGCTGTTTGTAGTATTGATAATGTAGGTAGTCAAGTTGATGAGTTCTGGAATAAGACTAGAAATAGCCAATAAATTTCTCGGCTGCTTGAGAAACTGGAAGATGTTGATTGAAAACTACAACAAGTTGACGTTTTGGAAGTTCTTCTACTAAGTCAACTACATATAAGTCATCTGAATCGGTTGGAACACAGTAATCTGGTATAAATGCGATTCCAAGACCGATTTTTGCTAAATCAATTAGTAAGTCATTGCTACTTAGCTCGATTTCAGGCACTAGGTCAAGTTGATGTTGCTGGAATATATGATGAACAAATTCACTCGTAGTGCTATTTCTGTCAAGCATAAGGATCGGATTTTTCTGAAGTTCATGTAAAGTTAATTTTTTTTGATCTAAATGAAAAAACTTTTTACTAGCAATAAAGACATCATCAAAATCTTTAATCACTTTAATCTGATTTGTGTTATTTAGTTTAGAGTTTGGAAAGTTTGTAACGATTAAATCAACTTGTCCACTTTCTAGTAAGTCGACGCACTTAATTGAAGTCTGATTCGTTACCTTAATGTGAACGTTAGGGTATTCTTTGTGAAATTTGCTTAGATAAGGTACAAGAAAATATCTGCATATTGTATCGCTAGCACCAATTCGCAATTGACCACCGCCAAGGGAGTTGGCTTCTAGAATTTGAGCTTCTCCTCGTTTGATTAGATTCATGGCAGGCTCAATGTGCCTAAATAAAATTTCACCTTCGGGAGTAAGCTGAACACGCTTTGTACTTCTAATAAACAAGGATTGGTTGAGTTTCTTTTCTAAAACTTTAATTGATTGACTAACCGCTGATTGCGAGATATATAATTGCTTTGAGGCTTCTGAAAAGCTTAAAGAAATAGCAACAAAATAAAACACTTTGTATAATTCATAGTTAACATCCATGATAAGTCCTCCTTATAAATAATACATTTATTATAACATACAATAAATTGTTTTACTACTAACGAAAGAGAAGATAAGTGTTTAAACCGTTGCTATGAAGCGATAGGGATAAAATTTACTAATAAACATAAAAACGGAGGAAATATTGATGAAATCAAATGGGAAAATTGGGGAAAATTTATTCAAGAGTACAAAATCAGTAATACTTTTAGCGGTTTTGTGTACCGTTTTATGGGGGAGCGCATTTCCAGGCGTAAAAATGAGTTATAGATATTTTCATATTGAAAGTGGTGATGTAAGCACAACAATGCTTTTAGCAGGTGCAAGGTTTTTTTTAGCAGGTGTAATTGCACTTGTTGTTTATTTTATATACAGTAAGCGAATTATACTACCACAAAAAGCGGATATCAAAGGAATTATTTTGACAGGAATCATCCAAACAGGATTACAATACTTCTTTTTTTATATTGCACTTTCTCATTTATCAGGAGCAAAGGGAGCAATATTAGCGACTACTATCACTTTTTTTAGTGTTTTCTTAGCGCATATAATGTTTCAAAATGATAAAGTTAACGTAAGAAAAATAATGGGATGCATCGTTGGATTTGCAGGAATTATAATAATTAATTTGAAGAACGGTGGAAACCTAGGCAAGTTTAGTGTACTGGGGGACGTATTTATGCTCCTCTCGACCTTTAGTGCTGCGCTTGGTGCTATGATTAGCAAGATTGTAGCAAGAAAAATAAATCCAGTATTGGTTACAGGTTATCAAATGATGTTAGGTGGTGCCATGCTTGCAATCGTGGGAGGTGCAAGTGGAGGGGAATTATCAACGGACTCTATCAACGGAGTCGTTCTTTTGATATATTTAGCATTTGTTTCTGCAATTGCATTCTCTATATGGACTACGTTGCTTAAGTATAATAAACCAAGCAATATTACAATATTTAATTTTGCGATACCAATTTTCGGAACCAGTTTATCCGCTATCTTTCTTCATGAAAGTATTGGTGGGATACAAAATATAGCGGCTTTAATTTGTGTATGTCTTGGTATTTATATTGTTAATAAGAAATAAGAAATAAGAAAAAAGTAAATAGATTATTATTAAATGTGTAAAAATTTATAAACAAATATAATTAAAAGAAAAATAGAAAACGATTCATAAGTGATTTGAAAGTGACTAAAAAACTTTATAATCACTTTTTTTATGCGTTATATTAATCTTTTATTGACTAAATGACCAAAATGTAGTATATTTTCAGTTGGGTGATTTAACAAATTAAAGTGTTACGCTTTAATTTGTTAAATATAAAAGAGATTAGGAGAATAATAATATGAGAAAAAAATTGTTATCACTTACAGTAGCTATTGCACTTATTTCATCTTTAGTAGCATGTGGCTCAAATAGTAAAACGCAGGATTCAACAACAGATACGACATCTACAACACAGGAGTCAAGTACAGATACAACAACAGCTACAGATGACACGGTATATAAGATTGGAGTATGTCAGCTAGTACAGCATGACGCACTTGATGCAGCATATAATGGTTTTATAGATGGATTAAAAGAAGCGGGATTTGAAGAAGGAAAGAATCTTGAAATTGATTATCAGAATGCGCAAGGAGAACAAGCTAACTGTGCTACGATTGCATCAAAACTTGTAAATGATCAAGATGATTTGATTTTAGCAATTGCAACACCAGCAGCGCAGGCTTGTGTCAATGCAACATCAGATATCCCTATAGTAGTAACAGCAGTAACCGATCCAGCTGAGTCTGGTTTAGTTGAAAGTAATGAAGCTCCTGGAAACAATGTTACAGGAACATCAGACCTCAATCCAATTACAGAGCAGATGGACTTACTCGTTCAATTAGTGCCAACGGCTAAGAAAATAGCAGTATTATATTGTTCAAGCGAGACGAACTCAAAGATTCAAGCGGATATGGCAAAAGTTGCAGGTGAAGCAATCGGACTAGAAGTAATAGATGCTACTGTTTCTAATTCAAATGAAATTCAGCAAGTAGTTCAATCATTAGTAGGTAAAGTAGATGCCATTTATGCACCAACGGATAATATGATTGCAGCTGGTATGGCAACAGTAGCAATGGTTGCTAATGAGAATAACCTTCCAGTAATCTGTGGAGAATCAGGAATGGTTGATGCGGGTGGGCTTGCTACATATGGTATTGATTACTATGAATTAGGCAAATTATCAGGAGCGCAAGCTGCTAAAATTCTAAGTGGTGAAGCAACACCAGCTGAAATGCCAATTGAATATTTAGATGCTTCAAAACTAAAAGTTTCCGTTAATGAAGAAGTTGCAACGCAGCTTGGAATTGAAATTCCAGCAGATTTAGTAATCAACTAATTGCCTTTTAGCAATCGTAGGTCACTGTTTGTATGTTTTGCGGGTGGAAGTTATAGATTAATTACATAGAATTGAAACAAGGAAAATTGTGTAAGACTATTTTCAGTGTATGAGGGCAGACAATACGTCTGTCCTTATACACGTTTTAACAAAAACAAAGTGCAGGAGGATTTAAAAGATATGAGTAATTCAATATTTAAGACTAGAGTTATTGTGGTTTTTGGTTCATGTGCGAGTATGGTATTGCCATTAGTATGGGCAATCCATTCAGCAATGGCACAAGGTGTTTTGTGGGGAGTTATGGCATTAGGTGTTTATATTACATTTCGAGTGTTAAATTTTGCAGATATGACTTGCGATGGAAGCTTTGCGCTTGGAGGCTGTGTGAGTGCCGTTTTAACCGTTAATGCAGGTTGGAATCCATATGTAACACTTATTGTTGCAGTAATTGCAGGAGGATTATCGGGTGCGGTCACAGCTTTTTTACATAATAAATGCAAAATTCCAGCAATACTTGCAGGAATTCTGACCATGACAACACTGTATTCAATTAATAGTCGTATTATGGGGCAAGCCAATATTCCACTTATTAATACAGATACCATAATAAGCTTGTTAAAAGATGTGCTACCACAATCATTACAGAGTATACATAATTATACAGTTTGGGTAACATTAGGATTAGGTTTAATTTTCTCCGCAATAGTTATTTTGTTTATGTACTGGTTTTTTGGAACTGAAATAGGAAGTGCAATTCGAGCAACCGGAAATAATGAAGATATGGTTAGAGCCCTTGGCGAAAACACGGATAAGATGAAGATGTTGGGGCTAGTAATAGGAAATGGTTTAGTTGCATTATCAGGAGCACTTGTTGCTCAAAGCCAAGGGTATGCGGATGTAGGTATGGGAGTTGGCACAATTGTAATAGGACTTGCGTCTATTGTTATTGGTGAAGTAGTAATGAGTAAAGTCAAAACATTTAAGTTTAGATTAATTTCAATTTTATTAGGTGCGGTAATCTATCGTGCCATTATAGCAGTAGTGCTTCAATTGGGACTTAAATCAACCGATTTAAAAATACTTACAGCACTGGTAGTGGTAGGAGCATTAACACTTCCACAAGTTCTAGCAGCTAAGGCAACACCAACTAAAGCATCAATATCATCGAATCAAGAAGGGAGATAATTCAAATGTTGAAAATAAATAATGTTTGTAAAACTTTTAATGCAGGAACAATAAATGAGAAAATGGCTTTGAATGATGTAAACCTTCATTTGAGGCGAGAAGATTTTGTTACTGTAATTGGTGGAAATGGAGCAGGAAAATCAACGATACTTAATATGGTAGCTGGAGTATATCCAATAGATAGCGGTTCAATCGTATTAGATGATATCGACATTACTAGTTTTCCAGAGTATAAAAGAGCAAGTTTTCTAGGTAGAGTATTTCAAGATCCGATGAAAGGAACGGCTGCTAATATGGAAATTCAGGAAAACTTAGCGATAGCTTATCGTCGTGGCAAAAAAAGAGGACTAGGCTGGGGAATTACGAAGGAAGAAAAGGAAAAATTTTGTGAAACATTAAAAGTATTAGATCTTGGATTGGAAAACAGATTGACTTCTAAAGTAGGCCTTTTATCAGGCGGACAAAGACAAGCATTAACACTTTTAATGGCTACACTACAGAAGCCAAAAGTACTTTTACTCGATGAACATACGGCAGCGCTTGATCCTAAAACAGCAGCCAATGTACTAACTTTAACAAATAATATTATATTAGCTGATAAGCTTACAGCAATTATGGTTACACATAACATGAAAGACGCAATTAAATATGGAAATAGACTTATTATGATGCATGACGGACGTGTTGTGTATGACGTATCAGGTGAAGATAAGAAACAGCTTAAAGTAAGTGATTTACTATCTAAGTTTGAACAAGTAAGTGGAGAAGAATTTGCGAATGACAGAATGATGTTAGCTTAAATTGACATAGCACTCATTTCGTAGTAGTATAATATTTATAGCAAAGACGCTCGGTAATAGAGTGTCTTTTGTACTTTAATAGGTTTTCAGAGTGGAGGTTTTTACATGATTAAAACAGTGGTATCGGTTGGATTGCCAGTTGATGAAAGATTAATTATTCAAAAAAATAGACTTGAGCCAGAAACGGTTACGGGAAAAGAAAAAAGAATCTCTATTGTAACAGGAATATATGGAGATGAGTTAGATGGACAATATGTATGTTATCAACTTATTAAAAAGATAAAAGAAAATCATAAAAAACTAAAAGGAATTGTAGATATATATCCTGCGCTCAATCCTCTAGGCATTGATTCAGTGTCACGTGGAATTCCAATGTTTGAACTAGATATGAATCGAATATTTCCTGGTTCCAATGATGCAGCAATGATAGAGCATGTGGCAGCAGACATTGTAGATGATATAATAGGATCAGATATGTGTATTGATATTCATTCGAGTAATGTATTTCTAAAAGAGACATTGCAAGTAAGGGTTACGAAAGAAAATTCCAAGAAATTGCTTCCGTATGCTAAAATGCTCAATACCGATTTTATTTGGATACATGATTCTGTAACCGTATTAGAGGCAACACTTGCTCACAGCCTAAATTCAATGGGTGTTCCTACTATTGTAATTGAAATGGGTGTAGGGATGAGAATATCAAAAGATTATGGGGATCGCCTAACAGATGGAATCTTTCATCTTATGACTGAGATGGGAATATGGGAAGACGAGTTAATACCAGTAAATGAACCTATTATTTCTTCTAGAGGAGAAATGACATTTATTAGTGCGCAAAATTCTGGGATTTTTGTTCCAGAATTAGAACACAATATCATAGTGAAAAAGGGTGAATTAATTGGAAATATTATTAACGGACTTAGTGGCGAGTGTGAAAAAGTAGTGGCACCATGTGAAGGGATTTTATTTACATTAAGAGAACATCCGGTTGTTTATACTGGCTCATTGGTGGCTAGAATATTAGGAGGTGTTTAAGGATGAAAAAAGAAATCATTTATTCATTGAAGGCACCTTATCGCGATGAATTAAGAGTGACTGGATATCGCTTTGGAAAAGGTGATAAGGCTGCTTGTATCGTTGGAGCAATAAGAGGAAATGAAGTTCAGCAATTATACATTTGTTCGCAGCTTATTAAGGCACTAGAAGATTTAGAATCAAAAGGTGCTATTGTAAATAATAATGAAATTCTGGTTATTCCATCCGTGAATCATTATTCCATGAATATTGGGAAAAGGTTCTGGGCTCTCGATAATACAGATATTAATCGTATGTTCCCAGGCGCTTCGGAAGGTGAGACTACGCAGAGAATTGCAGCTGGAGTGTTTGAAAAAGTGCAAGGTTATAGTTATGGGATACAGTTTGCAAGTTTTTATATGCCTGGCGATTTTGTTCCACATGTAAGAATGATGGAGACGGGGTATCAAAGTGCAAGTTTGGCAAATTTATTTGGGCTTCCGTATGTTGTTGTAAGAAAACCAAGTCCATTTGATATGGCAACACTTAATTATAATTGGCAACAGTGGAATACCAATGCTTTTTCTGTATATACCAATGAAACCGATGAGATAGACGAAGTTTCAGCAAGACAAGCAGTGGCATCGGTCTTAAGATTTTTAACACGAATGGGATTAATTCGATACAATAGCCACGGCGGTTATATTGCAAATATAATTAATGAAAACGATTTAACATTAGTACGTAATGAAGTGGCAGGAATATATAGAAGAAAAAGTGTACCTGGTGATGAAGTGCATCGAGGGGATATACTTTCAGAAATTATTGACCCTTATGAAGGGCAAGTAATTTCACAAATTTTAGCACCAACAGATGGAATTATCTTCTTTGCACATAAATCTCCGCTTGTAAATGAGAACGAAATAGTTTATAAAATAATAAGAAGGCTTCACGAGTAGTTTGAAATTGTAGATTTCTAGTCAAATTAAGATTAATAGTATATTGGAGAAGATGATGAATAAATTAGGTTGGGGAATTGGGATTTTTGGATCAATGGCATTGATTGTTGTATTATTTCTAACAAGTTTTAAATTCGTATTATATCATGATATTAATTTCTATGAAAAAGAATATAGCAAATATAATGTACTTGATGCGGTTAAAATGGAAATGAAAGATGTGCTATATGTAACAGAGGAGATGATGGATTATCTGATTGATAAAAGAGCTGATTTGGTTGTCGAAACAGTTGTAGATGGTAATGAACGAGAATTTTTTAATGATCGTGAAAAACTTCATATGCAAGATGTAAAAAGCTTATTCATGGATGGATTAATGATTAGAAGAATTGCATTAGCCATTACGATAGTATCTTTATTATTACTAGTCTTTATGAAAGTTAATTTGTTACGTATTATTTCAAGATCTTTTTTAATAGCAACAGTTTTAGTAGCTACTATATTAGGTATCTCAGCAATTTATATTTCGAGTAATTTTAATGCTGTCTTTATAGAGTTTCATCATTTGTTTTTTAATAACGATTATTGGATTTTGAATCCTGAAACGGATTTGATGATTAATATTTTACCAGAGAATTTTTTCTTTGATGTTGTTAAATCAGTTGGGTTAACATTTGGAGTTTTATTGGCGATATTACTTATTGTAGCAGTGATAATAAATACAACACAGTGGCACAAAAAGTACAAGTCGATTCATTAGAAAATGTGTTACTAACTTGCAAAGTGTTAAATAGTTACGAAATTATTTTGTAAATCCTAGGAAAAATAACTAACAGTATATTAATAAGACTGGATTATAAATACCATAAGATATATTAATTTTATTAATGATATGTCTTATGGTATTATATTGTAATAAATCATATGATACCAGGGTCACAAGGTATTTTGACCCCTAATACCTATGGATTGTTACGCACGTTGTGCTCCCACAATCCTAAAACATTCGAAATTCGCCCTATTCGGGCTACTTTCTCATGTTTTGCAGGTCTCAAAGTCATGTTTTTTCATGCAAGCATGAAAAACAGGACCTTTTGACCCATGGTATCATAATATTTTGGTATTATATAGGGATAACTAGTGGGTGAAGCGAAAGTTAATCATTTGGAGGTAGGACAATGAGTGTAAAACGTATTTACGTTGAGAAGAAAAAACCATATGTTGTAAAGGCGAAGGAATTAAAAGAAGAAATAGAAAGTTATTTAGGAATTAACACAGTAACAGCAGTTCGTGTATTAATTCGTTATGATATTGAGAATTTATCGGAAGAGATTTATAAAAAGGCATGTGTAACCGTGTTTTCAGAGCCACCAGTAGATGATTTGTACGAAGAAAATTTTGAAAGTGGTGAAAACTCCAATATTTTCAGCGTAGAATTTTTACCGGGCCAGTTTGATCAAAGAGCAGATTCCGCAGTTCAATGTGTTAAAATGTTGAATGAAAACGAAGAGCCTGTTATTAAAACAGCAGTTACCTACGTAATCAAAGGAAAAATTACAGAAGAAGAATTTGAAAGAATCAAAGGCTTTTGTATTAATCCAGTAGATTCAAGAGAAACTGACCTTACGAAACCTAAGACTTTGGTAACAGAATTTGAAGAACCAGCAGATGTTATTATATTTGATGGTTTTAAAGACATGGAGACAGATAAATTAGAAGCGTTATATCAATCGTTAAATCTTGCTATGACCTTCAAAGATTTTCTTCATATTCAAACATATTTTAAAACAGAAGAGAAAAGAAATCCTTCTATGACAGAAGTCAGAGTGCTGGATACCTATTGGTCAGATCACTGTAGACATACTACGTTTTCCACTGAATTAAAAGATGTTAAGTTTGGTGAAGGCTTCTATAAAGCACCTATTATTAAGACTTATGAGAAATATTTAGCAGATAGAGAAGAAATATTCAAAGACAGAGATGATAAATTTGTATGTCTGATGGATTTGGCTTTGATGGCTATGCGTAAACTGAAAGCAGATGGTAAGTTAGAAGATCTAGAAGTATCAGATGAAATTAACGCATGCAGCATTGTAGTTCCAGTTGAAATTGATGGAAAAGAAGAAGAATGGTTAGTTAGTTTCAAGAATGAAACACACAATCATCCTACTGAAATCGAACCATTTGGTGGAGCAGCAACTTGTCTAGGTGGTGCCATTCGTGATCCATTATCAGGACGTGCTTACGTATATCAGGCAATGCGTATTACTGGCGCAGCGGATCCTACTATTTCACTTGATCAGACATTAAAGGGCAAACTTCCACAAAGAAAATTGGTAACAGGTGCAGCGAGTGGCTATAGTTCTTACGGTAATCAGATTGGACTTGCAACGGGTTATGTAAAAGAAATATATCATCCAAATTATGTTGCGAAGAGAATGGAAATTGGTGCAGTAATGGGCGCTGCTCCACGTAAAAATGTAATTAGAGAAAATTCTGATCCAGGCGATATTATTATTTTACTAGGTGGAAGAACTGGACGTGATGGCTGCGGTGGTGCTACGGGCTCTTCTAAAGTTCATACCGAAGAATCAATTGAGACTTGTGGTGCAGAAGTTCAAAAAGGTAATGCACCTACCGAGAGAAAAATCCAACGTTTATTTAGACGTGAAGAAGTAAGTAAATTAATTAAAAAATGTAACGATTTTGGCGCAGGTGGAGTATCGGTAGCCATCGGCGAATTAGCAGATGGACTTCACATTTTTCTAGATAAAGTGCCTAAGAAATATGCAGGATTAGATGGAACAGAAATTTCTATTTCAGAATCACAAGAAAGAATGGCTGTTGTAGTAGATCCCAAAGATGTAGAACAATTTTTACTATATTCAAAAGAAGAAAATCTTGAAGCAATTGAAGTTGCAGAAGTGACCAAAGAACCAAGATTAGTATTGATTTGGAGAGGCAAAGAAATCGTTAATATTTCAAGAGCTTTCCTAGATACCAATGGAGCACATCAAGAAACTTCAGTTGAAGTTACAATTCCAGAAGAGAAGAACAATTATTTCAAAGCGAAAACGGTAACGGATGTTAAGACGAAATGGATTCATACATTAAAAGATTTAAATGTATGCTCACAAAAAGGACTTGTAGAAATGTTTGACGGCTCCATTGGAGCTAGTTCTGTATTTATGCCATATGGTGGTAAATATCAGTTAACTGAAACACAATGTATGGTAGCTAAACTTCCTGTGCTACAAGGAACAACGGATACCGTTACGATGATGAGTTATGGTTTTGATCCTTATCTATCTACTTGGAGTCCATATCACGGTGCTGTATATGCAATTCTTCAATCAGTAGCGAAAATAGTTGCTGCTGGTGGAGACTTTAAGAAAATACGTTTTACATTTCAAGAGTATTTCAGACGTATGACTGAAGATCCAACGCGTTGGGGTGAGCCATTTGTTGCATTACTTGGCGCATATAACGCACAGATGGGATTTGGTTTACCATCCATTGGTGGAAAAGATAGTATGTCAGGAACATTTAATGACATTGATGTACCTCCAACATTAACTTCTTTTGCGGTCAATGTTGCAAGTTACAAAGACATTATTACACCAGAATTAAAGAAGGCGGGAAATAAACTTGTTAAATTTACAATAGATAGAGATGAATATGATCTTCCAGTTTATGAAAAGGTAATGCAGTTATATGAAAATATCAATGCGAATATTCGATCCAAAGTGATTGTTTCTGCTTATGTAACAGATGCAAATGGTGTTGCACCAGCTTTAAGTAAGATGGCATTTGGTAATAAGTTAGGATTTAAAATAGCAGATACAGTAGGCGAATCCGACTTATTCGCCGTTGAATTTGGAAATATGATAGCAGAAGTTCCAGCAGATCATTTAGACCAATTGGTGGGCGAATATACACTCATTGGTGAAGTGACAAAAGATAGCAATTTCTCTTATAAGGATATGGTAATATCAGTAGAAGAAGCAATTGCTGCATGGACAAATACCCTAGAAAAGGTATTTCCAACCACTTCTAATATTGAACAAAAAGAAATTAAGACTGGATTATTTGAAGCCAAAAGCATTTATATTGCTAAGAATAAAATAGCAACACCAACTGTATTTATACCAGTATTCCCAGGAACAAACTGTGAATATGATAGTACAAAAGCATTTGAAAAAGCTGGTGCGAATGTAATTACGAAAGTATTTAAGAACCTCAATGCAGATGATATCAGAGATTCCGTAAATGAATTTGAAGAAAGCATTAATCAATCTCAAATCATTATGTTTCCAGGTGGATTTAGTGGTGGTGATGAACCAGATGGTTCGGCTAAATTCTTTGCAACTGCATTTCGTAATGACAGAATCAAGGAAGCGGTTAGTAAGCTTATTAATGAGAGAGATGGTTTAGCACTTGGTATCTGTAATGGTTTCCAGGCATTAATCAAATTAGGATTAGTACCTTACGGTGAAATTAGGGAGCAGACAAGTGATTCACCAACACTTACCATGAATACAATTGGACGTCATATTTCAAAAATGGTGTATACAAAAGTGGTTACGAACAATTCACCATGGTTACAAAAAGCAGAACTTGGCGCAACTTACTGTAATCCAGCATCTCATGGCGAAGGACGTTTTGTTGCAAGTGAAGAATGGATCAAAAAATTATTTGAAAATGGACAGGTTTCTACTCAATATGTAGATGAGAGTGGAACTCCTACCATGAATGAAGAATGGAATCCAAATGGTTCTTATGCTGCAATTGAAGGTATCACTAGCCCAGATGGAAGAATTCTAGGTAAAATGGCTCATGCAGAACGTAGAGGAGTAGCAGTTGCTATGAACATTTACGGAGAGCAGGATATGAAGATATTTGAATCAGGAGTAGAGTACTTTAAATAGAAAAAGTAGATTATCCCCAGGCAACCCCAATTAGCCTCAGAGAGGCAAAATGAGCTAGTCTGTGGATGAAAATAAGATGACCTTAGATGAAGGAAAAGACCTTTGTCTGGGGTTGTTTTTATTTTAGAGAGAGTAACCTTGAGAAATAAGGACTTTTGACAAGTAGATTGTTTGGAGAATAAGTGTGGATGGTATACAATTACAAATAATAATATATTTGGTGATGGAGGGTTTAGTATAAACGCCAATATGCCTAATGCTAATATTATTATAGAAAATAACAGGCGTTATATGAATGGAACTTAAATTTTGGGAAGTACTTACTTAGGTTCAGGAGCTCAAATATTAGGAAACATAACAGTTCAAGATTGTCATTTAGAAGGTGGAGTATCATTTGAAGAAAAACCTGTAAATGCTAGAGGCTCTGTTCTAAAAGGATTTGGGATTGCTCGAAAAATATCTTTAAAAAAAGGTGAAGTTATAAACGGAAATGGTATATTTAAAGAAGATATTCTCTTTCGTCTTTCCACTCTTTTCTATACTTCCTGATTTCTGCTTGTGACAAGCGAAAAGCTTCTTTCTGAAAAAGTTTTTATTTTATTATATCACGAAATTATATTGGTAAATAAAAGATTATTATTTTGTTGAAATCGGCTGGAAAATAATTCTGACGAGACGGTTTGAGGTGATTATGAGGAAGTTGTTTGAGGGAACAGAAAATTGACTCTTGCAGGGAGTTGGAAATGCCTGAATACAAGTAGATAGAACACATTAACTTTCCAATTTAATTTTACTAAGTAAATACTTAACAAATGCTTAATAAAATGGAAATTTAGGTTAATATGTTCTTTAATTATATTAATTTGTAAGAAAAATGTAGGCTTTATGCAATTGCAAAGTATAATTTTACTGTTATAATGAAACTATGTTAAAGAAAGAGAGGTGCATTACATGAAAAAATTAACAATAATATTATTGGTAACAGTGTCGATAGTTGCAATGACTGGTTGTAGTAGTAAGAAGGCATATGAGGGAGAAGATACGAGTGAATCAGTACAAGTGGATAATAGTAATGATTCGGGGGAAATTATAGAGATTGATGAAAACTCAGCAAAAGAGTTAGTAGCAGAAAGATTAGATACAACGAAATATTCAGTAGAGAAAGATAGTGATGTTACTGTAGATAATGTGAATTATTATGTCTTTAAAGTTTTAGAGGGAGATACTCCGTTAGCAATGGGAGTTGCTGTCAATACAATTTCAGGTGAATTATATACGTACAATGAGGAGAAAACAATATCTCCATACGCTGATTTTACTTTAAGTGATGAAAGTGGGAATCCAGCAGTTCAGTGGGATGGAAAGTTTTATAATGAAACGGCATCTTTGGAATTATTACCTGCAGATGAGAATTCGTTTGAATTTACATTTACAAGCCTAGCGGGTCCAGATACAATTACAGGTGTTGCTACGATATCAGATAATGATGCAACTTATGAAGATGAGAATGATTTTAAAATTACATTTTTAAAGGAAGACCAAGTAGTCACTGTAACGGAAAGTGGATCAAGCTCAAGTGATACATCCTTTCAGGGAGCCTATACTGAATAATGGTTTAATACTTGCGTAAAGTTTTGTGACGTATTAAAGAAACAGAAGAAAACACCACTTTGTGTTTAGTGTTATATTACAAAATTTAACACTAAGACGGGTGCTTTTTTTGATTTTTAAAATATAATTTTTAACTATTATATGATACTTCGTATTGTCATATCGTAAAAACTTATCTAGTCACGCTTCTAATGTGACTATTCACGTTTTATAATATGAAATTAAGAAGAAATATTATATAATTTAATAATAAGTTGAAGTTGATGTATAAATAGAAAGAAACCGTGTACATTTATTTTAAAAATAATTCAAATTGTTACGCGTTTGGTTTTCCAACGGCTAAATCAGATAATGAGAATACCTATTTAGTAAAGCAGTCTAATTGTAGATAATAGAAATATATTATTGTATATACCATATTCAGATGTAGTGTATGTGAGTGTTCAGTCAAACCTGTCAGAAGACGTAATCCAAAATGATATAGATAATTTGACAAAATCACTTAATAAATAATTAAGGAATTAGAAGAGACACCTGATTCAGTTGAAGAAGAAATGAATAAAAAAGAAAAGGAATTGAATACAAAGATGTTAGTAATAAGTCATTTTTACATGTAATATGATAGATAAAACTTGTTGAAAAGGAATAATTGTGGTAACATTAATGCAAGCAAATTCTTTAAAATACGGTAAGAAAAGAAGGGATAAATATGCAGACAGTAGGCGGATATACAATCAAAGTAGGAAGAGCTAGAATGTGTCCACTATGTGGTGGTGCAGAACTGCGTTACACAGGGGAGACGAAACCAATTAATGAGAAGGAACATTACAAACATAGATGTATCAAATGTGGACTAGAATTTTGGTTCGATGGAAAATATGGTCAATGATAGAAATGAAAGAAAAATTAAAAAAGGGTATTGACAAAATTTCATTAAATTAGTATACTAGCAAGGCAGGTAAAAAGTGCCTGCCTTAGTTTATGGGATCATAGCTCAGCTGGGAGAGCATCTGCCTTACAAGCAGAGGGTCATAGGTTCGAGCCCTATTGGTCCCATATTAATTTAATATACAACAATATGGCGGAATAGCTCAGTTGGCTAGAGCACACGGTTCATACCCGTGGTGTCGTTGGTTCAAATCCAATTTCCGCTACTAAATACCTGATATAACTTTTGTTATGTTGGGTTTTTTTGTTTTATTATGACATGATTAATAATTGCAATTAAAATATTGAATATATTTAAAATTGATACCGCTCATAGACAGCTGTATTTAGCAAGGTTGTGAATAGTAACAGATAATTCGTAAAGAATAGTAGGAGGAAGACAATGCGAGTTGGATTAGGATATGATGTCCATAAGCTTATAGAGGGAAGAAATTTAATCTTAGGTGGAGTGAACATTCCATATGAAAAAGGACTTTTAGGGCACTCGGATGCAGATGTTGTTGTACATGCGATTATGGATTCTATCTTAGGAGCAGCAGCACTTGGAGATATAGGAAAACATTTTCCAGATACAGATCCGATATATGAAGGAATATCTAGTATTACATTACTAGAACATGTGACTAAATTAATTGAAGAAAATATGTATATTATTGAAAATATTGATGCAACAATTATAGCGCAGAAGCCAAAACTTTTGGGATATATGCCACAGATGGTAGAGAATGTGGCCAAAGCTTTAAACCTTCCAATTACAAGTGTTAATATCAAAGCTACGACCGAAGAAGGGCTTGGTTTTACAGGGAATGGTGAAGGGATTTCAGCACAGGCGATATGTTCATTAAATACAGTAGCAGATTATAGATATGATGAAAAGGAAACAAGCAATTATCCAGCGTGTGGAGGATGTAGTGGCTGCTCCGGCTGCCCGAATAAAACAGAGGAATAATATATGATGTTTAAAAAGTTAAAACAGAAAAAACTGGAAGAAGGAATACAAATTCAGTCATTATCTTATAAGGAACATGAGGTGACACGTCCTTTGTGGGAAAAAACATTTGATGAAGATAGTAAAGAATTTGTAGACTTTTATTATAAGAATAAAGTGGAAAATAACAGTATATGGGTTGCAAAAGACGGTGAAATAGTATTATCCATGGCACAGCTTAATCCATATCAAATACATCTGGGACCTTCAATTGTTCCAACACATTACATTGTTGGAGTCGCAACGCAAGAGGAATACAGACGACAAGGATTGATGAGAAAAATTCTTGAATCCGCTTTACACCAAATGCATGAAAATAAAGAGCCATTTACGTATTTAATGCCAGCGAAGGAAGAATATTATACTGGATTTGATTTTGTAACTGTTTACTATCAAAACAGCGGAACAATGTTGGAGATATCAGCTGACACACAACTAACATTTAAAAGTGCAGTAGAGGATGATTTTAGGAGTTTAGCAATATTCTCAGAAGCAGTTTTGTCGGAGAAATATTGTGTTTTTGTTAACAGAGAAGAAAGTTACTATCAAACAATAAAAAAACAATTTGAAGCAGAACATGGAGAAATTGTATGTGTATTTGATTTAAATGTATTGGTGGGATATTTTTTCTATGGAGAATATGATGAAATTAACGTAATTGAACCAGTGTGTCTTGATAAATATAAAGATGAATTTGCCCATGTCATTGCTAAGAAATTCAAAGAATCAGAAAAAGAAATTAACGTGACGGCATTGGATTTCCTAAATGAAGATGATTTTAAAAATATAGTCACAAAACCTGTAACCATGACTAGAATTGTTTCTCTTGCTATGTTTGTAAGATACCTAAAGGCATCAGAACCCATTGAGCTAATGATTGAAATGGTCGATGAGTTTATTGAAGCAAATAATGGTGTTTTTTCTTTATGCATTGGGTTAGAAAATGCGGATATTGTTGCATCGTCCAAAGAACCAGAAATGATATTGAGTATTGGGGAATTTACAGCCATTTGTTTCTTTGACGATATTCCAAAAGCAATAGCAGAGAAACTAAGTGAATATACAATTGATAAAATTAAGATGGTCAAAAAATTTAATCCAATGTTTTTAAATGAAATGGTATAGAAAAAGTTGACAAAATGGAACTTTTTGAATAAACTATAGTAAGACATAAAAGCGTAGAGTGGAAAGAGTAGTCTATATTAATTAACAGAGAGGAATTGTTACCAGCTGAAAGCAATTCTTATATTAGGATAGATGAAGGTGCGTCCAGGAGCTGATTAGGTGAAATAACAGTAGCTTAGTACGAGTGACACCCGTTAAGTGTATGAGTGATTAGTATATGTGATATATCTGTAACTATTCAGAAACCATTAACGCGAGGTGATTTGCAAAGCAAAATCCCGAGTTTTATAGCACATAAAATGCAAGTTTCTTGTATTTTATGTGCATTGCGTAGCGGTAACTATGAAGGTACTGAATAATTACATATGCCTTTACATAGAGTGGAACCGCGGATAACTTCGTCTCTAATTTTAGAGATGAAGTTTATTTGCATTTTAGGAGGTTTTGATATGGGAATGATTCAGTATATAAAAGAAGAAATTAAAGTAATCACGGAGAGAGATCCAGCAATTAAGACACCATGGGAAGTGCTATTATATCCAAGTTTTAAGGTGATATTAAATTATAGAGTTGCCCATAAATTATATAAGAATGGGCATTATTTTATAGCAAGATGGATTTCCCAAAGAGCAGCAAGAAAAACAGGGATAGAAATTCACCCGGGGGCTATAATTGGTAAAGGACTATTTATTGACCATGGAAGTGGTGTTATAATAGGAGAAACAGCTATTATAGGTGACAATGTAACTCTTTATCAAGGGGTAACATTAGGAGGAACGGGTAAAGAAACGGGAAAACGTCATCCGACATTAGGAGATAATGTTATGGTAAGTGCAGGCGCCAAAATAATCGGTTCCTTTCGAGTTGGAGAGAACTCTAAGATAGGAGCAGGTTCTGTTGTATTAGAGGAAGTACCTCCTAACTGTACCGTTGTGGGTGTTCCAGGTCGTATTGTGAAACAGGATAATGTGAAGATTCCAAGAAGTGATATGGATCAGATACATCTCCCAGATCCAGTGTATAATGATTTAATGCAGCTTAGACGGGAAAATAGAGAACTCAAGCATTGCGTAGAGCAGTTACAAGAAATATGTAAGAAGATTGAGAAATAATGTAACTATTTAGTACCCATAAATGCGAGGTGTTTTGCAAAGCAAATTCTTAGTTGTAGCATCAGAATGCATTTTTCTTGCATTTTGTTTGCATCGCGTAGCGGTAATTTTGCAGGTACTGAAAAGTTACAAAATAATAGAAAATACGTACTATAAAAAGTGCTAGAAGGAGAATATATGAAATTATACAATACACTAACAAGAAAAAAAGAAGAATTTGTACCAATTGAAGAAGGAAAAGTAAGAATGTATGTATGTGGACCTACTGTTTACAATTTTATTCATATTGGTAATGCCAGACCGATGATTATGTTTGATACGGTAAGAAGATATATGGAGTACAAAGGACTTAAAGTGAATTATGTATCTAACTTTACAGATGTAGATGATAAAATTATAAAAAAGGCAATCGAAGAAGGCGTACCAGCATCAGAAATTTCAACGCGCTTTATAGCTGAATGTAAGAAAGATATGGATTCGTTGAATGTATTGCCAGCAACAACTCATCCTTTAGCGACAGAAGAGATTGGTGGAATGCTTGATATGATAGGGACACTCATAGAAAAAGGATATGCATATGCTATTGATGGAACAGTCTATTTTAGAACTAAAAAATTCGATGATTATGGTAAACTTTCTAAGAAAAATTTGGATGAATTAGAGGCTGGAAAGCGTATTGCAGTAGAAGCTCAAAAAGAAGATGAAATGGATTTTGTATTATGGAAACCAAAGAAAGATGGAGAACCATTTTGGGAATCACCTTGGGGAAATGGACGTCCAGGTTGGCATATTGAATGTTCTGTTATGTCTAAAAAATACCTTGGTGAAGAAATTGATATTCATGCAGGTGGAGAGGATTTGATTTTTCCACATCATGAAAATGAAATTGCTCAAAGTGAGGCTTGCAATGGAAAGAATTTTTCGAAATATTGGCTTCATAATGGTTTTTTAAATATTGACAACAGGAAGATGTCTAAGTCTTTAGGTAATTTCTTTACCGTAAGAGAAATTGGAGAAAAATATGATTTGCAAGTACTTCGTTTCTTTATGTTGAGTGCACATTATAGAAGCCCAATTAACTTTAGTGCAGATTTAATGGAAGCTTCCAAAAGTGGCTTAGATCGAATCCTTACAGCGGTAGATAATTTAAAACATTTATCAGGTGCGTCTAATACTAATGATAAAACAGAGGAAGAAAATGCGAATTTGAAACTAGCATCTGAATTTACTGACAAATTTGAGGCAGCGATGGACGATGATTTTAATACTGCGGATGCGGTTTCTTCCATCTTTGAATTAGTAAAGTTCACAAATACGAATACAAGTGCAGAGAACTCGAAAGAATATTTAGATGGATTATTTAATCAAATAAAAATGTTATGTGATATATTAGGCGTTATCGTTGACAAAGAAGCAATAATTTTAGCGGAAGATATTGAAAAACTGATTGAAGAAAGACAATTAGCTAGAAAATCTAAAAATTTTGCTAGATCAGATGAAATCAGAGATGAATTACTTGCAAAAGGAATTGTTTTAGAGGATACAAGAGAAGGTGTAAAATGGAAAAAAGCATAGAAGAACTGGTTCCATATATAGAAGAACTGTTTAATTTACAAAAGGTAGATATAAAAACCTATTCCCCACTTGTATTAGCTTACATTGGAGATGGAATCTATGATATGATAATAAGGACAATTGTGGTGGCAAAGGGGAATAGTCAACCAAATAAGCTCCATAAGAGAACCAGTCAATTAGTAAAAGCTTCGGCACAGTCTGCCATGATCGAACTGATTCTTGATGAACTGACAGAAGAGGAGCAAAAGATATACAAAAGAGGACGCAATGCAAAGTCAGCAACAGTGGCTAAGAATGCAACCATGGTTGACTATAGAC
Organism: Lachnotalea sp.; assembly: GCA_041821265.1. GTDB lineage: Bacteria > Bacillota > Clostridia > Lachnospirales > Lachnospiraceae > Lachnotalea. The sequence goes on along the minus strand of JBGUEQ010000009.1, from coordinate 52,632 downwards.
GTGCCACAGGATTTGAGGCACTTATGGGATATTTGTATTTACAAGGCCAGTTGAAACGAATTGTAGATTTAATTAAAAGTGCTTTGGATAAAAGCGAAATTAACTTGGATAACTAAGATTACCAGTACAGGAGGTACCAGTGAGATACGAAGAATTAACGATTGAAGGAAGAAACGCAGTACTTGAGGCATTTAGAGCAGGAAAGACAATTGATAAAGTTTTTATATTGGATGGAAGTCAGGATGGTCCAATTAAGTCAATTATAAGAGAAGCAAAAAAATATGATACCATTATCAATTTTGTGAATAAAGATAGATTGGACAACATGTCAGAGACTGGCAAGCATCAAGGTGTTATGGCATATGCAGCAGCATATGAATATGCAGAAGTGCAAGACATATTAGACATTGCCAAAGAGAAAAATGAACCACCATTTATTATCTTGCTAGATAACATTGAGGATCCACATAATCTTGGCGCAATTATACGTACTGCAAACCTAGCAGGAGTTCATGGGATTATCATTCCTAAGAGACGCGCAGTAGGGCTAACAGCTACAGTAGCAAAGACTTCAGCAGGAGCAATTAATTATACTCCAGTTGCAAAAGTTACAAATCTAGGCACTACAATTGAAGATCTTAAGAAACAAGGCATGTGGTTTGTGTGTGCAGACATGGAAGGCGAATCTATGTACAAACTTGATCTTAAGGGACCAATTGGACTAGTGATTGGAAGCGAAGGTGAAGGAGTCGGTAGATTAGTAAAGGAAAAGTGTGATTTAATTGCTTCTATACCTATGAAAGGCGAAATTGAGTCATTAAATGCATCTGTTGCAACAGGAGTTTTAGCATATGAAATAGTAAGACAAAGAATGAATTAGTAGGTTGAAAACAAGATTTTTGTCTTAACACTATGATTTCACCCTTGCAAGAGAGTGGAATCATACGTGTTAAAATGAGGATAAGTTTTTGAAATGAGGGTGAGTGTGTGGATAATTACAACCAAATAAGTGATGAACAACTTATTAATTTAGCACATGATGGAAATAATCAAGTTGTTGATTATCTGATGGAAAAATACAAGAATTTTGTAAGAAAAAAAGCGCGTGAAATGTTTATTATAGGCGGAGATAATGACGATTTGATACAAGAAGGTATGATAGGGCTATTTAAGGCAGTAAGAGATTACGATAGCGATAAAGATGCCTCCTTTTTTACCTTTGCTGATTTATGTATTTCACGGCAAATGTATACCGCAATCCACGCTTCCAAAAGAAAAAAGCACATTCCTCTTAATACTTATGTTTCGCTATATTCGGGAATATCAGAAGAAGACAGCGAAAATGCAATACTAATGAATAATGTTTATTCTCCAAATGACATGAATCCAGAAGAATTATTTATTGACAAGGAAAATGAAGGATTTATAGAAGAACAATTACACGAGAGATTAAGTGGATTTGAAAAGGAAGTTATTGAATTGTATATTGCTGGAGTTACCTATTCTCAAATAGCAGAAATATTGGAGCGTACTCCCAAATCAGTTGATAATGCAATTCAAAGAATTCGAAGTAAATTAAGTGCGGTATTAAAATAAAGGGGGATGATTTTGCAGAGTTGTGGCTTTTGGATTTTGATGTCAGTGCTTTGCTGCAGAAATTAATATTTTTAAGATAAACAGGGCAACTATAAATTTTTTAGTCATAACAGACAGTTATAAACTTTAATTTTTCGACAATAACTATTGACTTTTATCTAAGAATATAATATATTATACAAGGTTATTGTAAAAGTGCTGTTATAGCTCAGGTGGTAGAGCGCAACATTGGTAGTGTTGAGGTCACGAGTTCGACTCTCGTTAACAGCTTAATGAAAAACACAGTAAATTGGCTTCAATCCCAGTAATGGCAAGGGATTGGAGCTTTTTTATTATTATCTGTAATATATTGAAATTGTGTGAAATAGAGTTAGTCAATGGTTAGTCAGTCACAAATTGTCAGACAATTTACATACAAAAATGAGCCCAAGTTAGTCAAATGGTTAGTCAGAAAACCAAGTGATAACAAGGGCTCTAGCGTGTTTTAAATATACGGAGTTAGTCAATTTTATGCATTTTGGCTAAATACACATGATATTATCAAGTTTATCATTCAAATCAGTTTTATCCTCCATTAAATGAGTATAAATTTCCAAAGTAACTTTTATACTTGAATGTCCTAATAGTCTTTGTGCTTCCTTTATATCGACGTCGCCATAAAATAAGATAGTAGCATAATTATGTCTAAATATATGAGGCGTCAAGGTAGTGGCTTGTATACCGTGATCAACCACTTTATTTTGATACATCACTTTAGGGGTTCCACCAAGTTCACAATTTATTTTATTAAATATGTCATTCCAGAATCTTTTGAACGTTGCATCACTCATAAGACCGCCATTTTGACCTGTAAAAAGATAAATAGTATCAATTGTACTAATGTATTGTTTTAATGTCTTAGACAGGCTATTTGGTATATTGACACGTCTATTAGATTTAACTGTCTTGGGTTCTTTTATATGAGAACCGCCAGCCCAGGATAAAGATTTATTTACTATTATGTATTGATTAGCAAAATCAATATCTTTTCGTGACAAAGCCAATGCTTCAGAACGTCTTAATCCAGTGTAAAGAAGTATGTCTATAAATGCTTACTGTTTATCTGTAAAATTACAGTTCTTAATCGCTCGTTTTTCTTCATCGGTTAATGCTCGTTTTTGTGATTCTGCTTGTCTTCCAACCTTTACGCTTCTACAAACATTTTTATATACTAAACCATCATCAATCGCATCTTCAATCATTTGATTTATGGTAATTTTAATCATCCGTTGTATTTCAGGTGAATCACTTTTACTATTTATTAAGGTTTGTACTTCGATTTTTCTTAGATCCATTAAGCGGATGTTGTTTATTGAGGTAAGATGATTTTTAATAATATTGTTATAATTTTTGTAAGTGCTTGCAGCAACGTTATTCTTATACGCAACTATCCATTCTTTCGCCCATTTACCGACTGTAAGTCCCTTGTCATTTGCATAGATACCTTTATTTACCTGTGACATTATTTCAGCCTTTTGACGTTCCAGTTCCGGAACAGAACGTGCATATATTGTGGGAGCATATATGCGCTTCCCCTTATCATCATAACCTATTATTACATTCGCCTGGTACCTTCCATCTTCGCGTTTTTTATATTTTGCCATATTGCCAGCCTTTCTAAAAAAGGGTATAAAAAATAACCCTCGAAATACCTTAAGGATTATGATATAATTCTAGTTGAGATTAGAGTATATCGTGATCCTTGTGTTTACGAGTTACATCTATGTGAACCGTTCAGTATTCTAGTACTGGGCGGTTTTTACTTTATATATAATAGCCAAAAGCTATTTTAATCTCAGCTCAATTAATTTTGAATGGTACCCAAATATAGCTGATAATTTATCTAATGAGTAATCAGAATATTCTAATAAATCCGAATCTGAAATTAGCAGCTCTATAGCAAATTTATTAGCTTCGATTTCCATTTTATCAACGGAAAGATAGGTGTCGGCTCTTAAAAATGGAGTATTTGCATTTGGATGAAGCACGGAGTGACCTAGCTCATGAGATAATACAAGCTTTTCTTCAGTTTTACTCAAATTACAATTTAAAAAAATCTGTTTTATTCTAAATACCCTATAATAATACCCATGTATTTGACCTAATTCACAACGACAAATTTGAATATCCATGGCACTAACTAAGTCATATGGTGATGAGGTTTTATATTTAGATTTTATATTATTTACAATTCCCCTTATGTCACTCACCCAATCACATCCTTAGTTGTCTTTTTTATACTTTTTAGGAGTATATTTTCTTTTTGCGGTTATTTTAGCAGATTTTATTGCGTGTTCTAAACTCATTTTTAATAATTCAACTGTTTCCTCATCCATAGCCTCACCATCGAACATTAATCCATCTTTGTTTGAGGATAGCTGCTCAAGTGTTTCACTAAGCTTCTTTGAAATGTCTCTTTCATCTTTTGGAGTTAATGCTGTTTCTTTTTTTTCAGGTTCTTTTCCATTAATTAGATAGTCAAGAGACACATTGAAATAATCGCAAACTTTTTTTGAAAGTTCAGGTCCAGCAATTGAATTATTTTTCTTCCATGTGCTAATTGTTGAGGAATTCACCTCGGTGTCTTTACAAAATTTATAAGGTGTTATTCCACGTGAATTGCAGAGTTTTTCAAATATTTCATACATGAGTATACCTCTTTCTTAAAAAAATATCTCGGCACAACGAAATAAGCTATTGACAAGCTCGGTATAAAGAGATATACTACATGCATAGCTCGGTTGTACGAGAGTATAGTGATTTTTGTTAAATGTATTTCGTTTTAAAGATGTACTTCGTTTCGCAAACATAGTATATCACTAAACCGAGCTATACGCAACTATAAGTATGTAAAAATTTATTACATTATTCGACAAAGTATAGTTTCGAAAAAATCAAGAAGGGAGAATTATGTGAAGCGCAAGTACATAATGGATTTCAAACAAATGTGGATGAGGTTCAAGATTGGCGATGTAGACTATACAATCCTGTTTCACTATTCAATTTTTAAAGGGGTTTATGATGTGGAAGTTTATTGTGGAAATCCCAAAATACAAAAGAAGGAAATAGAAATCAAAGATGTATACCCACCATTCAAACGAGTGATGAAAGAACGATGGGCATATCTAAAACGAAATATTAAATGGAACCTTAGTCAGCTGTTCCGATAATAAAACCCATAGCGCGACCAGTAACTCGTATACTTCCATCAGATTCCAAAGAATCAATTAGTTCTAATTCTTTAATCCTAACGGACATATCCTCAGACAAAGTATACTGTTCACGACTTTTAAAAGATTCGTATATTTTTAATTCAAGTTCAGACACAACACACCTCCCTTTTGTTTGATTTCAACTTGCCAGAGTTGATAATTACATTATAGGAGAATAGTACTGAAAAATCAAATAAGAAAGGATGTGACACATTGACAAAATTATACACATGCGAAGAAGTAGCAGAGAGATATGGTGTGAAAGTAATTACCGTATGGGATTGGATTCGAAAAAAACAGCTCTCAGCAATCAAGATTGGAAAATCATATCGAATTAAAGAAGAATACCTCACGGCATTTGAGGAAGCAAGAAAAACAACTGTATAGAAAGGGAGATTAGATGAATCAAGATAAAATCAAAGAAGGATTCTCAAAAGATATTTTAAATGAATTGAAACAGATGTCAGAACAAGATTTTGCTAATAATATTCAATCTGTTTCATTCATAAAAAGTTCAAATTCGTATCATGTTGAACTAAATGTCAAAATTGTTTCTACAAAACTCAATTCCTGATGAAGTTAGTGTATAGATAAATTTAATATCTTCACTAATAGTTCCATCTTTTTTAACAATTGTTAATACACCCTTATCAAGATTATCACTTGATAATTCTATGTAATTAGATTGTTGCAATGATTCGAATGAATTTAGAGCACTTATAAGTAAGTCATTATCTAATGCGATAAAAGTGGATGTAGCATCACCAGAATTAAGTAAGTTATTGTATGCGTTTTTCAGCAAATTTAATTCAAATTCAGTCATAAGTATTTTCTCCTTCCTCTAGTATTCGGCATACAAGTACCGTAATTACATTATAGGAGAGTTATAAAGAAAAATCAAATTGAGAAAGGACAGTGATTAGATGGAAAATAAATTGAAAGATTTCAAGACACTCGAATTAGTAGAAGAATTAAAAGAGCGTGAAGGTGTACAAGTACATTTGGCAGAACCTCATAAAGATATTGATATTGCAGTAAATGGTCCTGCCATAGTGCTTGTGGTTACCGATTAGCGTATCTGTTTATATCGATACACACCTTTTACATGCGAAGCCAAATAACTTCCATATGTATGACCTCCCTTCTTAAGTATTTAGCTCTCTCAGCTATAAGGAGATTATATAACAAATTACAAAATATACCAATAAGGTGGTGATAGATATGCAGTATCCAAAGCCAATCATGAGCATTACAGAATTACATAAACTTGGTTTTAACCGAGAGACATTGAAGCAGTATACAAGAATCAAAGGCTTTCCTGGTATCAAGACACCCGGTGGTGGCAAATGGATGGTAGATACGGAGAGTTTTGAAACGTGGAGAAAGGAGATAAGGACAAGATAATGAGTTTAGACGAAAAAACAATTCAAGAGATTCTTGATGCGTATGAGGAAAATGGACAAACAGTCCAAATTAATGATGGCCATGTTTATGAAAATTAAAAGTTGCACCGGTGCAACAGAAAGGGGTTTTTAATATGGATAATGCAGATACATTAAAAAGAGCTATACATCGTCTTGTGGATGGCATCGATGAAACAAATATTAAATTACTAAGATGTGTTTATTATTTTGTGCAAGCAGCATGGATGCGATGATAAGAAAAAGAACTTATAGAAGTGACAGCTTCCATAAGTTCAGGTAACTAAAAATAAATTTTATGGTGCTAGTGTAGCACAGAAACGGAGAAAAGGCAATGGACTATAAGAAAATGTGGTACCAGATTATGAAGGAGTTAAGTAGAAATACGCTCTATGGTGATGAAAATAAAAAAGATATCTACAGAGAAATCCTTGTAAAAATGACGGAGCTTGAATGTAATGAAGTATTGGAAAGTGAGGAAGTATAAATGAGCGAATTAAAAGTAGTCGTAGATCAACAGGTTGGGGCAATTAAATTTAATTATGAGGAAATAAAAGAGAACCTGGCAAAGCAAATGGATCTTTACAAAGATGCCACATTCACAGAAGAAACTAAGCAGATTGCAAAGGGGGAAGTTGCTACCTTAAGAAAAATTAAAAAAGCAATTGATGATAAGCGAAAAGATGTTAAAAATCAATGTTTAGTTCCTTACAAAGATTTTGAAACCAAGGCAAATGATTTGATTAAGATTATTGATGCGCCAATTGAATTAATTGACAAGCAAATAACCGCGTTTGACGAAAAGAAAAAAGCGGAAAAGAGAGCTAAAATCCAAGAGATATATACAGAGATAGCAGTTGATGTGACGGAATATTTAACCTTAGAGAAAATTTACAATACCAAGTGGGAAAACACAACAACTTCTATTAAGTCAATAACGGAAGATATCACAGGTGTGGTAGAAAGCACAATTGCAGCAATAACAACGATTCAAGCTATGAATTCAGAGGTGGTAGATAAAGCACTTGATCTTTATAAAAAGGATCTGAGTTTGACGAATGCAATTACATACATTAATAAATATGAACAGCAAAAGGCTGAAATCATTCAAAAAGAGAATGAAAGAAGACAAGCTGAGGAAGAACGTAAGAAGCAAGCGGAGATTGAAAAGGCAAAAACAGAGGAAAGAGAAAGAATTGAAAGAGAAAATCGTATTCGTGAAGAAGAAAGAGTAAAAGCGGTACAAGCGGAGCAAGCAAAGACAGTGATAGTTCAACCAGCACAAGAATGCAAAGAAGAAATAGCAGAGGTGATTGATACGCTTCCATTTGAACAACCATCTACAATAAGAGCGGTTTACAGTGTAGTGGCTACGAAGGAAGAGTTGGTCGAAGTGGAAATGGCATTCAACAGTATTGGTATTTATTTTAAAAGAAAGGATGTGTAGTTATGGAAGATAATAAATTTCATATTCCGGCAAGACGAAAAGAGAAAAATCCAGCAAAGGATAGATGTAATGTAAGGATTACTCCAGAAGCTTATAACATTTTAGTAGATATGTATAACGAATCTACAGTATCCATGGCACAGATAGCATCAACGGCAATAATATATGCGTCAAAGAATGCTGTATATGATAAGGAGGAAGTATAGATGAATGTAGCAGAAAAATTATTGAAAGTTCAGACAGAACTTAATGCTCCAAAGAATCAATATAATAGTTTTGGTAAATACAAATATAGAAGTTGTGAGGATATTTTAGAGGGTTTGAAGCCTATTTTAAAAGAAGTAAATGCAATTGTATTAGTAGGTGATTCACTCGAGCACATAGGGGATAGATATTACATAAAAGCTACGGCGCAGTTCATTGACTGTGCGAGCGGAGAAATAAAGATTAACACAGCGTATGCAAGAGAAGAAGAATCAAAGAAGGGTATGGATGCTTCGCAGGTAACAGGAAGTACAAGCAGTTATGCAAGAAAATATGCACTCAATGGTTTGTTTTGTATTGATGATGTAAAAGATTCAGATTCCACCAATAAAGGTGATGGAGATAAAGCAACAAATAAACCTACAAATTCAAAACCAGCCAATAAGAATGAGCCGACAAACCAAGAGCAGCAAGCGAATGAAAATATTAAAATTGATCAGGCAAAGTTAAACACGATTAAAGGTGAACTGGAAAGAACAGGGGTTAAGGAGAGTGTAATATTTAATTCCTGTAAGATAAAAAAACTTGAAGATATGACAGTAAAAAATTTTATGGATATGATGAAAAAATTTAAAGTGACACCTGATAAGAAAGTTGAGGAATAAATATGAACAATGTTAACTTAGTGGGACGTCTTACTAGGGATCCAGAGATTAGATATTCAGATGGTGGAAGTAGTATCGCTAGATTTGGTATTGCCGTAGATAGGAGATTTAAACAAGACAATGGTCCTACAGCTGACTTTATCAATTGCATAGCATTTGGTAAAACAGCTGAATTTGTTGAGAAATATTTTAATAAAGGTATGCGCATTGGATTAAATGGAAGAATTCAAACAGGTAGTTATACAAATAAAGACGATCAAAAAGTTTATACAACGGATGTTGTGGCTGAAAATGTTGAATTTGTTGAAAGTAAGCAAGACGGTAATAGTGCTGGATCAGGTGGAAAACCTAGTCCAGCAGATGCAGACGGGTTCATGAATATCCCAGATGGAATTGATGAAGAATTACCGTTTAATTAGGTGGTGTTATGAATGCAGATACAGATTGATTCACGAGAAAAGGCAAGAGCAATTACTAAAATAGTTAATGAATTCAATCAGCAAAATATTAAGTATTATGTATCTAAGTTGTGGGTTGGGGACTATATGTCCCTGGACAATCCGCGCTTAATCATTGATAGAAAACAGAATCTAACAGAACTTTGTAGCAACGTATGTAATCAACACGATAGGTTTAGAAATGAGCTTATACGAGCGCATGAAAATGATATTCAAATTGTAATACTAGTGGAACATGGCAAAGACATTGAGTGCCTAGAAGATGTTATATGGTGGAAAAATCCACGAGAAGAAAAACGAATAAAAGAAGATGGCAAATGGAATACGATTCAGACAAAAGCAATGAAGGGCGAAACATTGTATAAAATTTTAGGTACCTTACATAAAAAGTATGGTGTTGAGTTTCAATTTTGTACCAAAGAGCAGACAGGTAAAAAAATAATTGAAATACTAGGTGGAGCTTATGACTAGTGAAGATATTAAACAACAATATTCAATGAGAGATATTTTATTAAGATATGGAATGGTACCGGATAAACGTGGATATATACCATGTCCGTTTCATCATGAAAAGACGGCTTCCATGAAGATTTATAAAGGTGGTTATAACTGTTTTGGATGTGGGGAAAATGGCGATATATTTACGTTTGTTCAAGCAATGGATAATTTGACGTTTAAAGAAGCTTTCTATGAGCTTGGGGGAGAATACCCAGAGTATACAGACAGTAATAAATTCAAGCGGAATTTAACCAGATATAAAGCAGAGAAAAAGCGTGAAACAGAGCAAAATAGATTAAGAAGATTAAAGGAACGGATCCAACTCAATAATATGCTTATTAATATTTATGTAAGAACCATAAATAAGTCTGAACCACTATCAGATGTATGGTGTGATTGTATGAATGCTCTACAGTATCAGCTATATAAAAGTGAAGTCTTAAATGAAAAGAGGTGATTGACTTGGAAGCACTTAATACACTAACAGCAGAAACAATCATTTCCGATGAAGTACTTACAGAAGTATTTGATGAAGAGGATGAAATACAAAAAGCTAGATTATTGCTTTCGCTTCAAGATAGAGCTGATGAATTAGGTGTAAAAACTAAATTTACAAAATTAGTTGCTGCTTATAACAAGGTAAATAAACAAATCAAAAAATGCAAATCTAATCAACAAAGTGGATTTGATAATTATACACAGTTTGATTATTTTGAAGATGGCCATGAATTATATTGTGGCAATTGGATGGCAAGTGAAGATGGAATTAGCATAGGTAATATGTTTGGAGAATCACTTGCTTGTTATCACCCTATTTTACCAGTGCAACGATTAATTAATGCGGAGACAGGAAAAGAAAAGATTAAGATTGCGTTTAAAAAAGGTTTGAAATGGAAGGAAATAGTAGTAGACAAAGGAACAATAGCATCCGCAAATAAAATTGTCTCTTTAGCTGATTATGGCGTGTCAGTAACGTCTGAAACGTCAAGAGCACTGGTGAAATTTCTATCAGATTTGGAAAATTTCAATATTTCCTTAATCGATACTAGAGTTTCAACATCCAAATTTGGATGGATTAATGGTGAATTTATGCCATATGGAGCAGATATAGAGTTTGATAGTGAAAGTAGATTTAAGGATATATTTGAAAGTGTACAAGAGCATGGTGACAGGCAAAAATGGTTTGATTTAATTTCTAGTATTAGAAGTTCGGATAGATTTGAAACAAAGGTATATATGGCAGGTAGTTTTGCAAGTGTTTTATTAAAACCATTGTCAGTGCTTCCATTTATAGTCAATCTGTGGGGAGAAACCGGAAAAGGTAAAACAGTAGCCTTAATGGTTGCAACGTCCATATGGGCGAATCCTGGAGAATCAAAATATATGACGGATCCTGTTAGCACATTAGTTTCGTTGGAAGTTAGAGCAGACATTTTAAATAATTTACCAATGGTAATTGACGACTTGTCAAAGACTAGGGATAAATACGGAGATTCTTTTACTGATTTTATTTACATGTTATGTGGTGGAAAAGGTAAGGATCGTTCTAATGTCAATTTAGGGATTAATCAGGCACATACTTGGCAGAATGTCACCTTAACTAATATAGAACGTCCCTTATGCACAGATACAATGCGTGGGGGAGCAATCAATCGTATTCTTGACTTTGAAATGGCAGAGGGTTCTATATTCAAAAATGGTAATGCGGTAGTAGAATTAATCAATAAAAATTATGGTTTTGCTGGCAAAATGTTTATTGATGCCATTAATGACATTGGATTTGATGCTATTAGAGAAATGCAAGAGGATTTTTTGGAAAAAATAAATGAAAGAGCTAGAGAGATTGAGATAGAAAAAGAAGAAAAGCAAACCATACCGCTGTCAGTAATGCTTACAGCAGATAAAATCGCAACTGATTACATATTCCAGGATGATATTTATCTTGATTTGAACCAATGTGTAGATTTTCTTAAAAATAAGGGTGAGGTATCTGAAAATGATAGAGCTTATGACTTCATTATGTCGGAAGTTTCAGTCAACATAAATAAATTTAAACCAGACGAACGTGGAGAATACAAAGGTGAAGTTTGGGGAGTAATTGAAAAAGGTTATGTAATTATTCTATCCAATGCATTTAATCGAATTGCTGAAAAAGGAAATTTTTCTGGTAAAGGCTTCTTGAATTGGGCGGAAAAAAGAGAATTATTGAGAACTTCAGGAGGAAGAAATACAAAAACTAAGCGGATAGGTGATAGTTCACCAAGGTGCGTGTGGCTAAAAATGCAGTGCGATATTGAAGAATTTGAGGAAATAGATGGACAAACAGTAATACCATTTAGTTAAAAAGTGTCCAAATGACCAAAGTGACCCAGAAAACATAAGGCTATATAAAAAGAATAAAAAAAATGAAAAATTACAAAAAAAATATTTTATATATGAGAGGTTAAAAAGTACGGACACACGGTCACATCCGCATAAACACTGACTTTTTTCGGTCACAAGGTATGGTCACATTGATTTAAAATGTGTCACATTATTAATAAAGTGATAAGGAGTAGAAATATATGGCAGGTGTAAAAGCAATAGACATACCTCATATTCAACAAATGTATACAGATATTTGGAATTTGCATAAGAAATATTATATTCCAGAAGACAATGATTTGTATTGGAATAATTTAACGAAAGAAATTGATTGTATTTATAAAAAATATAATACCGATATTTGCAAAGCTTATCTTTTTGCATTAGCAGAGGATATTGATAAGCGTTTTAAGGAGCGTGATCTGAATGAGTAAAAGTATTTCTATAAAGCAAGAAAACAAGATATTCATTTGTGCGAAGTGCGGTAAAGAGATAGTTGGAGAGTATGAATACATAAAAACCAAGAGAAAAACAGTATTGTATTTCCATAAAGGAATGAGGTGCCCTGGTGAATAATAAAAGTGAGAATCAAGAATCTATAGTCTTACCTACAAAGAATTCTTTCATAGTGCAACATAAGGAATCAGGAATATTAAAAACTAAAAATGGATATGAACAATTTATTTACAGACCTATAACAAATAAAAATGGGATAGTTAGTAATTTTACTAAAGAGGATTGATATTATTCTAAAATCAGTTAACCAGAATGTAAATATTAGAAGATTAAGGAGGACATATGCATGAATAAAACTAAGAAGTATGAAAATGCTTCACTTGATATGATTAAGTCTATTATTAACGAAAATATCAATGCAGCATCTAAGTCTTTTGTTATTATTGGATATTACCTTAAAGATGTACGTGACAGAGAATTATACATTACAGAGGGATGCCAAAGCGTATGGGAATTTGCACAAAAGGAGTTTAATATCAGCAAGTCTAGTTCATCAAGATTCATGGCCATAAACGATAAATTTTCAGATGATGGTAATTCTCCTGTGCTTATGGAAAAGTATAAGGATTTTGGTAGTAGTAAGCTACAAGAAATGTTGACATTGTCGGATGAACAAATAGAGCAGGTGAGTGTATCAACTACAATAGCGGAAATTAGAGAAATCAAAAAACCAGATAAAAGTGTTGCGACGTCGCAACAGGAACCAGTGATTTCAGAAGAAGAAAAATTGTTGAATCGGTGTAATGTACTTAAGGAAATGTGCAATTGTATTTGTAAAATGAGTGCTTATCTGCTTGAAAAAAATAAATACAGTATGGAAGCTATCTGTCAAATATCAACAAAAGATTATGGATTTGGATTTGGTGATGAGGAAGGTTATAGCAAATATCAGGCTGAATGCAAAAATTCTCAGTACATAGTAAGTGAATTTAAAGGAATTAATAAATGGGTATTTGAAGCAGGCGAGGTAGAGCAGCTGATATGGAATTTTAATGGTCGTGATTGGTGTAATAAACATCAGAATATACAGAATACATACGAACAAGAGGTTAAGGTTATAGGAAATAAGAAGGTCGTAACTATTGATGATTTAGAACTACCAGTTAGAACCTATAATTGCTTAAAGCGAGAAAATATTGATGCGGTAGATAAATTATGCATGCTTACCGAAGAAGAGTTAATGCAGATAAAAAATATTTCTCAAAAGAGTGTAAATGAAATTGTGAAAAAGCTGGGCGGTATAGGTATATCGTTGAAAGATAAGGATCTTGAAATTGATTTACCAGAGGTTATTGAACTTAAACCTAATATTAGAGGTTTTATGGATAATCCATACTGTCCTAATTGTGATAGCGCAATTGATTATAAATCAGATTGTAAATCATGTGGCTGCTTAATTGATTGGACAGGATTAGAAAAGCTATTTGAATTTGAAGAAGAACAGATTGCTAAAGTGCAAGACGATGTTGAAATAATTGAAGCAGATATAGTTGAGACAGAAGTAGTAGAGACTGAGAATTCCATGATAGATATTGTAGAGACGGATATATTAGATTCGGAGATAGTTGAAATAGATACGGAGCAAATAATTCAAGAGGATCCTGAACAAATAATTGAAACGGATCAGGAACCTAATGTTAAATTATATGCTAGATATGCACTGGAATATTTTGCTAAAAAGGAATATGCCGACACAGATTTTTATTTATTTAATGCAAGAAAATGGTTGGCAGATAATTATGATTATGACAGAATAGCTCCTCCTGATTATTTTAATGATAATAGAAAACCTCAATTGGAACTTCCAATGCTGAAAAATAATGACTTGCGTAGAGATTGGATTGACAATTATCAAGAGTGGCCAGTGTGGATTGAAGTACCTCAAACAGAGGAAAGATATTACAGGTATGATTTTAGCAATGGAACGAGTTTTATTGTCAGAGTAAGCATGGTACATAAGTGGATTAGTGGTAAGTACTCCAAAGAAGAAGGTTGGGGGAATGAAGAATATTTTCTGCTTGGGAAAGAAGATAAGGATTTTAAAAGTGGAAAAACATTCAAAGAGTTTTCTACAAATAAGACGGATATGATAGATCATTTAAAAGATATTCAGAAAAAGAGATAGTCGTGTTGATTGACTAAGGTAAACGTTGATAAGGAAGGAGTTTTCAATGATTCAGATGGAGAAAATCACAACGGAAATGATGGAATATGTATGCGATAACATATGCAAACATCCAGGTAATGGCGAAAATACTGGTATCACACAAGAAGATTTGGAAGAAATCTGTGCAGAATGCAAAATGGGAAAATTTGTTTGCGATATTATGAATAACAGAAGAAAGCCAGGATACATAAATAAAGAGTTTGATGAGTTATTTAATTAAAGCAGAATTTAACCGATTATGAAAGAGAGGAATAATAATGATTAATGTAATTAATAGTATATATGAAAAAATGATACAAATGGATGATGCACATGAAATAGCAGAAACATTTATGGCGGTTGAGTATGATAGCAATTGGGATGCTGACACATTTTTAAATAATTTTGAAGAAGTCCTAGAAGCAGAATTACAAGCAAGAGCGGAAGCATGTGATTAACAAACTAAATTAAACTTTAGGAAAGGAGTAATAGAGTGACAAAGGAAGAATTAAAGCAGATATATAATCTCAATAAAGAAGCCGAAATGTGGCAACGAGAATTAAATAAATTAGAATCAATGTCACTTGTAAAAGGGCAAGAAATTACAGATATGCCACGATGCTCGGGAACGAGTGATAAGGTAGGAGATTTAGCAATAGAAAAAGTTGAAATAGAATCAATTATTAAAGGTAAGTTGGCAGAAATACAGTTGCAGCGTAAGAAGATTATGGAATACATAGATAATGTTGAAGATAGCACAATGAGACAAATAATATATCTTAGAAATGTATGTTGTGCAAGTTGGAACGAAGTGGCTAATTCAGTGGGTGGAAATAGTACAGAATATAGTGTTAGAAAAAAATATAGTAGATTTTTAAAGAAATAGTCAAATGTCCTACATGTCACAATGTAATGTTATATAATTGCAATTGTAGAAGTATATAAAGCATGTTGCCTGACTTAAAGCAGTGATGTGCTTTTGTGTGTTTGTGGTTCATTAAAAAATTTCTATAAATGTTGGCAGCGTATACACTTTAAACAGTCAAATTCCTCTAAAAATTTTATTGAATTTACTTTTGAATTTGTAGAATATAATCACTATAATATAAAATTTCTAAAATTTTCTGTAATTATATTGAAATAAAGGAAAATATGGGATATTATGTAATAAAAAGCTAGGGGAGTGATTATATTATGTTTAAGTTACCCAATACATTTAGGGATGAAAATGAGAAATATGTTACCGTTCCTGTGTTAAAAACGTTTACAAAAGGGAATATTAATGTAGAATGTACTGCGGATAGATCTACGTTAATGAAAAGAATGATTTCTTATGCAAATAATGATTTAAATCAAGAAATAGAAGTTAGAAACTGGTTAGATAGTATTATTAAGGAAGGTATTAAAGATGTATATGTAAAAGCGATAGTTTCAAATAATGATGCAGATCAAATATTAAGTGATAGCTCCAAAATAGAAAATTTACTCAGTAATGAAATGACAAATGTCCATATTAATAATATTTGTGGTAATGATTATAATGAAAAATTAACTTTAGTAAAATATGAGATTAAAAGTACTAAAAGAGGAAGAGTGATTTCCTTTTATATGTGCAAAATGATTCACTCGAATGATAGGAAAAATCAAACAAGAGCATTAATTTACCCAGTATTTGTTGACCTATATATTGATAAAAAAATGATTGCTGGTAGAGCTAAGTCAAAATCAAATATGTATATATATAATAAGGATGGATTTAACGCTGTAACTGCTATTAATATAACAGCAGAAAAGGAAATTCAACTAGCAATTAATAAAGTATTAAACTATTTCAATATTGTTATAAAAAAAACATCAGAATCAAATACCATGTTTAGAAAAAAACTATATAGAATACTTGATAAATTTACTCATACACCATTATTAATACAGGATAAGTTGGATGATAACAAAGAATTTATTGAAAATACTACTACTACTATTATTAATAATGTATGTGGTATTAAAGAGAGTTATGTAAGAGACGTACAATATGACGTGACAAATATGTTAGAAAAGTATTTTTCTATAACTTATCCAGACAAGACAATTTTTATTACCGATAGAGACGCCTATCCTCTTAAAATAATTGCAACTGATGAGGAAGAATCACACGTAGAGCAAACAGCACCAGCAGAAGAACCTTTGCAATCAAAAGCCGTTTTTTTTGATAATAAAAAAATGATGCAAAAGAGTGAATTGTGCGATGGAGTTTTATTTATATTTAATAGGATTGTACCAAAATATTTTTCAAAAAGTTTTAATATAAAAATAATTGTAAAAAAGGATTATTGTTTGTTTAAATTTACTGAATATACAAGGGAGGATGATATAGATCATGTTTTATTCTCGGTTATCGATGCTTAATGAAATTATTGAAGATAACAAGATAAAGAAATTGCAAAATTATTTTGCATCATTAAATCAAAATAATAATGATAAAATAACTTTGTCAAAAATTGTAAATGAAATAGATTGCAGTGAAGATGAAGCTGCATTAATATTAAACAAATGCATTGTAAATGGAATCGTCGGTTTATCATTTGGAATTAGATGTCCAGAATGTGGCATGTTAATAAAAAAAATTGAATCAAATGATGTTTCTCAGCTTTCACTAAATGAATGTTACAGCTGTGGTGAATGTATAGAAGTTAGTGAAATGGATATAGTCGCTTTGTTTTATCTTAAGGTTGATATTCCCCCTTTTGAATTAGGGCAGCGAGAAAAAACTGTGAAAATAAATACAGATAATCAAGTTGCCCTTTGTGATACACTCAAAGCATTATCTGTATTTGGATTTGATGAAAACATATTTAAATCAAATGGTGTAATAATACATAATAATGATGTTGAAATAAAAAAAGAATTATTAAATAAACAAAGGGCAATAGAAATAGAAATAGACAAAAAAGTTTTTAGCAAATATATTACTAATAGAAATTTACTTATAATTTTATTATTAAGTCTTTTAGTTTTAGGTATTATAGTTTGTTTTAAATTATATGATGTTATGTCACAAAAAAATGCACAAATTTATAATATAATAGCTTTTGGAGGAATGGCGATATGTCCGATTTTAGCTTTTTTGCTTAAATTAGTGATTACAATTGATAAAAATGTTATTCGAGAAGATATTTATAGTAAATATAAATATAAAATAATTGATTTAAAACAACAGATTGAAGAAATAAATAATAAATATAGGTAATAGAATATATGAGTTTTGTAAAAATGCAAAGCATCCTTCGGGGTGCTTTTTGATATTCCAAAACAAACACGACTAGCGAGGTGGTGATATGCCAAGGGCAAGAGACCCAAACAGAAATAAAGCATTTGATATATATAAAGAGCACAATGGTAATATTGATTTGGTTGAGATTGCAAGTCAACTGAATATTCCTTCAGGAAGTGTAAGAGGATGGAAAAATAAAGACAAATGGGAACAGCAACTGTTTGGAACGCTCCAAACAAATACGGAACGTTCCAAACGTAAAGAGGGTGGGCAATTTGGTAATAAGAACGCGATAGGTAATAAAGGCGGTGCAGCACCACAACAAAATAAAAATGCAGAATCACATGGTTTCTTCTCGAAGTATCTACCGGAAGAAACCTTTTCTATTATCCAAGCAATAAAACAAAAGGATCCACTTGATATGTTATGGGAAAACATACAGATAGCGTATGCTGCAATCATACGTTCACAACAAATCATGTATGTAAAGGATAAAGACGATATAACCACTACTAAAATTGGCGAAGGATTTAGCGATACAGGTAGTAGTGAAAAATGGGAAGTACAACAAGCATGGGATAAGCAAGCAACGTTCTTAAAGGCACAGTCTAGGGCACAATCGGAATTAAGAAGTTTAATCAAGCAATATGATGAAATGTTGCATAAGAATTGGGAACTAGCTTCCGAAGAACAAAAGGCAAGAATTGCATTACTGAAAGCGAAAGCTAACCCAGATGATGATGCTCCAACAGAAGATGATGGATTCATAGATGCTTTAACTAGAAAGGTTGATGCTATATGGCAGGAGGAATAAAACAGGCTATATTTAAATTCAAACCATTTTCTAATAAGCAGTTAAAAGTATTAACCTGGTGGCTTCCTAATTCACCAGTACATGATAAAGATGGAATCATAGCGGATGGAGCAATTCGAAGCGGAAAGACATTATCTATGTCATTATCATATGTCCTTTGGGCTATGTGTACATTCAATGGTCAAAACTTTGGTATGTGTGGTAAAACAATAGGCTCATTTAGACGTAACGTTTTATTTTGGCTTAAGCTAATGCTTAAATCAAGAGGTTATGGAGTAGTCGATCATAGAGCTGATAACTTAGTAGTTGTAACAAAAGGTGATAGAACAAATTATTTTTATATATTTGGTGGTAAAGATGAACGCTCGCAAGACCTTATTCAAGGTATAACACTTGCAGGGTGTTTTTTTGATGAAGTAGCATTGATGCCGGAATCATTTGTTAATCAGGCAACAGGACGTTGTTCGGTAGATGATTCAAAATTTTGGTTTAACTGCAATCCAGATGGACCATATCATTGGTTTAAAGTGAACTGGATTGATAAGCTCATAGATAAAAACCTATTATACTTACATTTTACTATGGATGATAACTTAAGCCTGTCAGAAAAGATTAAGGCACGTTATCGCAATATGTATAGTGGAGTATTCTATCAGCGATACATCTTAGGTCTATGGGTAGTTGCGGAAGGTGTCATTTATGATATGTTCGACAAAGTAAAGCATACCATAGATACATTAAAAGACTTGATTACTTCAAATTACTACGTGTCATGTGATTACGGTACCCAAAACGCTACGGTATTCCTTTTGTGGTGCAAAGATGTGAAAGGTAAGTGGATATGCATAAGAGAGTATTACTATTCTGGTAGAGATGAAGACAGTCAGAAAACAGATTCAGAGTATGCAGATGATTTGAAAACATGGCTTAATGGAATCAAACCAACAAAGATTATAATTGATCCTTCGGCTGCATCTTTTATTGCAGAGCTTAAGAAGAGAGGTTATGTGATTAAAAAAGCTAAGAATGATGTACTAGATGGTATTAGATTTGTAGCTTCACTACTCAATCAAGACAAGATAGCAATACATGAATCCTGTGTTGAGACTATAAAAGAGTTTAATTCCTACATATGGGATATCAAAGCATCAGAGCACGGAGAAGATAAGCCAATCAAGCAACACGATCATGCGATGGATGCAATTAGGTATTTTTGTTATACGATTATATTCAAAGGCAATGGTATATCAGTATTTAAGTAAAATGAGGTGAGATAATGATATTTGATAACAGTATTAATGCATTGACTAGGGAAGAAGTAATTAAGATTTATATAGATGAGTTTAATGCATCCAGAGAGCGCAAGTTAATGGAAAAGGGTGAACGTTATTACAGAGGTGATAATGATATTCTTGAACGTAAAATGATGCGTTTTGAGAACGAAAAAGCTATCGAAGATGAAACAAAGACTAATAACAGATTATCTCATGCGGTTATGCACACGCTAGTTGACGATAAAGTTAACTACTTGCTGACAAAGCCGTATTCATTGACTTGTGATGATGAAGCATATCTTAATGTGGTTGAAGATGCCCTGGGAAAAAGATTCCAAAAGACACTGAGCAGATTAGGAACGGAAGCATCAAACAAAGGTCTTGCGTGGCTCCATATATACATAGATTCAAATGGCAAGTTTAAAACAATGAAGATACCGTCAGAGCAAATTATACCTTTATGGATTGATAATGACCATGAAGAGCTACAAGCATTGATTCGGTTTTACAATGTAGAAGTATATGAGGGTAAATCAAAGAAATTTATTACTAAGATTGAGTACTGGACCTTTGATAATGTAGAGTATTATGTCATGCCAGATGGTCAAGTCATATTGGATGCAGAAATGTATTTAGATGATGAAAACTCTTATGATGGACATTTCAAAGTTGCAGATGCACCGTATGCATGGACAAGAGTACCGTTTATACCATTTAAGAACAATGATTTTGAACTTCCAGACCTACAATTTGTTAAGTCACTAATAGACAACTATGATTTAACTAGGTCGGATGTTGCAAATCTGTTAGAAGACATTAAGAACATCATATATGCACTTAAGGGATATGGTGGCGAGAACTTAAGTGAGTTCATGCATGATTTAGCATATTATAGAGCAGTCAAATTAGATCCCGATGAAAATTCCGGACTTGAAAAAGTGGAAACCACAATCAATATTGAAGCTGCAAAAGAACATTATGAAGCTTTAAAAAAGGATATATTTGACTTTGGCCAAGGTGTAGATAAAAACAGCGATAAATTAGGAAATAGTCCTTCTGGTATCGCCCTTAAGTTTATTTACAGTGGCTTAGATCTAAAGTGTAATAGCTTAGAAGAGTGGTTCAAATGGTCATTTGAAGAATTACTATATTTCGTTAATATGTATTTGGATATTACAAAGCAGACGGTATCAGATAAAGAGATTGAAATTGTATTTAATCGTGATATACAAATTAATGAGACAGAAGCAATAACCAATTGCAGCAATAGCACAGGTGTAATAAGCAATAAAACAATTATAACTAATCATCCATGGGTTGAATCGGTAGATGATGAAATCAAGCAAATAGAAGAGGAACAAGCACAGCAGTTAGATTATGAAGATTTGACAACACAGCAAGGCGGTGATGTAGGTGCCAAAGAGTAGTGAATATTGGAAGAAACGATTTGAAGAATTGGAAGCAGCACAGCATAATAAAGGTGTTAAGTACCTGATTGATTTAGAGGACCAGTTCAGACGTGCCACTTCTACAATTGAAACACAAATAGCAACTTGGTACCAGCGTTTAGCTGATAATAACGAAATATCCTATACTAAGGCCAGACAGATGCTTAATTCTAAGGAACTAAAGGAATTTAAATGGACCGTAGAAGAATATATCAAAGCTGGTGAGACTAATTCGATAACCGCTGAATGGATGAAAGAATTAGAGAATGCATCCGCTCGAGTTCATATTAGTAGGTTGGAAGCTCAAAAAGTCCAAATGCAACATCAATTAGAAGTACTATATGGCAACCAATCAGATGATATTGATAGGTTAATGACAACTATTTACACGGATGGTTATTATCACACTGCTTATGAGATTCAAAAGGGTTTTAGCCTTGGGCATGAATTTGCTAAGTTAGATACAAAAAGAATAGATAAGGTATTATCAAAGCCATGGACGCCAGACGGAAAGAATTTTAGTGAGCGTATATGGGGAAATAAGACAAAATTAGTTAACAACCTATATACTAACCTCACTCAATCAATTATACGAGGTGATTCACCGGATAAAGCAATAAGAAACATATCGCAAATAATGAATACATCAAGAAATAATGCAGGTAGGTTAGTAATGACCGAAGCTGCTTTTTTTGCGAGTGCAAGCCAAAAGGATTGCTTTAATGAATTAGATATAGAGCGGTATGAAATAGTAGCAACACTAGATTCACATACATCCGACATATGCCAAGGGTTAGATGGCCAAGTATTTAAAATGTCAGATTATCAAGTTGGGTTAACTGCTCCACCATTTCATGTATATTGCAGAACAACAACGGTCCCTTATTTTGATGATGAATTCACAATTGGAGAAGAAAGAGCATATCGTGATAAAAATGGGAAAACACAGTATGTAAAAGATATGAGTTATAATGATTGGTATAAAGAGTTTATTGAAAATGATTCTGATTATTCTATAAAGGTAAAAAAAGAAAAGAATCTTCTTTCCGATACAGAACAACATGAAAATTACAAAACAATATTGGGAAAAGAGCATCTACCTAAAACGGTTGATGAATTTCAAGATATAAAATATACGGATATCAATGAATATGGTGTTTTAAAGGCACAAATAAAAGGTATGACGTATTATAACAAAGCGATTCTTAATGAATCAGAAATAACCAAGAAGATAAAAGAAGTTGCCGCGTCTAATAATATGAAAAACCTTGGATTAAAGTATAAGATAAAAGAGAAAGATTCATATCTTGAAAAGATTAGAAAGAATTATAAGCCGGATGGAAATGAATATGAAATAAAAGACATCGTTCGATATACATTAGGTGCAGATACTAAATCTTTAGTAAAAAGAACATTACAAAGTATTGATATGTTTAATCAAGAAGGTTATAATACAATTAGGATTAAAAATACATGGAAACCCAAAAGTCAATATAAGGGAATTAATACATCTATTAAAGCACCAAATGGGCAGATGTTTGAAGTACAATATCACACACAGGAAAGCTTTGATTTGAAAAATAATGAGCTACATAAAATATATGAGAAACTAAGAAAACTAAATGATTACGAATCTGATGAATATATTGAATTAGAAGATAAGATGATTGAACTTTCAGATAAGCTTATTACACCAAAAGGAATAACGGAGGTCAAAAATAAATGATATATTATAGACTTAATGATTATGAAAATAGAGGTGTTTTGGTTAAAGCGATTGAAGGTAAAAACTTTAGATATGATAAAGTGCGAGGATGGGTAAGGTCAGGAATAATGGCGCAGTATTTTTTTCCAGATAGTCCAGTATATGAATCGTATGAAGAAATAACTGAGGAAGAAGCAAATAAGTTAATAGAACAAATGTAATACCACCTAACAGATTATGACGGTGGTATCTTTTAGCGAGGTGATAGTATGGCAAAAGATGATTATTATGTTATAGCCTATCGAATATTAGCCTATCTATATAGCTGTTTAAAGAAAGGCGAACGGGTTGATATTAATTACATACAGTCAGAGACAGATGAATTTCCTATAGGGAGAGGTTATTGGGAATATATCATGCGACATCTTTTTGAGGATGGATATATTGAAGGCGTTATGTTAGTTCCTATATGTGGAAAAGATGCTCCAGGGGTTAAATTAACAAATGGAGTTATGATAACTCCATTAGGTATTGAATTTCTACAAAACAATTCGGCTATGAGTAAAGCAAAAGATTTTTTGAAAACTTTAAAAGAAACAATACCAGGTTTGTAGTACCATCTAACAGATAAATGTTAGGTGGTATTTTTATATCCTGAAATCGGAGGTGAAAAGTTGAAAGTTAGTATATTAGGAACTGAGTATGAAATAAAACGTACTAGTGAAGAAGAATACCCAAAACTTAAGAAACTAGAAGCAAATGGACTTGCAGAACTTTATTCGAAACAGCTGATTATTAATGATGATGTTGACGATGGAAGTGAAAGTTGCTTTGAAAAAATTGAATTATTTAAAAACAAGGTGACAAGGCATGAGATAATACATGCATTTTTATATGAATCTGGAGCAATAAATTATTGCAATGATGAAAAACTTGTTGACTTACTTGCTGTACAAATACCAAAAATGATTAAAGTATTTAAAGAAACAGAATGCATAGAATAGCAGTATATTTGTTAATTAGGTTGGACCTTCTATAAGGCCAGGGCAAAACATCTACTAAAAAATAGGGTGGGGATTGGATGTTAAAAATAAAGAAATCACATATCAAAGAAGAATGGATCCTTTATAATCCGGATTCATTTGAAACTTGCCATACGCATATTAAACATAAGCGTGTGGCAATTAAAATTAAATACTTAGTGGAACATCATATCTTGCCACAGAGCCACGATAAACGGTTTGTTGACAGTATGATAAGGGTAACTAAGAACAATCGTTATTTAAGGCAATTGCAAGAATATAGAAATACCTTGTAGTTGCTTTTTATATTGTCTGAAATGACGTTTAAACTATAATAACTCAAGCATGGAGAGATATAAAATCATGTATCGCAGAGGTGACACCTCATATAAAAACTACGCGATTTGAAAGGAGCAGTATGGAATTTTTAAAAGAACTCTTAGGAGATAATTACGCATCGTTGGAAACTGCAATCAATGAACATAACACTAAGCCAGAGAATAAGGACAATCAAATCAAATTAGGAAACCTTGCTACTGGTGGTTACGTAAGTAAGGACAAATTTGCATCATTAGAGGTGGAAAAGCAGAATCTTGATACACAGATTAAAACTTTAAATAGCACGATGGCTACTCTTAAGAAAGACAATGCAGACAACGAAACACTTCAAGCCACAATCAAAACACATGAAACAACGATTGCAACTATGAAAAAGGATTATGATACTAAAATCCGAGAAATGAACATCGCTAATGCAATCCAAGCAAAGCTAACGGATACGAAATATGCGGACCTTCTAGCAGGAAAGTTTGATAAAACAAAGTTATCAGTTTCAGAGGATGGCACAGTATTAGGTATTGATGAACAATTAACAGCAATCAAAGAAACCTATAAGGATTTATTTACAGTTGATGTAAAGGGGAAACTACCTAATAACAAAGGCGGAAGTTCAACAGGTGGAAATAATCCTTGGAGCAAGGAACATTTTAATTTAACAGAGCAAGGTAAGTTGTTAAAAGAAAACCCAGAGCTTGCAGCGCAGTATAAGGCAAGTGTATAAGGAACAGTAAACAACAATAAGAAAGAATGAGGTAATTTAATATGCCAACAAGAATAGCAGATGTCATTGTACCAGAAGTATTTAATCCATATGTAATACAAAGAACATCAGAGTTATCTGCTTTGTCACAAGCAGGTATTATTTCAAACAGTACAGAATTAGATTCATTAGCATCAGCAGGCGGTAAACTTATCAATATGCCATACTGGAATGATTTGACAGGTGAGGATGAAGTGTTATCTGACAACGTAGCATTAACACCAGAAAAAATCACAGCAGGTCAAGATGTTGCAGCACTATTTATGAGAGGTAAAGCATGGTCAACTAACGATTTAGCAAAGGCTTTATCTGGAAGTGATCCAATGGCTGCAATCGGTGATTTGGTGGCAACATATTGGGCAAGACGTAGACAGGCACTTTTATTTTCAATGCTAAAAGGTTCATTTGCAAGTACTTCCATGTCAGATCTTGTTTTGGATGTATCAGCATTGGCAGATGGGTTAAATACATTAACAGGTAATTCGTTTATTGATGCATTAACATTATTAGGTGATGCTGCTGGAAAAATAACCGCAGTAGGTATGCACTCAGGTTCCTATGCGGGATTACAGAAGCAGAATTTAATTGAATTTATTCCTGATTCTCAAGGTGTGGTTAACATTCCTACATACATGGGGAAAAGAGTTATTGTTGATGATGGATGTCCAGTTACAACAGGAGTATACACCACGTATCTATTTGGTGAAGGGGCAATTGGATTGGGTAATGGAACAGCTCCAGTACCTACAGAAACCGATCGTGATTCATTGGCAGGTGACGATATTCTTATCAACAGACAACATTTTGTATTACATCCAAGAGGAATTAAATTCAATAATGCATCAGTTGTTGGACAATCACCTACAAATGTGGAAACAGAAGCAGCGGCAAACTGGACCAGAGTTTATGAAAAGAAAAACATTAGACTTGTAAAATTTGTTCACAAAATATAGTTGGAGGTAGCCTATGAGTGCAACAGCATTTCAAAGAATGAGACGCAATAAAGAAGTAAAGAAAGATGAAACCAAAACAGCACCAACTGAACTTACCAATAAGCAGATTAAAGCGTTACTTGATGAAAAAGGTGTTGAGTATGATGCAAGGGCAAACAAAGAGACATTAATAAAAATGTTAGAGGGTGCTGAGTAATCGGCTCCCTTTTTAAGGAGTTGAGAATGTGACAACAGAAGAAATGGTAACAGAGGTTAAGAAGAATTTAAACATAACTGGTATAGAAAGAGATATTGATATTAAAGATATTTGCCAAACAGTATTAAACTACTGTAATTTGACTGACTTACCTTTAGAACTAGAACAATTTATACGTAAAAAGGTTAAGTCAATCATCAATTATGAAGTTGAGAACGGAACTACTAATGTGTTTGATATAAAGTCAGTGTCGGTAGGTGATACCTCATATACTTACAATGTTGATAGCAACCTATCTAAAGAAACTATTTATGGACTATCTATATCGGATAAGAATACCTTGAAACAATTTAGGAGGATAAGACGATGAATCCAATAGAACGGATGTATCAAGGTAAATGCACAGTAATAGAATTACAGAGTGTTACTGATCCAATTACGAAGATTACATCAAAAATACCAATCATAGTATTGGAGAATCAGCCTTGTAAATTGTCTTTTTCTAGCACACAAACCACTAAGGATAGTGATGGAGCAAACAAAGTCACTTTAATACCTAAATTATTTATATCACCCTCCATTGAAATTAAATCAGGTTCTAAGATAACAGTGGTTCAAGACGAAAGAATGTATGAATTTTGTAAAAGCGGAATACCCGCCGTATTTTCAAGTCACCAAGAAATCCAATTAGAGTTATTTCAAAAGTATAGTTAGGTGGTGGAATATGGCAAATTGGGGTTCCTGTGATTTTAGAGAATTAGAGAAAATGAGGGATAAGCTGGAGCAATTATCAGAAAGTGATATTGATTTATTTTGTAGTTCTGTAGCAAAAGAACTTGCGGCCAGACTATTGGCCAAGGTAATTAAAAGAACACCAGTAGGTCAATATAGTGAAGCGGGTAAAAAAGGTGGTACATTGAGAAGAGGATGGACTACTCAACAATCCGGAAGTGGTTCAGAAGGAATGAAAACGAGTGGGGCATCTCAGTATGTAGATACTTTAAAGGTACATTATTATGATGGGAATTATATTGTTGAGATAACCAATCCCATCATGTATGCAAGTTATGTTGAATTTGGACATAGGACAGCTAACCATCAAGGTTGGGTTGATGGTAAATTCATGATGACCATATCGGAAAAAGAATTAGAACAGCAGGCACCTAGTCTTATTCAGAAGAAGCTAGAAAAGTATTTAAAGGAGGTATTTAAGTAATGCTAAATAAAACCTACATAGGAATATCGCAAGCCTTAAATACAACTTTAGGTAGTGGATATACCGTCTATATTGATAACGTAGAGCAAGACTTAAAAACACCTTGCTTCTATATAAAAATATTAAATCCATCGAATGAACAAAAGCTAGGAAACAGATATGAACGTATTCAACCTTTTGATGTACATTATTTTCCACAGAGCGAAAATTATACAGTTGAATGCATGGATATGGTAGAAAAGTTGTATGATGCACTTGAATACATAACTGTAGGAGTTGATTTAGTCCGTGGAACTAAGATGGATGTGAACTTGCAAGATGGAGTTTTACATTTCTTTGTAAACTACGATATGTTTGTATTAAAAATTGTTTCAGGTGAAACAATGGCGGAACTACAGTCAGACGTTGATTTAAAGGAAGGTGAGTAGCATGGCAACAAAGAAAAATGAAACAGCAGAAAAGGCAGTTAATGTTTTTACAAAAGAACAGATATTAAATTCTAAGAAGTATGTTCACTTAAAAGACCTAGTGAATGTGCTTCTTTTGGATTCAGAATCTTATACATTAGACGAAGTCGATACTAAGATTTCAGATTTTATGAAAGGTAAGGTGAAATAATGTTAGGTGGTGGAAGTTTTACAACGCAAAACAAAGTGTTACCTGGTGCTTATATCAATTTTGTGAGCGTGGCCAGGGCAGATGCAACATTATCGGATAGAGGTATTTGTGCAATCCCTATGGAACTTAATTGGGGAATCGATGGCGAAGTATTTACGGTAGAAAATAGTGATTTTGAAAAGAACTCACTTAAAATATTTGGGTATAGCTATGATGCAGATGAAGTCCTTAATATTCGTGAAGTATTCAAGCATGCTATGACACTTCATGTTTTTAGATTGAACAGTGGAGAAAAGGCTACTAATGCTTATGCTACAGCATTATACAGCGGCACGAGAGGTAATGACTTAAAGATTATTATTAATGTGAATGCAGATGATCAAGCCAAATTTGATGTAATTACATATCTTGCAACCTCTAAAGTTGATACGCAGACAGTTGCAAGCGCGGTCGATTTAGTAGCAAATAGTTATGTTACATTTATAACTACAGCAACACTAGCAGCAACAGCAGGAATTGCGTTGGAAGGTGGTACTAACTTAGTAACAATCACTGGTACAGAGTATCAGACAGCGCTAGACAAGCTAGAGAGCTATTCATTTAATACACTTGGATGTTTGTCTACTACTGAGCAGATAAAGGCTCTATTCGTAGCATATACAAAGCGTATGAGAGATGAAGTTGGAGCAAAGTTTCAGACCGTAATATACAATTACGCGGCAGATTATGAAGGCATTATAAATGTGAAAAACAAGGTGTCTGACAGCGGTATGCCAGAGTGTTCAGCAATTTATTGGGTTGTGGGTGCGGAAGCTGGATGTGCAGTGAATAAGTCAAACACAAACTTGATTTATGACGGTGAATACACAATCGATGTGAATTACAAACAGTCAGAGCTTGTAACCGCAATCGTGGCAGGTAAATTTGTTTTCCATAAAGTTGGGACAGAGGTCAGAGTTCTAGAAGATATCAACTCATTCACATCATTTGTTATGGATAAAAACTCAGACTTTAGCTTGAACCAGGTAATTAGAATTTTAGATCAGATAGGTAATGATATTGCAGTATTATTCAATACACGTTATTTAGGTAAGATTCAAAACAATGAAGCTGGTAGAGTAAGCTTTTGGAATGACATTGTAACTTATAATAAAGAGCTAGAGACATTAACGGCAATTGAAAACTTTAAGAGTGAAGATGTAGTGGTTCAAAAAGGAAATGACAAACGTAGTGTAGTGGTTACCAATGCAGTACAGCCAGTTTGTGCTATGGAAAAACTATACATGACCGTTATGGCATCATAGGAAGGGGTGATATAAATGTTGAAAATGAATCTACAGTATTTTGCTGATACAACAATGAATGCGAAGGACGCAGTCAGCGCAAAGCTAGGTTCCTGTTATATAACAATTGGGGATGAAAGATATTTACTAATGCAATTGAAAAACATAGAAGTTAAATATGATAAAACAAAAAAGGAAGTTCCAATCCTCGGAAGAACCACCAATGGTAATAAAACCAATGGTGGTAAAATAACAGGTTCCGCTACCATTTATCACAATACAGATATTTTTACTAATATGATTTATCAGTATCAAGAAACAGGCGAGGATTTATATTTTGATATGGTTCTTTCAAATGAGGATCCAACCAGTGCGGCGGGTAATCGATGTATTACAGTAAATGGATGTAACATTGACGGAGCAACTATTGGTAGTGTTGATGCTGATGGTGACTGGTTAGAACAAGACATAGACTTCACAGCAGAACGATTTGATATTGCACAAGCATTCGTAATATTAAGCGGTATGCAGTAAGTAACTTTTGGTGGATAGAAAAAGTATTTGACAAGGTGTGAGCCCTCCCACACTTTCCACCATGTTAAAAGGAGATTATTGAAAGGCTGGTATAACAAATGAGTGAATTTAAAGCATTTTTAAAACAGAATAAAGAGATAAAAGAAAATGTAAATGTTGCAGCAAGCGAAAGTTTCAAGGATGAAAAAGGAAACTTAATTGAATGGGAAATCAGAGCTTTAAAGACCAAAGAAGCAGATGCAATCAGAACAGAATGTACATCTATTAACCAGAAAGGTAAAAAGATTGATGTAGACAATGCGAAGTTCAACCGTCTGATTGCTGCAAAGTGTACAGTATTCCCTAACTTGAATGATAAGGAACTTCAAGATAGTTATGGGGTTATGAGTGCGGATCAGTTAATCGTTGAAATGTTAGATAACGATGGGGAGTATCAATCCTATTGTCAAAAGATACTTGAAATCAGTGGTTATAATAAAACAGACAGTCAGCTGGTAGAAGAAGCAAAAAACTAATCAATGAAGGTGATAGTGATTCAAACTATGCATACTATTGCCTTCATAAATTTAAAATATTGCCTTCTCAATATGTAGAAATGGATAGATATGAAAAGGCTTTTGTGATTGCTTCTATTGATATTAAGATAGAGACAGAGAAGAAGGAGCAGGCAAGAGCAAAGAAAGCTGGTAAAAAATAATTGCCATTATTTTTACAGAGGTGTATGATAAAGAAAAATAAATGAGGGAGAATAATTACATGGGATTATTTAAACCAAAGCTTAGAAAAGATATTGAAGAAAAAATTAAAAGTTTATCACCGAAGATTTTTATATCAGTTGGGCTTACGGCAGGGTTACCCTTGCCAGAAGCAACATTGTGCCAGGTATACTATTGTGATGATAGAATTGAAATTGACGGAAATGGTATTAATTTTATATTACCATTTGACAAAATACAAGATATATCAATCAAAACTAACCTTGAGATAACAAAAAATTATGTTAGTAGTGCAGGTGGTGCAGTTGCGGGAGCTGTTTTATTTGGGGCAGTAGGTGCGGTAATAGGTGGAAGGGTAAAAACAAAAACAGATAAAAACATCACCTCATATCTTATAATTACATACATGGATGATACTAATGAAGTTAAATATATTGGATTTGATGTTACGTATACGCCTAAAGGAAGAGAATTTGTTAAATTATATGAAAGTCAAAAAATTAATATGCAAACAATAGTATTATAGAAATAGACCGCTTACATTATATGTAGGTGGTTTTTTAGTGCAAAAGTGAGGTGAAATCATGGCAGGAGTAAGTACAAGTGTAAGAGTAAATGACGGCTTGTCGGCAGCATTTAGAACAATGACACAATCAATTAATATTTGTTTGAGTAGCTTTGTAGAAATGCAAACAGCCACAGGACAAGGGGTTAACACAACAGCCATAAACGCAGCAAGAGGTGCTTTGAATAATATGGATATTGCAGCTAGTCAAGTTTCGAATGAAATAGAAGAAGCGGGCAATAGGCAACAACAGTTTAATATTGAAGTTACAAGAGGAAACGCAGCAATGAGCGGGCTTGTAGGAAAAGCAATAGCATTAGTTGGAGCCTATGCATCTATACAAGGAATCAAAGGGATTGCAACAATATCGGATACGATGACACAGACAACAGCAAGGCTTGATATGATGAACTACGGTTTGCAAACAACAGCAGAATTGAACAATATGATATTTGATTCAGCACAAAGAGCTAGAACTTCATACGCTGATACAGCAAATGCGGTAGCACAATTAGGAATCCGTGCAAAAGATGCATTTTCAAGTAATGCTGAAGTAGTAGCATTCAGTGAAACTTTAAATAAAATGTTTGTTATAGCTGGTGCTGGTCAACAGGAAATAAGTTCAGCAACATTACAATTAACACAGGCATTAGGTTCAGGAGTGTTGAGGGGAGAAGAGTTCAACGCAGTATTCGAAGCAGCACCAAACGTAATGCAAGCTGTAGCCGATTACATGGATATTCCAATAGGACAACTAAGAACTATGGCTTCAGACGGAGAAATTACAGCGGATATTGTTAAACAAGCATTATTTGCAGCAACAGATGATGTTAATGAAAAATTTGCAACAATGCCAATAACTTGGGGACAAGTTGCAACAAGTATTCAGAATAGTTCAATAAAAGTGTTTCAACCATTACTTACAAAAATTAATGAGATTGCTAATAACGAAAAATTTCAGACCATGGTAAATACTTTTGTGAATGGATTAACCATGGTCTCAACTGTATCAACGCAGGTGTTTGATATTTTGGGAGCAGGGGCATCATTTGTTTATGATAATTGGGATATGATAAGCCCTATTATTTATGGTGTAGCTGGAGCATTTATATTTTACAAAGGCGTAGTTGTTGCTCACAATATTGTAATGGGCATACATGCGTTTTTAACAGCAGCATCAGCTTTTCAAGATAGTATATATGCTGCAAAAACGTATATGGCAACAGGAGCAACATTTGCACAAACAGCAGCCCAAGTCGGATTAAATGCTGCATTATTAGCGTGTCCGCTCACATGGATTATCTTATTAATAATTGCAGTAATTGCAATTGTTTATTTAGTAGTAGCAGCAATTAATCATTTTGCTGGCACTAGTTATAGTGCAACTGGTGTAATTATCGGAGCATTTGCAGTTCTAGGGGCATTTATATGGAATACAATTGTCGGTGTTATTAATGCAATTATTCAATATATGTGGACAATGTTTGTTGAGCCTTTTATTGGAATTATAGAATGGGTATTAAATGCAGCCAATGGGGGATTTGATAGTTTTGGTGATGCAGTTGCTAATTTAATTGGTCAAATTATTTCATGGTTTTTATCACTTGGTAAAGTTGTCACTAAAATTATAGATGCGATATTTGGAACTAGTTGGACAGCTGGTTTATCATCTTTGCAAGACAGTGTGCTAGCCTGGGGAAAGAACGATAGTGCTATAACAATTAATCGTGATGCACCGCAAATTAACTCGAGAATTGGATATGGTGATGCGTGGGACACAGGCTATAAATATGGACAAGGTGTTGATTCTAAAGTATCAGGAATATTCAATAATGAAGGATTAGGCACTACAGAAAGTATGGCGGATTCACTTGGTAATATAGACAGTAATACAGCAAGTGGTGCCGATAGTGCTGAAAAAGTAGCGGATTCACTTGAAATAACAGATGAAGATTTAAAATACCTTAGAGATATTGCAGAGAGAGAAATCATTGATAGAACAGTTTTTAAATCGCTTAAAGTAGATATGGGTGGTGTAAGCAATACGGTTAATAATATGAGCGATTTAGATGGTATAGCGGAATACTTAGGGGATGTAATAAGTCAAACTGCATCAGCGAGTATGGAAGGGGTCGGATAATATGTATAGCATGTATTTTAATAAGTGGTGGATTCCAGTAATTCCAGATAAAATCACTATGAAAATCAACGGTAATAATAAAACGGTAAATCTCATAAATAATGGAGAAGTTAATATTATCAAGCCCGCTGGACTAACAGATATTGAGTTTGATCTATTAATACCAAATGTAAAATATCCGTTTGTACCACATGGTCCTGGCGGATTTAAGAGTGCTTACTATCATCTTGGCAGGCTAGAGCGGTACAAAAAAAAGAAAAAACCTTTTTCGTTTACCGTTTACAGAGAGTTACCAAATAAAAGAAAACTATTTTCAACAAGCATACTGGTAACCTTGGAGGACTATACCATTAAAGAAGATGTAAAAGAGGGATTCGATGTTGTGGTTTCGGTGAAATTAAAACAGTATGTTAGTTATGGTGTTAAGAAAATCAAGCTTGTGACAAATAAAGACGGAACGGTATCAATCAAGCAGACTGTTTCTAGAGTTAATCAGTCGGATAAAATAAGTGTTCCAACAACTCACAAGGTTACAGAAAACGATACCATATGGAGTCTCGCTAAGTACTACTATGGAGATGGATTAAAATATAGTCCTATTTGGAATGCGAATAAAGACAAATTGACGGATCCAGAAAATTTAATTGTTGGTTCTACCCTTACCATACCAAGCCTAAAGGAGTGATGTTTTGAAAATACAATTATTGACTTATACATCAAGTGCAATATATGAGCCGTGTGTCGAAGAGGGTATTGAGTTATCAAGCGAAAGAAAAGGAACTCCGGCAAAACTTGTATTTAAAGTAGTAAAGGATAGGGGATATCCAATGTATGAAGGACAGCCAGTCACATTGAAAATAAATGGGACTGGCATATTTTATGGATATATATTTAGCAAGAGCAGGGATAGGGAACAGCGTATTAATTATACGTGTTATGATCAGCTACGATATTTTAAAAATAAAGATACTTATGTCTATACTGGACTAACAGCTGGGCAAGTGATTCAAATGATTTGTGCTGATTTTGGATTAAATGCAGGAAATATATCTGATACAGGATTTGTAATACCTCAAAGAATAGAGAGCAATAAGACATTATTTGATATTGTTCAAAATGCTTTAGATTTAACCATGTTAAATACAAATGAATTATATTGTCTATATGATAGTTTTGGAAGTATAACTTTAAACAATGTATCTGATATGAAAGTTCCTATTGTTATTGATTCACAAACAGGGCAAAATTTTGACTATCAAAGCAGTATCGATGACCAGACATACAATAAAATTAAGCTTACTTATGACAATAAGACTACAGGAAAGCGAGAAGTTTATATTGCACAAGACGGCAACAATATGAATCAGTGGGGAATTTTGCAATATTTTGATACGCTTCAGGAGGGAGAAAACGGAGATGAAAAAGTGAATCAGCTACTTTCCTACTATGATAAAAAGAGTAGAAAATTAAAAATAAAGGATGCCTGGGGAGATGTACGAGTGAGAGCTGGTTCATCTCTTATTATTTCCCTTAAGTTGGGGGATATTACAGTAAATAATTTTATGTTGTGTGAAAAGGTAGTACATAAATTCAGTAATAATCTTCATACGATGGACCTTACAATGATAGGTGGTGACTTTATAGCATAATGGCTAATCTAAATGAACAAATTAAAAAAGTTGCAATGGATGCAGTGAATGAGAGTGAACCATCTACGTTTGTATATGGAACAGTAACATCCGCTAATCCACTTAGCATTCAGGTAGAGCAAAAATTAAGCTTAACAAAAGAATTTCTGGTACTTACAAATAACGTAATTGACTATGAAGTAGATATT
The DNA here is from genome assembly GCA_041821265.1 of Lachnotalea sp. Classification (GTDB taxonomy): domain Bacteria; phylum Bacillota; class Clostridia; order Lachnospirales; family Lachnospiraceae; genus Lachnotalea. Next base: position 17,375 of record JBGUEQ010000009.1, on the reverse strand, counting down.
GAAGTGGATTGGCAAACGGAAGATGAAACTTGTAGCGTATCGCATAAGCACGATATAAAGGGTAAGAAAAAAATCAAAATATTAAATGCGCTAAAGACTGATGAAAAAGTAATATTGATTAAACAACAAGGTGGTCAAAAGTATTTGATATTAGATAAAATCAAGAGTTAGGAGGTGCCAGTATGATTCCAAGTGGTTATTCAGATGATGATATATTAGAAGATTTAGAAGAAACCAGTGAGCCATCTTATACGTATAAATTAAACATAGAAACAAATAGAATAGCTGATTATTGTGATAACTTAGAAGCCATTAAGCAAGCCATCTATAAAATACTTAGTACAGAACGATATGACTACACCATTTATTCTCAAAATTATGGAATAGAACTTGATGAACTAATTGGAGAACCTACCTCTTATGTTATACCAGAATTAGAGCGTAGAATTATAGAGGCACTCATGCAAGATGATAGAATAGTTGCTGTCTATGATTTTGAATTTGATACACCTAAGAAGAATGTAGTTACCGTATCATTTCAGGTTGATACTGAGTTTGGTACTACAGAGATAGAAAGAGAGGTGGAGTATTAATGTTTGAAGATAAGACTTATGAAACCTTGCTTGATGAAAAGCTAGATAGCGTAGATGTGAAATATGATAAAAGAGAAGGTTCCATTATCTATGATGCACTTGCACCAAACAGTGCAGAAATAGCAATGATGTATATTCAACTTGAATGGATATTTCAACAGATGTTTGGCGATACAGCAGATCGGGCTTATTTAATTAAGATTGCAAAAGATACAAGGGGAATAGAACCCAAGCAGGCCACAAATGCAATTTTAAAAGGGCGATTTAATATATCCGTTACTATAGGGGAACGTTTTAATTTAGATACTCTTAATTATGTGGTTACGGAGCTTTTAGATGATACGTTGCATACATATAAGGTAGAGTGTGAAACAGTAGGTGTAGAGGGAAATAAGCACTTTGGTACATTAATTCCTATCAACTATATTAACGGCCTTACCACATGTGAGTTAATAGAACTTTTAATACCAGCTGAGAATGATGAAGATACGGAAGTATTTAGACAGCGTTGGAGAAATTCATTTAATGCGCTTGCATTTGGTGGCAATAGGGCTGACTACAAAGAAAAAATTAAGGCAATTAGTGGTGTGGGTGGTGTGAAATGCTATCGTACAACGAATGAGTCAGGAGAATTAGTAGGGGGTCATGTAAAGTGTGTTGTGATTGCATCAAACTATACAGTTCCAACAACAGAGTTAATTGCTTCTATCCAACAGACGATTGATCCAACCATTGATATGGAAGGCAATGGACTTGCACCAATTGGACATATCTCACACATTCAGGCGGTTGCAGAAACTACAATCAATATTACGAGCACAATAACCTATGAGAGTGGTTACACTTTCGCAGATATCGAAAGCTATATTGCAGCGGTAGTTGATACTTATTATAATGCATTATCAGAAGCCTGGGAAGAAAGCAGTGCGCTAGTTGTAAGAATCAGTCAAATAGAATCGGCCATCTTAAATGTTGAAGGTGTGCAAGACATAGCAAATACCTTATTAAATGGAATCGCGAGCAATATTACATTATCAGCTGATTCAATACCAGTTAGGGGGGATATAGTTGGATAGGCAACTTATTAAATATTTGCCACAACTTATGCAGACCTATGCTGAAATAGAGCAAATTATGAAAGCAGAGCAACCGCAGGTGTCAGATTTGTGGGATTCAATGAAGGATTTGTTAAGGGAAGCATTTATTGGTGATGAAACAGAAATCGGTGCCTTAAGGTGGGAAAGCATACTTGATATTAATCCATTGGATACCGACACATTGCAATTACGTAATTTTAGAATTCAAGGAAGATTGATAGAGGATTTACCATATACTTATGAAACCTTGAATAATCAAATTAAAACATTATGTGGAGAAGATGGGTATGAAATTAATTTGAATAGTGATGCATTTACATTAAGCATAAAAGTTGCACTAACAACCAAAAAGTTAAAGCAAGAAGTTGAAAAGTTATGTGAAAGAGTAGTACCTCTTAATTTATTTGTTGACATTACGCTTATGTATAATACGCATGAGTTACTACATCCGTACACGCATGGATATTTAAACAGATTCACTCACCAACAACTTAGGGACGAACCATTTGAATAGGAGGAAATATGGAAACTACAGAACATGGATTGAAAAAGCCAGCTAGTTCAGATTTTTACAATATTGATGATTTTAATGCAAATGCAGATATTACAGAAGAACATTTAAGTGATATAGAAAGTCATGTTAATGCAAGTGAAATTATTGGAATAACAGAACCAACAACACTCACTGCAATTGCAACCGGTGATACCAATGACACTTTATGGGGGAAGATTAAGAAAGCTATTAGTGTTCTTATCGCACATATTGGAACCGTAGCAACTGGTTCCGTACTTGGGCATATTAAAATAGGTACCGGATTACAAATGTTAAGTGGAGTTGCATCGGTTAAGCTTACAGATAGCTTGACAACTACGGATTCAACAACGGCTGCATCGGCAACTGCGGTAAAGACGTTAAACACTAATTTAGTTCAAGTATCACAACGTGAATATATAACGCCTGCTCTTTCAGCAGGTGAAACAACGATTACTCTTTCACTTCCAAGTGGTACGATTTTAGGAATAGCACAATCTGGGTGGCAACCAGGCGTTTCATGGGATACAAAACTTTATATCAAAAATAATACTAACCTAGCATCAGGAATATGTGATGTATATGTTGAAGGAAGCAGGACTCAAGTATATGCAATTAGATATACCGTATTCTATAAACACTAAATTATTGACTTATTTGTATTCCAAGAATACTATTTGCAGAAATATCAAATGGTGATGTGCTTCCCCATGCATTATAAAATAAATTTACTTGTAAATTTGTCTTATTAATTAATGTTACATACCCACTTTTATAATATGCTGCTGTGTCTCCTATAAAAGAAAAACTTGCATATCTGTAGTAAGAACCTGTTTTAATTAGCATTGCAGGTTGCCTTATTCCACCATGAATATAGATAAAATCATAATTATCCATATTTGGCATTGTGATATTTGTACTTGTGCCAGTTGTTGAAAGTGATACTGCATTATGAGTTAAAATTGTTATTCCGATTTTAGCTAAATTCGTGTTTAACAAAATAATAATTAGTAATTATGAGCCAAATAGGCTCTATTTTTATGCAACTAAATAAAAGAAAGAAGGAAATAAAATGAAAATAAAATTATTTGATGAATCCGTGCTAGATGCAGATGCAAGTGAATCAGAAGATGTTATTCAACTTACAATTAAACTTGCGAAGGTCAGTGACTATTCGAAAGTATTTGAAGCTTTGACAGACAGCAATTTATCATCAGTTGTAATTACCTATGAGGATGAAACTCATAGTGAATACAGTAATTTAAAATTCACATCAGCAAGTTTAAAGAATAAGTCAGGAACATACAGTGTTGTAATTTTGTTATCTTCAAAAACTGTTTACGAGTTAGAAGTTGATTCTTTAAATAAAGTTGTGAAAGCACATGATCTAGAAATTACTGAGAATAATTCTGAACTAACAAAAACACAGTTGGCAATCGTTGAAATATTTGAATCGTTGCTAGTATAAAGGAGAATACCATGGCAGAACTTTACGCAAGCCTTATTAGAAAAGGTCTAAAAACAATCGAAGAAGTACCGTTGAAGCTACAAGATGCAGTTAAGGCATTATTAGAAGCCTAACTATAAATTTTATGAAAGGAAGTGATACATATGGCATACGTTTACGCATATTTAATCGTGAAAGGCGAAAAGACTTATTCACAGGTACCAGCATCATTAAAAGAAGCAGTCAAAGCAGCATTGATAGCACTTGATTGTGAAGATTTAGTGGTTTAACTATTTGAGTAGGCACTCTATTAGATTAGGGTGCCTTTAGTATTTAAATATGATAACAGAAAAGAGGAAAAAGTATGGAAAAATTATCAAAAATCAAGGTTTTATTTGTTTTATTGTTTAGTTCACTAACAGGAGTTTTAGGTGTATTGGCAATTCCAATTTATCTAATGATTTTATGTAATATTGTTGATTATATTACCGCATTTTTTGCAGCTCCAAAGCGTGGACAGTCAATTAATTCGGATATAGGTATAAAAGGAATTATTAAAAAAGTAATGATGTGGTTATTAGTAGTTGTAGGGTGTGTGGTAGATGCGTTGTTAAAATATTCAGCAGAGACAGTCGGTATTAACCTACCATTCACATTCTTAGTCGCATGTATAGTAGCGCTATGGATTTGTTGGAATGAAATTATAAGTATATTAGAAAATATAAAAGATATTGTAGGAGAGGAAAACATGCCACCATTCCTAATGCCACTTATTAAAAACTTAAAAAGTCAAACAGAGAAGAAAATAAATATAGACACAACAACTATAGAGGGCGAGTAATCGCTCTCTTTTCAATTGAGAGAAAAGAGGTAATGTTATGAAGATATCAGATGAAGGAATTGAGTTAATTAAGGGATTTGAGGGTGTAGCTTTATTTACATACAGATGTAGAGCAGGGGTTTTGACAATTGGCTATGGACACACGAGTGGTGTTACAGAAAATCAAGTCATAACACAGGACCAGGCAGAGAGTTATCTCAAAACAGATCTTGCCAAATTTGAAGCAAACGTAAATAAATATGATGGTAAATATACTTGGAATCAAAACGAGTTTGATGCACTGGTAAGTTTTGCGTATAATTTAGGTTCTATTGATGCTCTTACAGCGAATGGTACACGTTCTAGAAGTGTCATAGCAGATAAGATGCTGCTTTATAATAAAGTAGGTAAGACAGAAGTTCCAGGATTGACAACACGAAGAAAAGCAGAAAGAGCATTATTTTTAAAGGACTGCAAAACTAGCACTATAAGTATTAGTGAAACAAGCAGTTCGGCGGTAAAAGAGAGTGAAAACTACATTGTTGGAACATACAAGCTTACAGCTAATTTAAAAGTGCGTATGGGAGCAGGAACAAACTACAAAGCAAAGTCTTATTCACAGCTTACAAAAGACGGAAAAGCACATGCTACAAGTGCGGGAGTGCTAAAGAGTGGTACTAGGGTGACGGTGAGTAAAATTATTAAGAATGGTTCTGATACCTGGGGCATAACTCCAAGTGGGTATATTGCACTACATTATAATAATAAGAGTTACGCAAGTAAGTGTTAATTGAAATTATCTATAGACATTACTTCTTTTTTATGATATTTTATTATTAATCCAGCATGACAGGAGGTATTCATCAATTTTACTCAATTTTTTGATGATTTAGTAAGAAGTGTAGATTAATAAAAGCGCTTTTATTAATCCGTAAGGATATGTATTTGGATATTTAACAACAGTTAAAAGTTGTAATTAGGTATAGTTTATTAAAGAAGAAGTTCTTTAATATGTACAGGAGGTATTAAATACTTTTATAGTATTTTTAGGTAAATAACGTATGTTATTTTCATTTGTTTTTAAGCTGGAAATTTAAAAACAAAAGGAGGAAGCGGATGCGTAAAATTTTTGGCATTTTAATGGGGCTATTTTTGATATTGTTATTATTGTCATGTTTGTCTAGTTTTGTTATATACATAGCTACTGTTAGCCCAATTGTAATTTTCTTTGTTGTACTGATAGTTATGTATAATGAAGGCATCATTCGTTAACAATTTTTTTGTGATTTTTTAGTTCAAGTATGGGCTAAATAAAAAAAGGCTGTTAGAGTAAAATCTAGCAGCCTTTTTTAATTTACTTAAATTTTCCAATATGTTATATTTATGTAATATATGTTATCTATTAGGGGGATGAACATGAAAAAGGATACAAAAGCAATAAAAAGGATTTTAAGAATATTATTGTTTGTATCTGCAATCGCCATTGGTGGTTTGTTGGGCTATATCCTGTTACCTAGTACTGAATAAATTAAAACGTATTTCTTTTTTGCTATTTGTTGTGTCTTGGGTTATGTATTACATGAAATAGATAAGAAAATTTTGTCTGACAAATAACAGTGTAATAGGTAAACTGAAAATATTTTATTATAATTAAATTAAGATTTAACTACAATTTGATAATTAGTATAACTACTTTTCAATATATAATGTAAAAAAATTGATATATAGTAAAAAAAATGATAAAATACAAAAAGTGGATATATATTTTAAAATTATGTTTGGTAAATGTATAAACTGTACTGTATTGCATATAATTTAACATATATGCAAACACTGCTGTAGACCAGCATAATAAAAAGGCAAGCTTTTTACAAGCATATATTGCAAGCCCCACTTTTTAGTGGGGCTTTGTTGTATAAATATTAAGAAATGTGGGGGAGAAAACGGTGAGCAAGCAGAAAACAAAAGAAGAATTAAAAGTTCACAAAGAAGAAGTTCTTGATAAGATATCTACTTATATTGATAAATTAATAGCATCAAATAATAATAAAATTCAAAATAAGGCAGATAAGTTTAGCTATTGGCTTAAAGATTATATTACATTTTTGGATTTTGAAACAGAATTTAAGGCAGATAAAATGCGAAAATACAAGAGAGGCGAAATTTTAAAGGTGCATTTAGGCTATAATATAGGAAGTGAGGAAGGTGGATTACATTATTGTGTGGTATTGGATAAAGAAAATTCATTGTATTCACCAGTAGTTACTATCGTACCATTAACATCAGTAAAACCATGGACTGATATAAATAAATTACATAAAGGCGAAGTTTATTTAGGAAATGATCTATTTACCAACTTGGTTTCAAAAATAAATTTATGCAATGAAAATATAGATAACGATTTAGCCAAACTAGAAATTAATGTTGAAACATTAAAAGACACACAAGCCAAGTATGAAAAAACAAGATTTATAGAACTAGTAAATGAATTTAGTAACAAAATAGAAGCTATAAAAAAAAGTCAACAATTAATTAAACAAATGAAAAAAGAAGTCTTAAAGATGAAAACTGGAAGCATTGCATTAACTAATCAGATAACTACAATTAGTAAGATTAGAATATATGATCCTAAAAAGAATGAAGATGTATTAAGTAATATAAAATTATCAAATGAAAAATTAGACTTACTTGACGAGCAAATAGGTATTAATTACACAAATTTAATGAAAAATGTAAAATAAGGATTGACATAAATCATATAGTATAGTATATTATATATAACAAAGCCGTTTACCGGCAGAATAAAAGACAAAGCTCGTACGAGCAAAATCTAAAAAGACTTCATAATAATGAGGTCTTTTTTTGATTTGTGTATTAAATAGTTAGAGTACGCTAAACGCAAATTTATAAGCTTATATATAAAATTTGAATGTGCGAATAGGACCTGGAACAAATTCCAAATCTAAAGCGTATTCATAGCATACAACTAATGAAAAGACAAACTATGTTAAAAGGTGTACTAAAGAGTAAAACAAGAGTAATTGTTAGAAAATGATAAAATGAATTCGGATGTTGGGAAAATATAATTAGGGTATATTATAATATGTGAATTATGCAATAAAGTATCATTAACATATTTATAATAAAAATGTCTATAGATATTGACAATTAAAGATTGCAAGAGTATATTGAATATATACTATATTATAAAAAAAGAAAGGGGTGATAGAATGAAGGGAAAATCAATAAAATTAAAAATATTTGCGTTATTGTTAGCATTAGTTTTTGTAACTACTCCATTTGCAGAAGTCCAGGCGGCTGCTACAACAAATGTAACGGGTTATCAAGAATTCTATACAGGCGGATCGTACGAAGGCACTGGAAAATGTACCTTTAAATGGGAATATAATGATGGGAAAAGTGCATCATTAGCTGGATATTCTGCTTCTTATCTTCAAAATGGTACATATGCGTATTCAGGGTCTTCTGTTAAGAAGTGGTATTCTGATGAAACAGCTTATGCAACAGTAACAGTATATGTTAAATTTAGTGGTATTACAATGTCATTACCAATAACATCAAGCTGCAGTATATATGGTGAAGTTACAGCAACAGGTAACTAAATTCATTTAATACATGGTTTTATTGCAATCCCAGTTTAGCATTGATTATAGGGTGCAACTTTGAAGTACACATAATGAAGTTAGTCATGGTGGTAATCGAAATTATCGGTAGAATTTGTTTAATGAATGAGAATACAAAACGGGTAGATTATAAACATGATTTACCTAAAATAGAAATTAGGAAATTGAATATTTATACCTTAAACTACCAGCTATGATTATTTAGTTGGTAGTTTTTAAAAAAAACCAAATTAGAAGAAAGAACGTTATAATTGGTTTGGTGCGCTTAACACAACTTTTAATAATTTAAGAAATTGATTGCAGTAAAGTGTTAATTACTGGGGCAATATTCTTTACTACGTTTTTAAGATAATGACAGTATATATACATCGCCTATAATAAAAAAATAGTATAATTATTAATTTTACAAATTTATAAAACGAGATGAAATAATATGTAATAAATTAATATGAAGTTAGTCAAAAGTTAGTCAAAACCCTCTAAAACTCAGTGTTTACAAGGGGCAAAAGTGTATTGGTAGTGTTGAGGTCACGAGTTCGACTCTCGTTAACAGCTTAATGAAAAACATAGGAAATACAAGGGTTTCAGCGATTTAGGGAAAAAGAAAAACACTCCGTTATGGGGTGCTTTTTTATATTTGACGCACATTTGACGCACAATTAAATTTTGACGTTACTTGACGTTACATTATATGCTCTTTTTTTTCGCTGGCAACATATCACCAAGAATATCTGCAGCGACCTTGTCCATTTTCTTAAAACTATGTGCATAGATACCAAAAGTTACATTTGAACTACTATGACCAAGTCTACCTGATATTGTTTGTATATCTAAGTTCTTTGATATCAACAATGATGCTGAAGTGTGACGTAGCCCATGTAGTGGAATATCTGGAAGCTTTTCATCTTCATTTTCTACGGTTTCATTATACCAACCTATAATTTTTTTAAACGTTTGGTATGGTGTGGATGGAGCCATCTGTTTTCCGTTCCACTGTGTATAAACATATTTCAAATCATTTCCTTCAGTAACTACCCATTGATCGCCTAATTCAAGTTTATATTTAGCCTGTTCTATTTTCCAGTGTCTTGCCATGGCTATAATAAAATCTGGCAGAGAAATTAATCTATTTGAACTAATGCTTTTAGGTGACTTTGTTATTGTTTTTTTATCTACATAAGCACTTGATTTATTAATTGATATTGCATTGTTTTCAAAGTCAATGTCGTTCCAGGTTATTGCAACTAATTCACCTCTTCTGAATCCACCAAAAATACTTAGATAAAAGAAAAGTTTCAATTGTTCAGGTATGGTCCTAGACTCTTTATAATCATTTACAGTATAAGACTTTCCAGTATCATCTATGCGGGCATGCGCTTTATATGTGGTGGTGTGAGGTTTATCAAGAAAAGAAAGAAATATTTCAGCCTGTTCCTGAGTAAAATATTTTACCTTTTTTTCTTTGGATTTATCTAAATTGGGAACTTGTACACGATCACATGGATTTGATTCTATCATTTGCCAATAAACAGCAGTTTTTAACATATTGCTTATGATAGCATGTGTTTTCTTAATTGTTTGATAGCTATAACCGCCTTTTTTACCGTCAGAACGAACGCCATCCTCTGTAAGGTTATTATATAAGCTTTGAAGATGTAAAGGGTTTATATCGGCTATTTTAAGATGTCCGATAGCTGGAAGTATGCGAACATTTAGATGTTGTTTATAATTGGATAGCGAAGTTGCTTCAAGTTGATTTTGTGCATAGTCCTTTAACCATAATTCTGTATAATCCATGAATGTTATCTTTTCGCCTTTTAAAACCTTACCAGCCTTTACCTTTTGTTCAAACTCGAAGACAAAAGCTTCTAAAGATTTCTTTTGCTGATTTGTTGTCAGGGATTGATCCGGTGTGAATGTTGTCATTTCTCTTATTTGATTTCCCATTACATCACGACCATTGCTGACTGTTATTTGATATGTGTTTCCTCTTTTTCTTATTGAAGCCATATTATTTCTCCTTATGGGTGTACTTAAATAGGGCTATATGATACAATATCTTTTGAACATGGTGATATTTCAATAGCCTTTAGGTTTATGAGTTTCATCTATTAAGACCGTTCCTAGTGGTGTAGGGGCGGTTTTTTATGAAGATTTAATAAACAAGAGAAAATAATGTCCATATTTCAGCACCTAATTTTTCGGATGGAAAATATGAATTACTACTTGCAACAGGCTTTGTTTCTTTAATGATTTTATGCGGTATATCAACTTCTGAATTGATTATATTCCAAGATTTTATATACTTTATATATTTTTTATTTGTTAGAGAATTTACATATTTGTTGTAAGATGATTTTTTCTTTAATGCGGAATTTAATTTCGATATAGTTTTATCAATATTTATTTGTTGACCAGAATAACCGTTACCATCTTCTATATAATGGTATATATTACAAAATCCATTATTCCAAATATCTGAACATGTCCACGTATAAATTTTGGATAATTTAGCATCTATTTTCTTTTTAGTTGTTACTTCGACTTCGCACTTAAATTTCTTTTTACCGACTTTAGCAATTATAGTTGCTTTGCCGTTACCGCGTGCTTTTACTTTTCCATTCTTGGAAACAGTTACTACACTTTTATTGATAGAGGTCCAATTTGCCTTTCTCTTAGTTCCTGTAATTTTTAATGAATAAGAATCTTTTTTTACCATAGTAAGCTTTGTTGAATTTAGTGTTATTTTAGTTGCAGCATTAACCGTAGAAATAGCATTTGTCGATGGCACAATGTCAGGTATGATAATTGACATACACAAAGTAATTACCAATAATGCCATAATGGTCTTAATCTTTTTCATACTCGTTCCCTCTTTCTTTTTATCCCCTTATTAGTAGTATTTTTTCAGATCTTGGAATGTTTTGTTTGTTGACAGTATTCGTACAGAATAGTATAATATACTTAACAAGAGAACCGACAGCTAGATATGAGCTAGCCACCTCGGTAAATATGTAACAAAAAATAACGCTATACTTTGCGGGTGAGGGCGTTATTTTTTATGCTTAAAATTTATAACAAGAGTTATGACTGCAACTAGCATAATAACAAATGTAAATAAGTCATTAAAAGTAACGTACATAAGCAACCAGCCCCTTTCTTAAAAGTAGGTGGCCAGAATATCGCCCCGACGGTTCCCTAGGTAAGTATATTATTATCAAGGTACTATAAGTTTTTCGTCATGAATGGCTGAAACTTTAGGATAAAGCTTTTATAATTTCCCCTAAGATGGGAAAGCATAGATTCTTTTATTAGCCTATCAGTTTTAAAAGTTCTTTATCTCTTTCACTTGGTCCATCTAAAGTATTTAATCTTTTTGAAAATTCTGTATCCAATTCAGATAATTGAGAATTTGTGTCTATTATTGGTTTAGTCTTCTTAATTATCTGTTTTGGCTATTCCCCTGGAATGTATTCAGTAATGTCACCTGGTTGACAATCTAAAAACAAACATAGCCTATTAATTACATCTATGCTAACAGAATGATTATTTCCAAGTTTAGCAAGTGTAGATCCAGATATCACGGACACTAAATAAGTCTTTTTCAATCCTTGTCTCTTAACTAAATCAAACAATTTATAATATACTATCATTTATTAACCATCCTTTCATATGTTAGAAAACAATAATAAATATGTGCAAATGCGTATTTATATGTGCAAATGCACATATTTATAAGAGAACGCAAATATTTTAGTATGAAATTTATTTCGACAATCTTTTGGCGAAAATATCAATCATGAGTTTTCGTCTTTTGTGACGATAACCTTGTAATCCTCCTTAGTTTTCTTTGGTTGTATATTTTCGCCTACTTTCAATAACTTTACCAATTATAATAACTGAAAGATTTTCTATTTCATCATCTGTAAAATACTTTGGTTCACATGTTGGATTGAAAGGCATTAACCGTATACTGTCTGGGTATTTTATTAATTTTCTGCATAAAACTTCTTCGCCAACTTGAACAATTACTATGTCACCATTTTCAACTCCCATGGAGCGGTTTTTATTTTAAACAGTCCATTTATTTCCGCAATGCATACATTTAACTACAATTTTTTGTTTTCCAATATTTCCTGCAATTAATCCTATGGGACCCAACACAGCCGCCCCAACGACACCTTTGCCAATACCATACCCTTTCTTTTGGTCGGATAAGCTAGTGCAACCACATTTAGGACAAGCTAATTGTCCAGTTTCTTTGTTGATTTTTCCTTTTTTAGCCATAGTACTTTCCCACTTTCTAGTGTTTTCTATTTATCAAAATGCCCTTAAGATAAAGCATAATAACCCCTTTAAATGGTATTAACGCGATTCCCTATGCTGTGAATTTGAGTTTCCTACTAAAATTTAGTAAGTGTTTGGTGAATTTTCTTCCGTTGGTACGATAATAACCTTAATTGTTTTTGGTGGGTGATGAAATGCAAGGTACCCGAAAATTTTAGGGTAGGTAACGAAATAAGATGTACAATAAATTTATATTGTACATGTTTTTTCACATTTGGGGTAAACCTCGTATTTTATTCTTTATTTTCATTAAATAGATTGTTTGTACTTTTTTGAAATAACTGTTGTAATTGATCCAATAAATGTAATTTACAAGCTTTAATTAAATTATCAAAATCATCAGTAGAAACATTGAAAGATACAGAGCTATTCGTCAATGTATAATATGAATCTTTTATCTTACAATGTTCACAGAAAGGTTCAAAATTACCATCAGGATATTTATCTTTAGTAGTCTGGTGCCCAGACCAACTTGCAAATCGTCTCTCTTGACATTTATCACAGTTTAGTCCATCTGTAAAACTTATGTGTTCATATGTCCATCCAATTGATTTTAAGTACCCTTCAAATCCCCATTTTTCATGTATTTCTTGGTTAAATGATATTTCATCATTCCATCCCATCAATTCAGCAGGAGTTGTTTTTAATATTTTAGCCAGTGGTTCTAAAACAGTAGTTGGCAAGTTTTCAATCTCGTCACTTTCATATCTGTAAATTGTAGCTCTATTTTTTCCTAATAAGTCAGCGATCGTTTCAACTGATAAATCTAACTCATTTCTTCTTCTTTTTATTCTTTCACCCGTAGTCATGATTTAATTCCTCCTAATTACGAATATTGTATCACTTGATTCGCAAATGTGCAACAGAAATTAGTAAAAATAAAAGTAAATATGCATATAATGCGAAAAACGTATTGACATTTGAAAAATGTAGTGTTAATATTTAGATAGTCGCAAATGGTGCGAATTAAGGAGGTGGATGATATGGTTAATGTAAATAAGCTAAAAGGAAAGATAGTTGAAAATGGGCTGAGTATATCTGATCTAGCAGAAAAAATGGGAGTCGATAAAACAACTTTATATAGAAAAATAAGCGGTAATGGAGAAAGTTTTTCTATAAAAGATGTTAATTTAATAGCTCAAGTTTTAAAATTAAACATTTATGAGATTAATAATATTTTTTTTAGTCAGTATGTCGCGTAAAATGCGAAAATGAGTCATTAGATGAATGAATTAGTTTCAATAAAAGGTAACGACATTTTTACGGATAGTTTAGTGATTGCAAATGGAACTGGAAATAAACATCGATCAGTACAAAGAGTAATTGACAAATATATCTTAAGCATTGAACAGTTTGGAAAGGTGCGATTTAAAATCGCACCTACATCGAGTGGACAAGAGCAAAAAGTGTATCAATTAAATGAACAACAAGCAACATTTTTAATTACATTATTAAGAAATACAGATACGGTTGTAAAATTCAAAATTGAATTAGTACGCCAATTCTTCGAAATGCGTAAATTCATTTTAGAAAGACAATCAAAGGTATGGATTGAAACACGTCAGCAAGGAAAGATTATAAGAAACTCTGAAACTGATGTAATTAAACAATTAGTTGAATATGCAAAAGAGCAAGGTTCAACTCATTCGGATAAGCTATATGTTACATATTCTAAATTAGCTAATAAAAGTGCAGGGATAACAAAGCGCGATGAAGCTAACACATTTCAACTTAATAATTTGTCACTTATGGAACATACAATTTTAAAGTGTATACAAATAGGTATAGCGATGGACAAACCTTACAAAGAGATTTATCAAGATTGTAAAAGAAGATTAGAAACTATTAAGGATTTAGCATATTTAGATGTAACAGCTTAGCACAAGATTTGAGCGTATCAGTAATAGATATAATTCAAAATTAAATTGTATGAAAGGGTGGAATTATGAATTCAATTACCTTTATACAAGAGAGAAACGGACAACCAGTTACAACGAGTAGAAAAGTGGCTGAGGTGTTTGGAAAAGAGCATAAAAATGTACTTAAAGATATAGAAACATTAGATTGCAGTAATGATTTTTCACGGCTCAATTTTGAGCTATCAAATTACAAAGTTCGAGGGAAACTATATCCAGAATACAACATGACAAAAGATGGATTTACTTTTCTGGTAATGGGTTATCGTGGAAAGAAAGCCTCTAAGTTTAAAGAAACATACATACAACAATTTAATGAAATGGAAGATTTTATAAAGTCATTGCAGCAAGCTAAACTTGAGTTTCCAGCTTTTACAGATGCAATAATGAACGCTCATGAGAAACCTATGTTTTATCATTACGTCAATGAAATTAATATGATTAATAAAATTGTTTTAGGTGTCACAGCTTCAAAATTCAAAGAGCTGAATGGGATAGATAAAAAAGTTAATTCCATAAGACCTTATTTGTCAGTAGAACAGATTTTGAAAATTGAAGAACTTCAACGTATTGATATTGGGCTAATCATAGCTAAACTTTCATGTGAGCAAAGAAAGGAAATTCTTACAAATCATTACAGTATGTCTTTATTAAGAGTAACTGCATAAATCAAGTCAAGAGAGGTATTGGGTGATTTAGATGAGTGATGTAACAGTATGTGTTCCAAGAATGAGAACAATTAGGCAGGTGTATGAGTATCTACATGAAATGGACCCAGGAAGCGTTGTCGGTGAAGATTATTTGCGAAAGTTAGTTAAGCAGGGAAGAATACGCTCTTATAAAGCAGGTGTGAGGAATTTAATTAATTTGGATTCTGTAATAGAATATTTTCAAAATCCAGAGGTAGAAGAAGTTAAACAGGGTGATTATGGCAAGATTCGTAAAATTTATTAAATTCACATAAGAATTGGAGTGATTACATGAAATCGGAACTGGAAGAATTATCAAAGAAATGCATGGTAGCTCACAAACAGGCATTTGAGACGTGGGAGGAGGGTGAAATCAAAGAATACTGGTTAGAAAATAATGTTCTCTGCATTCGCTACGAAAGCGGTAATTGGTGGCATTATAAGTTTTGTAATAATCAAGTTGAGTGGTGGTAATGATGCAACGAAAGTCATTTAGAGAAGAAACAGATTTATATAAAATGCAATAAAAAGTCATTAGCTAAGCCGCAAACTTAGTTAATGACAAAGTAACCCGTCCATCACACAAAGTCGGATATTTGTTTCAGTATATCAAAATATTTGCTTTTGCGCAACACAATAAGGAGAAAAACTATATGAGTTATTTAATGGTGAATGAAGAATTGAATATAATGTCATGTGGAATTGAGGATTTGACGGAGAAAAGAAAAAATGATCTTATTAAGCAATTCCAAGGTTCTCGTATAGAGACGTTAACAATGTTTTATAACGATGGAGACGATATTCTTATATTAAATAGAGATAATATAAGGTTTGAATTTTACAAAAAGTTAGCGGTAAAGTATCTTGGAGCAGATGAAGAAGGAAGAATTATAATAAATAATAAATTTATTGGAAAAGCGGATGAAGAATTAGAATTATTATATGATGTGATGTTATATAGAAAACATATACAGACCACAAAAGAAGCAAAAAAAATACAAAAAATTTTGGGAAAACAAAACATTGCAATCTATGATCATAATTATGAAATGATTTTTTCGTTGCTAAAAATAAATTGTAATGAAAATGGTTTTTTTGCTTTTTTCGATGTTTTTATGTACGGCTATATCCAAGGGATTAGATCAGAGCGAGCAAGGAGAAAGGGTCTATTTAAAATAAAGCAAAAGTAATTCTGCAGTTATTATATTTATTAATGCGATAACTACAATATAGGTGGTGGTAGTTAAGTGTTTTGTGTAATACAAGAAATAGAAACAAAGAAGCCAAATAAAAATGGTCATTCCAAAGAATTGCATTCATGCTTTATGAGTATGTCATTCAATGGGGAGGATATGAGCCATTATTGGTATAGATTCAGTGATGAACGTTTTGAAAGGCCAGTCAAAAAGGCCTATAAAGTTAGTATACATCAAAGCTACAGAGAAGATGGCAGAGTTAAGAAGAAACAGTATTCACTATGTACAGTAAAGTATTACGATATAGCAGAAGAATGGTTTAATGTATATGATTACTGCAATAGAAAAATTAATGCAGCTGCTTGTGAACTTGGAGTAGAAGAAGAATTAATTTATGATTTGGTGGAAGAAAAGCTAAATCCATTAATTGAATCAATACAAAATGAATTTAGACAGACCGAGGAATACATAACCCATGAGGAACATGAGAATGTAACAACTGTGTATGCGCTTAATAAGACCAAGTTCAATAGCAAATACGATTTGGATGGTACAAGTAGTAAATATGACGAATGCTATGATGTATTTGGTAATCTAATGAATAAGGATAAGCTGGACAAAATAAAGGCTGATTATGAAGTACGAAAGGAATATGAGGAAAAAAGTCGTGGTTATCAAGAGGATTTTTACAGTAACTACAGTAAAAACTTTTCCGGTAGTGGTAGTTACTTTAATAATAATCAGAGTAACCACGATTTAGAAGATAAGGAAATGTTGAAACAGTTTTATAGAGTTTTATCAAAAAAATTCCATCCAGATAGTAACCCTGGAAAAGATACATCAGAAGAAATGAAACTTCTTAATCAGTTAAAATCAGATTGGGGATTGTAGTTACTTTAGTAAAATATATAGTAATTACAATATTTTCTCAAAATACGATGGGTTTAATTAGTGTCTGCTGATTAACCAAAAAAGTATTGATTTTACTGACTTTTAGGCTACTTTATAGTATAATAAATGCAAGGGTTTTGTTAACCGAAACTCATTTTCCTTGCACTTTTAATGAACTTTACTATAGATTGGAGTCTTAAAAT